>NZ_JALXJU010000002.1:0-987538 GCF_030515105.1 Alcaligenes sp. YSL9 | reverse complement strand
CATCCCTTGCGGGGGTTTTGTTTTAGGCGGCGACAAAAGCGCAGGCTACCGGCCTGTCTCGGATTGCTCGAAGGCCTGACCCTGGACCGCCCGGTTCAGGCGCACCGCCACCCCTCCTGGCCCGTTCTGGGCTGCGTGTATTCCGTGTTCTTACCGACGCCGATTGGCCTAAGCCTAGTAGGTTGGCCATGACATTCTGTCCCGGCACCAGAGGGTTGACGGACAATGCGTCGCTGTTTACCTTCAGAATGCTCGGTCGTTCTACTCTTGCTGTGCCGATTGTTTGTTGTTGAGACGCGGCGACAGACCACTTCTTCTTCTTCTTCTTCTTCTTCTTCTGCTGCTGCTGCTGATTGCCACGGGTAGTGACTCTAATCGGCATGCACGGTGCCTGTTCTATGATTGGTGCGCATAGCGTTTAATGCTTTAGTTGCAGACAACGTGGCTGGATCATCGCTGCAGAGTGGTCGCTCTACTCTTCGCGCTCGTAGCATTAGCAGCTGAGCTTTTCGCACCAATCAGCTTTGATGACCAAGATGGGGGCTGCAACTGCCGACATCTGTCTCCTTAGCTTAGGGCTGTAGCGTACTTAGTCACTGCCTGTATTCGTCCTCCCTGAGCCCTCCGAAATTCCTACTCAGTTTTCTCTTTAACGTCGACGTAGCTGGCTCTGCTAAGGCCTATTGCATCCATTCAGAATTCAAGTCGATTTGGAAATGAGGCTGTCCCCAATCAGTTTCCCCTCTCAATATTCCCTACCTCTAACATGGTCAAATTTGACCGCTTCTTGCTTGGATCTGTTCCTAAGTCATGCTGAACTAGCTGTTCTGACTATCTTTTTACGTCCTCTTTAAAGCCTCGATTTATCTGTTTGACGTGTATCAATCAGGCACCGAGCTAATCTGAACAAGAGGGAACGGAGTATGTCAGTCTAGCTATGGTTCTATTTGGCATACGGAAAAGATATGGCGGCTCAAGACATGGCCTCGCAGGCAAGCAATGAAGAATTGTCAGACACCAGGCTAGTGCAGGGTGAAGGGCCGGGACGCTGGAAGCGGATACAGGCCCAGCTGGCTCATCTGCCTATATTCAAGGAGCTGCCACCGGAACAGCTGGAGCCCATCGCAAAAGGCACTCAGGAAATACATGCTTTGCGTGGGACGACTTTATTTCACAGTGGGGACCCTTGTTTGGGCTTTCACATGTTGGTCTATGGTCGGGTGAAGCTGGTATTTGTCTCGTCCACGGGCTCAGAGCGCGTCGTTCGCCTGGTGGGACCAGGAGAGGGGTTTGGTGAGGCGCTGATGTTCATGGGCCGTAATTACATTGTGACGGCCCAGACTTTGGTGGATTCTCTGCTTTTGCATATCAACAGAGACACCTTGATGGAGCAGCTGGAGAAGGGCAGTGATGTTGCCCGCCTGATGCTGGCTGGTTTAAGTGAGCGGCTTTATCGCTTGATGGGCGAGTTGGAGGCCTATACGCTGCAAAATGGTGTGCAACGTCTGGTGAATTACCTTTTGCAGGAGTGGCCGGGCGAAGAGGGTGTCCCCTTCAGGATCGATGTTGGTAAGTCCGTCATTGCTTCCCGCCTGAATCTGACCCCGGAGCACTTATCACGTACCTTGCGTGATTTGATGGACCGGGATCTGATTCGGGTTCAGCGACGTAATTTTACGATTCTGGACAGCGCGGCTTTGCGGCAATATGGTGCTCTGCCTGATATGCGTGGATAGCGCGCAGGCTATGGCGATAACGCTGCCAGGCTGCCCATAGATTCCATGACAGGATCGCAAAGGACAGCAGCAAGGTAGGTGCTGCCAACCACGCGAAAGATTCGACGCCCAAGCTTGCCCCTGTCCAGAGTATCAGGCCCAGGCTATGCAAAGCCCAATGCGCGCGGGCGGTGGACGCGGGGATGTAGTTGGCAGTCTTGGGAATAAGGCGCAAGAGGGCACGCGTGTGCTCGGTATTGTCCGTATCCATGCTGACATGCTCCTGGGCCTCCCGCCAAAGTAGAAAGGGCACGATGGTATAGAGCATCCCACAGACGACGGAACCCAAGGCTCCCATAATGAGCAAGACACCAATCGCCAGCTCTGCGTTGGAGGCGGCGGGATTGTGGGCCCAGAAGTTCAACAGAACAGCAATCAACAGGCTGCTTAAGGAGCTGTACCAGAATAAGGTGCTGGCTCCTGCTGTCGGACGCTTGCGTTTCCAGAGGCGCGCCCACGTAATCACCGCCCATAAGCCGTAGCTTAAAAAGATCAGGTAGGTGACCAGATCACGCACAGGTAACCAGGAGCCAGGTAAGGAGGCCAGGGCCCACTGTGCAATCAACAAGGCTCCTACGACCCAAGGTAGCCAACGTACTAGAGGCGCTGGGTAGAGTTCGGTGATTTGAAAAATAGGCAGCAGTTGGAACGACATGGCAATCAGCAGCAAGCCTGCCCAAGCTGCCAGGCCCATCGTCATGTGCAGATTCAGAAAATTGGCGACGGCTTGTTCGCTTGCCAGGGCGACCAGCATGGCAAGCCCCGTTGAGACAGTCAGCAACAGTCCCAGCAAAGCCAGTCGGATAGGAGCAACGATTTCTTTGGCGCCGCGAAAGACGTCGCGCCGAGAGCGCCACAAGGCCAGCATGGCAGTCAGTAGATAAACCCCCAAAGCAAAGGCAAGACAAGCGCCTGCCAGCGTGTAAGCCCAGCTTTGCCAGCTAAGAAAGCCTGTCATCAGAAATAGTGTGCCAGCGCTGAGCAAGCCCCAAAAAGCTAGCGCCTGACCGAGTGACACCTGAATACGCACATTGCAGGCCACGGCCAGAATATGTGCCAAAGAGGCAAACATGGCACTGCCCACGATCCCCAAGGTCCAGGCATGGGTTATGGCCAAGGTGGCGGGGTGCCAGCGGGAGTTGAATAATTCCGGTCCGCTATAGAGCGCCAGCATGGCAGCCAGCAGTCCAAAAAAAGGGACATTCGCAAACAAGGGCAAGGTCAGTGACAAAGAGGGTGACTGATCCAGCGATAAAGCGCGTTGCATAGACTTAGTTCCTGCGGATGATGAGCTTGAAGCCGTTTTCTTGGTGGGTGCCGTGATACTTGAAGCCGCTGCGTCGCAGGATTTCATACAAGGGGAAAGGTTCTCGATCCAGCCACATGAGCAAGGCCTGGGTGGGAGCCAGTTCAGCCAGTGCTTCCAGGCAATGCTCCAAAGGCTCGGGTGCGGGCAGGCCGCGAGTATCCAGCGTGATCTCAGTTTGTGTCATCAAGACTCCAGCACGAAAGGCTTGGAAGGCATTGTGGACCATTCTGCCCGCCTATGGCGCAGGCAAAGTGGGACTTGTTTGCCACGGGTCAGGAGGTGGGAAGAATTTGATATGCGTTAAGGCCCCTTAATTTCAGAGCAGGCATAGTGGTGGTCTTGTCGAGCCAGGATCCACCCTGGCCAGATTGCTGATCGGGGAGTGTCATGAATACAGCGTCCACGGCTTTAGCCGCGTCCGATAACCCGCAGATGGAACTGGTTTGCCCAGCGGGCAGCTTACCTGCCTTGAAAGCAGCCATTGATAACGGAGCCGATAGTGTCTATCTGGGGTTCCGGGATGCCACCAACGCCCGGAACTTCGCCGGGCTTAATTTTGATGCACAGGCGATTGCACAAGGGATTGATTACGCACACCAGCGCGGCCGCAAAGTTTTGCTGGCTCTCAATACCTACCCGCAACCCAATGCCTGGCAACAGTGGCGCGACGCGGTGGACCGAGCTGCCCAGGCTCAGGTCGATGCGGTCATCATGGCAGACCCAGGATTGATGGCCTATGCCAGTCAGGCACATCCCAATCTGCGCTTGCACTTGTCGGTGCAGGGTTCAGCCACCAATCCGGAAGCCATCAAGTATTACCACCAGAACTTCGGTATTCAGCGCGTGGTTTTGCCGCGTGTCCTGTCCATGACCCAAGTGGAGCAGGTCTGTGAGCAGGTCCCTGTTCAGGTTGAGGTTTTTGGCTTTGGCAGCTTGTGCGTGATGGTGGAGGGCCGCTGTGCCTTGTCCTCCTATGCCACTGGTGAGTCCCCCAATACACATGGAGTCTGTTCCCCCGCCGGGCATGTGCGCTGGGAGCAGACAGATCAGGGGCTGGAGTCGCGTCTGAATGGTGTGTTGATCGACCGCTATCAGGATGGTGAAAATGCGGCTTACCCCACTTTGTGCAAAGGGCGTTTTGATGTGGCGGGCGAAAACTATTACGCACTGGAGGAGCCCACCAGCCTGAACACTTTGTCCTTGTTGCCACAACTGTTGGCGGCGGGTGTCAGCGCAATCAAGATTGAAGGCCGACAGCGCAGCCCGGCTTATGTGGCTCAAGTTACTCAGGTATGGCGGCAAGCCATTGATTCGGCCAAATCCACGCCAGCCCGTTATTCAGTCCATCCGGCCTGGATGGGGGCTTTGAACAAACTGGCCGAAGGGCAGCAACATACGCTGGGTGCCTATTCTCGGCCCTGGAAGTAGAGCATGGGAGGCTCAATCATGAAATTATCTTTAGGCCCCTTGCAGTATTACTGGTCCCGCGTTGCCACGATGCAGTTTTATGAGTCGGCCTGCGACTGGCCTATCGATGTGGTGTATCTGGGCGAGACCGTATGTTCGCGTCGTCACGAGCTACGACTGGATGATTGGCTGGATATTGCCCAGATGCTGGCCCAGGCTGGCAAGGTGCCGGTTCTGTCTAGTCAGGTCTTGCTGGAGTCCGGGCGGGACGTGAATACGCTACGCAAGGTCACCGAACAGGCTGATTATCTGGTCGAAGCCAATGATATGGGAGCAGTACGTTTGATGCAGGGTCGGGACTTTGTCGCCGGCCCTTTTTTAAATGTTTATAACGGGCCAGTGCTGGATTTGATTGCTTCTCAAGGCGCGGTGCGTTGGGTGATGCCTCTGGAAATGGGCCGTGCAGGATTGGCGCAGTTGCAGCAAGACAGACCTGCCGGTTTGGAAACCGAGGTCTTTGCCTTCGGGCGTTTGCCCCTGGCTTTCTCGGCCCGTTGCTTTGCGGCGCGTAACCGCAATCTGCCCAAGGACAATTGCCAGTACGTATGCATGGACTATCCCGATGGCTTGCTGCTGGAAACTCGTGAAGGGCAGGGTTTTCTGACGATTAACGGTATCCAGACTCAATCCGCCTGGGTGTACACCTTACTGGAGCAGGTACAGGATTTGCGCGATTTGGGTGTGAATATGCTGCGTTTGAGTCCGCAATCTCAGCATATGGATGCGGTCGTGCATTTGTTTAATGACGTGATTCAGGGGCGTATTCAGGCAAGGGATGCCCACGAGGATATGCTGCCTTTACTGCCCGCTAAGGCCTGCAACGGTTTCTGGCATGGTCGCCCCGGTTTGGAATGGGTGTCGCCGGTGTCAGAGCGTTTTTAAGGGAGGGATGGAAGAATGAATGAAATAACGACTCCCCGTTTACCTGCTGTTGTGGCGGGTGTTTTAAGCCGTTTACCCCCGTGGCCCGGCTCCCGCTTGTTTTGTACGGGCTTGAACGTGCTGATGCGTCCGCACTTGCCGGTTGACATTGCGGAACGGTTGGAAGGGCGAGCTTTACGCATACAGGTGGCGGATGCCGGCTTAGCGTTTGACTATACGTGGCGCCAAGGGGCTTTTTATCCTCTGTCGGCACGCGTACAACGTCCGGATTTGACTCTGAAAGCGGATCTTTGGGCTTTTTATCAGCTTTTGCAGCGGCAGGAAGATCCGGATACCTTGTTCTTTAATCGACGTCTGTCGATTGAGGGTGATACCGAATTGGGTCTGATGGTGAAAAACACCCTGGACGCCTTGGACCCCGATATTCTGCATCCACGTGCAGTGCTTAAACAGGGTAAAGCGGCTTTACAGGATGTGCTGCGCCGCCCGATACGCACCCCCGCTTCTTCCTGAGACAATTAAGAGCGTCGCACTTCAAAGTGCGGAAACAGCTTCTGGAGGTTTTCCAAAACTTCCGCTCCTGGGTAGGCCTGCAAAGCCTGCCCAGTTTCATTCAGGAAATCGTCATCACAGCCTTGTGTGCGGAAAATCTGCACGGCATAGCGCTGGACGCCCAGCTCATGCAGGTGTTGTCCCAAAGCTTGTACCGAGGCGGGACTGTGCAGTTGGGGATGAATAGTGCTGCGGCACTCAAACAGAACGTCTTCGTTCAGCAGCAACTGCAAACTGCGTAAGGGCGCAGCGGCACTATTGCTGCGTTGAGTAATGGCGTCGTAGTGACTGAACTCTGCCTTGATATCCAGGCCTATCCAGTCCACCCAAGGCAGGATTTCCAGCAGTCTGGCCGGATGTGTGCCTGCGGTGTGTAAACCGATTTTGAAACCCAGCCTGCGCACCGCGCGGATGGCGGAGCCCAGGGCTGGGTCCAGTGTGGGCTCGCCGCCGCTAAACACGACGGCATCCAGCAGGCCGACGCGGCGATTCAGAAAGTCCAGCAGGGCGTTCCAATCAATAGCACTGTCTGGTGTGCGCTCTTGCAGGTGGGGGTTGTGGCAGTAGCCACAGCGCCAGGGGCAGCCTTGCACAAAGATGACAGCGGCTAATTGGCCGGGGTAATCCGTAGCCGAGAAAGGGGCGCAGCCACCCACTTTCAATGCCACTTTGTGGGCAGGCGTGGCCGGGTAAAGATGGCGCGTGGCGTAAGTCATGGAATTTGACCGGGCTGTTTATCGGGTGGGGACGGCATTGCTTGCGCAGGCGCTGGCTTCGGTGAAGTAGCGTCGCTCATGAAACTCACCTTGCTTGCCAATATTGAAAGACGACATGGGACGGTGATAGCCCATGACGCGTGTCCAGATTTCGCAAGGCTGGCGTTCGGAATCTTGAAGAGTGATGGTGTCGGTATTCATGAATAACTCCTTGGAAAAAAGGGCCGTCACGCTATGCGGATGTGACTAGCCTGGGTGTGTGCCAAGAGGCTGGTTGTAGATAAAGGCTGAGGACAACTAAAAGCCTGGTTTTAGTTGAGCCAAGTGGATTGGGTTTAGCCTGTCTTGGTAAAAAGTTGACTTGAAGAGATCGGCTTTAATGGACTGATGTCGGTGTCGGTGTCGGTGTCGGTGTCGGTGTCGGTGTCGGTGTCGGTGTCGGTGTCGACGACGGCGTTGACGTGTCCGCGAAAACTTCGTTTTGAACGTCAGCCTCGGCTCGAGCTTGAGCTATCTTGTTGGCCAGCAATTCGCTGTCGCAATGCGGGCAAAACTCATGTTTTCCAGACAGATAGCCGTGCTTGGGGCAGATAGAAAATGTGGGCGTAACGGTGATGTAAGGCAAGGAAAAACGGTTCAAGGCTCGTTGCACCAGATTGCGGCAGGCATCAGTGCTGGACAGTGCTTCGGTCATATAGAGGTGCAGCACGGTGCCGCCGGTATATTTGCCTTGCAGCTCGTCTTGTCGTTCCAGTGCTTCGAAAGGATCTTCGGTGAAGCCCACCGGCAGCTGTGAGGAATTGGTGTAGTAAGGCATTTGCTCGGTCCCTGCTTGCAGAATGTCGGGCCAGCGGGCGCGATCTTCTTTGGCAAAGCGGTAAGTGGTGCCCTCGGCAGGGGTGGCTTCCAGGTTGTACAGGTGGCCGGTACTTTCCTGAAACTCCACCATGCGCTCCCGAATATGGTCCAGCAAACGCAGGGCAAAGCGGTGCCCCCACGGCGTGCAAAGATTTTGCTTGTCCTGGGTAAAGTTGCGGATCATCTCGTTAATGCCGTTAACTCCCAGTGTGGAAAAGTGATTGCGCAAGGTGCCCAGATAGCGGCGTGTGTAGGGAAACAGCCCTTGGTCCATATGCTGCTGGATCACCGTGCGCTTGATTTCCAGGCTGTCGCGGCCCATTTCCAGCAGTTCATCCAAACGGGCAAACAGACCGGCTTCATCGCCTTGATACAGATAACCCAGGCGGGCGCAGTTCAGGGTGACCACCCCCAGGGAGCCAGTTTGTTCGGCAGAGCCAAACAAGCCATTACCGCGCTTGAGCAGCTCGCGCAGATCCAGCTGCAGGCGGCAGCACATGGAGCGGATCATATTGGGTTCCAGCTCGGAGTTAATGAAGTTCTGGAAGTAGGGCAGGCCATATTTGGCCGTCATGGCAAACAGGCGCTCGGCATTCGGGCTGTGCCAGTCAAAATCCCGGGTGATGTTGTAGGTGGGGATCGGAAAGGTGAAGGCACGGCCACGGGCATCGCCCTCGCTCATGACTTCGATATAGGCCTGGTTGATCATGTCCATTTCGGCCTGCAGATCCCCGTAGCAAAACGGCATTTCTTCGCCACCGATTTGCGGAACTTGCTCGCGCAGGTCGTCGGGGCACGCCCAGTCAAAGGTCAGATTGGTAAAGGGCGTCTGCGTCCCCCAGCGCGAGGGTACGTTCAGGTTGTAGATCAGTTCCTGCATGCATTGGCGCACCTGCTTGTAGCTCAGGCCGTCCTTGCGGATGAAGGGCGCCATATAGGTATCAAAGGAGCTGAAGGCCTGGGCACCGGCCCATTCGTTCTGCAGGGTGCCCAGGAAATTGACGACCTGACCGACTGCACTGCTTAGATGACGGGGTGGGCCGGATTCGATTTTTCCGGGTACGCCATTGAGCCCTTCATTCAGGAAAGTGCGCAAGGACCAGCCGGCGCAGTAACCAGAGAGCATGTCCAGATCGTGGATGTGCAGGTCGGCCTGACGGTGTGCCTGGCCGATCGCTTCGGGGTAAACGTGGCTGAGCCAGTAGTTGGCAATCATCTTGCCCGAGCTGTTCAGAATCAGACCGCCCAGCGAATAGCCCTGGTTGGCATTGGCTTGCACGCGCCAGTCCTGGCGGTCCAGATATTCAGTAATGGAGCGGATGATGTCCAGCTGAGCAGCTGGACGCGTTGCGGTTTCCTGGGTAGCCATATTTTTCACCAAAACCTATATGTAGTGATTTTTAGGATTCACGACACTATATATGGTGGTTTTTGAAGGGGCTAGGCGATTGTCGTCCAGGCTTGATCTAGGTTAATTTTGTGCTCGAAGTGACTGGATCAAGGATTTTGTCGGAAAGAAGTCTTTGGGCACTCCTTACCCTTATCGCTCTTAGATGGAGATTTGCGAAGGCGAGATGGTCGTGCTGCCAGGTGTAAAGTGTTGGCTATGGCCATGCTATGCAAGCAAGCTGTTTATGTGGGTTACGTGCAAGTAGCACAACAGCAGCTTGGCTCCTGCCGGTGGAGCCGCACTGTAGCGGGCTCGACGGATAAGCGGTGTACTTGTCTGTTACAGTGCGCCGTCTCTTTTCCGGGAGGCAAAAAAATACCCGCTGACTTTTTACAGGCCAGCGGGTATTTCTTGAATAGTAGGACTTGAATAGCGGGTTTAGTGCTTGAATCGTGCTTTTAGCGCAATACAAAGTGCCTGCTGATACTGGCTGACTTGTTCAAGCAGGCGTTCCTCGTGGGAAGCCCAGCTTTGTTTCTGCTCTTCGGTGCGTGTGGGGGCGGGTGACCAGGCAGAGTCCGGAAAGAAAGGGTCGTCCTTCCAGCGAGGGATGATGTGCCAATGCAGATGCGGCACTTGATTTCCGAATTGAGCCAGATTGATCTTGGCGACTCCCAGTTGTTCACGCTGAGTCTGCTCAACCACATATACGGCTGCCATGATGTGCTGCCGTTGTTCTTCAGACAGGTCTGTCATTTCAGCCACATGATCTTGCCAGATTACCCGTGTATAGCCGGGAAACGGACTGTCCGTGACGGCCAGTACCTGCAGCCCTGCACCCGACCATAGCAATTGATCGGGTTTCAAGGCACACAGGGGGCAAGCGTGGGTGCTCATGCAGGCTGACCGAAGAACAGGTTCTGCAAGGCAACGCCTGGATCAGGTTCACGCATGAAGGCCTCACCGACCAGGAAGGCTTGCACCTGGTTCTCGCGCATCAGGGCCACATCTTCAATGGTGTGAATACCGCTTTCGGTGACAACGCGTTTTTCGCTGGGGATAAAGGGCAGCAGGTCCAGCGTGTTCTGGGTGCTGGTTTCAAAGGTGCGCAGATTGCGGTTATTGATGCCCAGCAGGCTGGTCTTCATTTGCAAGGCAATATCCAGCTCGGCGCGGTCATGTACTTCAACCAGTACGTCCATGCCCAGTTCGTGGGCCATTTCTTCGTATTCCATCAGCTGATCCTTCTCCAGCGCGGCGACGATCAGCAAGATGCAGTCGGCACCCATGGCTCGGGCATGGATGATCTGATAGGGGTCAATAATGAAGTCTTTGCGCAGTACGGGCAGTGCGCATACGGCACGGGCCTGGCGCAGGTGGTCGTAGGAACCCTGGAAATACTGGATATCGGTCAGGACCGACAGGCAGGCCGCGCCGTGGGCGGCGTAGCTGGAGGCAATCTCAGTCGGGTTGAAGTCGGCACGGATCACACCCTTGGACGGGGAGGCCTTTTTGACTTCCGCAATAATGGCAGGCTTGCCTTGAGCGATCTTGTCTTCAATGGCGCTGGCAAAGCCGCGCAGGTCGTTCCGGTTCTTCGCTTCGCGCAGCAGATCGGACTCGCTGCGCAGTTGGCGGGCGGTGACGACTTCAGCTCTTTTGGTGTCGAGGATCTTGGCCAGAATGTCGTTCATGGATTTAACTTCCTTGTATAAGCGCGGAATTGTTCGAGTTTTTCGCGTGCGGCACCGTTGGCAATGGCCTCAAAAGCCATGCGCAGGCCTTGTTCAATGGAGTCGGCGTGGTTGGCAGCATAGATGGCCAAACCAGCATTGAGGCCCACGATATCACGAGCCGTACCCTCTTGGTTATTGAGGGCTTCCATAATCATCACGGCAGATTCTTCCTTGCTGGAGACGCGAATGCTGCGGTTGGAGGTCATGGCCATGCCAAAGTCTTCGGGGTGAATTTCGTATTCCCGCACCTGACCGTCTTTCAGTTCGCCCACCAGGGTGGCCGCACCCAGAGAGGCTTCATCCATACCGTCCTTGCCGTGCACGATCAGCACGTGCTTAGCGCCCAGGCGTTGCATTACGCGCACCTGAATCCCCACCAGGTCCGGGTGGAAGACGCCCATCAATTGGTTGGTTGCTCCGGCCGGGTTGGTCAGTGGGCCCAGAATATTGAAAATAGTGCGCACGCCCAGCTCTTTGCGGACAGCAGCCACATTTTTCATGGCGCCGTGGTGAGCGGGGGCGAACATGAAACCAATATTGGTTTCGGCAATGCTTTGCGCCACTTGCTCGGGCGAGAAGGTCAGGTTTACGCCCAGGGCTTCCAGCACGTCCGCACTACCGGACGAGGAAGAGGCACTGCGGTTGCCGTGCTTGGCTACTTTCACTCCTACGGAGGCGGCCACAAACATGGAGGCGGTGGAGATATTGAAGGTATTGGAGCCGTCGCCACCTGTACCGCACATATCCAGCAGTTCGTCCGGATTAGGCGTAATGACGGGAGTGGCAAATTCGCGCATCACCTGGGCGGCGGCAGAAATTTCACCCACGCTTTCTTTTTTCACGCGCAAGCCCATCAGCAAGGCAGCCGCGATCTGAGGCGACATTTCGCCGCGCATGAGCATGCGCATCAGATGCAGCATTTCGTCGTGGAAGATTTCCCGGTGTTCGATACAGCGCACCAGTGCTTCGGTAGGAGTGATGGTGTTCATGATTTAAAGGTCCAGAAAGTTCTTCAGTAAGGCGTGGCCATGCTCGCTTAGCACCGACTCGGGGTGAAACTGCACGCCATAAATAGGCAATTCGCGGTGACGGACACCCATGATCTCGCCGTCTTCGGTTTGCGCGGTTACCTCCAGACAGTCGGGCAGACTGTCGCGCTCGATGGCCAGGGAGTGATAACGGGTGACGTTAAAGGGCGAGGGCAAGTTGCTGAATACGTCCGTGCCCTGGTGAGTAATAGGGGAGACTTTCCCATGCATGATTTGCTGCGCACGGATAATGCGCGCACCAAAAGCATGCCCGATCGCCTGATGACCCAGACAGACGCCCAGAATCGGTAGCTTGCCGGCAAAGTGCTGGATCAGTGCAACCGACAGGCCCGCATCCGCAGGGGACTTGGGGCCGGGCGAGACGCACAGATGGCTGGGATTCAAGGCTTCAATTTCTTCAAGTGTGACTTGATCGTTGCGTCGTACCACTACTTCCTGACCTAGTTCTCCAAAGTACTGGACCAGGTTGTAGGTAAACGAGTCATAGTTATCGAGCATGAACAGCATGGGAATACTCCGGCAAAAAAGGATGGCAGTGGGGCGATTAAATAGGCTCGTCCAGACCGAATTGCACTTGTTCGGCAGCGCGGATTACGGCGCGTGCCTTGGCTTCGGTCTCTTGCCATTCTTTTTCGGGATCGGAGTCGGCCACGACACCGGCGGCGGCCTGCACATAGAGCATGCCGTCCTTGATGACGCCGGTGCGTATGGCAATAGCCAGATCCATTTCGCCCGAGTAGCTCAGGTAGCCAGCGGCACCACCGTAAACGCCACGGCGCACGGGCTCAAGTTCATCAATGACTTCCATGGCGCGTACCTTGGGGGCGCCGGTCAGGGTGCCCGCGGGGAAGGAGGCGCGCAGCACGTCCATCTGGCTCATGCCGTCTTGCAGTTCACCGCAGACATTGGAGACCAGGTGCTGAACATGCGAGTAACGTTCGATTGCCATGGTGTCCGTGACTTGTACCGAGCCGGTTTTGGCGATACGGCCAATATCGTTGCGGGCCAGGTCGATCAGCATCAGGTGTTCGGCGCGTTCTTTAGGGTCGGACTTCAGCTCGGCGGCCAGTGCGGCATCGGCTTCAGGTGTGGCACCGCGTTTGCGAGTGCCGGCCAGTGGGCGAATGGTGACGCGCTCCATGTTGCGGCCATCCTGACGGTGTTCTTCCTGACGCACCAGAATTTCTGGCGAGGCACCCACGACCTGGAAGTCGTCGAAGTTCCAGAAGTACATGTAAGGCGATGGGTTCAGCGAACGCAGGGCGCGGTACAGGGACAGGGGCGAGTCGCGGAAAGGTTTGGTGATGACCTGGCCGATCTGCACTTGCATCAGGTCACCGGCTGCAATGTATTCCTTGGCGCGGGCCACGGCCTTCAGGTAATCCTCTTTGTCGAAGTCGCGCTCGCATTCGGTTTGCATGCTGGCGTAGGCGTAAGGGATCACGACGGGTGAACGCAGCTTTTCGCGCAGATCCTTCAGACGACGCTTGGCCAGTACGTAGGCTTCGGGCTGGGCGGGATCGGCGTAGACCAGCAGGTAAGTGCGGCCAGCCAGATTATCCACAATCACCAGCTCGTCTACTTGTAGCAGCATGATGTCCGGCACGCCTTCTTCCTGGTCGGAAGGGGAGGGTTTGCGGTTCATGCCCAGGGACGGTTCGATGTGACGCACCGTGTCGTAGCCGAAGTAACCGGCCAGACCACCCGCAAAGCGGGGCATGCCAGGACGCAGGGCTACTTTGAAACGGGCCTGGAATTGCTCGATGAATTCCAGCGGATCGCCTTCGGCTGTTTCGACAATCTTGCCATCGTGCAGCACTTGGGTATGACGGCCATAGCTGCGGATCACGGTACGGGCAGGCAGGCCAATAAAGGAGTAGCGACCGAACTGCTCGCCGCCCACAACCGATTCCATCAGGCAGCTGTAACGTCCGCCTTCGGGGCCGTTGTGCGCCAGTTTCAGATAAATCGACAGGGGCGTATCCAGGTCGGCATAGGTTTCCGCAATCAGGGGAATGCGGTTAAAGCCTTCTGCTGCTAGGGCATTGAATTCTATTTCTGTCATTGGGATCTCGAGGGTCAGTGGGTACGACGAGCCGGACAGAAACAAAAAAAGCCCGGTCGTTGTGATTACCGGGCTTATTTTCCTGGAGGCGGTCCGCTGTGTACTACTTTGCAGGGACGCCAGACTTCAAGGTTATATCTACCCGATACACGAACGCCACCAGCGCCAATAAGCGCCGTAGATTGTGGATGCGTGAGTGCGAGTAGACATGAATTTTATGACGTAAATATGGTGTTGCGTTTATTGCGCAGCCAGGTGGCCGCGTCGGCAATAGAGGCAACTATACCATCGGAATCCAGGCTTTGCACATCCTTGCCTTCGTTATAGCCGTAAGGAACCAACAGTACGGGGATGTTCGCCGCACGCGCTGCCTGGGCGTCATTCATGGAATCCCCAATGACCAAGGCCTGTTCGGGAGCCAGTTTCATTTGCTCGCAGGCGTAGACAAAAGGCATGGGGTCGGGCTTTTTGCGCGGGCAGGTATCACCGCCCACCACCAGTTCGAAGTACGGGCCCAAACCTGTTTGTTCCAGCAAGGGGCGGGCAAATTGTTCGGGCTTGTTGGTGACCACAGCCAGACGCAATCCCTGGCTTTTAAAGTCATCCAATCCTTCTAGTACACCTGGATACAGGCGGCTGTGTTGGCCATTACATAATTGGTAATGGTAATAAAATGATTCCAATGCCGGGGTGTAGTCGGCAGGAGGTTCAGGTAGATCGGTCAGAGCGCGTCGCACCAGGTTTTCCGAGCCCTTACCCACGAAAGTGGCGATGCGCTCCTCTGGGAGCGGGGGTAAACCCAGGTCGATACGCATGGCATTACATGCCGAGGCCAGATCGGGAATGGTATCGAGCAGGGTTCCATCCAAATCAAACAGCACAGAGAAAATATTCATCTTTTTGTAGCTGACTTGTGACAAAATATTGTCAAATTCCTGTTAAGGTCGAGCAGAAAAAAGTTTTCGGAACGTCGGGTTTTCATTTCGTTTGATTCATCATGTTAAAGCTCCTTACTGCACGCGGGCTTATCAATTTAGTGAGCAAACCGTATTTTGGTACAAGATTGGCTTTCGATAGTCCGTTCAGAAAGGCCCTAGGAGCGGAAGTATGATGCTCGATACATTTCATCAGATTCTCGTAGAAAAACAAGTTACGCCGGTCTTTCAGCCCATTGTGGATTTGCAGTCCGGCTTGATTCTGGGTTACGAGGGTTTGATTCGAGGGCCAAAGGACAGCAGTTTTTATTCGCCCTTGGCCTTGTTTGACGCCGCCCGGCAATGTGGCCGCTTATGGGATCTGGAAGAGCTGTGTTGCCATACCTTGGTCAGCAGTTTCAAGCAGCAGGGTTTGGCGGGCAAACTGTTTTTGAACTCCAGCCCGGATGTGGTGATGCGCATGTTGCCTTCGGCCCGCATCGAACCGCGTACCGGTATGCCACAGCTGGATGGCATTGACTGGAGCCGGGTGGTGGTCGAATTGACCGAATCCGAGCGTACTGACAGCTACGACTATCTGAATCAGGCTATTGAGCTTTATCGAAAAGAAGGCCTGCAGTTTGCCATTGATGATCTGGGTGAAGGCTATGCCTCGCTGCGTTTGTGGTCCGAATTGCGGCCCGAGTACGTCAAGATCGACAAATACTTTGTGCGCGATATTGATACCGATGTGCTCAAGCAGCAATTGGTACGCTCCATTTGCGATATTGCCAGCCATGCTCAATCCGTTGTGATTGCAGAAGGGATTGAAACCGGCGCGGAACTACGCACCTTGCGCTACTTGGGCGTGGCCTGTGGGCAGGGCTATTTGCTATGTCGCCCTCAACCTAACCCCCCGCCTCAGCTGGAGCCCGCTCAAGCCGCGCTGTTTGGACCCTCCACTGTGCGCACTCAGCGTCAAGTGCAAGGCCGTGATTCCATGAGCGTGCGGCGTTTACTGCGTGCCGCGCCAGCGGTGCCTGATAATACACCCACGAATCGTGTGTATGAGCTGTTTCAAAGCCACCCAGATCTTAGTGCCGTGGCTTTGGTGCGAGGGGATCGACCGACGGGTATTTTGCGTCGTAGCCAGCTTTATGATCAGCTTGCCCGGCCTTATCACCGCGAACTGTATGGCAACAAGCCATGCTCCCTGTTTATTGAAACCCCACCGCTGATTGTTGACTGCGATACCAGCTTGCTGGAGTTGGGCACCTTGATGACGCAGGGAGCGGGGGATGCCTTGAGTGATGGTTTCATCATTACCGGGGCGGGTGAGTATCTGGGCCTGGGCTCCAGTGTGGAGCTGATGCGTGAAATTACGCAGATTCAGATCATGACGGCGCGTTATGCCAATCCACTGACGCAATTGCCGGGTAATGTGCCGATTGATGAGCATATTGATAGTTTGCTGCGTAATCGGCAGAACTTCGCTGTGTGCTATGCGGATCTGGACCACTTCAAACCCTATAACGATTTGTACGGCTATCGCAAAGGCGATGAGCTGTTACGCTCCATGGCCGAGCTCTTCACCCGTTACGCGGTGGCTCGCATGGACTTTGTGGGCCATGTGGGGGGGGACGATTTTATTTTGGTGTTTACCAGCCCGGACTGGGCCGAGCGCTGCCAAAGCATTCTGGACGAGCTGGAAAAAGAGCTGGAGTCCCTGTATAGACTGGAGCATCGGCAAGCAGGCGGCTATTTGGCTGAAAACCGTCAAGGCGTGCTGGTGTTTCACCCGCTAGTGAGCCTGTCTTTAGGTGTGGTCACAGTCGAGGAGCCCGAATTGTATTCGGGCTCTTTAATTGCGGAGCTGGCCAGTTCTGCCAAGGCACAGGCCAAGCGGGTGCAGGGCAATGCCTTGTTTGTGGAGCGCCGCCGCCCCGACAGTGCGGTTCGGCAGGGCAGTTATAGCCGCAATACGATGCTGCAGTAGCGGGAACAGCAGGCCGAACGCAGGATTTAGGCCTGCTCTGCCAGAGCGATTTGCGCGCGCATGTCGCGGATGACCTGAGCGTAGTCGGGCTGACCAAAAATAGCCGAACCGGCCACAAAGGTGTCAGCACCGGCTGCACGGATGGCGCCGATATTGTCCACCTTCACGCCACCGTCGATTTGCAGCAGGATGGGCTGACCACCTTCTGCAGTCCACGCATCAATGCGGGCGCGGGCTTGGCGCAGCTTGTCCATGGCGCTGGGGATAAAGGCCTGGCCACCAAAGCCGGGGTTAACGGACATCAGCAGGACCAGATCCAGCTTGTCCATCAGGTGATCCATCCAGTTCAGCGGGGTGGCCGGGTTGAATACCAGGCCGGCCTTACAGCCGTGGTCACGGATCAGCGACAGGGTGCGATCCACGTGGCGCGAGGCTTCGGGGTGAAAACTGATGTAATCGGCACCGGCTTTGGCAAATTCGGGGATCAGCGCGTCCACGGGCTCCACCATCAGGTGTACGTCGATGGGGGCAGTGGTGTGGGGGCGCAGCGCAGCACAGACCATGGGGCCGAAAGTCAGGTTCGGTACAAAGTGGTTGTCCATGATGTCGCAGTGAACCCAGTCGGCACCGGCGGCGATAACATTGCGGACTTCTTCACCCAGGCGGGCGAAGTCGGCCGATAAAATACTGGGAGCGATACGTGTGGAGCTGGCTTGGGACATAATAGGTGCCGTAAAGATTAGACATCACGAAAATCGTGGCCATATGTCATCATTATAGTTTCAAGCGGGGGGCTGTGCAGCGCCCCGTATTTGTACAGCCGTAACCTGGAATCCATCATGAAGCCTGACGATATTGAGGTGCAGATCACGCCCCAGTACCTGCCTGAGCAATCCGAGCCCGATAGCAATCAATATGTTTTTGCCTATACCGTACGGATTACCAACAATGGACAGCAGACGGCCCAGATTATCAGTCGTCACTGGATCATTACGGACGACAATCAGCAGGTTCAGGAAGTGCGTGGCCTGGGCGTTGTAGGACAACAGCCGGTGCTGGCTCCAGGTGAGACCTTTGAATACACCAGTGGTTGCCCCCTGAACACGCCGTTTGGCACCATGCGCGGCAGCTATCAATGTGTTGGTGAAAATGGTGTGCCCTTTGAGGTCGCCATTCAGGAGTTCATCCTTTCCTCTCCCCGTACCTTGCACTAAGGGCCAAACCCAGCCATGAAGATAATTTATTGCGTGCCAGCCGTACTGCTGGCATTAAGTGCCTGTTCCACCATTCCTGGGGATCAGGGTTCTTCGTCAACGGCTCCGGGTACAGCAGAAGGCGGTCCTGATATCGCTCTGCAACCGTTGCGCGTGCCGTCCTTGTCGGCACTGCCGGACACCCCGGCGCGTGCGTTGGCAGGGCGTTATCAAGCCGTGAACTGGTCCGCCTTGCCGGGCTGGCAGGCTGATTCGCTGGACCATGTCTGGAAAGGTTTCATCAATAACTGCAAGGGCCTGATGCGCCCTGTCAGCGGTTCGCTGGCCATGCCCGCACGTGCCAATCCCCGTGCCTGGCAGCCCGTTTGTCAGGCTGCGGCTTCTGCCGGTTTGAACGCTGACACCAAAGATACGGCCGCTGTACGTGATTTTCTGCAGCAACAGTTGCAGCCCTGGCGTTTGCTGACCGGCGACGGCAAGGTGGCTCAAAATACGGTCACGGGCTATTACGAACCTTTGCTCAAGGCCTCGCGTACCCGTAGTTCCAGCTATCAATGGCCGCTTTTCGCTGCGCCGGATGATTTGCTGACGATTGACCTGGGTAGCTTGTACCCCGAGCTGGCTGGCAAGCGTATTCGCGGCAAGCAAGTGGGCAAACGCATTGTGCCCTACGACACTCGCGAGCAGATCGTGTCCAGGCAGGATCGCCAGCCACCCGTGATCGTGTATGCGGAAGATCCGGTAGAAGGCTTTTTCCTGCAGATCCAAGGCTCGGGTCGTGCGGTCCTGCCCGATGGCAGCGCCGTGCGTCTGGCCTATGCCGACCATAACGGTCGCCCTTATGCCTCGGTAGGCCAATGGCTGGCCAAGCAGGGCGAGATGCCTTTGGCGCAGACTTCCATGCAAAACATCAAGGCCTGGGCCAAGCGCAATCCGCATCGCGTTCAGGAAATGATGAATGTAAATACCGCCATGGTGTTCTTCCGCGAAGAGGCCATTGTGGATCCGGAGCTGGGCCCTAAAGGTGCCTATGGCATTCCCTTGATTGGTCTGCGTTCCGTGGCTATTGACCCCACTTACGTGCCTTTGGGTACGCCTGTGTACTTGGCTACCTCGCAGCCTGCTTCTAACCAGCCTTTGCAGCGACTGGTTTTTGCTCAGGACACGGGCGCGGCGATTAAAGGTGCCGCACGTACCGACTTGTACTGGGGCACGGGCGATCAGGCTGGTGCGCAGGCAGGGCGCATGAAGCAGCAAGGTCAAATGTGGCTGTTGTGGCCACGTCAGGCAGGAGCACCGAGCGCACGATGAGCAAAGAACGAATTGTGGTGTGTGGCGGGGCCTTGGCCGGTATGGCCAGCGCTCTGGGTTTACGCAAGGCCGGGTTTGATGTCAGCATCTTGTCCCCCGCTTACAAGCCTATGGAACTGGCGGCAGGGCAGTATCACCCCCGTGTCTACGCCGTCTCGGTCGCCAGCCAGCGTTTTCTGACGCAGTTGGGTGCCTGGAACTTGATGTCGGCCCAGCGCATTTCGCCAGTGCAGGCCATGGAAGTACATGGTGATGGCGGCGGTTGCCTGAATCTGCATGCTTGGCAGGACGCGCAGGATTATCTGGCCTGGATCGTTGAGTCCGGACAGATGGAGCAGGCGCTGTATCAGGCCTTGCAAGTGTTTGGTGTGCCCTGGATTGAAGACCGTTTCGAGTGTCTGGAAGGCAATACCATCATCACCGCCGGACAGAAGCGCGTCAGCGCCGATTTGTTTGTGGGGGCAGATGGTGCCCGTTCCGGCCTGCGGTCTGCTGCTGGCATTGAGCATCATGGTCGTGAGTATGGGGACGCCGGTTTGGTGGCCCACTTCAACGTGGAGCGCCCGCACCAGCAAGTCGCCTTGCAGTGGTTTACTGGCGATTCGATTCTGGCCCTGTTGCCTATGCCGGATGTGGATGGCAAACCGCAAGTCTCCATGGTCTGGTCCGTGCCGCAAGCGCAGGCCGACAAGGTGTTGGCCATGCCCTCAGAGGAGCAGGCGCAGTATCTGCAAAACAGCTTGTTCTCTTTATCCAATGGCCGTTTGGGGCAGTTAAGCTTGCGTAGCCCGGTACACGGTTTCCCGTTGACCTTTGAGCGTAGCGGCCTGGTGTCGCCCGGTGTGGCCTTGGTGGGTGATGCGGCGCATCGCGTCCATCCTTTGGCTGGCCAGGGTTTGAATCTGGGTCTGGGCGATATCGAAGCCCTGATCAAGGTCTTGTCCGAGCGTGGCCCGCATTATTCGGTCGGTGATATGCGTGTACTCAATCGCTACAAGCGCGCTCGCGCTGAACCGATTGCGGCCATGCGGGCAGCCACCGATGGTTTGTATCGTCTGTTTGCGGCACCGGGAGCACCGGCTTCCATGCTGCGCAATGCCGGTATGCAAGTGGTGGACCGCTTGCCCTGGGTGAAACGCCGCCTGATCGCGCATGCTGCCGGCGTGAGCCCCGGCGCGCTCTTGTTCTAAGGCCGCTAGGGTCTTGTCGATTAGCAAAGGAAGTACGTCATGATGTTGCACCTTCGTTCTGTATTGGCTCTGGCGCTTTTGTCGCTGTGCAGCCTGGCTCAGGCCACCAGCCCCGCCAAAGTAGACACACGTTTCGAGACTACCCGCCAGGTCTTTGAAGCCGCTTTCCCCGGCGTGACGGTCGATGGTATTCGCGCCACACCATTTCCCAATTTGCTGGAAGTGGAAGTGGGCGGCACCTTGCTCTACACCGACCCGCAGGCCAGCTTTGTGATGCAGGGTTCTTTGCTGGATAGCAAAACTCGTGTTGATCTGACCGAGCAGCGCATGCAGGAACTCAATCGTGTGTCGCTGAATGATTTGCCGCTGGATAAGGCCATCAAGCTGGTAAAAGGCGACGGTAGCCGTCAAATGGTGGTTTTTGAAGATCCCAATTGCGGCTATTGCAAACGTCTGCATACAACTTTGCAGGAGATCGACAATGTTACGGTTTATAGCCTGATGTTTCCCATCCTGGGGCCGGACAGCCGCCGCAAAGCCGAGGACATCTGGTGCGCCCAAAACCCCGCTAAAACCTTGAGTGATTGGATGGGGGGCGGAGCGCGACCCGAGAAAGCCTCGTGTGAGCATCCATTGGATCAGTTATTGGCAGTAGGACAAAAACTGCGCGTTCAAGGCACCCCGGCCATTTACTTTGCTGATGGCAGCCGCGCTGATGGCTGGCTGCCTGCTGCCCAGTTGCAGTCTCGCCTGGACGCTGCCGCCCAGTAAGTATTCTGGCTGGTCTTGAGCTAGAACAACCCGCTTTCGAGCGGGTTTTTTATGTCCCATCGTTATGGAAACTATAATTATTTGTGGGGCATGATTTTAAAAGAGCAGCGATTAGAAAATAATCCCGAGATGGTTCAGGCGGTAAGGCGGACGTTATTTTAAAGACAAAAAATTTCAAACGCCACATTTGACCATTCTTTACTTTGTGCTCCGTATTCTAGAAGTGATAATTCTAACTATTGATAAAAATAGTATTGTCGGCCCTCGCCGGGACCGTCGTGGGACTGACAATAATTAAATAGTAGGCGCTTATGGAACATGCACGCTGCGTGTTGATTGTTTTGGAAGAAGGCGAAGGCTTGCACTACTGGCTGGAGCAACTGCGGGTTTTCGGTACCAAGACAAGCGTTGTCAGATCCCTGGAGAAGGTAGCCGAGGCGCGTCTGAGCCAGGCCGATCTGTTGCTGTTTCCTGTTGAGACGGGCTACGTGCCTTTGATGGTGGCCAAATTGCGCAATGACTTTGGCTCGCTGGGTATTGTGGCCGTTCAGTCCGGCCTGTCTGCCAGTGCTCGTGTGCAGTTGCTGCTGACGGGTGCTGATGCGTGTCTGGCTATGGATGTGCAAGTTCCCGAGCTGATGGCCTGGTGCCATGCCGTGCGCCGCCGTAATGTTTATGCCGCCGTGGGTGCCACCCAGGCGATGGAAGAGGTTCAGGATCAGAGTGGCCAGCAGGAATGGATCTTGCGCGATAAAGGCTGGACTCTGGTGGCTCCCAATGGGGTGGGACTGGAACTGACGCATAGCGAACGTCAATTGATGGACGCATTCATCCGCCATGCGGATGCCCGTTTCAGCCGTGAAGACCTGATGCGCGACAAAGGCCTGGCTGCCAGTGACAGCCGTGCAGTGGATTCCCTGATCAGCCGTTTGCGCCGCAAGGCCAGTCAGGCAGGGGTGGCCTTGCCGATCAAGTCGGTGCACGGCTGGGGCTACACCTTTACGGGCAAGTTGATCGCCCAGCAAGAGCCGCAAGATACTGAAATCATGGAGTTTTACGCCCAGCGCGACGAGCAGGAAGCATCCCAGCCCACGCCGCTGGAACTCTTGCGTGCGCTGGAAACTCTGGATGTGCTTGATCCCCAGGCCAGCGAAGCGCTGTCTTTCTCTTATCAGTTGCGCGTGGCGACCGGTACGGGCCAATACAGTGGTGTGGACGCCCAGGTGTTCTGGACCTCGCCCACAGGCTTGCGTCTGTCATCGGATCTGGTGCTGCGCCATATGCCTGACGCCATTCACCGTCAGGCTTTGTGCGAATGGATGCTGCGCACCCTGATGGCTGACGTGCGTCGCTGGTGGCAGGAGTATTCGCTGCGTGCCAGCCATATTGGCCTGAAGTTGCCCATCGATATGCTGCTGCCTATCTATAAGCGCATGCCCAGCATGTTGCGTCAGTTCGAGCTGCAGCCTTGCTGTGTGGAACTGGACTTGTTCAGCGACGAGGAATTGGAAGAAACACCAGAACTGATCCAGGCTTTGCAGTTTCTGAAAGAACAGGACATTCAGGTCTGGCTGACCAGCCCCGATATTGAGAACAACAAGCTCAACCGTTTGCGTGGCTGGCCAATTAGCGGCGTCAAACTGGAAGCCGAGGTTATTCAACGCGCCTGCCGTGAATCGACGTTCAAGGCATTGCTGGAAACCGCGTGCCATTTACTGACCGAGCAGGGCTTTGAGCTGGTTATCAAAGGCGTCGATAACCTGGAACAGCGCGATCTTGCCTTGAATCTGGAGCTGGGTCATTACCAGGGGCGTCTGACCTCGGAATTGATGTCTGAAGATGGCTTCTTGCTGACTCTGGCCAGCAGCGAACCCTCTTTTGGCCAAGGCCACGAAGCTTCCCGACGCTTGAGCGGTAGTGTTTTGTAAGCCGCCTTAGCATCCAATTATCTCGATATGTAACTTTAATTAAGTATTTCAAGCCCGAGGCCGTTACCCAGCTTGTTCGATGGGGCCTCCATGCAGGCCGACCGTGGTGACACGGTCGGTTTTTGCGTACCTGGGACCTGTCTTTTCAGCGTTGCTCGGGGAATATGATGCGTTTGGGCTTGAAACAGAAGTTGTGGTTGCCATTGATCTTGTGCTTGATGGCGTTGGTGGCGGTTTTTGCGTTTGTGAACTATCAGCTCTATCAGGCACAGATGGAGGAGCGAAAAAGTAGTTTGCAGCACATCGTCAATATTGCAGCAAACATTACGCAGGACTATCAGCAACTGGTCAGCAAAGGCGTTCTGAGCAAGGAAGAGGCACAAAAGCAGGCGCTGCAACGCATCGCTAGTATCCGTTTTGGGCAGGAAGGTTATGTGTCGGTGTTATCGACCGATGTGGTGTCCATCATGAATCCCAGCCGACCGGAGCTGGACGGCCAGGACGTCAGTGCCGTGGTCGATAGCAACGGGGTGCACCCTTTTGCCGAGATGAGCCGCATCGGCCGCAATGGTGGCGAAGGTTTTCTGGAGTATCACTGGCCCAAACTTAGCGACAAGAGCAATGCCCCCAAACTGGCCTTTGGCAAAGGGGTGACGCAGTGGGATTGGGTGCTGACCTCGGGCGTATATATCGACAATATTCAGGCGCGCTTCCTGAGGAATCTGCTCAGCTCGTCAATCGTGTTTGTTCTGATCGTGCTGCTGGTATCAGCGGTTACTGTGTTTCTGGCGCGCCAGATCTTTGCCGAGCTGGGGGCTGAGCCCAAAATTTTGCATGAAGCGGCCCAAGCCATTGCCAATGGCGATCTGCGTGTGACTCATTCCCTACGCTCGATTCCAGACAATAGCGTGATGGCCTCCATCGAGCAGATGCGCCTGAAATTGAACGAGGTGATGCGCACGCTGCAACACAGCAGTGGTGTGATTGCGGACGATACCGCGCAACTGTCTGTGGGCAATCTGGAGCTGTCCAGTCGCACGACTCAGCAGGCCGCGGCCTTGCAGGAAACAGCATCGGCCATGGAAGAGATGACGGGCACCGTTCGCATGAGCGAAGAAAACGCCATGCGTGCCGAGGAAGTCTCCAGCCAGGTGCAGAAAACGGCCCAGCATGGTGGTCAGATGGTCAGTGAACTGGTGGACCGCATGGGCGCGATTCGCGATACCAGTGGCAAGGTGGCGGACATCACCACGGTGATTAACTCGATTGCCTTCCAGACCAATATTCTGGCCTTGAACGCGGCTGTGGAAGCGGCGCGAGCCGGTGAGCAAGGTCGAGGCTTTGCGGTGGTGGCGGGTGAGGTACGTGCTCTGGCGCAGCGCACGACGGCGTCAGCCCAGGAGATTGCTCAATTGGTGGAAGCGTCCTCCAATAGCACCCGCGAAGGCGTGCAATTGATGGGGCAGGTCGGTGAGGTTATTGATGAGATGGTCACCGGCAGCTCGCAAGTGATGACGATTGTGCACGAGATTGCGGCTTCTACTCGCGAGCAAACCATTGGTATCGAGCAAATCAACGTGGCGGTGGGGCAGTTGGATTCGGCCACTCAGCAAAACGCGGAAATGGTGAACCAGGTGGCGCACACCTCCAGCGAGTTGCAGGAGCAGGTGCAAGAGCTGGATCGTTTGATTCAGGCTTTCCGTCTGGGGTGATAAATGGCGCCGCCTCGCGCCAGCCAAGGGGTGCGCTGATTATTTTTGATCGTATACTGCTTCTTGGTACTGGGCTTGTCCTGCGGCAAACCGGCATTTAGGAGGATGTATGTTGCGCGCACCTGTTGTTGCTGTATTGATGGTGGGAATGGTTGGGTCGGCTTGGGCGGCTACGCTGCCTTCGGCTCAAGGTGAGGTTCAGGCGCACGAACATCATGAACGAATACTGAGCTTGCAGCAAAATGAGCTGGTGCAAGGCAGTTGGCAGCACAGTGGTGATGTAGCGCTGGAATTGTTCGGCCCGGATGGCAAGGCGATTCGTCATTGGGCAGATGCACCGGAACGGGGTGGCCCTTTTGGCTTTATTGCCAGCACGGCGGGCGAGTATCGTTTGCGTGTGCAAGGGCAGGGCGAGTATCAGTGGCAGGTTAAATCGGTTACGGCTCCCCAGGCGCCGGCTCAGGCCGAGCCTTTGCAAGGCGATGTGATCCGTCAGTGGAGCATGCGCTTGCGCGCGGGCGAGCCGTCTCGCGGTTTCTGGGACTATGTGCAGCGTGTAGGTTCGCCTTTGGTGGAGCGCTACAGCACTACGCATGATCGCGTCACGTTTGTCTGGCGCGGTGCTCAGAACGAGGTGCGTCTGCATGGCGGGCCTTTCTCGTATACCGATCGCATGCATCGTTTGGGTGAGTCGGATATCTGGTACATCACCTACGATTTGCCGCGTGATGCCCGCTTTGCCTATCGCATGGCGCCGGATGTGCCTTATGTGGGCCAGAACCTGGCGCGCGAAGTGCTGCGGGCGGCGTTGCAGCGCGATCCTCATAATGCCAAGGCTTTGCCGGAAAACAGCAAGGATCTGTTTGATGGTGAGTCGGTCTTGCGTTTGACGCAGGCACCTGCCGAGGTGGTGAGCCTGGAGCCGCAGCAGTTGGGGCAGGGGCAATGGCGTACGGAGCGCTTGCCCAGCGAGGCTTTGGGTGTGGAACGGCAGGTGCAGATTTATCAGCCTGCGGGCACTCGGGCTCAGGAAATTGATCACACCTTGATTTTGTTCGATGGTCGGGACTATCGGGATTTGGCGCGCGCGCCGGCCATGCTGGATACCTTGATTGCGCAGGGGCGCGTGGAGCCTATGTGGCTGGTCCTGGTGGACAATCCGGGCATGGCGGAACGGGCTCGTGAGTTGCCGCCTAATGAGGCTTATATCAAGTTTCTGGATAAGGAGTTGATGCCTTGGCTCAAGGCCCAAGGGGTGCAGTCGACAGCGGACAAGACGGCGATTGGCGGCTCCAGCTACGGTGGTTTGGCTGCCATGAATGCCGCCTGGCGTTTGCCGCAGCTGTTTGGCAATGTTCTGAGCATGTCGGGGTCGTTCTGGTGGGCTCCGACGGGTGATGCTCGTGGGCAGTGGCTGACGCGGCAGATGGCGGACTCAGAAGCTGTGCCAGTGAAGATTTATATGAGCGCCGGGGTGTTTGAGTCTTCAGGCTCCAGCCGGGATGTCAGCCTGGTGCAGGCTAATCGTCATCTGGATGATGTGCTGCGGGCGCGGGGGTATGACGTGCGTTACGTGGAAAGTGCGACGGCACATGATTTTGTGGCGTGGCGGGATGCTTTGGCTTTGGGTTTGGAGCATTTGTTCGGGATTGAGCAGGTTGAGGCTCCGGTCGAGAACAAGAAGTAGCTGGACTTAAGCTGTGAGGGACGGGCTATAGGCGGGCTCAGGAGGCTGGACCGGGGGGCTGTTCGGGTCGGGGCAGGCTCCGGCGGGGCTGAGCGCTTGCTGGTGCTGCGCACCAGTTCCCTTGTCCTGAGATTGCTACGGGCGGGGCCTGAACTCGCCAGGTACTTGGTCCCCCGGACCAAGTACAAGCGCCTGGCTCAAACAGCAGGCCCCTTGCATCCCTACGCAATCTCAGGCCCGCGGCAAGCACTCTGATCCGCCCCGCCTGAGCCTGCCCCGACCCGAACAGCATGGTGGCAGTGCTCTTGAGTGGGCCTGCTTTCAACGGTTGTTGGCGGGGGCGGTTGGCACGCTGGAGCTGCTCGATCTAGTTCACAGACTCGACGGAATTAAGAGGTAGCTGATAGGAGGCTACCTGCACTGAGCAGGTCTAATCTGATGCTGACCTGACCTGACCTGACCTGATTCGATTTGACCTGACTGAGTCTGTCTTCATTGAGCCGCATTTACGATGTTTCGGTTCGTTCGTATTCTTCCTTGACTTGGCAATAGGTGGTCAGTCCTTATCGGCACTGTCACTAGTAGGGATGTTCGTATGCTTTTGTCCGGCCTCGTTCCGATGGGCAATAAAAAAGGGCGGAGATTCCGCCCTTTTTTGCGTCTGGCTGTTTAGCCTTGGTCCAGTGTGGCACCGCCGTCCACGCGCAGGTCGGACAGGGTGATGTGGCTGGCGCGGTCCGAGAGCAGGAACAGGACGGCTTCGGCGATTTCTTCGGGGGTGGCGATTTTTTGCAGGGGGATGCCCAGGCGGTAGTTTTCGCCGGAACCCGCGATGACGGTTTCGCGCGAGCTGCCTTGTGCCCACATGGCTTGTTGCATGGGGGTGTCGGTGGAGCCGGGGGAGATGATGTTCACCCGGATGCCGTGTGGGGCCAGTTCCAGGCCCAGGCAGCGGCTCAGTTGGGTGACGGCGGCTTTGGAGGCGGCGTAGGCACCCATGGCGATGCGTGGTGTGGCGGCGGAGTTGGAGCTGACGTTGACGATGGCGCCTTGTTTGCGCTCGATCATGCCTTTGGCCACGTTGCGGCAGACGTTGAAGACGCCGGTGGTGTTGATGGCAAAGGTGCGATCCCATTGTTCGTTGCTCAGCTCGGTGATGCGGCCCATTTGCAGGACGCCCGCGACACAGGCCAAACGATGAATGGGGCCCAGTTTTTCCTGCCCTTGGGCCAGCGCTGCATCGACGGCATCGGCTTGGCTGATGTCGACCAGGTGGCAGGAAACCCGATCACTGTATTCGGATTGACTCAGTTGGGTCAGTCCTTCTACGTCCAGGTCCAGGGCGATGACGCTGGCGCCTCGTTCCAGCAGTAGTTGGGTGACGGCAGCGCCAATGCCACGGGCCGCGCCCGTGACGGCTATGCATTCACCTGCAAATTCTTGTGTGCTCATGTGTGCTTCCTGTTTAGCTTTGCAGGCTGTCCTGGATTTCGGCGCAGGTCAGGCTGACGCCGCAGCGTTGCGAGACGTGGCGGATCGCCATGTGGTGTTCTTCCAGCGAGAAGTCGGCAACGCCGTCGATGGCCAGGAAGGGCTGCACGTCTTGCATGAAGGCTTCCAGGGCGGTGGTCATGCAGCCGATGTGGGCGTAAACGCCGGTGATGATCAGTTGATCGCGGCCCAGATTGCGCAGTTGCTCACGCAGGTCGGAGCGCTGGAAGGCGCTGTAGCGCCACTTGGTCAGCATGATGTCGTTTTCGGCCGGTGTCAGCTCGGGCACGACGGCTTGCTGGCTGTGGAATTCGCTGGCGGTCAGGCCGGGGCCCCAGAAGTCGTTCAGCAAGGCGCGGTCTTTTTCGGGCTGCTCGGTAGGCTGGGCGGTGTAGAACACGGGTATTCCCAGCTTGTGGCAAACCTCGCGCAGGGCGGCAATGCGTTCGATCAACATGGGGATAGGAGCCTGGCTCATATCGTATTTCTGCAGAAAGTAGGTCTGCATATCGTGTATGAGCAGGGCGGCACGATTGGCCTGTGGGCGCCAATTGACGCGGTTGGCTACGGAGGTTTGAGGCAGTTCGTAGCTGGGCAAGGCGTGAATGGTCATGAATCGTGTCTCCTTTAGATTGTTATGTTCTGGGCCAGACCCAATGAGTTGATCAGGGTCATGAGTTTATTGCCGGTTTCCTGACGTTCCAGGGCAGGGACGGAGCCGTCCACAATGCCGGCGCCAGCCGATAAGGTCAGCCCTTGCTGGGTGTAATGGCCGCAACGAATGGCGACTGCCCATTCGCCGTTGCCTTCGTGGTCGTTCCAGCCTATGGCGCCTGCAAAGTAGCCGCGATCAAAGACTTCAGTGGCTTCGATGGCCTGCATGGCGGGCTGGGTGGGCAGGCCGCAAACGGCCGGCGTGGGGTGCATGGCCAGTGCCAGCTCCAAAGAGGTGACGGATGGGTCACGCAAACGGCCGCTGATACGGGTGGACAGGTGCCACAGGTTGGCGGTGCTGGTCAGGCTGGGGCCATCAGGCACGTCCAGGGAGTCGCAGAACTGGGACAGGATACGCACCACGTCTTCAATGACGTAGGCGTGCTCGCGCAGGTCTTTGCTGGAGGCCATCAAGCTGTCGGCGCTGGCCTGGTCGCGCTGTGGGTCGGCAAAGCGGGGGGCGGTGCCTGCCAGCGGGTTGACGGTAACCAGATCGCCCTGGCGACGCACCAGCAACTCGGGGCTGGCCCCAAAAAACAGATCCGGGTCTTGAGCCTTGCCGCCCGGCAAGGGCAGGGCGTAGGTGTAACCGGCAGGATTGCTGTGGAGCATATTGCTCAACACAGTCTGACGGTCCAGGGCTTCGTTCAGGGTGATGGTGACAGTGCGGGCCATCACGGTTTTGGAAATGTTCTGTTCGCGCATCGTGGCCAGGATGCGGCTGACGCTGTCTTCGTAGCCTTCGCCATCAGGCAGCAGGCTTTGGCTGGCAATGCTGTTGCTGGATTTGGCCAACGGCGGGCGCTGTACCGGGCGCAGCAGCACGGGATCGCGCTGATATTCTTTGGGAACGCGCAGGTAAGCCTGGCGAGTCGGGTTAAAGGGGATCACTCCCATCAACAGGGGGGCGTCCAGACCTTGCTGAGCGGCTTGCGCCAGCAAGGCTTGGGCATCAGAGAGCAGTCGCCCTTGGGCATTGTTGGTATGCCGCTCCAGTGCCGTGCCGTGTGCCATCAAACTGACGGTGGGAGAGGCAAATACGCTGCTGTCGGCCTGGTAATGACCTAACCATTCTTCAATGGTGGCATGGCGGACTTGGTCGGCTATACGGCTATTCATAGGAGTCCTTTTTGGGGCAAGGGTTTTGCCTTGGCGCCCCTTTTCATGGAAGGGGCGCATCGGGCGGTTTACTTCAGGTGCAGGCGTGTGATGCGGTCAGCCGTCTGGTCATCCTTACCTTTGGATTTGTTGACCAGATAGGCATTGCCTTCGCCATCCAGGGAGACGTGGTTGGGGAAGCTGCCACCGTCCAGGTTGGCAACGATTTCACCCTTACCGTTCACGGCCGTCACGGTGCCCGCACCGCGGGAGGCCACGTAAGCCAGGGATGTCTTGGGATCGAAGACCACGTTCAGGGCACCGGCACCGATCTTGATGTCGTGCTGAACGGCACCGTCTTTGGCATTGATGATCAGCAGATTGTCGCTGCCTTGGGCGGCGACGTAGACCTGGTCATTCTTGCTGTCTACCGACACACCAGCCAGACCACGTGCACCGGGCACGGGGAAGACGGTTTGAGCATTGCCGTTTTTCAGGTCAATAATGATCAGCTCGTTGGTGCTGGCGCTGACGGTGTACAGACGGTCTTTTTCAGCGTCCAGAATCAGGCTCATGCTGCCGGGCTTGTTGCGGGTCTTCGATTGCAGCTCGATCGGGTCCAGCTGAGTCAGCTTCTTGGTGTCGAATACAGCTATGGTGTTGGCGCCGGGCGAGGACACGTAGGCACGGTCTGTTTTCTCGTCTACAACCACGTCGCGTGGGTGGCTGACGACGCCGTCTTCAAACTGTTTGACCAGTTTCAGGTCTTTCTGGCTGTAGACAGCAATGGAGCTGCTGCGGGTGTTGGTGACCCAGACATTGCCTTGCTTGTCGTCCACGTCCACACCGTAAACGGCTTGAACCTGACCATCGTCACGGCCTTTTTGGGCGGCAGGTGTCACGCTGGCTTCAACCGCCAGGGTCTTGGGGTTCACTTTCACCAATTGCGACTGCTTGACGGGTGGGCGGCCCACGGCGGAAGTCACGAACAGCACTTTGTTCTTGGGGCTGTAGGCGCTTTGGTACAAGCCGGGAACCAGGTGCTGGGATTGCAGTTCGAATTTGTCCTGACCGCTCAGCTCAACTTTTGGGGACACCTTCAGATTGAAGATGTCGGCCGTCGAGGGCTTGCTGACTTGCATGACCACAGGGTGCACGCCCACAGCGGCGTCAGCGGGGATGGTGATCTTGGTGCTCAGATTGCCTTCTTTGTCGGCAACCAGGGCTTGAGGGGTCAGAGTGTGACCGTTTTGCAGCAGGATCACTTCCTGGCCGGGGGTGAAACCACGGCCTGCCAGTTGGGCTTCGGAGCCTGCATAGACCACGCCAGCAGCATTCAGGGAACCGCGAAAGTCAGCATCAGGCTGGTCAAAAGCGGGGGCTGCAAAGGCATTGGCCAGGGACAGGGACAGGACGGCTGCGCTCAGGCCGGCCTTGCGCAGCAGTGCGGCAGGGGTACGGCGAATGCAATTGACATTGATTAGCATCTTTTAATCCTAAATAAAGGTTCGGTCGACAAGACGGTCCATGTAGGAGATCTTTCTACAGGCGTGCAGCAGGCGTGGGTAGAACAAAATCGAGATGTCAGGCATTGGGCGGGCCATCCTGTTTGCTGGCCGAACGCAGGCCTTGGTTAAACACGCCGAAACCGCAAGCGACAGCGGCACAGGCCAAACCACCCACGGCCACGGCGACTGCCGGGCCCAGCAGACGGGACAGATAACCCATTTGCATATTGCCCAGGGCCTGGCCCAGGGAATATTGCGTCATCCACAAGCTGGAGACACGGCCCAACAGGTAATCGGGGGTGTGGTGCTGAACCAGCGCCATACGCATGATTTTGGAGATGGTGTCGGCAGCACCCATGATGGCCAGGCAAAGCAGTGCCCACCACAGGGTCGCTTGCACGGACAGGGCTGCTACCGCCAGGCCCCAGATCAGTACGGCAATCACGATGGCGGCACCTGGGCGGGATACCTGACGGCACCAGCCACTGGACAGGGCGGCCAGCGTGGCACCCACAGCCGGAGCGGCATACAGATAGCCGGTGGCGGTGGCGCCCATTTTCAAAATAGTGTCGCCCCACTCGGGCATCAGGGCCAAAGGCGTGGCCAGAATCAGGGCAGCCAGATCAATCAGCAACAGGGCGCGCAGCAAGGGGTGGCTGGCCACAAAACCAAGGCCATCACGCAGGGATTGGAAGGCGTTTTTCTGAGGCTGCTTGCCCGCTTGCGGAGGCAAGGGCGGCAGAGCACGCAAGAGCAAAGGGGTGATGATGACACCGCAGAGCACGATCACGTAGCAGAAAATCAGGCCGGGACCGGAGATCAACACGCCAGCCAGTGCGGGGCCGATAATGCCGCCCAACTGCATGGCCAGACCGGACAGGGCGGCCGCAGCGGCCAGCTTGTCTCGACCGACCAGTGCCGGGGTAGCGGACATCATGGCCGGGACGCTGATCCCGCCTGCCGCACCACCAATGGCCGCGGCCACATAGATCAACCAGACCTGCGGGTTGGGCAGCAGCGTATTGAGCAGGAACAGCACCACGCTGATGATGTAGACACTGCGCGACCAGACCATCAGGCTGCGCCTGTCCATGCGGTCCGACAAGACACCGCCGGCAATCAGTGCCAGCACCATGGGGGTGGCCATGGATACGTTCAGAAAGGCAACGGCCACACTGGATTTGGTCAGCTCATAAAGCTGCACGCTGGCAGCCACCATCAACATGCCGGTGACCAGCACCGTGGCGGCCCGAGCGAAGTAGGCAAAGCGGAATGCTCGACTTTCGATTAGTGGCGAGATATCCAGAAAGAAACGTCTTACAGACATGGCTTATACATCGAGTTCAGGTTGGGCTTGTGCCTGTTCGGCAAAAGCCATGGCCGAGTCCATCAGCGGGGCCATGATGGCCACGGCTTCAGTACCGGTCAAATGAGCGTGCAAGGAGGCAATGTCATGCACGTCCAGCTGCCCTGCATAGGGCTTCCACAAATCGGGATGCAATTGTGTGCCTGCGTGGTCCAGCGCCGCACGGAAGTACAGCATGGGGCCGTCATAGGCGTGATGCTCGTACAGACGCACCAGACGGTTATTGTTCTCCACCACCTGGAATACGCTGTCCAGACGTGTGTCGGGCAACTCGGCCAGCGGGTGACCGCTGCGCTTGAGGAAGTCCACCACACCCTGACGGGTCAGGGAAACGTCGGGCAAGCTGTCCGGGTCATGGCCTGCGATATGCAGCAGGGCCTTGTAGATGGCGTTGGGCTCGGGAGGCGGTTCATTACGCCACGCATCGCTAGGGTAGGCGTCCAGCAAGGACAACATGCCCACCAGTTGACCGCGACGGCGCAGCTCTACGGCCATGGCCTGAGCAATAATGCCGCCCACGGACCAGCCTGCCAGATGGTAGGGGCCATGAGGCTGAACTTGCTCGATACGATCCACATAAACTTTGGCCATGGCATCCAGGCTGCCATCCAGACCCAGCGAGGCGTCAGACAGCACACTGGCTTGCAAGCCATAAACAGCGCGGCCGGCAGGTAGGTGACGTGCCAGTGCCCCATAGCACCAGGACAAACCACCGGCCGGGTGAACCACAAACAGCGCGGGCTGGTCGTTCAGCCCCGGACGCAAGGCGATGATGGGACCAAAACCATCGGCTGCTGCGCTGCCAGACTGATCCAGATGTTTGGCCAGACGGGCAATAGTGGGGTATTCAAAAATAGTGCCAATTGATACGGCCTGACCGCGTGCTTCGCGCAGTATCAAGGCCAATTTGGCAGCCAGCAGCGAGTGTCCGCCCAGGGCGAAGAAGTCGTCGTCGGCGTAAAACGCTTCGCTGCTTTCCAGCACGGTGGCGAAAGCGGCGGCAATTTGGTGCTGAGTGGCACCGTCCAGCGGCAAACCTGCCGAGCGGGCCTGCAAGGCAGGGACGGGCAGGGCCTTGCGATCCAGCTTGCCGTTGGCCGTCACCGGCAGGGCATCCAGGCTGATCCAGGCGCTGGGCACCATGTAGGACGGCAAGTGCTCGCCTACATAAGCGGCCAGCGTGTTGTCCGTGCACTGGCTGCCTGCTTGCGGTACCCAGTAAGCCACAATCGCCATTTGACCGGGTATGTCTTCACGGGCAATCACGGCTACGTGGGCCACATCGGGGTGACGCGCCAGCAAGGCTTCAATTTCACCCAGCTCGATACGTTGACCGCGCAGTTTGATCTGGTGATCGGAGCGGCCCAGGAAAATAACCGCGCCATCTTCACGCCAGCGGGCCACATCGCCGGTGGCGTACATGCGGTCGCCATGCAGGGCGTAAGGGTCGGGCACAAAGCGTTCTTCAGTCAGGTCCGGGCGGCCCCAGTAGCCTTGCGCCAACTGTCGGCCAGCCAGGTAAAGATGACCGGCCACGCCGGGCGGTACAGGTTGTAACTGCTCGTCCAGAATGTACAGGGCGGTGTTCCATACGGGGAAACCGATGGGCACAGGCTGGGATTGGTCATCCCGCGACGCAGGCCAGTAGGACACGTCCACGGCAGCTTCGGTTGGGCCGTACAGATTGTGCAGCTCGGCGTTCAGCAAAGAATGGAAGCGGTCGCGGGTAGCGGCCGACAGTTCTTCACCACTGCAAAACACCAGACGCGGAGCCAGTCCACGAGCGGCAGGCTCATCCAGGAAGGCGCTGAGCATGGAGGGCACAAAGTGCAGCACTGTGATGCTTTGTTCGCGCATCAGGCGGGCAATATGAGCCGGATCGCGGTGCGCTTGTGGTGGGGCGACGACCAAGGTTGCACCTGACAGGAAGGGCAGGAAGAACTCCCACACCGACACGTCAAACGTGGCCGGGGTTTTCTGCAAAATTCGATCACCGACACCAATGCTGTAGTGCGTTTGCATCCATACCAGACGATTGACGATGGCGTCGTGGTTAACCAGCACGCCTTTGGGTGTGCCGGTAGAGCCGGAGGTGTAGATCAGGTAGGAAGGATCGTGCGGACCGGCGGCGGCCCAGTCTGGCGCAGTGCAGGTTTGTTCAGGCTGCGGGACCAGCAAAGAGGCATTGAGCGTGCAACCGGGCTGGCCAACCAGCAGTCGCGGTTGAGCGGCCTGCAAGATGGTGTTCAGGCGATCGGCAGGCTGGTCCAGATCCAGCGGCAAGTAGGCAGCACCAGCACGGTGAATAGCCAGCAAGGACAGCACCAGCTCCAGCGAACGAGGCAGGGCCACGGCGACAATATCGCCGGTCTGCACACCGGCCAGACGCAGTTGCGCGGCCAGATTGGCGGTTTGTTCGTTGATCTGGGCGTAGCTGAGCTTCTTGCCTTCAAACTCCAGGCCACTTTGTTCCGGGTGAGCCTGCAACTGGGCGTGGATCAGTGCCCATAGCGTTGTTTCAGGGACCGGGTGAGCAGTCTGGTTGACGGTCTCAATCCAGTGGTGGTGTTCGGCATCCGTCAAGGTCGGCACGGCAGACAGGGTTTCAGCCTGTAAAGCGCGCAGCAGGAACTGCTCCAGACGGACCAGATGGGTTTGAATCTGTGCGTCGGTGTACAGACGCGGGTTGGCTTCCACTTCCAGACGCAAGCCACTGGCATCGGGTTGGGCGCGGAAGGTGAAGTTCAAGTCTTCCACGGGGCCAGCGCACAGCACGGTCTGGCTGGCGGTCAGGCCCGCTTGTTCGTAGGGTGCATCGAACGGCAGCACGTTGATGATGGGGCCGTGCAGGCGACGCATGCCACCGAGCAAACCCAGATCACGGCGCAGTTGTTCACTACGGTAGCGGCCATGACGACGTGCCTGACGCAGAGCCTTGGAAACTTGGATCAGGTACTGATTCAAGGGCTGGGATTCGTCGATCTGCAAACGCAGCGGAGCCACGTTCATGACGGTGGAGACGATACGGGCACTGATATGGCCCAGACGGCCCATCCAGGGCACGCCCACCGTGCATTCGTCCTGGCGGGTGTGACGGCGCACATAGGCGGCGGTCAGGCCCGTCAGAATGTCTGGCCAGCTGATGTCGCTGCTTTGTGCCAATGCTTGCAGGCTGGCTGTCAGTTCGGGCTTGACGGCGCTGCGTGCCAGCAGGAAATGATGGTCGCTCAAAGCCTGGGATTCGCTCAGGCTTTGGGCGGGTTCTGCATCGCTTAATGTGTCCAGCCAGAACTGTCTGTCCTTGCTGCGGCGCTCGCTATTCCGATAGCTTTGATCGTCATCCTGCAAAAGGGTGAACGATTCCAGCGCATGCCCATGATCTTCACGGCCACTTAGCAGGGCCTTGTAGAGCTTGACCACTCGCGTCTCGATCAGTGCCATGCCATAGCCGTCAGCGGCCAGATGATGGATACGCTGATACCAAAGATGGTGCTTGGGCCCCAGTACAAACAGGATGTGCCGTGCCAGTGGCGCAACGGTTGGGTCCAGCGGTGTGCGCAGGTCCGCCATCAGCTGGGTTTGGGCTTGTTCGGCCCCGTCTGCGTGGGCAGACAGGTCCACAATTTCCAGTTGAATGGGTTCTTGCGGGCGCAGGTACTGGGCCGGGCCGTCTGGCGTGTCCACCATGCGCAAGGTCAAGGCATCGGCTTCGGTCAGCGTCAGATTGATGGCTTGCGCAAACAGCGCGGTGTCCAGCGCCGAATGGATATGCGTGCAGTGCCCGGTATTGAAAATCGGGTTGAGCGGGTCCAAACGCTGGGCGTACCACAGACCTTCTTGTGCTTCGGTCAGGGGGCGCAATGGCAGTTCGGAAGGGGAGCTAAACATAAGCGTGTTGCAGTAAGAAAATCAACGGCCGTTCTGTTGGGCGCGTTCGATCAGGGACCACCACTGGCCCAAGGTGACCACCGAGGCCATCTCGGAAAACTCGATAGGAGCGCCAGCTTCGCGCCAGCGGGTGGCCAGGGTCATGACGCGCATGGAGTCCAGACCCAGGTCGATCAGATTGTCATCATCCAGAATGTCCTGGGGGTCTTCATGCAGCATGGCGGCAATATCTGCGCGCATGCGTTCCAGGGTAAGTGCAGTACTCATGATTGTTCTTGCGTTGTGTTTTCGAGTTGTTCGCGCAGTTGGGCGCGCAATTCCTTGCGGCTGATCTTCAGGGCCGCAGTTTCCATGAAACGGTCCACAAACACGATTTGATCCGGCACTTTGAAGTCGGCCAGACCGCGGCTGCGTATCCATTTCTTCAGTTCAATCGCGCGGGGCTTGTCATCCTTGGGGATGATGAAAGCGCAGCTGCGCTCACCCAGAAACTCGTCGGGCACCGATACCACGGCAGCATCAAAGACCTGCGGGTGAGCCAGCAGATGATCTTCAATTTCCTCGGCGGAGATTTTTTCGCCAGCGCGGTTGATGTGGTCAGTGGCACGGCCCTGAACCATCAAGTAGCCTTCGGGTGTCATGCGTACCACGTCGCCTGTGCGATAGAAGCCGTCCTCGGTAAAGGAGCGGGCATTGGCCGCGGGGTTGTTGTGGTAGGCACGGATCGTGTAAGGGCCCCGTGTCAGCAGATAGCCGGTTTCTCCAGGGGCGACCGGATTGCCGTTGTCGTCCACGATCAGGATTTCATCGTCCGGGCTGATGGGACGGCCCTGCGTGTTGATGATGGTGTCCTCGGGATCGTCCAGGCGGGTGTAGTTCACTAGACCTTCGGCCATGCCGAACACCTGCTGCAAAGTCACACCCAGAGTGGGACGTACGCGCTTGGCCGCTTCGGCGTTCAATTTGGCACCGCCCACCTGGATTACTTTCAACGAATCCAGCTTGGCATCGGTCTTGGTGGCTGCATCCATCCACAGCATCAGCAGCGGGGGGACCAGACTGGTGTCGGTTACGCCTTCGCGCTCGATCAGCTCAAAGCAAACGTCCGGGCTGGGGGCGGGGCTCAGCACCACTCTGGCTCCGGCGTACAGTGCACCCAGAAAACCGGGTGAACTCATGGGAAAGTTGTGGGCAATGGGCAAAGCGCCCAGAAACACACTGTTCTCGTCCAGTCCGGCAATCTTGGCGCTCTCGCGCAAGGTGTAGATGTAGTCATCGTGCGTGCGGGGGATCAGCTTGGACAAGCCGGTGCTGCCCCCCGAGATTTGCAGGAACGCCACTTCGGAAGGCTGGGCCGCTGATACGGGTACGTCTACATTGGCAGCGCTGCTTTGCAACTGGGCCAGGGACGTAAATTCTTGTGCGTCGCCCACGATGTAAACCTGCTCGACCTGTGGGCAGCGTTCACGCAGTTCGCGCACCAAAGGCAGGTAGTCAAAACCGGCATGAGCGTCCACACCAATATAGGCGCGCGCTTGAGCAGTATTGGCAAAGTGTTCGACTTCGGTGATGCGGTGCGCAGGCAGGACGTACACGGGCAAAAGACCGGCACGGAACAGGCCAAAGATCACACTGACAAACTCAGGGATGTTGGGCAGGTGCACCAGGACGCGGTCGCCCTTGCGCAGACCGGCTTGCAGCAGGCCCGCCGCGATCTGACTGGCGTACTGGTCCAGCGCGCCATAGGTCCAGCGCTGGGTGCCGCCAACAATGGCTTCGCGTTCCGGGTGGTTTTGCGCGCGCGTGCGCAGCAAAGCGCCAAAAGTTTCCCCTTGCCAGTGTCCAGCATCGCGGTATCGCTGGGCAAAAGCGTCAGGCCAAATTTGTTCAACAGGAATAGATTTCATCATGGTAATGAGAACTATTACATAAATAAGTAGGCTTGTCAGATTTACTCGTGCTCAGTCAGCTTGGTGTCAGGCAGTTGAGCGCTGTCCAAAAAGCTGACTGTCCACGGAGCAAAGGGGGTGTTCAGGCAGATGGCGGCGGCATAGTTTTCCACCGGCCGGTGACTGTGCACCACCAAACCTTGCAAGATGGGATGGGGGGATTGTACGGTGCATCCATGATCTGGGTGACCGTCCAAGGATAATTCTTGAGGCTGAATATGAAAACCCGTGCCTGCATGTTTCAGGGCGGCCTCTTTGCCACACCAAAGCGCGTAGAAGTCCAGATCGCTCTTTAGCCAGGAACGCTCGGACGGCACACTGCAATGTTCGACCAGCCCTGCTTTGACGGGCAGGCGCATGGCCTCGATGTCTACGCCTATAGTTCGGTTGGCAATTCCAATCAGCACACGCTCGCCGCTGTGCGACAGGCTAAAGTGCAGATCGGCATCGTCCAGATCCAGCACGGGCTTGCCATGTTCCAGATGGGCGATAGGAACAGCGCGTGGCGTGCAGCCCAGCAAGGGCGCCAGAAAATGGCGCAGCGCACCGTGGGCCAGCAGGCTTAAATGCTGGTCCGACTGCTGTCTGCGACGGGCAATCACCGCCAAGGTGTGGTCGGGAACCTGGTTTCGTAACCAGGATTCCATACCGTCGGGCAAGGGAAGCGACAAACTGTATACAGACAGCATGTCAAAGTCCCAAATGGCGTTGCAAAAGGGCGGCGTCCTGGCGCAGTTGCTCGGCAGGGCCGTCATACACCAGCTGACCATTACCCAATAACAAAGCGCGTTCGGCCAACTGCAGAGCCAGACTTAAATTCTGTTCGGCGATCAGTACGGTAATGCCTTGCTCGTTCAGCGTTTGCAGCTGCGGCAGCAAGGTGTCCTGAATCGTCATGGGAGCCAGGCCTTCGCTGGGTTCGTCCAGAACAATAATGGAGGACTGCGTCAGCAGCGCACGGGCCAGTGCCAGCAATTGTCGTTCGCCACCGCTCAAGGCGGAGCAGGAGGACTGGCGGCGTTCGTACAGACGCGGCATGGCTTCGTAGATGCTGTTCAGCGTCCAACGATCATCCGAGCGCGGACGTCGTGCCAGCCCGGCCAAACGCAGGCTTTCCTGCACGGTCAGCGTTGGGAAACGGCCTCGGCCTTGGGGCACCAAAGCCATGCCCAGCAGGGCGATTTTGTGCGTGGGCCAACCTGCAATGTTTTTCCCGTGCACATTGATTTGTCCGCTCCACTGCGGGCCCATATTGAACAGGCAGTGCAGCAGGCTGGTTTTTCCGGCGCCGTTGCGGCCCAGCAGGGCCACACTTTGCCCGGCGGGGATATCCAGCGAAATTTCTTGCAGAATGTCGGCACGGTCGTAGCGTGCATGCAGGCCGGAGATGTTCAGCGCTGTGCTCATGCCGCCTCCAAAGCCAGTTCACCCAGATAGGCCTGACGCGCGCCTTCGTGCTGGCGCACGGCGTCCGGGGTGTCGCAGGTCAACAAGGTGCCCGATGACAGCACGGCAATCCGGTCACATTCCTGGAAAACAATATCAATGTCATGGCTGATCAGCAGCACGGCACATTGGCCGCGCATGGCGTGGACCAATGCCATGACTTCACGCGATTCGGACTCGGACAGACCAGCGGTAGGCTCGTCCAGCAAGAGCACGCGGGGTTGCTGCGCCAGGGCGATCAGCAAATCCAGAATGCGCTGCTCTCCATAGGACAGGGATCGACCCAGCACATGGCCCCGGCCGGCCAGGGCGCTATGTTCCAGCAATGCTTCGGCTGCTTCTTGGCTGGCGGCGCGGGCGGCCTTGCGGCCCCACCAGTGGTAGGCGCAATCTTTTTTGATGCGCACGGCCAGAGCCAGGTTTTGCAGCAGGGTCAGTTCAGGAAAAATACGGCTGGTCTGAAAGCTGCGCACCATACCTTGTTTGGCGCGTTCAATCGGGCCCAGACTGCGCAGGTCCTTGCCTTCCAGGAACACCTGACCGCTGGAAGGAGTGGCCAGACCACTGATGATGTTGAACAGTGTGGTTTTACCTGCGCCATTGGGGCCAATCAGCCCCAGGGTTTCGCCCGCACGCAGCTCCAGGCTGACGTCCGTCAGGATATCCAGACCGCCTACATGCAAGGCCAGTTCGCGAGTGCTTAATAAAACGCTCATGCAGACCTCTTGCGTCGTTCTGCCAGACCATTGGGCATGAACAGAACTGTCAGCACAAAGATCAAACCTACCAGTAACTGCCAACGATCCGTGTAGGAGCTCAGGTAGGTCTGGGCAAACAGATAGAAGGTGGCCCCAATAAATGCGCCGCGCCAGGTGCGTATGCCACCGATCACACCCATGATGATGAGCGTGGCCGAGAAGCTCCAATGCACTTGCTGCGGGCTGACGTACTGATTCGCAAAGGGATACAGGCCGCCAGCAGCACCTGCTACCGCACCTGCAATCATGAAGGTGTAAAGGCGGATACGCCATGCCTGATAACCCAGGGCGGCCATGCGCAAGGGCTGATCGCGCAGACCGGTCAAGGCCAGCCCGATTGGGGCGCGGCTGAAAGAACGCAGCAGCAACCAGCAGATGACCGCCAGCGCCAGGGCCAGAATCATCAGGGTGTAAGGGGCGCTCAAGGGCAGATCGCCCAGGCTCAGACGCGGGAAACCGCGCAGGCCATCGGCACCGCCCGTGACATCACGCCAGCGAAATGCAACTTCCCAGATCAATTGCCCGGCGACCAGCGTAGCCACCATGAAAAACAGCTCGGAACTGCGCAGGCTGATCAGCGCCATCAATATGGATAGCAGGGTGCCCGCCACAATGCCCACCAGCAGCATCAGCGGCAGGGACGCGCCCCAATACTGGCTGCTGACGGCGGTGGCGTAGGCGGCAAAGCCGAAAACCGCACCGTGGCCCAGGGTGACCAGGCCGCCGTAACCAATCAGTAGGTTGATGCTAAGGACAGCGCAACCGATCAGTAGAGCTTCGGTGCCAAAGCGCCATAAGAAGGCGTCGCCCCAGAAATAGCTGCTCAGCAAGACCAGGCAAGCCAGAGCAGGCCAAAGTCCAGTGCGCAGCATGCAGGTGTTGAGCTTGTTCATTTAAACCTGACGCGTAGCGGATTTGCTCAAGCCATTGGGCCAGCAAAGCAGAAGGCCCAGCATGACGGCCAGGGTGGCGGCATTGGCAAAGGCTGGAACCCAGACGCGGGCAAAGGTGGTGACGAAACCCAGAATCAGCGCGCACAGCAAGGTGCCGCGTACCGAGTTCAAGCCGCCAATGACCACCACCAGCAAGGCCAGCAAGAGGATTTCTTCATCCAGTCCGGGGTAAACCGACAGCATGCCTGCGCCCAGGGCGCCGCCCAAACCGGCCAGGCCGGCGGCCAGCGCCATGCCGATGGCGAACAGGCGACGCGAGTTCAAGCCCAGGGTCTCGACAATCTGGGCGTCCTGCACGCAAGCGCGAATGGCGGCACCCCACAGGGTGCGATCCAGCAGGAACCAGAACAGCAAGGCCAGCGTCAGGCCGGTGACGATCAGGAACAGACGATAGGTGGGGAAGGGCAGGCCCATGATCCACACCCCGCCACGCAGCACTTGCGGCAGCATGGGCGAGAGCGTGTCGGCGCTGAAGCCCCAGCGCATCAAATCCGCCAGAATGACGGACAGGCCGTAGGTCAGCAGCACCTGCATCAAGTGGGTGCGCTGGTAGAACTGGCGAAAGGGGAAGCGGTCCAGCAACAGGCCCATCAGCCCGCACAGTGCGAAAGCGGCGGGAAAGGCCAGCCACCAGGGCGCGCCGGATGCCAGCCACTGGACGCTGATATAGCCGCCAAGCAGGAAAAAAGAGCCGTGTGTCAGGTTGATGAAGTTCATCAGGCTGAGCACTAAAGACAGCCCCAGCCCCGCCAACATCAGCAGTGCTGAGAAGGACAGGGCATTGAGGATTTGAAGCAGAAAATAAGACAAGGTGGAGCTCAAGAACGCGGGCCGGGGTCCTGGATACGTTGGTAAGTGTGGACCACCGTGTTAAAGGGGCGACCTTGCGCGTCTTTTTCCACCCGGTTGACGTAAATATCCAGAATGGACTGGTTATTGCGCGGGTCAAAAGCCATGGGGCCAAAGGCGGTGTTGATAGGCTTGTCCAGCAGGGCCTGTTTGAAGGCCGCCTTGTTGGACAGATCACCCTTGACCGCATCCAGACCGGCCTTGATGACCTGGCCGGTCACGTAACCGGAGGTGCTGGCTTCGCCGGGCAAACGGCCACGGCTGGCCTGGTAAGCAGCCACAAAGTCCTGGGCAGCCGGAGCGCCGGGCGATTGGTGGAAGGTACTGACGCCACCTAAAGCAGCTTCGCCCACAGCGGTAATCACGTCTTCCTGATCGAACAGGGCACCGGGGCCCACGATCTGGATCTTGCCGTGCAGTTGGTAGTCCTGCATTTGCTGGTGGAAACGCACAGCGTCGGCACCGGCCAGGAAGGTGTAGACAAACTTGGGGTTGCTGGCAGCCAGATTCATCAGGATGGGCGCGAAGTCGGGCGTACCCAGGGGTGTCCAGATGCGCTCGCCCAGCGTGCCGCCTTGTTCCTGATAAGTATTGGCGAAGTCTTCAATGTATTCGCGGCCAGCGGTGTAGTCCGAACCCAGCGTGATGCCGCCGGATTTTTCAATGTGCTCGAAGGCCCACAAGGCGCCGGTGTGGCCCAGCATCCAGCTGGTTTTGGTGGGGCGGAATACGTAGGGGCTGGCTGCTTCACGAGCCAGGCCATTGGCAGCGGCATTGGAAATGAAGGTAGGCAGTTGCGCATCGTGCACGATGTCACGAATGGCCAGTGCGATATTGGCGCTGATGACACCGCCCAGAACGTCGATCTTGTCGCGCTCGATCAGCTTGCGCACTTTACGGATGGCTTCGTCCGGTTTGCCGTGGTCGTCTTCTACCAGCAACTGCACCTTGCGCCCGCCCATCTCGTAATTGCACTGTTGCAGCATCAACTCCAGACCGGCGCGCATGCTTTCGCCCAGGGAGGCGAAGGGGCCGGACAAAGATGTCAGCAGGGCAATTTTCAGGGGACCGTCTTGGGCGCGAAGCAGGCGGGGAACGCCAAACAGCAAAGGGCTGGCTGCGGCAGCCAGCAAAAGCTGGCGACGTCCAGCACGGGTAGGGGAGAGAGTCACGAGATCTTATTTTCCGTAAGAAAGCCAAGCTTGCCTGGCAGGACATCTCAGGCAGGAGGCTGCGCTACTAAATGTTAATCATTATCATTTTATGGTCTTTCCTGACGTAAATAAAGGCTCACACCCTTGAATGTCCATTTCGTGCGTGGGTCTTTAAAAGCAACGCGCCCCGATTGGGGGCGGATTCAGGGTGACAACGGCATGAAAACGGCCACGCGGACGCTTTATAAAAACGCACAGGGGCGGGCTATTTAGCGCGCATCTCCATTGATATTGGCGCGAATGCGGTTCAGGAACTGGCGCAACTGGGTCAGTTCTTCCGCCGAAAAGCCCTGGATGGCGCGGTGATGAATGTCCAGAGCCGCGGGCAGAACACGCAGAAAGTGCTGGCGACCTTGCTCATGCAGATGGATCAGTACACGGCGCTGGTCCAGCGGGTCGGGCTGGCGGGACAGGTGGCCCGCGTTTTCCATTACCACCAGGGCGCGCGACAAGGTGGTTTGATCCACATCGGTATATTGCGCCAGGGTACTGACGCCCAGGCCATCGGTTTCGTTCAGAAAAGCCAGCACACGCCAGTGCAGCAGGGTCAGTTCATGGCTGCGCAGCAAGGTTTGAAAGTCAGCATTTAAGGCCGAGGTGCTGCGATTGAGCAGATAGGGGATAAACGTATCGTGCCCGGTATAGGCGTCAGTCAGAGTACGGCTGGCCATAGTGAAGCGGCTTCCTTGATGCAAAAAAAAGCAGGCTACTCGTTCAGAGTGATTGAGTGAGCCTGCGAAAGCCCGGCCAGCGCTGCCATTGGCCGGGCAAGTGGTTGGTTCAGTGTCAGTTCGTATGATCCACTTTGCGCTGCAAAGCGGCAATCGTCAGGTTCAGTGCGAAGCCCAGCACACAGATCCAGACCAAGGGTACAAACATATCAATCGTGCGGTAGCTGCGTGCGGCGGCGGTCAGCATATGGCCCAGACCGTCGGTGGAGGCAATCATCTCGGCCAGAAAGACCACCACGCAGGCAATGACGCCTGCCACCCGTACACCAGCCAGCACGGTCGGGCTGATGGCGGGCAAAATGATTTTCCACAGGCAGGCGCTGCGAGATGTCCCGGCGGCACGCGCCGACCAGATCAGCTTGCGGTCCACCGTTTGCGCAGCCACCCAACTGGCCATCAGCACAGGGAAAATCGCATCCGAGACCACCAGAGCGATTTTCGATGAGCTTTCAAACCCCATGATCAGGATTAGTGCCGGGTAAAGGGCGATCTTGGGGATAGGGGCCAGCAGACGGATCAGGGCATCCAGCAGAAACGAGCTCCAGCGCGTCAGCTGTGCAATCAGCGCCAGGGCCACACCGGCCACACAGGCAATCAGCAAACCACTGATCAGGCGGTAGACGGTGATGCCCAGGTTCTGCCAGAAGTCCGCCTGACCGGCCAGTTCCAATACACGCATCAGAATGGAAGAGGGGGCAGGCAATAACTGCGGGCTGACCCAGCCCGAGCGGGTGCACAGCTCCCAGACAATCAGCATCAGGGCCGGACTGATGCATAAAGAAAGTCCCGACAAATCCCGGCGTTTGGCCGGGCGGGTTTGAGTAGAACGCATAGCTTGTCCCGGTGAGGCTAAGGTTTTGGTGGTCATAGCGTCATCCTTTGTCCATCAGGCTCTGGGTCGAGTCATGCCAGTGTGTGCAGCGTTTGCGGACAAACTCGAACAGCGCATCGCAGGCAATGCCCAGCACGGCCAGCAGCATGATGACGGCATACACCGTGGAGTACTGCGCCATATCCATGGAGGTGAACAGCAGATTGCCTATACCTTCCTGACGCGCAATCATCTCGGAGGACACCATCACGATCAGGGCCATGACCACCCCGACCCGGCAGCCAATCATGACTTCCGGCAAGGAGGCGGGCAGAACAATCTTGCCCAGACGGGCAATGGGCCCCATGCCCATGGACTGGGCGACCCAGATCAGCTTGGGCTCGATGCGGGTTGCGCCGTGATAGCTGTGATAGAGCAAAGGCAGGGACACGCCCAGCGCAATAACCAGGATCTTGGAGAAATCCCCCAGACCGAACCACAGCATCAAGATCGGCATCAAGGCCGCTTTGGGCATGGGATAGGCCAGGGCCACCAGAGGATAGAAAGCGGTATAGACCAGGCGGCTGCGGCCCATGGCCAAACCCAGGGGGACGGCCACGACCAGTGCCAGGGCATAACCGGCAAACATGCGGCCAACCGACTGCAGGATTGCCGACCAGGCCATCGGGTCGCTGATCAGGGCAGGCAGTTCGCCCAAGGCCGCCCAAGGGCTGGGGAAGGAATCCAGCCCTACCCAACGGGCCAGCCCTGCCCAGGCCAGCAGCACCAGAATGGCCGCCATGACCAAGGAGGCCCAGCGATGTTCATACCAGTGCTGTGGCGTCATGGGTGGGCCTCCGCCATCAAGGATTGCTCCAGACGAATAATGGTTTCCTGATAGACCGGATTGCGCAGCAGCTCGCTACGGACGCGGGGGCGGGGCAGATCAATCTCCACTACCTCCTTGATGCGGCCGGGCGAGCCAGTCATGACAATCACGGTATCGGACAGGAAGACGGCCTCGTCCACGCCGTGCGTCACAAAGACCACGGTGTTGCGTAACTGCTCCCACAAGCTGAGCAGTTCCGTTTGCAGGGTGACGCGCGTGTGGGCATCCAGCGCCCCGAAGGGCTCGTCCATCAGCAGGATGTCCGGCTCATAGGCCAGGGTGCGGGCGATGGCCGCACGCTGACGCATACCGCCGGACAGTTCACGTGGATAGAAGGAGGCGTAAGGCCCCAGCTTGACCTTGTCCAGCCATTCGCTGGCGCGCTGTTCGGCCTGGTCCTTGGGCATGCCTTGTTCGCGCATGCCGTAGGCCACGTTTCCCAGCACGGTTTTCCAGGGGAACAGGGCGTACTCCTGAAACACCGGGCCCCGGTCTGGACCTGGGCCGGTAATGGGCTTGCCCTTGACGCGGATCTGGCCGCTGGAGCAGGACTCAAAGCCCCCTAACATATAGAGCAGGGTGCTTTTGCCGCAACCGCTGGGTCCCAGAATAGACACGAATCGCCCTGCCGGAATGCTCAGGGCGATGTCTTGCAGGGCCGTATGGCTGCGGCCCTGCCGGGTGTTAAAGGTTTTACCGACACCATCCAGTTCAATCATGGTGTTGCCTCGCGTAAATCAGCCCGATAAAAGTCCTGCACGTTCAAGGCTTTCTTCAGGAAACCCGCCTTGTGATAGCGGTCGTAGGTGCCCTGGATGGATTCCAGATTGGGCTGCATGTCCGGGACGCGGGCAAAGTCCTTGTCGGTGAACAGGTACTGGGCCAGCAAGTCCTTGGGCGCACGGGTAATTTGTGCCGTGACTTCTACGGCCAGTGCAGGATCTTTGCTGAGCATGCCCATGGCTGTTTTCAAGTCCTGCACATAGGCGCGCACCACTTCGGGATTGGCGTCGCTATAGGATTTGCTGCAGGCTTCGAAAATCTGTACGGATGGGCTGGCCACTTCGGACAGGGAGAACAGTTTGCGCAAACCGCCTTTCTTCTCGTTCAGCAGGGCAAAGGGCTGGGCCATGGGACCGGCATCAATGCGGCCACTGCGAATGGCGTCGGCCGCAGGGGGAAAGCCGGTCTCGACGATTTTCACGTCCTTGTCCGGGTCGATACCGTTTTGGCGCAGCCACAGCAGCATGTCGAAGTACACACCGGCTCCATAAGCGTTGGTGCCAATGACCTTGCCTTTCAGGTCCGCCGCAGTCTTGATCGGGCTGTCTTCCTTCACGGCCCAGTAGACGGAGAAGTGATCATCGTCCGAGTGCACGTGCTGGGCCACGATATAGGCTTCCAGACCGCTTTCAATAGCGCCATTGGCCAGCGACATGGGGGCCATGGTGGAGCATTCCAGAACGCCAGCACGCATGGCTTGCACCATGGGCGAAGTGCCCTGGAACTGAGTCCACTGGATTTGATATTTCTTGCCCAGTTGCGGGAACAGCTCGGGGCGCTTGGCCATCAGGTATTTGGCTTCCTCGCCCGGAATGGTCCAGCCTACCCGCAAGGTGGGGACTTCCTGAGCCTGGCTCAGACCGTGACAGCTCATCAGGGCAAACAGCAACGCAGCGGTTTTCTTCATCGCAGGGCCGTCCCAAGATGAAGAGCGCCCTCTTGGAGGGCAGCAAGACGAAGGCGCAGCGTGGGAGTCTTTTTTCATTCCTGTGTCTCCTTGGCAAGGTGTTCGGCGCGGGCAGGGGCCAGGCCGATGTGATCCAGCATTCCCAGTACGCGGGCCAGCACGTCGCGTCGATACGCTTGTTGCTGGTCCACCGGGTATTCGTGAAAGCCTTGTCCGCTGCGCAGACCGTTGCGTCCACTTTCCATATAACGGGTGATGATGTCGGGTACGGCGTAGCGTTCCGGGTCCAGGTTCTGCGACAGGTATTGCCCGGCGTGATACAGAATGTCGTTGCCGCCGTAGTCGATGAACTCCAGCACGCCGATGCTGGCAAAGCGGAAACCCAGGCCGTAGCGGGTGGCCTTATCAATATCGGCTGCGCTGGCTACGCCTTCCTCAACCATGCGAGCGGCCTCGTTCATGATCAGGGTTTGCAGGCGTGGAACGATGAAACCGGGGTGGCAACCACAGACCACAGGCACTTTGCCGATGGATTCCAGATTGCTTTGCAGACGGCTCAAGGTCTGCTCGCTGGTGCCGGGGTGGGCACTGATTTCGACCAGTGGAATCAGGAATGCCGGGTTAAGCCAATGTGCGTTCAGGAAACGCTCGGGGTGGCTCAACATGGGGGCCAGATCGGAGGCCAGCATGGTGGAGGTGGTGGAGGCGATCAGCGCATCGGGCCGAGCCAGTTCGCCGATGCGTCCCAGTGCGTCGGTCTTGGCGTCGCGAGTTTCGGGCACGCCTTCGTAAATCAGATCGGCCTGGCCCAGCACTTGTGCTGCTTCGCTCAAGGGGGCGACGCTGATGCAGGCCAGGTAGCCGTCGATCTGCTCGGCGGCGAACATGCCCAGGTCGGCTAGCTGGTCCAGCGTGGCACGCAATTCCTGGCGTATTTCGGCTTCCAGACGGGCACTATCAGCAGGCTGACGGGGTTTGAAATCCAGTAAGGTCACGGCTTGGCCGCGCAGCGCATAGGCCAGGGCGATGCCCCGCCCCATGCGACCTGCGCCCACCGCAACGATACGTTTGATCGGGGCGGGCGCGTTCATCAGGCTCTCCCGGCTTGCAGCATCTCTTGCAGTTGCTCGCGGCTCATCGTGTCCAGACCCAGGCTGGCCAGTGTGCGTTGGCCTTGGCGCAAATCTTCACCCACGATGGCACCGGCAATCGCCAGCAAGCCTTTGGTGACGGGAGCATCTACACCGGCCCAGTCGGCTACCGAGGCAAAGAAGGCCAGACCCAGCATGGTGTCTTCACGCATGTAGCGGTGTTCGTGCAGGTCGATCTTCTCGCGCCAGTCGCCGCTTTTCACCAGCTTGGAGTGCGAGGAACGGTCGCCATACATCCACTGATCGTTTTCATAATGGTCGGACAGCGGGAAGTGCGGGGCACCGTAGCCCAGCGCTTCACGAATGCGCATGCGCTCATTGTCCAGTTGCGTGGTCACGGCACGGACCGAAGGCTGAGTGCCTTCGTTATGAATGTCCCAGGCCGGGAAGTGCTCCAGCGGACCTGCGTTCATCATGATCAGCGGTGGGTGGATGATGGGGCCGGCGTTCATCAGGGCACCGGACAGGGCATCTTCGCAGCGCTCCACGCTGGGGAACACTTTGCCAATCACCTCCAGGGCGTGGTCGGTATTGCGCGCGGGGTACACGCCGGTAGGCAGGCGGGTGGCGCGGGTGGTGATGTTGATGACGGTATCGCCATGTTTGCGAGCCAGCCAGGGCAGGGTGCCGGTTTCGGCCCAGCTGACATCGGCCTTGTTGCCGGTGCCGCGCACGATCTCGCTCATGATGAAGGAGCCAAAGGTGCCTGGGGGCAGAAATACGACCTGGCCGTCTGTCAGGTGCGGAGCCATGACGCGGGCAATATCGGTTTGGGCAATGGCGGGCGAAGGGATCAGTACCAGATCGGCACCGGCGATGGCCTCGCCAATATCAGCGCAGACTTTGGCAATGGGGATTTCGCGCTCGCCTGCTTCGTCTTTCAAGGTCATGACTGGACGGTCCAGCAAGGGCTGCAACTGGGCCGTATCACGACGCCATAAACGGACCTCGTGGCCCTGTTCGCTCAAGTCTGCCGCTGCTGCGTAACAACCGTGCCCGCCACCTAATACCGCTACCTTCATGTTTGTCTCCAATCTCTTTTTTTGATTTCTATGCACTTGCATATAAATACAGACTAAAAGAAGTTGAGGCCTAAAACAAGAGGATGAATGGGGGGAGTTACCCTAGGGCGGGAAAACTTGGATATGAAGTGAAAAGGCGCGTCATGCGCGCCGGGAGAACACGGCTAAGCCGCGCCACAAGCCAGTTCCAGGGCACGCAAGGTGGCTTGTGCCAGAACGTGGCCGTGGCCGGCTCCGGGCAGAACATGCAGATTCGCCTGCATGCCTTGGGCTTGCAAGTGCGCTTGGAGTTTTTGCATGGTGGGCAGGGTAGGCACACCATTTTTGCGTCCTTCCGGGCCCGCTGCCTGAGCGCTAAGCGGATACCAGGCCTCGGAGGCACCGGCCAGAATATCTACCAGCACCGGCTTGTCTACCCGCTCCAGCAAGGTCCAGATCAGGGGATCACGCCACCACAAGGAAGGGCTGGCGCACAGGTAGTGCTGAATGGGCAGGCTTTGCCGGCTAAGGGCATACAGCACGAACAGGCCAGCGTAGGAGTGGCCGTACAGGCTGATGCGCGAACGGGTCAGCGCAGGCTCCATGCTTTGGGCCAAGGCTAGCGCCATACGCACTTGTTCGATCATGGCAGGAGCGCCACCCGCCTGCCATTGGGGGACGCGTGGGTCTTCCCATAGAGCGCCGTCCGGGCTGGGCGGGGTGTAATCCAGAGCGCGATAACGTGTGATCTGATCGCGCTCGCCTTGGTAACCCAGCGACAGAATCGCGCAGTGCTGCAAGGCGGGGTGGCCGCTTTCTTCCAGCAAGGGCAAGGTCCACTGACCATCGAGCAGGCACAGCAAAGGCAGGGGGGCTTGTTCTGGCTTGCTGTCTGGCAGGCGTAGCAAGACGTGATGGGGATGGCCGCCCGCAGGCGGCAGTTCCAGTGGAATCAGGCGTGGCATGAAGGCTTAGGGGGCGGGCTTCAAATCAATCATGTAGGTGCCTTCCATCGGCACGGTCAGGAAGCGCTGGTTCACTTCTTCCAGTGTCTTCAAGGCCGATACGCCCTGAAAACGGTCGGGGTGAATCCAGGCCGCCAGAGCTTCGATAAAGATCATGTGCAAAGGCGAATCGTTGAAGGCATGCCAGATGCCGTGGCTATTGCCGGTGCGCACGGCTGGCAGGGCTTGCAGACGATTGCCGTCAATAATGCCTTGCAGGCTTTTACGAGCCTGGTCTTCGCTGACGCCTGTGCCAATAGCCAATCCGCCGGAGGTGGTGCGCTTGCCTGCGCCGGTGCCCGTAGCCACATAGACCACAGGCGCGCGGGAATTGATGTATTCAAAATTCAGCTTGCCGGTGGAGCTTTTCAGGACATCCGCGCCAATATTGTGGCCGCCTGCATAGCTGATCATGTCGTTAAAGGTGCCTGCGCCGGGCGAGTTGCAGCAGTCCGTGCTGCCTGCATGGGCATGCACAAAAACGGGCGGATGATCCTCCTTGGGCAGATCGGCCAGTCGCTGGGCAACGCCCTGCATGTGTTCTTCGTAGAACTGGATGAACTCGTCGGTGCGTTCTTTCTCACCCACGGCGTAGCCCAATGCGCGCAGGCTGGGTACGGTGTTCTCCAGCGGGTTCACAAAGAAGTCGATCACAATGACGGGCACTTTGGCGGCAGTCAGGCGCTGGATCAGGGCCGAGTCGCGTGTGTCCTGGCCGGGAGTCAGGCCCGCAAAGGCGGCCGTCAGCACGACCAGATCCGGACGCAGGGCCAAGGCCTGTTCGATCGAGAAGGTGTCTGCCGTATGGCGACCCACAATAGGGATATTGGCCAGTTGCGGGTAGCGCTTCAGATAGGTCTCGTACTCGTTGGAGAAGGAGGTTTTGAACTCGTCCGACCAGCCTGCAATCAGGTTTGCAGGCTCGGGGTGGACCAAAGCCAGTACCGGGAAGTGACGTGCCTGAGTCAGCACAATGCGTTTGGCGGGGCCAGGCAGGGTAACGGTACGACCCATGGCATCAGTAACTTCGATGGGCTGGGCCTGCACGCCCAAAGGCAAGAGCAAGGTCAGCGACAGCAGCAGGTGGCGCAGGATGTTCATGGGTTCTCCGAAGGTCACAGCACAGGCTCTTGCAGCCCGTCGATAATGATTTGCAAGGTGCCTTGCGAGCAGCTCTCCACGCGGGCGCGTACGCCATAAGCCTGGGCCAGCGAGTTGGGAGTAATCACCTTGGCAGGCTCGCCTTGCGCCAGCAGACCACCGCCTTCAATCATCAGCGCATAGTCACTATGGCGCAGAGCTACGTTCAGGTCATGCAGCACGATCAGGGTGATCAGATTGTTGTCGTGGGTTTCCTGGGCCAGCAAGTCCATCACGTGGAATTGATAGTTCAGGTCCAGAGCCGACAAGGGTTCGTCCAGCAGCAGCAGGGTAGGCTTGCGTATCAGGGCTTGCGCCAGGCCCACCAGCTGTTTCTGACCGCCCGAAAGCTGGTCCAGATAGTGCATGGACAAGTGCGCAATGCCCAGGCGTTGCAGGATGTGCATGATGTGCTCATGATCCACATCGCGGGCGTGGCCACCAGGGGCCGAGGCATTGGCCGCCACCAGTACGGATTCAAACACACGCAGGTGGACCGAGGCGGGCAGGGATTGGGGCAGGTACACCACTTTTTGGGCGCGCTGCTCGAAGCTGACGCCGCTCAGCTCCTGACCGTCCAGCAGGATCTCGCCGGTGGTGGGCTTGAGCAGCCCCGCCAGGGACTTGAGCAGGGTGGATTTGCCGCTACCATTGGGGCCCAGCAAAGCCACCAGTTGACCGGGCTGCAAAGGCTCGATGGTCAACTTGGACAGAATTTCGCGTTTGCCGTAAGACAGGCTCAGATCGTGGACTTCAAGCATGGTTCACTTTATTTGGCGTCGCAGCACAACGCCCAGGAAGAAGGGCACACCCACCAGCGAGGTGACAATGCCGACCGGAATAATGATGCCGGGCACAATGTTTTTCGAGGCAATCGAGGCCAGCGACAGAATCACCCCACCGACCAGTGCACTGCCGGGCAGGTAGAAACGGTGATCTTCACCAAACAGGCGGCGGGCAATATGCGGCGCAATCAGGCCCACAAAGCCGATGGTGCCCACAAAGGATACGGCCAATGCGGCCAGCAAGCTGATACGCAGCAAGGACACCAGGCGCAGGCGTGAGACATTGATACCAAAGCTGGTGGCGCGGTCTTCACCCAGACGCAGGGCGGTCAGTTTCCAGGTATCACGCAGCGACAGCGGCAGAATCAGCGCAAACACCGCCAGCATGATGCCGACCTTGCCCCAGGAGGAGCGCGACAGACTGCCCATGGTCCAGAACACCAGCCCTTGCAGGGCTTCGGCGCTGGCCACAAATTGCACCAGCGAAACCAGTGCATTGAAGGAGAACACCAGCGCGATACCAAACAGCACCAGGTTGGCGGTACTCATGGCGCCCCAGCGGGCCACCGCGTCCAAAAGCATGGCGGATAGCAGGGCAAAAATAAAGGCATTGGCGGCAATGGTCCAGGCTTGCGGAATGCCGGGAATCGACAGGTCCAGCACAATGGCCAGGGACGCGCCAAACGCCGCTGCCGAGGAAATCCCCAAGGTAAAGGGGCTGGCCAGCGGGTTATTCAAAATGGTCTGCATTTCCGCACCGGACAGGCCGAGTGCCAAACCAATGGCCATGGCCATCAAGGCATAAGGCAGGCGGATTTCCCAGACGATGACGCGGGTGGTCGGGTCGGACTGTTCCGGGTTGAACAGCGCATGGCTGAGTTCGCCCAGGCTAAGACCCGAGGGCCCCAACATGAAGTCGGCCACAATCGAGGCCAGAATCACAAGAACCAGGGCCCCAACAAGGAGCCAGCGACGTCTGAGGATGTGTTGATAGTTGGCCAGCGCAGGGGCCGGAACAGCAGATGTGGACATTAAGTGTCTGAATGATAACCGTTTACATAGAAAGAAAGTATAGTTCATCAGCCGGGCTTTGGCGCCCTTACCGCGATTCTTTTATGCAGCTTGAACATTTGGATTTTCTTTCCCCATTGGGCCGACAGTATCGTCTGACTTTGGCCTGGCCGGACGTGCCAGCGCCTGCGCAGGGCTGGCCATTGCTGTGCGTGCTTGATCTACCGCAATTTGAAGCGGTGCTGGCCACCTGTGAAAAGCAGGCTCCACAAGCCTGTGCCGTGCTGGGGATAGGTTATGGCGCGGAGGTCTGGCGCGATCAGGACTTCACCCCCGCGCTCAATGGAGAAGCGGGCCACGCGCCAGATTTTCTGGCCATGATGCAGGACGTTTTCTTGCCCTGGGCCTACGCACAGGCTCCTTTGAATGCGCAGCGGCGTTTGCTCTGCGGCCATTCCCTGGGTGGCCTGTTTGCCTTGCAACTGCTGTATCAACAGCCAGAATTGTTCGAGGCACTGGTGGTGTCCAGCCCCTCGGTCTGGTGGGGGGAGGGCTATCTGGCTCGACTGCTGGCCCAACCCTTGCCCAAAGCCGCTATGACGATGCCCGTACAGTTCTCCGTTGGCGAGTTCGAGCAAAGCCTGGGCCCGGCAGAGGAAGCCATGCCCGAGGACAAGCGCGAGCTGCGTCGTTTACGTTTGCAAGAGCGCCGCATGGTGGACGGCACCCGGGAGTTGGCACAGGCTTTGGCGCAGCAACAAGGTGGCGAGCCGCGTTTTCGCATCGTGCCGGGCTGTAATCACAGTCAGTCCGGTTTGGCAGCCTTGCCGCAAGGCTGTCTGGAATGGCTGGCTGAGTAGCCCTGTATCTTCTTGCCCACAAAGACGTTCAGCACGGTGATTGCCTGTATCCTCTGAACGTCTCCGAGCAGACCCGTATAATGCTGCTCATGCTTGCTTGAACCGGCTTTTCTGCCCTTCTCGTTCTCTTCTTCCCGTATTTTCAGGTCCCCGCCCTATGGCTGCGCGTCGCGCTTCGTCTGTTTCCGATTCTCCCGTTCCCACTCAAGCGGGCTTGCTGCTCCATCCCCAATGGCTGGATTATCCGCGTCTGGAAGGTGTGGCTCGTCAGGTCGCCAAGAAAGCGCGTTTTCAGGACCGGGCAGGCATACGACGCGTATGGCTGAAAGCCTGGCGCTTGCCGCAGGATGCCGCTTTTTTCAATCAGATCATCGCTGCCGAACTGGGCTTGAAGGATGCGGACCAGCGCCTGGAGTCCCAAGGGGTGCCTGAGGTTGTGATCCGTACCCTGCGTCTGCTCTATCAAATGAGTGCAGACAAGCTGGAGGCGGATGTTTATGAAGCCCTGCGTGAGCAACTGCTTGAACAGCGCGCTCAATTGGCCGGAGCGATTGCCTCCCAGTCCTTGCCTTTAAGCGAGAACTGGCCCGAAGCCGAGCGCGGCCCGCGCTTGCAGGCTTTGGTGCAGGCCTGGCAGTCCATGCCTTTGGCGCAGACCTATTTGTGGCAGTTACAGGCCGAACAGCGCGATCGCGAGCAACGCAGTCAGCGCTGGGAGCAGGCCCAAAAAGAACGTGAACAAGCGCGTCAAAAAGAACAAAACGACAAACAGCGCAAGTTCAATCAGGCCCAGGAGCGTTTGACAGCCTGGCTGAAAGAGCAAGGTTGCGAGCCGCAACGCATCACCCTGGAGGCCTTCGAGGGCCTGCAAGCCGGGGAACCTGCCCATTGGTTCATGACGGTGTATGGCCGCAATGCCAGTGCCGCTGTCCTGACCCAGGAGTTCAAGCTGGATGCCGAGCAGCAGGAGTTTCTGCTGCAAGCCCAGGCACAACGTCAGGAACGTCAGCGCGAGCAACGCCAGCAGCGTTGGGCCTGGGAGCAGGAGTGCATAGGCTCGGAAGAGACCATGGCCTTGCTGGGTATTACCCGGCAGGAATACGAGCTGTGGCTGGCTGATCGCCGCTTGCCCAGTACCAAGCTGGAAGTGCGGGGTGGAACCGTTGGCGGGCGTGATCGTGTCGCCCATCACCCGGATTTATTAGCAGCGATTGATCAAAGCCAGATTGAGCAATGGCGCGAGCAATACGCCAGCAGCTTGAGCAATCGTGAACGTGCGCAGTACCAGCGAGCGGCTGACCGTGCGCGCACACAATGGCGTCAGCAACAAGTGCTGAACCAGATCAAGAAGCAAGAAGCGTGCGATTACGAAATTGACCCGGAAGATCCCTTGCGCCTGTGGTGGCATAAGGACTTGTGGCTGGCGGTGAATGTGCCCGTAGCGGGCGAGCGTCAGCACTGGCGCGCCAATGTTCGTATGCAGGCCGCCGTGCCTTTGCCACGTACCGGCTCGGAGCTGGATCGATTGCCCGCTCGTGTTTCGGTCTTGTTCAACACGGCAGCTCAAAACCGTCTGTCCCAGCGTCTGGAAGATTCGCTGGATGCGTTTTTGCAAACCCAGCGCCCCCTGATTGATGGCTCGTCCTTTCTGGAACTGGCCAAAGCCTTGCGCATGGCTCTGGAAGAGGGCATCGAGCAAAAGGAAATCGAGGCCGGGGATTTTGAAAAGCGTCTGCTCAATGGCCCGGTGCGCCGCATTCTGGAAAGTGTGGAGCAGCAGCGCGCTCAAGATTTGATGCGCTTGGGCGACTTCCCGGAAATGTTCAGCCTGGCCCGAGGCATCCGCCGCCATCTGGTGTTCCGTTTGGGCCCGACCAATTCGGGCAAGACGCACGAGGCCCTGGAAGCTTTGATGGAAGCCCGATCCGGCGTGTATCTGGCCCCACTGCGACTGCTGGCCATGGAAGTGCGCGATCGCCTGATGAATGCTGGTATCCCTTGCAATCTGGTGACGGGCGAAGAGCGCGTGATGGTGCCCGGTGCCCAGCACACCGCCTGCACGGTCGAGATGATGGACCCCACGATGGAAGTGCGTGTGGCCGTCCTGGACGAGATTCAAATGTTGCAAGACGAGCAGCGCGGTTGGGCCTGGACGGCAGCCCTGGTCGGTGTTCCGGCCCGTACCCTGTTTGTCTGTGGTGATGCTTCCGTCCTGCGTCCGTGCGAGCGTCTGGTGCGCTCCATGGAAGAGACCATGGAGCTGGAATTTACCGAACGCAAAACCCCGCTGGAGGTCATGCCTTATCCGGTAGACCCGCCGCGAGCAACAGGCAAGCAAGGGCGTCATGAAGCGCCGTGGCGGGGGCGCAAAGATCGTCAGCGTGAAGCTCAGGGTGTTTCCAAAGGCGACGCGGTGGTGGCCTTTACCCGTAAGGACGTCCTGACGCTCAGTGCTCGTTACCGCGCCCAAGGCTGGAAAGTCGCCACCATTTACGGCGCGCTGGCTCCTGAAGTGCGCCGCACCGAGTCCGAGCGCTTTTCTCAAGGCGAGGCCGATGTGCTGGTAGCCACCGATGCGATTGGTATGGGCTTGAACCTGCCGATTCGCCGCGTCCTGTTCTCTACGGTTCACAAGTTTGACGGCCGCTCCATGCGAGCCTTGAACGCAACCGAAGTGCGCCAGATTGCCGGACGGGCAGGCCGCTATGGCTTGTACCCCAAAGGCTATGTGGGGGCGATGGACAAGCAGGATCTGAACCATATTCGTACCCAATTGCAAAGCGACGCCCCCAGCGTGGATTTGCGTTTGCCCATTGCACCCAGCCCCGAGCACGTGCAGGCGCTGGCCTCTTTACTGGATAACAACAATATCGGCGCTGTGCTGCAGTACTTTGCGCAGAAAGTGGCTTCCGATAGCCCCTTGTTTCAGACAGCGGGTTTGAAAGACGCCATCGAGCTGGGCTTTTGTGTAGACCGCCTGGCTCCCAAGCTGGATTTACGCGAGAAGTTCACCTTTGCCTGCGCGCCGGTGTCCGTGGATAAGGATACGGAGCTGGATTACTTCAAGCGTTGCCTGTCCGCCTATGTGGCACAACGCCCCATGGCCTTGCCACCGGCGCCGTCCTGGCTGAAATCCGCCAGCCCCTCCCGCCTGGAAGACGCCGAATTGCTCAGCAAGCAGATCAGCCTTTATGCCTGGTTCAGCATGAAGTTCCCGCAAGTGTTTGACCAAGGCCCGTGGTTGCCGGAAGTGCGCTCCCAGGTCAGCCGCTTTATTGAGCGCAGCCTGCTGCATCAAAGCGGTTTCGGACAGACCAGCCGCGAGGCTTTTGGTACGCCGTCGCCGGGCAGACGCTGATCTTTTTTTCAGACAAGTGGCTACCGGGCCAGCTAGCATGAAAGCGGCTTGGCTCGATCCGCTTTATATCGTTTGATACACTATGCCCCGTGCGGACGTGTCCGTACGGTCCGGTTAAGGGGTACCATGCCCCTATCCCTGCGCTGATTCTGGCGCCCTCCCTGTTTTCCAAAGCTATCTATGAATTACCGCAAGCTGACCTTGGTGTTGGCGGCGTTGGCGATGCTGGGGCCTTTTGCTACCGATGCCTATCTGCCGTCATTTCACCGTATCGGTGTTGAATTTTCCGTTGACCAGTCAATGGTTCAGCAGACCTTAAGTCTGTATCTGTTTGGTTTTGCCTTCATGAGCCTGTTCTGGGGCATGTTGTCCGACAGCTTCGGGCGGCGTCCCGTGATTCTGGCCTCCCTGATCCTGTTTCTGATCGGGTCCGTGGGCTCGGCGCTGGCCCCCAGCTTTTCCTGGCTGTTGTTCTTCCGTTTGATCCAGGGCTGTTCGGCAGGTGCCGGGCGTGTCGTCGGTCAGGCCCTGGCGCGCGACTGTGTACAAGGGGTGCAAGCTCAGCGCTTGTTTGCCCACATCACGATGGTCTTCAGTCTGGCCCCGGCGCTTGCACCGGTCATGGGCGGCTATTTAAGTAGTTATTCGGGCTGGCGCTCGGTGTTCTGGATGCTGACGGTGCTCAGTATTGCCCTGATTGCGCTGTGCTGGCGGCAACTGCCTGAAACCTTGCCCGTGGCCTCGCGCCAGCCCTTGAAGCTGTGGGTGATTCTGGCCAATTACGCACGGGCCTTGAGCAATGGTCGCTTCGTGCTGGCGATCTCCGCCATTGCCTGTGCGTTTGGCGGCTTTGCCTTGTACATTTCGTCGGCGGCCAGCTTTGTGATTGGTGTGCTGGGTCTGACAGAAACCGCCTTTGCCTGGCTGTTCCTGCCCTTTATTGGCGGTATGTTGGGTGGCTCTATTCTGAATGCCCGCTTTGCCGAGAAGCTGGCTCCGGCACGCATGATTCGTCTGGGCCTGTCCCTTATGCTGGCTGGCGCGGCGTTCAACACCGTGTACAACCTCCTGTTCCAGGCTGAAGTGCCGTGGGCCGTGATGCCGATTTTTGTGTACGCCTTTGGCATGTCCATGGCCTTGCCGGGCATGACGGTGGTGACCTTGGGCACCTTCCCCACCATGCGCGGCCTGGCTTCCTCGGTACAAAGTGCCTGGCAAATGCTTTTGTTCGCCACCGTTTCCGGTGTGGTGGCTCCGCTGCTGTTCGATAGCGGCTTGTTGTTGGCCTTGGGCATGTTGTCGGCGGCTGCCTTGTCGGCCGGATTCTGGTGGTGCAGCCAGTTCCGTTCCAAATCGACCGAGGCTTCCGCCTAAGCCCTATCAGGATCGGGCGCTGCTGTCAGCGTCAGCGCGTTGAGCCAGGCTTGGATTGTTTTCCTGAGCGCCACTGTGATCTGCAGTGGCGCTTTTGCTTTCAGCCGCCGCAGGCACGGAAGGCGTAAACCATTGCACCAAGCCCATACCAGCCAAAATCAGCAGCACGCCTAGAATGCGTCCCATATGTACCGGGCGTGGGGTCAGGCCCATCAAACCGTAGTGGTCGATCAGCATGGAGCTGAGCATTTGCCCGGCCACCACACAGACAATAAAGCTGGCGGCGCCCATGCGTGGCGTCAGAATCAGGGCGGCGCTGATGTAAATGACCCCGCCAACGCCACCGGTCCATACCCACCAGGGGGCATGCGCCAGTTGCGCGGTCAGGGGAGCGGGGGCGCGCATCAGCCAGATCGTGGGCAGCACCAGAGCCGCACTGATACAGAGCGACACCAGTGTGGCCCAGAGCGGATGCCCCAGGACCTTACCCAGAACGGCATTGCTGGCAGCTTGAAACGGCACGGCCGAACCGGCAAAGACAGCCACCAACATACTGAACAAAGCGGGACCGGGCATGAGCGTATCTCCATAAGAATCAAAGCTCTATCTTGCACTATTCGCAATTCTTATTGAAATTAATAGTGTGCACAGTCATTATTCGTTCTATGGATGAACTGCGCCGTATAGACCTGAATTTGATGCTGAGCCTGCATGCCTTGTTGACCGAGCAGCATGTGACGCGGGCTGCCCAGCGTCTGCATAAAAGCCAGCCTGCCGTCAGTCATGCCTTGGCTCATTTGCGCCAAGTGTTCAACGATCCTTTGTTGATACGCCGCGGTTCTCGCTTGGAGCTGACCGCGCTGGCCTTGCAGTTGCAGCGTCCTCTGGAGCAGGCTTTGCAGCAGCTCAATGGCCTGCTGGATGCGGGTGGCTTTGATCCAGCCAGTGAACAACGTGAATTTCGCTTGGCCATGTCGGATTACGGCGCGCAAATTGTCTTGCCACCGTTGATGCGCCGCCTGCGTCGTGACGCACCGGGTATTCGGCTGGCGGTCAGCCAGGCCAGCCGGGAAGCCATGCAGGGTCAGCTGCGGGATGGCGAGATTGATCTGGCCTTGAGCGTGTTCTCGGAAATTCCGGCCGGCTTGCAGGCGCAGACCTTGTTTGAGGAACACCTGATCTGCATTGCGGATCGGGCCAGTCTGAGCGGCGGGCAAGCCCCTGCTCTGGAAGAGTGGTTGCTGCGCCCGCATGTGTTGCTGGCCATGCGTCCGGGAGGGGAAAGTGAGGTCGACAACGTCCTGAATCGGCTCGGTCTTAAACGGCAGATTGCCTTGTCCTTGCCGCATTGGAGTGCGGCAGCCCAAGTCCTGGCGGGCACGGACCTGATTTTGACGGTGTCCAGCCGCAGTGCCGAGCACTTGCGCGAACAGGCCGAACTGGTGTTTTTCCAGCCTCCCCTGCCCATTCCCTCGGTCTTGTTTCAGCAAGTCTGGCATAGCCGTCGCCACGCGGACCCGGCTCATGTCTGGCTGCGCCAGCAGTTGATGCAGTGCTGTTAAAGCCCGTCTTTACTCTTTATGACGGGCTATGGCTTGACGATAGGGCCTGCAGTTTCCGACAATTTATGTTTACTTTTGAATTCTCGTTTTTATCCGTTTAAACGGATGGATAAAACGTTTTGGATTGCGTTTGGCAGTCCCTGTGTAGTGCTTTTTGAATTGATTGTTGATGAACCCTGCTAATGCCTTGAATCTGGATGAAGACACCTTGCACAAGGAGGCACGAGCCTGGGTCAGCCGCCTGAAAACGTCCTCGCTGACCTCTCGTCAGGCTCGGGAGCTGCGCCGCTGGTGTGGGCGCAGTCCTTCTCATGCATCCGCTTTTGCGCACGCGCGCGAAATGTGGGATGCCATGCCCCAAGATCGTGAAGATTGGCTGCGCGAAGCCAAGTTGATGAAAAAACGTGGCCACCAGCCTTTGCGTCGCGCCTTGCTGGGCGGTTTGCTGCTGGGTGGTGGCCTGTATCTGGTCGCCAAGCCTCCTATGCAGTTGTGGCCTTCCTTGGCTGATTTGCGTGCTGACTATCGCACGGGTGCGGGCGAGCAGCGGCGCGTGCAGTTGCTGGACCATGTCTGGCTGGATATGAATACGCGCAGTCGCCTGAACGTCGGTGACGACCCGCATCTGGGTCGAATTGTGGCTTTGCTGGATGGGGAAGTGGAAGTGCGACAGTCCGAGCGCTCGGCCTCGGTGTGTACGGTGTTTGCGGGTGCTGGCTCCATTCAGACCTTTAATGGCCGTACCAATATCCGCTATCTGGATGGCAAAACCGAAGTCACCTGTTTGTCCGGCAGTGCGCAGGTGGATTTTGGTGGACAGGGATATCGGCTGGCTGCCGGTGAGCAACTTGTTTACGGTCGCCATGCGATCAGCTCGGTGCAGACAGTTGCGGCGGAGGATTTCCCGTCCTGGCGTCAGGGCCGTCTGACTTTTCATGAGCAGCCTTTGTCGCAGGTGCTGGCCGAGCTGAACCGCTATTGGTCAGGACATTTGATTTTGCGAGACGCCACGTTAGGCCCTGTCTTGGTCAGCTTTGCCGTCAGTCTGGATAACTTGCCTGAGGCGCTGGACATTTTGCAGCAGTTATATGGCGTGGCGGTGACGCGCTTGCCTGGCGGAATCGCGCTTTTGAGTCGTGCTTGATTGAAAAAAGCCCGCTTTGCAGCGGGCTTTTTCTTACTCCTGTGTCTGCTCGGGTTCCTGCAAGCGGCTGACGTGCACCGTTGCAATACGACGCTGGCTGACTTCGGTAATCTCGAAGCGCAAGCCGTCTGCTTCAACGACCGTCCCTACCGTGGGCAGGGAGTCCAGACGCTCCAGCAGGAAACCGGCCACGGAATTGAAGCTGCTGTCTTTCAAAAGCAGGTCGTCCGCTTCCACGGCTTGGGCCAGCAAGAGCAGGTCTATGCTGCCATCCACTTGCCACAGATTGGGGCCAATCTGCTGAATGGCGGGTTGTTCGTCCTCGTCGGGGAACTCGCCGGCAATGGCCTCCAGAATGTCGATGGGGGTCAGCAGGCCTTCAATCGCGCCGTACTCGTCCGTTACCAGCACGAACTGGCCATTGGACTGCTTTAACATGGCAATCGCGCTGAGTACATCGGTGTGTTCGTGAACGATGATGGGTTCACGCAGATCCGGCCACAGTTTGACTTGCGGGTAATCGTCCAGATCGGCCAGCAAATCCTTGGCGCGAGCCACACCCACCACCTGGTCCAGATCGCCCTGGCACACCGGCAAGAAGCTGTGTGGGGTGGAGCGCAGTTGCTGGCGCAAGGTATCGGCGGAGTCCTCGATATTGAGCCAGGTAATTTCCTGACGAGGCGTCATCAAGGAGCGAATCGGGCGTTCGGCCAGGCTGAGCACACCGCTGACCATATTGCGCTCTTCGGTGCGGAAAGCCTGCTCGTCCAGTTCCAGCTGACCCTCGTTGCCGTTGTCGTCCTTGTCTTCATTCTTGCGGTTGCTCAGCATGCGCAGTACGGCTTCCGCGGTACGGTCACGCAAAGGACGGCGTGACTGCGAGCGCTGCAGGCTGCGGCGGGCAATCTGGTTGAAGAACTCGATCAGGATGGAGAAACCAATGGCCGCGTACAGATAGCCCTTGGGGATCTTGAAGCCCAGGCCTTCGGCGGTCAGCGTCAGGCCAATCATCAGCAAGAAGCTCAAGCACAGCACCACCACGGTGGGGTGGTTGTTCACGAAGGTGGTCAGTGGCTTGGAAGCCCAGATCATCAGCGCAATCGAGATAATGACGGCTGCCATCATGACGGGCAGTTGATCCACCATCCCCACGGCAGTAATCACCGCGTCCAGCGAGAACACGGCATCCAGCACCACAATTTGGGCTACCACGACACCAAAGCTGGCATAGGCCTTGTTGGTGCTGGAGTGATGATCGCCACCTTCCAGACGCTCATGCAGTTCGCTGGTGGCCTTGAACAGCAGGAACAGACCGCCCAGCAGCAGGATCAGGTCGCGCCCGGAGAAGCTGAGCGGGCCAATGGAGAACAGTGGCGTGGTCAGGGTGACCAGCCAGGAGACGATAGTAAGCAGACCCAGGCGCATGATCAGCGCCAGCGACAGGCCGATCAGGCGAGCACGGTCGCGCTGATGCGGGGGCAGTTTATCGGCCAGAATCGCGATAAAGATCAGGTTGTCGATGCCGAGAACAATCTCCAGCACCACCAGAGTTAATAAGCCGACCCAGATGCTGGGATCGAGTAGCCATTCCATGATGTTGTCCTGTTAGACAGATAAATAAGTGCAAAAAAGCAAAGAAGCAGGGCGCCGCGGCGCGTCAGGCGTCAGACGCGGGGCGGGCGGTGCTCCGGGGCAAATTCGCAGCAAATTGCTGGCAGGGAATAGGTCGGACAAGCCGATGGCCAGGCATGCAGCCAGAAAGACTGAACCGGGCAAGGCAAGGGGGTATCCGCGTGATCGGCGTACTGTTGCATGGGCGTGTGCGCCAAAATGGCGCTGAGCTGATGCAAAGGATGATTGGCGGATGAGACACGGCGTTCCGCAGACTCGGCTGTATCGGATTCGTGTTGAGCGAATAAAGCCGATTGACCACCTTGCACGGTTGCGTGGTAGTGGGAGCTGTAAGCCTGCAGGGGAAGAATAAGAAGCAAGACGACGACGAACCAGCGTCTCATAGTGTCTAAGGGAAGTCGATGACGGTTCAGTATATCGTATGCGGGCTGGCTCAATGCAAGTGTGCTGTGATGATGGATGGTCAGGTCGGGGTGGCAGGGGCCGCCATCGGGGCGCGTGGCAGCTTGGAAATAGTAGAGGGAAAGCTCAGCCCAGGCAGCCAAACCGGCCCTGATCAAAGTCGGCAATTGCCTGGGTAATTTCCTGTTGTGTATTCATCACAAAAGAGCCGTAGGTCAAAACGGGCTCATCAATGGGCTCGCCGCCCAGCAACAGCAGCTGGGTGTCGCTTTGGGCGTTCAGCCGGACAGTCCGGCCTTCCAGGCTTAGCAACACGACCTGAGCGGGGCGCACTCGCGTTTGCTGGTTCACTTGTACTTCGCCGCTTCGCACCAGCAAGCTGGTGTTCCAGCCCTCGGGCACCTGAAAACAGGCTTGATGCCCGGCCTTGATCTGTATGTCCCACAACAGGAGCGGGCTGTGATGCCGGGCCGCGCCGGGCTGCTCCCGGTATTGCCCGGCAATCACTCGTATCTGTCCGGCCTGATCGGGCAGGACCAGAACGGGAATGTCTGCGCTGGGCAGAGACTGCTGGCTGGGTGGCAGAGTTTTCGCACAAGCAGGCAGGTTGATCCATAGCTGCACCATTTCCCAGGTACCACCCTGACGGGCGAACGGCTCGGAGTGGCTGGCCTGATACAGCAGGCCGGAGGCCGCACTTAGCCATTGCACATCGCCCGGACCCAGAGTGCCGCTATGACCGCTGGAGTCGCGATGCTCCAGCTCGCCCTGATACACCAGCGTGACGGTTTCAAAGCCGCGCTGCGGGGAGCCATGGACCTTGTGGCGACGGCTACGGGCCGGGTAGGGGGTGGGAGCGGCATAATTCAAGCGCAGAAAGGGGCTGTGCCGGTCCGCGTGGTCCTGATGGCTGAACAAGGTACGCGCCGCCAGACCATCGTCACCCGCCAAAGAGGGGCATGGACTGAGGATGCTGACGACCTTTTTCATGGCATGGATTCCGATTGAAAGCGCATGCCTTCAAGGATAGGGGCGAAACCCCGCTATGATTAGCCCCCGCTATTGCAAAACTGTATTGCTTGGGCGGGCTGGACGAATGTGAGCAATTAGTAACCAAATTAACAAACGTAATCTTCCTGACCGCGCTAGCATTAGCGCACTTTGTTACGTAGAGAGTGGAATGGGGCAGGCTTTTCAGGCCTTGAGCGTCTGGCAGGTAATGGGCGTGGGCTTATTGTTCTTCGGCGGCATTTACGTGCTGTTTGCACTGGGCACCTTGGCGCTGACACATTGGCTTTTACCTGCCTTGGGTTGGGGACGCCCCCTGGACACGCGCCCCTTGCGCCCAGGCCAACTGCGCCGGGAACTGAAGCAATCCGGCACGGCCATTCTGATTTTTGGCACCGGCATGATTTTCCCCTGGGGTTTTTTGCAGCTGGGCTGGGCGCATTTGACGCCTAATGCCAGCGCGACCCGCATTGTTCTGGAAATTCTGGCTCTGGTGATCTGGAACGACGTGCATTTCTGGATCAATCACCGTCTCTTGCATACCCGCTGGTTGCGCCGTTATCACGGCCCGCACCATTCTTCCGTTGTGGTGACGCCGTTCTCCACCTACAGTTTCCACCCGCTGGAGTCGATCATGCTGGGCAATGTGATTTTGCTGCCCATGGTCGTGCATGACTTCAGTTTCTGGTCGCTTTTGTCCGTGCCCTTGTTCAGCCTGTTTTTCAACAGCATCGGCCACTCCAATTACGACTTTTTCCCCCATGTCTCCAGCCGCCATTGGCTGGCGGCCAGCCGTCGTCACCAACGCCATCACGCGCAGTACAACGGTAATTACGGTTTTCAATTCAGCTTTATGGATCGCCTGTTTGGCACCCGCTTGCCCGATCGCCCCGAGGAGGCGCGGGGATGAGCGCTGCGTGGCGTTTGCGTCAGCCGCGCGATTGGCAAAGCCTGCTGTACCTGATTGCCTATCCTTTGTTGGTGGTCGTGCTGTGGCGGGGCGGTTTCTCCTGGATTCTGTATGGCTTGCTGCTGTTCCTGACGCTGGGCGTTGGAGTCATCAACCACAACCATCATCATCTGCGCATGTGGCGGGGTCGTCTCCCCAATCGCTTGACGGACTTCTGGCTGACCCTGGTACAAGGCCATCCCGCTTGCGTGTTCTGGCCTGCCCATGGGCGTAATCATCACCGCTATAAACATGGTGAAAAAGATGTGGCCCGCACCTACCGCTTCTGGCGGGGCGACACCAACGACACGCTGGGCTGGCTGATGCACCCCTTTGAGGCCGTGCCTGCGCTGTACCCCACAATTTTTGGCTGGCTGGGTAGCCTGCGCCGTCATTGGCCGGGCGTCTGGGCCTATTGCATGGCGCAGTACGGCGTGTGGCTGGGAAGCTGGGCGCTGGCCCTGGCGCTGGACCCGGTAAAAGGCTTTTTGTACGTGATCCTGCCGCAGCTGCACGGTTTGCACTGGCTGCTGACCACGAATTATCTGCAACATGCCCATGCTGATGGCAGCCATGAGGGCCGTCATGGCGAGCAGCTAGCCTATGCCCGCAATTTCGAGGGCCTGGTCAATCCCTTGCTCTTTAATATCGGCCTGCATGTGGCCCATCATGAGCATTCGCGTACGCACTGGTCCGAGCTGACCTGGCTGCACGACACCGAATACCGAGCCCGCACCCCGGACGCCTTGAACGAAGGGGGGCTGGTGCCTTATATGCTGCGCGTTTTTGTGCTGGGCCTGTTCATGCCCCGCTACCGCAGTCAATCCTTGAACGCCGTGGGCCAGACGGAGCGTCGGCGTGATTCCGTGTAATCAGGAGTATTTCTATGCCCGTGGCCTTTGAGCACGTTGTTATCCATCAGGCCCAGTGGTTTATGCCCGGAGAGCCGGTCGATAACACCGCAATGGATAACTTTATTGCCCCCTTGAATCGTATTTCGGGGCGCATCAAGCAACGCATTCTGGCCGAGAACGGTATTCAGCAGCGCTACTACGCCATTGGTGAAGATGGCAGCACGCGCTGGAGCAATACGGCCATGGCCGCCAATGCCGTGCGTGCGTGCCTGGAGCAGGCGGGTTTGAGCATGGCGGACGTGAGCTTGCTGGCCAGCGGCTCCTCGGGCGGGGATTTGTTGATGCCCGGCTTTGCCAATGCCATTCAAGGTGAATTGGCCGCTCCTCCACTGGAGGTGCATTCGGTCCACGGAATTTGCGCCGCTGGCGTGACCGCCTTGCAGGCCGTTGCCCAGGGGATCGAGCTGGGTGCGCACCGTCACGGCATGGCCGTGGCCAGTGAAATGCCATCGCGCTTGTTCCGCCGATCGCGCTTTGCCTCGCAAGGCTATCAGGCTGACTTTGACTCACACTTCCTGCGCTGGATGTTGTCCGATGGTGCGGGCGCGGCCTTGTTAAGTCATCAAGATCAGGTTCTGCCCACAACGCAGCCCGGCGTCCGCCTGCGCCTGCGCTGGATTCATCAAAAATCCTTCTCGGGTGATTACCCGGTTTGCATGCAGCTGGGAGCAACGCGTGATTCCACCCGCAGCCATCTGGATTACGACTCCTGGGCCGAGGCCGAGCAAGACGGTGCCTTGTCCCTGCGCCAGGACATTCGCCTGCTGCCGCATCTGTTCGACATCGGCATACATGAATACGTAAAACTGGTGCGCGATGGCTGGGTAGACCCCGAGCGCATCAGCCATTTCCTGTGCCATTACTCCTCCGAAAAATTCATCCCCGTGGTGGCAGATTTGCTGGAACAGGCTGGCCTGGGCATTCCTGCCGAGCGCTGGTATAGCAATCTGCGCTGGCGCGGCAATACGGGCGCAGCGTCCATTCTGATCATGCTGGCCGAGTTCATGCGCGACCGGACCTTGACGCCCGGCGAGCAAATCCTGTGCTACGTGCCCGAGTCTGGCCGCTTCATGACGGCCTACATGCTGCTGGAAGTGGAAGCCTGCGATGCCCCCGCGGCGGCTGTGTCTTACCCGTCTGCCAAACAGTCGGCTCCGGCCTCGGTGGATCAGGTGGATATTGCCCCTCCGCATGACCCGGCCACAGCCCCGCAGGGTTTGCGCGATCTGCTGACGCAATTGGCCCCCATCTGGCACGACTATCGCTCCCAAGTGTGGCGTACGCCCTTGCTGCGCAGCCTGCACGACGGTTCGATCTGCATGCAGGATTATCAAAAGTGGATGGCAGACTGGATTCCCCAGGTACGTGAAGGCGCCAAGTGGATGCGCGAAGCGTGCGATTCCCTGTCGCCCACCTATGCTCCGTTGGCCGAGCTGATCCGTTTGCACGCCGGTGAAGAACAGGACGACTTCAAGATCCTGTTCGAGGACTATCAGCATGCCGGTGGTACCGCGACCGAGATCGAGCAACTGAGCCGTAATCCCGGCGGTCAGGCCTTGAACTCATATCTGCATGCGCTGGCGGCCAGCCAGGACCCGATTGGCTTGCTGGGTGCGATTTATATTATCGAAGGCACCGGCCAGCGTATTGTTCCGGCCTTGTTGCCTTTGCTGAAATCCTCGCTGTCGCTCGAACCGAATATGTACCGTTTCCTGCACTACCATGGCATGAACGACGAGCATCACCTGGCCCGCTGGCTGGTGGCGGTGGAGCTGGCTCTGGATTGCGATGAAACAGGCCGCGCCGAGCAGATTATTATTGAAACCGCACGTCGTACCGCCGCTCTGTACCTGATGCAGTTCCAATACGCGAAAGAGTTTTAAGTCATGGATCAAATCCCGGATTTTTTAAGCAAGCCGCACGACCCCCAGGACCCCAATCCCTGGCGGGCCTTGTATCTGGATCGCAGCACGCCCTTGCCCGATGAGGTCAAGCAGGCCTGGCTGGCCGACTCCAGCTCTTCATCGCGCCAATACCTGTTGCCCTTCCTGCGGCCATTGGCACGCCTGATGATTATCGTGATTCAGGTCGTTAAAACCTTTTTGCCGCGCAAATGGTCGCATTCGGGGCTGTTGCATCGCATTCTGGTCTGGGGCTTGAAGCGCTTTGTCTCGCCACAGGCCAACTGGCTGATTCTGCGTCACTTCCATTTGGGATCACAGGTGCTGGCCTTTATCGCGGCCAATTCGCCCACCCAGGTGCCGACTACGCCGCTCACGCCCATGAACATCGACGAATTGCGCGATCACACCTTTGTGAAGCACGATTTGAATCTGTTCAATTTCGTGATCCGGCTCAATCAGACCTTGCGGGACAATAATCAGGAAATCGGCCCGCCGCAGCGCGTGGATTTCTCCATGATCCAGCCCGTGCCTTTGGCGCTGGACGATATGCCGCAAGGCCCGCTGAACAAGATGGATCTGCAAAGCGCCATCGAACTGTTCACGCCCCTGTACCAGTTGCTGCTGACTGATAACGACTTCTGGCGTGCGGCCAATTCCCTGCAGCTGGACGAGACCATCGGGATTTACGCGGCCAAGATTTTGCAGGCACCCGAGCATTTGATTCTGGTGAACAATGGTCACCCCTTGGTGCCCATGTCGACCTTGCGAGCAGGTTACCGTTTGGTGCTGCACGGTCTGTCTACAGAGATGCTGCATAGCTTGCTCAATCAGATGAAGCAGGCGCAAGCGCAGGCAGAGGGGGCTCAAACACCGGATTTGGGGCAGGGCGATAGTTCGGTTTCTGCCGAGATGTAAAAACAAAAACGGCTCATGCATGAGCCGTTTTTCTATTGGGCACATGGCCCATTTCCAACCATGCTGTTGGCTACTTTCTGAGACTTAGTTGCGCTTGGTATAGGCCATGTACAGCTCATGAGCACGGGTTTCAATCGGGCCGCGGGCGTAGTGGCGATCGTCAATGCGATTGCAGTGCAGGACCTTGCCGTTATTGCCGGTGCTAAATACTTCATCGGCATCCAGTACGTCTTGTGGTGTCAGGCTGGCTTCACGTACCTCAATTCCGTCGTCGCGCAGCAGCTGCATGACACGCTGGCGGGTAATGCCATTCAGGAAGGTGCCGTTCAGCGCCGGGGTCAGGGCGACGCCGTCACGCACAATCCATAGATTGGCAACAGCAAACTCGGCCACCTTGCCCTTGGAGTCCAGCACGATGGCGTTGTCAAAACCGCGTGCGCCGGCATCACGCAAAATACGCTGGGTGTTGGGATACAGGCAGGAGGCTTTGGCATCGGTAGGAGCCATGGACGGATCAGGGCGCAGGAATTCGCTGAAGGTCGCGCTAAAACCGCTGTCAGCAGGCAGTGGGGATTCAAAAATATGAATTGCCAGCTGGGTGGTGGCCGGGTCGGGCAACAAGAAGCCGCCGGGTGCGAAATACAACAGCTTGATGTAGTAGTCCGTAGTGTGAGACAGCTTTTTCAGGCCCTCGCGCACCAGGTCCACGGTTTGCTGCGGCGTCATCACGGGCTCCATGCCCAGGGTGAGGGCAGAACGGTTCAAGCGCTCGCAGTGCAGGTCCAGATCCGGAGTATGGCCTTGAATAGAACGGGCACCGTCAAAGACCGTGGTGGCCATCCAGAACGCATGGTCGGTCGCGCCAATCAAAGGTGCGCTGGTGCTATTCCATTGACCGTTGGACCACGTGATTTCATTTTTACTCATGGGGCTTTCCTCCTGGTTTTGTTGGGACGTAGTGGCAATTTATCTTGTCGTTGTACTATTTCCAACACACATAATAGAGAGCAAAAAACGACTTGAGGTGGTGTCAGCGTGCTATCTGATATTTACAAAACATATAACTGGACGCTGGCCGAGCTGCATGCTTTCTGCCTGATCTGCGAATGTCAGAACCTGAGTCAGGCCGCGCTGCGTATCGGGATCAGCCAGTCGGCTATTTCCCTGATGGTGCAACGTTGGCGACAGGCGCTGGGTGATCCTTTGTTTGTACGGGCGCGCTATGGTGTGGCACCCACGCAGATCGCCATTGCACTGCGCGAAAAACTGCAACCGTTGCTGGAAGAAGTGGGCATTGCCTTGACGCAAACCCAAGGCTTCAATCCTGCTCAGTCTACGCGTGTTTTCAAGGTCCATATGACGGATATCGGCCAACTGGTTTTTTTGCCGGGGCTGAACAATTTTGTCGCCAAACACGCGCCAGGTATTCGCCTGGTCATCAAGAATCTGGGCTGGGAATCGCTGGAAAGTGGTTTGAGTTCGGGCGAGATTGATCTGGCGATTGGCTCTTTGCCCATGATTAAAGGGCGAGTGCATTCGCGCGTGTTCCGCCACGAGCGTTATGTGACGGCCATGCGCAAAGGCCATCCCCTGGCCAGAAATGAGCTGGATCTGGAAGCCTTTGTGGCGGCTGATCATCTGGCCATTGATGCCACCAGCAGCGGGCATTCTCTGGTGGAAAACACCCTGCGCTCCCTGGATATGCGGCGCAATATCAGCCTGACGATTCCCCACTATCTGGCTGCGGAGCAGATTCTGGTTAACAGTAATTATTTGCTGACCGTGCCCAATGTGGCCGTTCTGTCTTTCCAGGACCCTGCCGCCTTGTGCATTGTGCCTACGCCGCTGGCTCTGCCCAGCTTTGATGTGCGCGTACATTGGCATGAGCGCAGTCGACAGGACGAAGGCGTGCGCTGGTTGCGCACGGCCATTTCGGATTTGTTCGGGCAGCGTTAAGTCTATTTGTTGATGGCGATGCGGTTTGCACAAGGGCTGTACATGGTTTGTGAGGGCCGTCGTTCAGCACCTTGCCCATTTGGCTATCAAGCAAATTTCAGCACGGCTTCCAGCTCGTGCTCCCCATAGGTGCCGCCTGTCAGCTCAAAGCCCAGTTTCGAGTAGAACGCTTCCGGGCTGCCTTCACCTCGGCTATAGCCTAGCCGAATTTCCTTGTAGCCCTGGTACTTCAGATCATGGATCAGCAGTGCAATTGCTTTGCGCCCGAAACCCAGGTTTTGGAAGGGGGCTGCAATCATGAAACGCCATAAAAAGGCACCAGGATACAGAATGCCTTCGTCATGGTCGGCACCGATATGCAGCATGATAAAGCCCACCAGGGTGTCATTAGCGTAGATGGCACGGAACCAGGCATTCTCGGAAAAGTGAGCCTCTGCAATGGAGGTGCCATTGTCGGCAATCATGCTGCGCTGTGCGGGAGACAGGGTCTCGCTTAGCTCACATACCTCGTAGACGGTTTGCGAGTTGATGCGACGAAAAGAGACGGTGGCGTCTTTGGAAACGGTTTGTTCACTCATATGAATTCAAGGTTTCATGTTCAGCTAAAAGGCGCTCGGTTCAGGCGTGCTTGGACCCGTAGGTGATGCGTCGTAGAACCGCCTCCAGTGGGCCACGTCCCCAGCGCTGGGCGATCAGGCCTGTCAGACTCATGGCCAGTAAAGCCAGGCCAATGGAGATCAATAACAGTGCTGCATTCCCAAAGGAGTCAAACAGATCCAGGCCATAGCTGCTGAAAACAAGACCCGCCAGAATGCCTTGGCTGACATAGGCGCTCAGTGAATTGCGGCCTGCCTCAATCAGTACATTGGGCAGGCTGAGCCATTGTCCGCAACGCAGCAGCAGGTACAGATACACCGTGGCTAGCAAGGGCGCGCCGATGGCGATGCTGAACAGACCCGTCAGCCCCATCAGGTTTTCTTCGTTGGCCACGGAGGCGCTAAAGAAGTTGATCGCCAAAGCCAGTGGCAGGAGCCAGGGCAGGGCGCGCCCCAGCTTTTGTTGTCCGGCGCTATGGGCTTCAAAGAAGTTGCTCTTGGCCGCGGCCAAGCCCATCAGCATGGCTCCAAAGGCCAGTGGACCCTGGTACAGAAACAGGAAGGCAAAGGACTCCGGCCATTCGCTGATGCGTGCCAGCGTTGCCTCGGAGAAGGCACCGCCCAGGGAGTACACCGGGGCCATGTCTTCGCTACCGGCCAGCAGATAAGCGATCAGTGCCAGGCTGACAATTTCCACTAGCACCATCAACAACGCCACCTTGATCAATCCGCGCGGGGAGAGCTTGCGTAGCGGCCAGATCAGCACACCCAGCACCGAGTAAAGCAGCAGGATATCGCCGGTAAAAACCAGCGTCGCGTGCAAGCAACCCAGCACGGCCAGGCCGAACATGCGGCGGAAGTAGCGGCTGCTGAGGGGGACGCCAGCACGTTCGGCAGAGCGTGCCTGGATTTCTATACCCCAGCCAAAAATCAGCGAGAACAGCAGGAAGAATTTGCCCTGAAACAGAAATTCGATCAGGAAGGCAGCCATGTGGTCATAGGAGGAGGATGTGGCTGTCGGGCCACTGTCGCTCAGTGCCAGATAGGGCAGGTTCACCACACAAATACCGATCAGGGCAGCGGTGCGAATCAGGTCGATGGAGGAGTTTCGAGAAGCCGTAGACATGGATGTTTATTGATTGAGCGCTTGTTCAATGCCATAATATTGAGCGCTTGCTCAATGTGTCAATAGGGAGGGAAGGTGATGAGTGAAAAAGAAGACAGTGCCACACGAATTCGACAGGCCGCGGTTGAGGTCCTGATGGAAGTTGGTGTTCGCGCCGCCACCACTCGCATGGTGACCGAACGGGCTGGAGTGGGCCGTGGACTGTTGAACCATTACTTTCGCTGGTCCGAATTGCGGGCCGAGGCTTGGGGCGAGATCTTCGATCAGCTCATGGAATGGGAGGCTGCGCAATCTGCAGACCCTCGGGTTCTGATGGAGGATTACCTGAAGACGGCCTTCGAAGAGCGCAATCGCATCTATTGGTTTTTGTGGATTGATGCCACTGATCTGGCCAAAACCGATGCAGCCCTGGCCGTAGTGACCACCCGCGTGCATAAAAGAATGCTGGAACAACTTGCCTCTTACCTGAGTCGGGGCACGGAGCAAGGTTTTTGGCAGGTACCCGATGCCCAGGGCACGGCACTGCGCTTATCTGCGATGTATGACGGCTTGGCCAATATGCTGTTGACCGATTTTACGGATCTGAGCCCTGCCCAGGCCGAACAGCATTTGCGACATTTATTTTTTCTGGAAACCCGGCCGACTTAGCCTGAATCCGTCGGCCTGCCTTAAGTAGTTTGATGATGGAAATCGATACTGATTACAAAACGCTATCCTCCCGCCATACCTCCGTGGGCCGGATTTTGGGTTTGTTCAAACCCTGGCGCATGCGCTTGTTTATGGTGGCCCTGCTGATTGCCTTTGGTGCAGTGATTGGCGTGGTGTCTCCTTTTTTGCTGCGCGAGATTATCGACACAGCTTTGCCGGACCAGGACTTTGGACTGCTGGTTTGGCTGGTGCTGGGCCTGCTGGGTATCAGTGCCTTGGGTGCCAGCATCAGTGTGTTGCAAACCATTTTGTCCACCAAGATCGGGCAGGCCATCATGCACGATTTGCGGGTCGGTTTGTATCGTCATCTGCAAAGCCTGTCGTTGGGCTTTTTCATTCGTACTCGTACAGGTGAAATTCAGTCCCGTATCGCCAATGATATTGGTGGCTTGCAGGCTGTGGTCAGCAACACAGCCACTGATTTGGCGCGTAACTTGAGCGTGGTGGTCACCACGGCCATTGCCATGTTGCTGTTGGACTGGCGCTTGGCTCTGTTCTCCTTTGCTGTCTTGCCGCCCTTGATCTGGCTGAGTAATAAGGTAGGGGAACTGCGCGAGCGTTTGACGCATGATCAGCAGGCTGGTCACGCGAATATGTCGGCGACAGTGCAGGAAACCTTGTCAGCTCCGGGCATCATTTTGTCCCGTACCTTGGCACAAGGCGGTTTTTTGACGCGGCGCTTTGCACAGGTCTCCTCGGAGGTAGCCCGACTGGAAGTGCGTGCGCACACGGCTGGTGAATGGCAATGGTCGCTGATCTATCTGTTTTTAAGTGCCTTGCCCGCTTTGACGCTGTTGCTGGGTGGCTGGCTGATCGGCCAGGGGATGGTGGTCACCATCGGAACCCTGGTTGCCCTGATTGCCTTGCAGGAGCAGTTGATGTGGCCGTTGGAAGAACTGCTGCAAAGCGGGGTGCGTCTGCGCACTACCAGAGCGCTGTTCACCCGGATTTTTGAGTACATGGATACGCCGCCCGAGTTGACAGAGCCTGCCCAGCCCCGTCCTTTCCCGGCTACGGGACCGCGAGGTCATGTGCGGCTCAAAGGAGTGAGCTACCGCTATCAATCCGAGACCGCTACCTTGTCCGACATCAATATGGATATTCCTGCGGGCAGTCATGTGGCGATTGTGGGACCGACAGGCGCTGGTAAAACTACCCTGGGTTACTTGTTGGCGCGTCTGGCCGACCCGAATCAAGGCAGCATCACGATTGATGGTATTGATCTGCGCCAGATGAGTTTCGAGCAGTTGGCCAGTGTGCTGGGCGTGGTGAATCAGGAGCCCTTTTTGTTGAATGCCAGCATTGCGGAGAATTTGCGTTTTGCACGGCCTGAGGCAAGTGATGAGGAGCTGCTGGCCGCAGCCAAAACCGCGCAGATTCATGACTTCATCATGTCCTTGCCGCAGGCGTATGAAACTACGGTGGGCGAGCGAGGGTATCGTTTTTCCGGGGGCGAAAAACAGCGCTTGGCTCTGGCTCGTACCATTCTGCGCAACCCGCCCGTTCTCTTGCTGGATGAGGCCACTAGTGCGCTGGATAACACCACGGAAAATGCCATGTCAGCCGCCTTGGCCAAAATGGCGGAAACTCGTACCGTTATTTCGATTGCGCACCGCCTGTCTACCGTCCGTCATGCCGACCGCATTTTTGTGCTCAAGGCGGGCAGGCTGGTTGAGCAGGGTAGCCATCAGGAACTGGCTGCGCTGGACGGTGTGTATGCCCAACTTTTGAAAGCCGGTCAGTCCATGTGAGGTGGACGTGGAAAAGTTGAAAGTCGTATCAAGGAGAATTTGTGTGAATCGCGAGAACAGGACCGTGTCTGCATCGGCACTAAGCAAAATCACCACCTTCGAGGATGGCGACCCCAATGAGACCCCCTGGGTGGCAGGCGAGCCTAAAGCAGAGCTGATCGAGGTTCAGGACTACGACGCGAACTGGCCGGTGCTGTATCAGCGCTTGAGTCAGGAAATTCAGGCGGCCCTGGGCAATAAGGCCCTGACTATTGCGCATGTGGGCTCGACCGCGGTGCTCGGCCTGCCTGCCAAGCCTGTGATTGATATTGATGTGCTGGTGGCCGACCCGGAGCAGGAAGAGGACTATGTTCCTGCGTTGAATGCCTTGGGTTATGAGTTGAGCATACGTGAGCGCTCCTGGTATCAGCACCGCATGCTGCGTCAGGAAGAGCCGCGTGTGAATCTGCATGTGTTCGGCCCGGATTGCCCTGAGCATATTCGCCATATCCTGTTTCGGGACTGGTTGGATACGCATCCCGAGGATTTGCAGCGCTATGCCCAGGCCAAAATGCAGGCTAAAGAAGGGGCTGGCAGTGTGCGGGATTACAACCAGCGAAAGCAGGCAGTAGTGCGGAATATTTATCAAAAGATTTTTGCATCGCAGGGACTGTCGTCTTGAGCCTGGCCGGTGTTCTTGTCCCGGCTACAGCCTTGACGTACCTACCGCTGACATCAGTGTCTTGCTTGCCAGCTAACACTTTACAAACAGGATGCGCCCCATGAGGATTCGTCATTCGCGCCCGGAGGACGGGCAACGTGCGGTTGAAATCTGGCGCAAGGCCGTGGATGCCACGCACGATTTTTTATCCGTGCAGGATCGTCAGGAAATTGATGTCATGGTCTGCGGGTTTCTGCCCCAGGCCAGTTTATGGCTGGCGGTGGATGAGACGGATTACCCGCTGGCTTTCATGCTGCTTGAGCAGGGCCATATGCAGGCCTTGTTTGTGGACCCGGACAGCCGGGGAACGGGCGTAGGAAAGGCTTTGGTGCTGCACGGCTTGAGCCTGCATCCCAGCATGACCACTGATGTGAATGAACAGAATGAGCAGGCTGTAGGCTTTTACGAAAAAATGGGCTTCAAGCGTATTGGACGCTCGCCCGTGGATGATCAGGGCAAGCCATACCCGCTGATTCACCTGCAGTATCAGGTCTGATGGGCATCACGGTTTGATTCGTTTGGCTTGATCCCTCCCTCCGTTTTTATCGACTGTTTTCAGCAAGGTTCTTAAGTATGAGTTTTCCGCTTGCCTGGCAAACCCGACTGGCTGCCGCCAAGGCACAACGTCAAACCATTGGGGAGTCCGGGGCTGATGTCTGGCGTCTGGACTGGCCGGATGGCTCCTGCCAGTTTGTGAAGGCGGAGGACGATCTGCCTTTGGCCGAGCTGCCCGATGAAATTGAGCGCTTGCGCTGGATGCATACGCAAGGTCTGCCTTGCCCAGAGGTGCTGGATACCTTGTTGGCGCAAAGCCGCCATTGGCTGCTGATGAGTGCTGTTCCTGGGCGCGATCTGGCCTGCACTGAAGGCCTGTCTCCCCAGCAAACCGTGGAGTTACTGGCTTCGTCCTTGCAAAGCCTGCATCGCTTGCCACTGGAGTCCTGCCCCTTCGATCATCGCCTGGAGCATCGGTTGGCCGATGCACGTGCCAGGGCGGAAGCGGGCCTGATTGATGAAGAAGATTTTGACGATGAGCGTCAGGGCATGCCGGTTCAAAACCTATTGGACGAACTGTATGCCAGCCGCCCAGGACAAGAAGATCTGGTGGTCACTCATGGCGATGCCTGCTTGCCCAACTTCATGGTGCATCAAGGGCAGTTCAGCGGTTTTATCGACTGCGGACGTTTGGGCGTGGCGGATCGTTATCAGGATCTGGCGCTGACGGCGCGCAGCATAGAGCGCAATTTGGGCAAGGAGTGGCTAGCGCCTTTCTTTGCTTTGTACGGCGTGGAAATGGATGCCGAGCGCATCGCTTTCTTCTGCCTGTTGGATGAGTTTTTTTGAACCTGACTGGTCTTTGTCTCCCAAGGTCAGCCACTATTGGCAAATCGGCTTTGCACGCGGCATTCCCTAGACCAGCAGTGCAGAGCTTGTGCTGCCTGATGAGAGGCTCTGTCGGGCAAAACCAGCGCCGTTTCGGACGCTGGCGATGTGATCTTAGGCGCAGATAAAATTCAGCTCGCCGATCCCTTGAATGGCCGCCTGAATTCGGTCGCCGGGGGCGGCATACAGCATGGGTAAACAGGTGCCCGTAATGATGACCTGCCCTTTTTGCAGCCCGCCAAGGTGGTGACTGCCTTGATTAGCCAGCCAGATGAGCAGTCGCGTCAGCTCACCCCCCGGGTTCTGGTTCGGGCCTTGCAGCAAGGGTTGCTGCCCCACTTGCAGGCGTGCCCATTCAGGTTGTAGCAGTGCCATATCCTGCGCGGCGACACCTTGCGGCTGATAGACCAGCGCACCGTGACTGGCCAGATCGGCCAAGGTGGATAGACGGCCTACGGTGTCACGCTGCGCAAAGCGGGATTCCACAATTTCAACGGCCACACAGATCTGGCTGACCGCCTGCCAGATTTGTTCTATGGAATACGGTGCCTGGCCGGGCGGCAAGTCTTGTCCCAGAATCAGGCCGATTTCCACTTCTATGCCGCGCAAGGACAGCTCCTTGCTGGATGGTACATCCGGGCTGGCGTAACGAGAACGCTGGGGCAGGGGGGCGCAGGTGGGCGGGGCCACGCTATTGGCCGCGCCGACTTTCCAGCCTCCTATGGGGCCCAGGGTTTCCATTTGCACGGCCTGGACGCGATAGGCCTGATCAAAAGACACAGGTCGCAGCGCGTCGGGCCAGTCTTCGATGGGACGGTGTTCTTGGCGGGCCTGGAGCAGACGTTGTGCCGTCGCCAGGCAGTCGGTTTGCAGTGTGGTGCTCATCAAGGCTTACCAGCCTAATAAGCAACGGCCCAAGGCTACCGCAACGGTGGCCTGCGTGGGCTCCACGACGGCAATGCCCAAAGCCTGTTCCAGCGCCTCGCGCTGATTGGCCATGCCAGCGCAACCCAGCACCACCACATCAGAACCGTGCTCATCGCGCAGGCGCTGGCCGACTTCTGTCAGACGTTGCAGGGCTTTTTTCTCGTCAGCCAGCTCCGACACGCCCATATTGATAGCCAGGTCGGCGGCCAGGCGATCAGTCACCCCCATTGCACCAAAGTAGCGCAGGTGACGCGGGATGGAGGCCTGCAAAATGGACAGCACCCCAAAACGCTGGCCCAGTGACAAGGCAGTCAGCACGCCGGTTTCGGCAATGCCCAATACAGGCACATCCACTGCTTCGCGCAAGGTGTACAGGCCGGGGTCGCTAAAGCAGGCCACCACATAAGCAGCGGCGTCTTCTTTGACGCTCAGGGCCTGGGCGCGCAAGTGAGGGATCAGGGTGTCAATATCGGTCTGGCTTTGTACACCCGCCGGGCCTTGGGGCAGGCGCAGGCAGGAGATGGCCGGGCCATCGGCCAGACGCAGAGGCTGGACAGCACGGTCCAGGCCATCCGTTACGATCTGGCTGGAATTGGGGTTCAGAACGTAGATATGAGGGCGACGGTTCATGATGTTTTTATGTTTGGGTGGGCGGTAGCCCGTTTTGGTGGCTTAGTTTTTCTGACTGAAAGCGGCCTTGCAGGCCGACATACCAGTCAGAACCATGCATGCGTCCGATTGGGTCGTAAGCGTCTATATCAATGCGCCCTTCAGGTGTCAGGATGGCGTCGTCGCAGTGCAAATGCAGGATTTCGCCAATGACGATATGGCGTAGCGGGCCCAGGTCCAGCGCGGTGTGCAAGCGGCATTCAAACTGCACTGGGCATTGGGCGATACGGGGCGGCTGCACTTGCACGCTGGGGGCCAGATCCAGGCCCGCCTGCAGGTGCTCGGCCTGACCGGTCGGGTAAGCAATGCCGCAGATGTTCATGGCGCGTGCCATCTTGGCGCTGATCAGGTTCACCACAAACTGGCCGGTGGCCAGGATATTGCGGGTGGTGTCTTTCAGACCATCGGCAGAGTGCGCATCGTTTTCCAGGCCCAGTGCCAGTACGGCAGGCTCCGAGCCCATCACATTGAAAAAACTGAACGGGGCCGTGTTCACGCGCCCCTGCTGGTCACAGGTCGTGACCAGGGCAATGGGGCGCGGCAACACGGTGTTGACCAACAAGCGGTAGCGTTCGCGTTCGCCAAGCTGATCACAGGACCAGTCCATGTCAGCTCTCCAGGCTCTGGTCCAACATGACAACGGTCTGATACAGAACCCGCGTACCGTCCAGAAGCTGCTCGGACGTGATGGATTCTTCAGGGCAATGGCTGCGACCATTCAGGCAGGGAATGAAGATCATGCCCATGGGGCCGCTGGGTGCCATGTAAACCGCATCATGACCGGCGCCGCTAGGCATGACCATGCTCGGGTATCCCAAAGCGCTGGCAGCCTGCTCGATGATGCTCATCACCTCGGGCGTGCAGTCTGTGGGTTTGGCCAGGCTGACTTGCGCCGCGTCCAGACCCAGGCCCATGGCCTCGATTTCCGGGCGCAACTGGGTCAACAGTTCCTCGGTGAAGTTCTGCATCAGCTCCTGGCGGTCGCTGCGTACTTCCACCATCATCTCCACCCTTCCGGGTACAGCATTGGAAGCGTTGGGTGTCAGGTTCAGGTTGCCAATGGTGGCGACCAGATAGTCTGGTCCCCCCAGAGCCCGGCGGGCCTTGCGGTCCACTTCACTGATGATCAGGCTGGCACCGACCAGAGCATCACGGCGTATGTCCATGGGTGTGGTGCCTGCATGGTCCGGACGACCTGTGATGATGATGCGATGGCGGCAAATGCCCACGATATTGCTGACCACGCCGATAGGCAGATTGCGCGATTCCAGTACCGGCCCTTGTTCGATATGCAACTCGACAAAGGCGGCGGTATCACCGGGGGCGCGACGAGCCTGGGCTAGTTCCTGGGGACGGCCACCGATGCGGGCAATGCCTTGCGCCAGTGTTTCGCCCTGTGGATTGCGTTCGGCCAGCATGGCTTCGGACAAGACCCCGCCCATGGCGCGACTGCCTACGCAGGATACGCCATAGTCGCTGGGCTCCTCAGACAGAAAATCTACTACTTCAAAAGGATGGTCCAGCTGGATGTTCTGCTCGTTCAGGCAACGGGCCACTTCCAGCCCGGCCAGCACGCCGATGATGCCGTCGTAGCGTCCGCCATACATCACGGTGTCGCAGTGCGAGCCAGTCGTAATCGGTGCCAGTCCGGGCTTGCGCCCTTCGCGGCGACCGATCAGATTGCCCGCGGCGTCCATGCGTACGGTCAGGCCCGCTTCCTCGAACTGTTGTAGCAACCACTGACGCGATTGCAGAAACAGATCGGAGAAGGCGCGGCGTGTCCAGGGCTGGTCAGGCAGCGTGAACGCGGCCAGCTCCTGGGTGCTGCGCCACAGGCGTTCCTGATTCAACAAGGGCATGGCCAGGCTCATGACAATTCGCCTGCCTTGTGCGGACGGATGAACTGGCCATCGCCCGCCGCGTTACGTACGGTTTTGCCATCCCAGGCCAGTTGGCCGCGCACATAGGTGGCTTCCACACGCACTTGGAACTCGCGGTCCTCAAAGGAGCTCCAGGTGACGGCGGACAGGCTGGTGGACGGGTCAAAACGGTAGGTTTCGGGTTTGACGATCACGATGTCGGCGTCTGCGCCCACATTCAGCGAACCCTTGCGGTGTTCCAGCAGGAAGTGTTGGGCAGGGCCCCAGCACAATTGCTTGACGACCATGGTGGGAGAAATGCCGTGTTCGGCGCAGCCGGTCCAGAAGGCAGGCAGCAGCGTTTCCAGACCAGGACCACCAGAGGAGTTCTGGAACACATTGTCAAACTGCTTGCGCTCCAGGCCCCAGCTGACGTGGTCGGAGGACACGAAGGTACATTCGTCGTTGGCAATGTGGGTCCAGAGCAGATCCATTTCCGCCTTGGGGCGAATGGGAGGGTAGTGCTTGGTCTTGGCACCGAAGCGGCGGGTGTGTTCTTCGTGGTTCAGCATCAGGTACTGCACGCAGGTCTCGATGGATGCCTTGTGGCCTGCCTGACGGTACATATTGCAGATCTCAAAACCGCGCGACAGGGACACGTGCACAGCGTGGGCACGGGCACCGGTTTGAGCACCGATTTCATAAATCGCGCTGGTGGCCAGGTTTTCGATCAGAGGGGTGTGAGCGCGCAAGAAGGCGTCCCAACCCGTATCACCGGCTTCGACCATGCGCTTGATGTTCTTGCGTGTCAGTTCCTGGTCCTGGTTGTGCACACCGCAGGCCAGGCCGGAGGGGGCAATCAGGCGGAAGGCTTCCATCAGGATGTCTTCTTCCACGCGCGGAAAGCGGTTGGGGCTGGCTTCAAAGGTAGAGAATTTGAAACCGCAAACGCCGCCTTCAATCAGGCCAGCGGCTGCTTCCAGACCGTGCTGGTCGTTCAATGTACCGTAGCAGGCCACGTCCACGTGGCAATCGCTTTCAATGCGGGCAATCTTGTCTTCCAGCTGCGGGCGGGAGGCAACGGGTTCGGGATCGTCGTAGGGCATTTCCACCATGGTGGTCACGCCACCGGCGGCCGCCGCACGCGAGGCCCAACCCAGACCTTCCTGATTGGCCTGGCTACCAGAGTGCACCTGACCGTCCAGCACGCCGGGCATGACCCACATGCCACGCGCATCCACATGTTCACGGGCCGAAGGAGCCGCGCCAACACCGCGGGCTGCTACTCGGCCTTCGCGGACGGCCACCCAGCCGTCAGTGATGATGCGGTCGCGTTCAACAATATTTCCTCGTACTACCAGATCAAAGTCGCTCATTATCTTCCTCCTTGGATGGCTCGGGCCCGCGCATCTCGCGTGCCCGCAATCGTGTTCGTTTCCATGATTGAAGCAAATCCAGTCATGAATGTCGTATGCCTATTTATCGGTAAAACATAACGTCATGTTAAGTCTTGCTTGGAGTGCGCCCAGCGCTGTACGTGATAGCGGTCGTGGCCCAGGCACAGACAGAACGAACCTACGGCTTTGGCCAGTTTTTCCGTGATGTGGCGCTTGTCGTAGGTATTGCGTGTGATGCGTTCCTGGGCCTGCTCCACTTGTTGGCGCAGGCGAGGCATATTCACTTGTGTTAACTGTCGGTCGCGCACGGCAAACTGGCCGTCGACCATGACATGGCGCAGCGCCAGCCCGTCTTCCAGATGCACCAGCTGATTGACCGTGTTGTTATGCGGAATCCAGTTGATATGAGCCAGATCCAGAAACACGATGTCGGCCTTGCGACCCGGTTCCAGACGCCCCAACTGCTCGCCCATGCCCAGGCAGCGGGCGCTGCCTTCGGTGGCGGCGTACAGCGCTTGTGCGGTTGTGACCCAGCGTTCTGTATCCGGGCCGCGCACCTTGGACGAGAAGGAGGCTAGACGCATGGCCTCGTACATATTCTGGTTATCGCCACTATTGGAGCCGTCCGTGCCCAGGCCCACGGTAATGCCGCGTTCCAGCATGGAGTTCACATCGGCAATTCCATTACCTAAACGCATATTGCTGCCGGGGTTGTGGGCCACCATGGCACCGCGTTCGGCCAGAATGTCCAGGTCGCGCTCGTCCAGCCAGATGGCGTGCGCCAGGGTGAAACGGGGCGAGATCAGGCCCAGTTTGTTCAGATGCTGAACAATGGTGGTGCCATAGCGTTTCATGCCGGTCAGGGCTTGCACATAGGACTCGCCAACGTGGCTGTGCAGGCCGATATTGCGCTCCGCGCTGATTTCACCGCAGGTTTGCAGGAACTCGTCCGAGCACAGCATGGGAATGGTCGGGGCCAAGGCCACGCGAATGCGGTCGGGGTTGCGCTGCTGATCCAGAAAGTCCGTCAGGCCCGAGAGCGTAGCCCGGAACGACTGGGGGGCCAGTTGGACCACGAACTTTTGCAGCTCTTCCGGTAGGGCTTCGATCAGGCCGGGGACGGACTGGTAAAAGGACAGGTCCGCCATCATGGGCGCTACCGTGGCTCGCATACCGGCATCCACATAGGCCTGGGCAACCGCGTTCATGCCTTCCGCCGTCGGGACCGGGATTTCGGAGTACAGGTCGTAGCTGGCGGTACAGCCTTTGAGCAGCATTTCTGCCGCGTTCAACTGAGTGCTCAGGTATTTGTCTTCCAGATGGCGGTCGCCATTGATCCAGGGGCCAGCCGTCAATAAAAGCTCCAGCGACCAGCGATCCCCCATGGCTTTGGCATAGGTGCCGTGGCCGTGGGTGTGGGCGTTGATCAGGCCAGGGTGCAGCAGTTGGTCATCCGCTTGCACGACTGTGGCTTCAGACGGTGCGGGCAGGCCGGGCGGGCCCATGGCTTCGATCTCGCCATTCTTGATCAGAATGTCCAGAGGTTCGGCCTTGGCTTGGGCGTGGGCCAGCACCAGGCCCCCACGGATGACGGTATAACTTGATGTCATGATCAGCTCCGATTGTCCTTGATTGCCCAAGGGAACAGGATGCGTTCGGCGGCAGAAATCACCTGGAAGAACACAATGCCCAACACGGACAAGATCGCCATGGCGCCAAAGGCAACCGGTGTCTTGAAGAAGGCTGTAGAGGTGGTGATCAAGTAGCCCAGACCTTGGTCAGCGGCTACAAATTCACCGACTACTGCACCCACCACGGACAAGGTGATGGCCACTTTCAGACCCGAGAAAATAAAGGGCACGGCAAAGGGCAGGCGAATGCGGAAAAACTCTTGCAAGCGGGTGGCGCGGCAGGCACGGACCAGCTCGATCAGCTCGGGCGGGGCCGCCAGCAGGCCGGAGGTCATGGAGATCACCAGCGGGAAGAAGGCCACCAGAAAAGTCACCACGACGCGTGGCAGCTCAGTGGGTCCAAAGATAATGACCAGAATCGGAGCCAGGGCCACCTTGGGGATGGACTGGGTCAGGATCAGCAGCGGGTAGATGGCCTGCTCGAAAAAGCGCGAGTAGGTAATCAGCACGGCTAGCGGAAAGCTGATCACAATCGACAGCAAAAAGCCCAGCATGATGGTGCGCGTGGACACCAGCGTGTGCATCAGCATGGCCTCTTTCATTTGCATGGAATCGGCCCAGATGCGCGAGGGAGCAGGCACCAGGTATTCAGGGATATCAAACAGGCGGCTGGCCAGCTCCCACAGGATGACCACGGCAATCAGGGTGATGGCCGGGACGGTAATTTCATTGAAATCGCGCAGACGCAGTCGTCGCTTGCGCACGGGCGCGGCGCCCAGGGTTTGAGTTTGCTCGCTCATCAAGCCACCTCGTGTTGGAAAATGAGTTCACGGACGGCAGCGGCACAGCGCGTAAATTCGGGCGTGCCCACCAGGGAAAAGTCGCGTTCGCGGGGCAGGTTCACGTCCAGAATTTCGGTAATCTGGCCGGGGCGCGGCGACATGACCACGATGCGGTGGCCCAGCATGACGGCTTCAGAAATCGAGTGCGTCACAAAGACAATGGTTTTGGGGTCTTCGTACCAAAGGCGCAGCAGCTCCAGCGTCATGGTTTCGCGTGTCAGTGCGTCCAGGGCGCCGAAGGGCTCATCCATCAGCACGACTTTGGGGTTGTGGACCAGGGCGCGGCAAATGGCTACGCGTTGTTGCATCCCACCGGACAATTGCTTTGGGTGGTGGTGCAGAAAATTGCCCAGCCCGGCGGTAGTGAGCAGGCGCGTGGCGCGGCTGCGGGCCTGATCGTCCAGGCGACCCATGATGCTCGATGGCAAGAGGGTGTTGTCCAGAATATTGGCCCACGGCACCAGCGTCGGGGCCTGGAACACGATGCCGGTGTCCTGGCGGGGGTGGGCAACGATTTCATCATCAATGCTGACGGTGCCGGTGGTGGGCATCAGCAAGCCGGCGATCAGGCGTAGCAGCGTGGATTTCCCACAGCCCGAAGCGCCGACAATGGCAATGATTTCGTTGTCCTGGATGTCCAGATTGATTTGTTTCAGCGCCTGAGTCTCTCGCTCGGTATTACGACCGTAGATCAGGTTGACGTCTTGAATGCGTATCACAATGCGCTCCTAGGCGCGCGCCGGCCCGCCTGGGCCAAGCCGGAGCACGCGCGAAAATCAGTTCAGCTCAGGGCTTGGCCGTGCCGTTGGCCTTGACGATGAACTGGGTGTCGTAGGCTTGGTGATAGTCCCAGGCGGGATCCAGGCTTTGGGCTTCTGCAACGGCCTCGTAGGTGTTTTTCATGCGGCCTTCTTCCAGGCTGCCTACTCCGTGCTCGGCACTGAAATCGGTGTAGATGTAGCCCAGCACCGCGTTCAGGTTGCCCATGCAGTCATCAAGGTCGATTTCCGGGTTGGCCTTTACGTGGGCCTGACAAGCCGTGTCCGGGTCCTTGCGGGCGGCTTCCCAGGCTTCGATGGTGGCGTCCAGGAAGTTCTGCACCATTTGTGGGCGCTCGGTCAGTGTCTTGTCGGTGGCGAATACGGACAGGGCGTAGATGTTGAAACCCTGGTCGCTAAAGGGCAGCACCACGATTTCCTTGCCAAAACGCTTGGCCTGCTTGTTCTGGTAGTAGTAGTTGGTGGCCAGGAAAGGAGCGGCGTCCACTTTGCCGTTGATCAGCAGCGGTGCCATGGAGGAGCCGTCAACGGTCACCCACTGAATCTTGTCGGGATCGGTGTTGGCCTTGCGCGCCACCATGGGGAAGTAAAGCTTGTGGCTGTTACCGGGCGAGACGGCAATTTTCTTGCCTTCCAGGCCGGAGAAATCGGTAATACCCGAGTCTTTGCGCACAAACAGGGAATGGGCCGAGTGCGAGAAGGTGGAAGCAATGGCCTTGATGGGAGTCTGGCTGTTCTGACGCGAGGTCAGAATGGCGGAAATATCGGCCAAGCCAATATCGGCCGCGCCGCCAGCCACTTTCAGAACTGTGTCACCCGAACCGGTGCCACGGGTAATCTTCAGGTTGATGCCGTGTTTTTCGTAAATCCCGTTGGCAATGCCCGAGTAATACGGGGCATAGTCGCCGGTGGGGATGAAGTCCAGCATGAGATGAACGTTGTCAGCGGCGTGGGCGGCGGGCGCAGCGGCGGCCAGTCCCAAGCCCAGCACCGCCAGGGTGCGAGCAAGCAGGGTTTGCATGATTTTGTCTCCGTGTCGTAGTTATGAAGCCGCTCTGTAAGCCCGTTGCGATCAAGGCGCGCCGGGATGGCAGCTTGAAAAAATTGAAACATAGGCAAATCAAAATGTCTTATGCTTATTTGTGCTCGAAACATAAGGCTACGTTAAGGGATGCTGCTCAATCTTCGTCAAATCGAGGTTTTTCGCGCGATCATGCTGACCGGTTCCATCAGCAAGGCGGCGCAATTGCTGAACGTGTCGCAACCGGCCATCAGCCGCCTGCTGTCCTATACCGAATCGCGTATTGGTCTGGTGCTGTTCGAGCGCATCAAGGGGCGTCTGTACCCCACGCCCGAGGCGCGTCGGCTCTATCAGGAAGTGGAGCAGGTTCATAACAGCGTGCAGCGGGTAAACGAGGTGGCCACCGACCTGATCGAAAAGCGCCACGGCAGCTTGCACATTGCCGTCAGCCCCAGTCTGGGCCAGACCTTGATCCCCATGGCGGTGACGCGTTTTCGCCAGGCATTCCCGGACGTGAAGGTGTATGTGCGCACGCTGATTTCCAGTGATCTGGTACAGGCTTTGGTCACCCAGCAGGCCGAGGTCGGTGTGGCTATCGTGCCGCTGACGCATCCCAGCTTGCATGCCCAATCCATTTATGAAAACCATCTGGTGGCGGTGTTGCCAGCCAGCCATCCGCTGGCCGACAAGCAGGAGCTGGACGCCAGCGATCTGGAAGGGCTGGACCTGATTGGTTATGGCAATGACACTCCTTATGGCCAGATGGTGCAGCAGTTATTTGGTAACCGTCCTGGTGTGCCGCAACTGGCGGTAGAAGTGCGTTTGACGCATATTGCCTGTGCCATGGTGCAGGCTGGAGCCGGGATTGCAATTGTGGACGAGCTGGCCGTGGCAGGCCGGGTCTGGCCGGATGTGGTGGTACGCCCCATTAATCCGCGCACCACCATGCCTTTGCACATGCTGCATTCCAATGTGGTGCCGGTGTCGCAATTGGCTCACGACTTCATGAAAGTGGTCATTTCTACCGCCTCCCGAGGGATGCGGGCAGGCTGGGCCTGAGTGATTCATCCATAAATACATCGTCCCCCCACGCTGCGCTTTTGCTTGGCGGCCTCTCCAGGGGGAGACTTACCCTTATCAAGGGCGACCGTCGGGAAATGTGCGTGTTCGCGTATTGCGCCGCGTATAAGGGGTACGGGTATTTGCTTAACCCTGTGTTATGAAGGGTTAATAAAAAAGCATATGACATCAAGGTTTTGCCAATCCTAGAATTAAAGCACTACAAACAGAAAATGGATGGCAAGGAGACCTTATGCAAGGCGTATACACAATCGCCCCGTTGGCTGCGGCTGTATCCCGCAAAAACACCCTGTCCCGCTGGGGACGTGTCAGCAGCAAAGCTGGCTTGATGCTGGCCACATTGGCTGCCGGCGTGGCCTTGAGCCTGCCCGCTCATGCGGTCAACCCCAATCAGGGCAAGATGTTCAAGGTGGCTGCAGACGTGGGCCTGGTTCCGTTTTTCATGCGCGGCACCGATGGCAAGCTGGATGGCTTTTCCAATGATCTGACCCAGGAAGTGGCCCGACGCATGGGTTACGAGGGGGCGGAGGTCATCGACACCCCGTTTTCCGCTATTTTTGCTGGCTTGTTTTCCAGTCGTTACGACATGGTGGCGGCTCCCACCAACACCACACGTGAACGTGCGGAGCAAATGCTGTTTGCCGAGCCGTATATGGCGGGCGGCCTGAGCTTTCTGGCTAAAAAGGGCGCGACCGTCAATGCGCTGGAAGACCTGAAAGGCAAGACCATTGCCGTCAATAACGGCAGCTTCTCGGACCGTTGGTTGCAGGACAATCAGGAAAAATACGGCTACAAGATCCAGCGCTTCAACAAGAACACGGATGCTGTGCAGGCCGTAGCTATTGGTCGCGCCTTTGCCAATATGTCCGAGACTCCTTTGGCACGCTATATCGCCACCCAGACCCCCGCACTGGCCCCGGTCTACGACATGACCACCGAGGCTAACTATGCCTTTGCCTTCCGCAAGGACGACACGGCCCTGCGTAATCGCGTGGATGAAGTGCTGGAATGCATGAAGCAGGACGGCTCCCTGTCCAAGCTGCATGTGAAGTGGTTCGGTACGGAACCCAATGCTGGTACGGCCATGACGGTGATTTTCCCCGGCTATGGCGTGCCCGACTTCCCTGGCTACGAGCCCACCGAGCACACCCCCGACTGCTCCCGTCCTTAAAAGCGCCTTCGCGCTGTTTCTCTAGCTATATGGCCCTGCAGGGGCCGGTCCCCGCCTGCCCGACTGGCAGGCGGTCAAGGAGCGACCATGAGTGAAATTGTCCGCATCCAGGGCTTGCGCAAATCGTTTGGGCAGGCCGAAATTCTTAAAGGCATAGACCTGAGCGTCAACACCGGCGAAGTTGTCGTGATGATTGGCGGCTCGGGCTCGGGCAAAAGTACCTGTCTGCGCTGCATCAACCGTCTGGAAACCCCGACCAGCGGCACGATTGTGGTGGCTGGCAGTGATGTGACCTGTCCGCGCACCGACCTGAACCAGGTGCGCCAGAACATAGGCATGGTGTTTCAGGGCATACACCTGTACCCGCATATGACGGCGCTGGGCAATGTGGTGCTGGCGCTGCGCAAGGTGAAAAAAGTGCCCAAGGCGCAGGCCGAAGAGCAGGCCCGCCATCATCTGGAACAGGTGGGTCTGGCCCAGCGTATCGAACACTATCCCAGCCAGTTGTCCGGCGGCCAGCAGCAGCGGGTGGGCATTGCCCGCGCGCTGGCGCTGGAGCCCAAAGTCATGCTGTTTGACGAGCCTACCTCGGGTCTGGACCCGGAACTGGTCGGTGAAGTGCTGAACGTGATGAAACGCACCCGCGATGCGGGCATGACCATGGTGATTGTTACGCACGAAATGCAGTTTGCCCGCGAAGTAGGGGACCGCATTGTGTTCATGGACCAGGGCGTGATTCTGGACCAGGGCAGTCCCGATGAAATTCTGTGTAAGCCGCGTCACAAGCGTATTCAGGATTTTCTGAGCCGCATGAACTGAGGTCGGCCATGGATCAGATTGTTTATTACTTCTTTAACTGGACGCTGATCAGCCCCCATCTGCCCGAGATCATGCAGGGCTTTTGGGTCACGCTGCAAATGGCTGTGATGACCGTGATTCTGGGCACCGTCCTGGGTCTGGGTCTGGCCGTGTTGCGTTGCTACGGCTGGCGTCCCGTCAATATCTTGATGACCTTGTATGTGGACGTGTTCCGTGCGATTCCGCAGCTGGTCATTATTGTGCTGGTGTTCTTCGCTTTGCCGTCCCTGGGGATTGTGATTGAGCCCGTACCCGCCACGGTGCTGGCCTTGAGCCTGGTGTTGTCTGCCTTTGCAGAAGAAATCTTCTGGTCTGGCATTGCTTCAGTGCCTACGGGGCAGTGGGAAGCGGGCCGCTCCACCGGCATGGGTTTCAGTCAGACGCTGTTTGCCATCATCCTGCCGCAAGCCGTGCGCCTGGCGATTCCACCACTGACCAATCGCGCCATCGGGATTACCAAAGGCACCACCTTGGGCTCGGTGATTGCCGTGCCTGAGCTCCTTAATGTGTCCAGCAATATCCAGTCCAACATCGCCAACCCCACCGCCTTTACGGCCGGGGCCATTTTGTTCTGCCTGATTTTCTTCCCCTTCGTTCATCTGACGAGGGTGCTGGAACGGCGCTATGCGATCAAGTCGTAGGAGTGACGCGCTATGGAACTGATCGATACTTTTCTGAACCCGAAGATTCTTGCCGCCAGTTGGCCCTTGCTGCTTCAGGGCTTGTGGCTGACCGTCAAGCTCTCGGTGATCATCGTGCCGCTGGCTGCCTTGCTGGGTCTGGTGATCGCTTGCCTGCATTATCAGCAACATCGCTGGCTGAACCGCCTGATTCTGCTGTACGTGGATTTTTTCCGCGCCTTCCCGCCTTTGGTGCTGCTGATCTTCATTTACTACGGTCTGCCGTTCCTGGGCCTGCCCTTGAATGAGTTTTCCGCCACGGTGCTGGCGCTGGTTTTGAACAGCAGTGGTTACTTCGCGGAGATTTTCCGTGCCGGGCTGGAGTCGGTGTCCCCCGGCCAGAACGAGGCGGCGCGCTCGACCGGCTTGAACGCCCGTCAGGCCATGGCCTATGTGGTTGTGCCCCAAGGTGTGCGCAATGTAATTCCGGATCTGGCCAGCAACACGCTGGAAGCCATCAAGCAGACTTCGATTGCTTCGGCTGTGGCCTTGCCTGAACTGCTGCGTTCGGCCCAGATCGTGCAGGGCGAGACCTATAGCCAGACCCCGCTGGTGGCCGCTGCGCTGATTTACTTTATTCTTCTCTGGCCCTTGGTACGCATGATTTCGCGTATGCAAAAGCCATTTGTTATTCCACGTTGAGCCTAAGCGTAATTATGAAAAATAAAGGTGTCTTTTCCATTTGCCCCACTCCCTTCAAACCGGGTGGCGAGCTGGATTTGCAAAGCCTGGTCAGTCTGGTGAATTTCCAGCTGGAAGCCGGTATTCACGGCTTGGCGATTTTGGGAGTGATGGGTGAACTGCACAAGCTCAGTACGTTCGAGCGTCGGCGTGTTATTGAAACCGTCGTGGCGGCAGTGCGCGGTGCGGTGCCGGTCTGGGTGGGGGTGCGGGCCATGGGAACGGCAGCGGCGGTGGAGCAGGCTCGCAGCGCTGAAGATCTGGGGGCCGATGCGATTTTTGTCGCTCCCTTGGCGGGGGCGGATGACGATATGCAGGTGTCCTTTTACCGCCAGATTGTGCAGGCTATTCGTTTGCCGGTGGTCATTCACGACTTCCCGGAACTGTTTGCTGCCCGCATCAGTCCGGCCTTGGCTGTGCGTTTGAAGGCAGAGGCAGGTGTGTCCATTTTGAACTCAGAGGATCCGCCTGTTGGCCAAAAAATTACCGCTGTGCGGGGTTTGTCAGGCGATGCCTTACCGATCTTGAGTGGCCTGGGTGGCATGCATTTTCTGGAAGAGCTGCAACGGGGGGCCGATGGCGTGGTCACCGGCTTCTCCTTCCCGGAGATTCTGCTCAAGGTCTATGCCTTGCACCGTCAGGGCGAACAGGAAGAAGCTGCACGTGTGTTCGATCGTTACTGCTCGCTGATTCGTTACGAGTTTCAGCCTTTGGTGGCACTGGCCTTGCGCAAGTATTCCTATATGCGCCGTGGCATCATCGCCTGCGATGCGACGCGTGATCCGGCGACGGCTCTGGACCATATCAGCCGGGACGAGTTTGAGGCTGTGGTGCGCCGTGTGGGTCTAGACTTGTCCGCCAAGGGTGTGCAAACCGTTTAAACCTTGCTGTTCTTGAGTAACTGCTGCATTTGTTGGATTTGCCGGGTAAATAACGTCTGGGGGGCCCCGGCGTTATTTACCCGGTTTTTTTGCTTGCGCTTCTTCTTCTTCTTCTTCTTCTTCTTCTTCTTCTTCTTCTTCTTCAGTTTCCTGAGCGTTGGGGAGTGGCGCTGTTTGTGTGCAGAGCAGAAGGTTTGTGAGACAAGGAGCGCAGAGAGCCTGCATGTTTAGATAGTGTCTCGTGAAAACGCCGGTCTGGGCCGGGGGCCGTCCTCCGGGCTTGGCTCCTTGCCGGTGCTGCGCACCGGTGCCCTGGTCAGGCTTGCTATTCGGGCGCGCCCTGAACTCGCGAAAGTGCCTTGTCCCCCGGACAAGGCACAAGCATTTCGCTCAATCAGCAGGGCGCTTGTACCCCGAATAGCAAGCCTGCCTGCGGCAAGAAGCCTGAATCGCCCAGAGGACGGCCCCCGGCCCAGACCGGCTCACAATGACTATCAATATGAGCCCTTCCTCCTTTTGGAGTCTGGCGGTATGTGGCTCTTTGGGTTGCTGTCGCGGTGTGAGGGACTTGAGGAGGGAGAGGTTTGCGTGTGGATCGTCGCTCTCAATAGTTAGCGGTGGGTGTGGGGGGACGCAAAAATAGGAGCCAAGCACTAACTATTGAGAGCCAGGCACTTCATGGGAGCATGAACCTTGCTCAGGATATCCAGCTCAACAAAATGTTGTGCGTAATCGGGAGCTTGTCATGCGTCTTTGACGCCAGAGCCAATGCGCTTGTCACGGTGATTGTTGTTGTCTCAGTCTCTTGTTCTTTTAGGTTTTCTTGCTCACTCAGGCGCTTTTATAGGCGCATAAGGAGTTGGTACAAGGACGAGAGGTGCAACGGCCAGGCGGCTTTGGGTTGAAAAGCCTTTGATCAGGAGTTGGCCTCTAGCCTGCCTGGGTGTTGCCAGAGTTTTTGGAGTGGCTGGAGCCGCGCAGTATGATCAGACATTCTGCCCTTGGATTGGGATTGCCATGTTTGCCTATGTCGGGCTGCGTACTGCCTGCTTTGATACGCCTTTAGGGGCAATGCGTCTGCTGGTGGACGCTCAAGGAGCCTTGCTGCGTCTGGACTTCGAGGAAGAGACCGTACATGGTCTGACACCCGAGCAACTGGCCGGGCTGATCCCGGAACCTGCTTTGGCCGAGCCCGTGCAGACTCAACTGGACGCGTATTTTGCCGGCAAGCTGCAGCAGTTTGATCTGCCTTTCAGCCTGCAAGGGACAGAGTTTCAGCAACAGGTCTGGCAGGCCTTGCTGACTATTCCCTATGGTCAGACCTGGACCTATGGCCAGATGGCCGAACATCTGGGCCGTCCCAAGGCGGTCCGTGCTGTGGGCCAGGCCTGCGGCCTCAATCCCATCAGCATTATCGTGCCGTGTCACCGCGTGCAAGGCGCCAATGGCATGTTGACCGGCTTTAGCTCCGGCTTGCATCGCAAGGCCAGCCTGCTGGACTTTGAACGCCGTGTGCATTTGACGGGCACGGGCGACATCCAGGCCAGCATGCCCGCCCAGCTGGATTTGTTCTAAAGCAGGACAGGGCTCACTCCGTACCCAAATCAACAAGCCTCCGTGCACAGAATCACAAGTCCGGGCTTGTCCTCGTCCCTATACTGGATTCGTTAAGAATCAACTATTCCGTGTGGAGACAGACTATGGGGCAGGACGTACAAGCCGAGCGCAAGGCGATTCGCGAACACATGATTATTGACGGCAAACCCGTCACTGAATCTCAAGGGCCCACGATTCCCGTCTACGATCCCGCAACGGGACAAGTGATTGCGCACCAGCCCGAGGCCGGTGCTCAAGGCGTGGATCTGGCCGTGCGTGCTGCGCGCCAGGCTCTGGAGCAGGGCGAATGGGCTCAGATGTTGCCCGCTCAGCGCGAGCGCCTCTTGTTGCGTTTGGCTGATTTGATTGAATCCCACGCGGATGAGCTGGCTCGTCTGGAAACCCTGAACAACGGCAAGCTGCTGTTCTTCTCCTACGGCCTGGAAGTGGCGGCCAGCGCACAATGGCTGCGCTACATGGCTGGCTGGGCCACCAAGATGAATGGCGAATTGCTCTCGCCTTCCATCGGCTTTCCTCCCGGCGTGAAATACCACGCTTACACCCGCCAGGAACCGGTTGGTGTGGTGGGCGCTATCGTGCCCTGGAACTTCCCGTTGCTGATGGCGGTGTGGAAGATTGCGCCTGCCATGGCCGCCGGTTGTACCGTGGTTCTGAAGCCTGCTGAAGAGACACCGCTGACTGCCATTCGTCTGGCCGAGCTGGCTCTGGAAGCTGGTTTCCCCGCCGGTGTGATCAACGTGATCACGGGTCGTGGCGAAAGCACAGGTGCGGCTTTGACGGCTCACCCTGGCGTGAACAAGATCTCCTTTACCGGCTCCACGGAAGTGGGCAAGTTGATCGGTCATCAGGCCGTCAATGACATGAAGCGCATGTCTCTGGAGCTGGGCGGCAAATCCCCCGTGGTCATCATGGACGATTGCGATGTGGACATGGCCATTCAAGGTGCGGCCAACGCCATCTTCTTTAACCAGGGCCAGGTATGTACTGCCGGCTCGCGTCTGTTCGTGCAAAAAGGCATTTACGAGCGCGTGGTGCAGGGCGTAGCCGATCTGGCTTCTTCCATGACTCTGGGATCGGGCTTTGAGCAGTCCACCCAGATTGCTCCGCTGATTTCCGCCCGTCATCAGCAGCGCGTGCAGAACTATATCGATGTGGGTCGCCAGCAAGGCGGTCGCATGTTGGCAGGTGAGGGTGCTCGCCCCGAGCAGGGCTACTTTGTACGCCCCACCGTGTTTGCCGATGTGGCTCCTGATGCTCGCATCATGCGTGAAGAAATCTTTGGTCCCGTGGTGGTCGCGACCCCGTTTGATACCGAGGCGCAGGCACTGCAGTTGGCCAACGATACAGACTTTGGCCTGGGTGCCAGCGTCTGGAGTCAGGATCTGGCCCGCGTCCAGCGTTTGACCGCTGGTATCAAGGCCGGAACTGTGTGGGTCAACACCCACAACATGCTGGACCCCAGCATGCCCTTTGGTGGCTACAAGCAGTCCGGCCTGGGTCGGGAGCACGGGCGCGCTGCGGTAGAGGCTTACCTGGAGACCAAATCGGTCTGCATGGCCTACCCGGCAGCCTAGCTAGGGATAAAGGCGCGAACACAATAACGATACCGTTCGCGCCTCTTTGAGGAGACAACAATAATGTATGCAATTTTGCAGCGGACCGCTCTGGCCTTGGCCTTGAGCGGCGTCAGTGCCGGTGCCGCCTTTGCGGGCGACCCCAGTGCGCGGGACTGGATTCCTGCTCCGGTAGGGACCAACATCCTGGCGGTCTACATGATGGGCCTGAAGTCGCACGGTTTTTATGATCAGGGTTCACGAATTGGCGATAGCCCCAAGCTGAATGTGCAAGGCATGATTTACCGCCAGATGCACTTTCGCGAACTGGCCGGCAAGACGGTGCAGTACGAGCTGATCGTGCCCGGTTTTCGCAACACGCTGGATGTTCCAGGGCAAGACCGGGATCGCATGACCGGGATTGGTGATGTGACTGCCGGTGCGGCCGTGTGGCTGCACAACGATCCGGAAAACCGTTTCTGGTTCGCGTGGGAGCCTTTCATTACGGCTCCTACAGGTCGTTACCACGGCTCGCAGGCCGATGTGTCTTCCGGCAAGAACCGCTGGAGCACCATCCAGGACTTTGCGATTGTGAAAGGCTTTGGGGAGTCTTCCTTTATTGAAGGTGTGGCGGAATTCGAGTTCTTTGGCAACAACAAGAACTACTACGGCCAGACCCTGAAAAAAGACACGGCAATCCGCCTGATGGCCCTGGTTTCAACCAACCTGACTGAAAAGACCTACGTGGGTATGCGCTACCGCTACGAGACAGGTGGCCGTGAGCGGGTCAATGGCCAGACCACGGCGACGCGTGCACGTAACCACCAGTTGGCCGCCGAGATCACCCACCAGTTGACTGACGCTCACCAGGTGCAATTGCAGTACATCCATGATTTGAAAGTCGAGAATGGCCCGCGCATGCGCGGCCTGCAATTCCGTTATGCCTATGCGTTCTGACAGCGTGGACGCCCATGAGGAGAGACATCCAATGAAGTCTAAATTTAAATTAACGACCGCCGCCGCCATGTTGGGGCTGATGGTACTGGCCGGTGGCGCGCAGGCCCAGGACAAGCCGCGCGAAGTCCTGACAGGTGGTCACAGTGTGTCTGCCCCGCAGGAAAACCGTATCTATGTCATGGACTCGGTGTTCATGCACCTGACCGAAAGCCGTGTGCACGTTTATGACTACACCAACGGCAAGTTCCTGGGCATGGTACCCACCGCCTTCAACGGCCACGTGCAGGTGTCCAACGACGGCAAGAAAATCTACACCATGACCACCTATCACGAGCGCATTACGCGTGGAAAGCGCTCGGATGTAGTGGAAGTGTGGGATGCCGACAAGCTGACCTTCGAGAAGGAAATTTCCCTGCCACCCAAGCGTGTGCAAGGTCTGAACTATGACGGTCTGTTCCGTCAGACGACGGACGGCAAGTTCATCGTGCTGCAAAACGCCTCGCCAGCGACCTCGATCGGAATCGTGGACGTGGCCAAGGGTGATTATGTGGAAGACGTCACAGCTGCCGCCGGTTGCTGGAGCGTAATCCCCCAGCCCAACCGCCCACGCAGCTTCATGACTATTTGTGGCGATGGTGGCCTGTTGACCATCAATCTGGGCGAAGACGGCAAGGTCGCCAGCCAGTCGCGCAGCAAGCAGATGTTCTCCGTGAAGGACGATCCGATCTTTATCGCTCCCGCTCTGGACAAGGACAAGGCTCACTTCGTGTCCTACTACGGCAATGTCTACAGTGCGGATTTCAGCGGTGACGAGGTCAAGGTAGATGGCCCCTGGTCCCTGCTGAACGACGAGGACAAAGCAAAGAACTGGGTGCCCGGTGGCTACAACCTGGTGGGTCTGCATCGCGCCAGCGGTCGCATGTATGTGTTCATGCACCCCGATGGCAAAGAGGGCACTCACAAGTTCCCCGCGGCCGAGATCTGGGTCATGGACACCAAGACCAAGCAGCGTGTAGCCCGCATTCCAGGGCGTGATGCCTTGTCCATGACCATTGATCAGCAACGCAATCTGATGCTGACCCTGGACGGTGGCAATGTGAACGTCTATGACATCAGCCAGCCTGAACCCAAGTTGCTGCGCACCATTGAAGGCGCCGCAGAAGCATCCTTGCAAGTTCAGTTCCACCCAGTTGGGGGTGTCTGATATGGACCCGGTCCTGACTTACGCCAGCCTGGCTTGCTTGGCCGTGCTGATGGGACTGGGGGCGCTGGATAAACTGCGTCACTTCAGCCTGTTCGAGGCAGCCGTTGGCGGTTATCGATTGTTGCCGGAAGTGTTGCTACGACCGTTCAGTGTGCTGTTTGTCGCTGCCGAGGCCTTGAGTGCGCCTTTGCTGCTGTGGCCAGCCAGCCGTTCGCTGGGGGCGGTTCTGGCCCTGTGCGTCCTGCTGGTCGCCACCAGTGGCATTGTGATGAACCTGCTGCGTGGCCGCCGCGATGTGGATTGCGGCTGCTCCGGGCTGGGGGAATCCTCCGGTGGTCTGTCCTGGTGGCTGGTGGCTCGCAATGCCTTGCTGGCTGCGCTGGCGGTGGCCAGCGGTGATTGGGCCATCAGCAGCGCCCGTGAACTGGTCTGGGTGGACGGTTTGACCTTCTTTGGTGCCACCTTGGCCTTGCTGGGCCTGTACTATGCGGCCAACCAGCTGATCGAATCCCATCTGAAATTCCAGAAAATGCAGAATTCTTAGGAGACCTAAATGACCGCTTTAATGATTTCCAACGTCATTTTATGGGTAATCGTACTGGCCCTGGTGCTGGTTGTACTTGCCCTGTCGCGCCAGATTGGCGTGTTGTACGAACGGGTAGCCCCCATGGGCGCCCTGACTATGGATAAAGGCCCGCAGGTGGGTGATGCCGCTCCCGTCATGGAATTGCAGGACCTGCGCGGTCGTGCCGTTACCGTGGGCGTGGCTGGCCCGCGTAGCCAGTTGATTTTCTTCATGTCGCCTACCTGCCCGGTGTGCAAGAAGCTCTTGCCCATTCTGAAGTCCATTCAGGGCTCGGAAGGTCAGTGGGTAGATATTGTGCTGGCCAGTGATGGCGAGATGCCCGAGCATCTGGCTTTCTACCAGAAAGCACAACTGGACGCCTTCCCTTACGTCCTGTCCACACAGCTGGGCATGGGCTTTCAGATCAGCAAACTGCCTTACGCCGTCCTGATCGACGAGAACGGTGTGGTGCGCGGCAAGGGTCTGGTCAATTCGCGTGAACAGCTGGAAAGCCTGTTTACCGCCAAAGACCTGGGCGTGGCCTCGGCGCAAGAATACTTGGCCGGTGACTCGGGCATGAAGCAAGTGCAGGTATCACGAAAGGAGAACGTCAATGCGTTGGCTGGATAAATTTGGGGAGAGCCTCTCCCGTTCTGTGGCCCACAAGACTTCGCGTCGCAGCGTGCTGCGCTCGGTGGGCAAATTAATGGTCGGTTCGGCCTTTGTGTTGCCTGTATTGCCGGTGGCTCGTGCTGCCGGTGGTGGTGGCAGCAGCAGTGGTGCCGATCACATCAGTCTGAATCCCGATCTGGCGAATGAAGACGAAGTGAACTCCTGCGACTACTGGCGTCATTGTGCGGTGGACGGGTTCCTGTGCTCTTGCTGCGGTGGCACGACCACCACCTGCCCTCCGGGCTCGACGCCTTCGCCCATCTCGTGGATTGGCACCTGCCACAACCCGCATGATGGCAAGGACTACCTGATCAGCTACCACGACTGCTGCGGCAAGACCGCTTGCGGCCGCTGCCAGTGCAACACGCAGACCCGTGAGCGTCCTGGCTACGAGTTCTTCCTGCACAATGACGTGAACTGGTGCATGGCGAACGAGAACAGCACCTTCCATTGCACGACATCGGTACTGGTTGGCTTGGCTAAAAACTAAAAAAGGGTCCGTCGGGCTGCCAGTCATGCGGGAAGAACGGTCCTTGGGACGCCAGTTCTTTCCTGCATAGGCAGCCCCAGGGTTTGAACAAGGTGCCGGGCGGCCAGGATGGCGTTCGGTCACTTAAGGAGGCATCACTGTGTGGACATCTTTGCGCCTGGCCTGTTTGGGCGCCGTACTCCTGGCGTTTACGCCTTGGGCCCATGCCCAAGAAGAGATGGCCGGAACGGGCGATTACCTGCAAAGTTCGCAGGCTTTCAAAGACTATATGCTGCAATGCGCAGGTTGCCATCGCTACGATGGCCAGGGCCTGACGCATCGGGGCATCCCCAATTTCAACCAGTCCATTGGCTTGTTTACACGCCTGCCAGCTGGACGGGACTATATGATTCGAGTGCCCGGTGCCTCGCAGTCGCAACTGGATAATGCCGATCTGGCTCGTGTGCTGAACTGGATTGTGGCCAAGTTCAGCCCGGAAGAAATGACACCCGATTACCGACCCTTTACCTCGGCCGAGGTAGGGGCATCGCGCCGGCATCGTTTTGATGATGTACTCAAGGCGCGTACGGAGCTAACCGTCAAGATGAACAGTATGGGTCTGGAGCCTGCGCCCTACCTGTACGGCTCCATGGATCGCTGATACAGCGGGTTAACGACCGTAGACGCTTGAATTTTTTAGGGCTATAAGAAAGGGGGCATATTCTGCCCCTTACCCCGATCAATTGTGTTGGCCGAAAGGGCACTCAGGCAATGTCTATGTTATTGCGCACTCCCTCTGCTTCTTTCAAGAGCCTGGCTGCTTGGCAGGAAGTGGTGTGCGCGTACTTTGTGCCCCTGGAAGTTCAGCCGGATTCTCGCCGTGGTTTCTCCAACCGGGCGGCCACCGATCGCATGGGTTCGGTCGATGTCATGGAACTGTGTACCAGCGCGCAGCGCGTGCGTCGTACCCAGGCCTTGGCCAGCCGATCCGAGCAGGCGCTGTACAAGGTCACCTTGCAGATCAGTGGCAGCAGTCAGATTCAGCAGGATAATCGCAGTGGCATCTTGCACGCCGGGGAGTGGGGCATTTATGACACCACCCGCCCTTACGAAGTGGCCGTACAGGATCAATCCCATTTTCTGGTCTTGCAGTTCGAGGAAGAGCGTTTGCTGCCTTGGTTGCCCTGGCTAAGCGATGCGGTGGCCCGCTCGTTCTCCGCCACGACAGGTCCGGCCCGAATTGCCATGGATATGCTGCGTTTGGGTTTGCAGGAGCGCGGGCACTTGTCGCCCTCGGCCTTGAGCGAACTGTCCCAGACCGTGATTCGCATGATGGCTCTGAGCCTGGCCGATGGTCGCCCGGTGACGACCGAGTCCGCCCTGGACGAAGTGCGGCGCGGGCAGCTGCTGCAAATTCAGCAATACGTGCAGGATCATCTGGGTGATACCGGTTTGAATGCCCAGTCCCTGGCGCTGCAATTTCGCATTTCACGCCGTTATCTCTACAAGCTGTTCGAGCTGTGCGGGCAAGCGCCTGCCGACTACATCATGGCCGCCCGTCTGGAGCGCGCCTGTCAATTGTTGGTGGACGGCAAACCTGGTCGGCAGATCAGTGAGCTGGCCTGGCAAATGGGCTTTTCCGACGCGGCCGTGTTCAGCCACGCCTTCCGGCGACGCTATGGCGTATCGCCCAGCGAATGGCGTCGCAGCCGTATTTGCGGCGATTAAGTACAGCTACGTAGACGCAACTCCGACTTATCGCAGACGGGTCGGATTTCTATCCTAGAGGCTCATGATTATGGGGCGGCCGGTGTGGTTCGCCCGGCTTCTCAAGGACAGTCTTATGCGTCTACACCTCGATTGTGCGTTGCTGCACACCCAGCCATCGTGGGCTCAGAATCTACTGGCCATCATCCCGCCTTGCGAGCGTTTGCAGCTGCATGTTCTGCAGGCGCCACCACCGCCCCATCCCGATCAGGAGTATTTGTTTTTGCGCAGCGCATCGGCCTTGCTGCTGCGTTTTGATGCCTGTCTGATTCCCATCGAAGCGGCCACCCTGATTCACGTGCGCCGAGCCTTGTCGGTGGCCCAAGGTCATTTGCCAGTGCCGGTCTTTGGTTTGCTGCGGGGTGCTATCAAGGCCGCGGCCCTGACAGACCTGCTGGAACTGGGTCTGGCAGACTACGTGCGCGAGCCTTTATGCCTGGACGATTTGCGCGCCCGCATCAATCGTCAGCGTTTACAGACCTCTTCCCACGCTTTGAATGAACCGGGGCTGTCGGGTCGGATACACTATAGGGTGCAGGAAAACCAGGATCTGGTCCTGCACCCCGGCCCAACGGAGCAGCGCCTGTCGCAAACGATCTTGCAACAGGAGGGGACAACGCTGGAAGCCTATGCCGCTGCGGTAGCCTCGCGCTACGCCAGCAGCCAGGAATCTTTCAAAGTTGCCAAGGGACGGATAGTGGCCCGCTTCGAGCAGGCTTATATCCACGCCGCCCTTGATCGCCATAGCGGCAATATCGCCATGGCGGCCCGCTCCGCGCAAAAGCACCGGCGTGCTTTCTGGGCACTGATGCGCAAACACCATATCGATGCAGCACGCTTTCGATCCGCGTCAAACCCAGACGACGAACACGATGGTTAAAATTAACAGGCATTTTTCAATAGGGATTGCCGTGTCTTTACCTCAATTAAAAAACGATGTTTTCCTGCGCTCGCTGTTGCGCGAACCTGTGCCGTACACCCCCATCTGGCTGATGCGTCAGGCCGGGCGTTATTTGCCTGAATACAACGCCACCCGTGCCCAGGCTGGCTCCTTCATGCAATTGGCTCAGAATCCCGAATTTGCGTGCGAAGTAACCTTGCAGCCCCTGCGTCGTTTCGATCTGGATGCCGCCATTCTGTTCTCGGACATCCTGACCGTGCCACACGCCATGGGCCTGGGTCTGGATTTCGTCGCTGGTGAAGGCCCGCGTTTTGCCCGTCCTGTACGCAACGAAGCCGACGTCATGGCGCTGGAAGCGCCGGACATGTCCAAGCTGCAATACGTGTTTGATGCTGTCTCGCTGATCCGCAAGGAACTGGACGGCAAAGTACCGCTGATCGGCTTTGCCGGCAGCCCCTGGACCATTGCCTGCTACATGGTGGAAGGCCAGGGCTCGGACGACTACCGTCTGGTGAAAAGCATGATGTATCAGCGTCCGGACCTGATGCACCGCATGCTGGAAATCAATGCCCAAACCACCTGCGACTACCTGAACAATCAGATCCGTGCCGGCGCACAGGCTGTGATGCTGTTCGATAGCTGGGGTGGTGTATTGTCCGACTCCCTGTTCCAGGAATTCTCCCTGGCCTACACCCGTAAAGTGGTTGATGGCCTGATTCGCGAGCATGACGGCAAGCGCGTCCCTGTCATCGTCTTTACCAAGGGCGGCGGCATGTGGCTGGAAGATATTGCTGGCTGTGGCGCTGATGCCATGGGTGTGGACTGGACGGTGAACCTGTCCCGTGCGCGCGCTCGTATTGGTGACAAACTGGCCTTGCAAGGCAATCTGGACCCCATGACCATGTTCGGTGGCGAAGAAGCCATCCGCCGTGAAGCCCGTCGCGTTATTGACGACTTTGGCCCTGTGGGTCAGGGCGGTCACGTGTTCAACTTCGGTCACGGTATTTCGCGTTTCACAGACCCGGAAGCCGTGGGCATTCTGGTCGACGAAGTGCATTCCTACAGCCGTCGACACCACAGCGTTTGATAGTCTTTGCGCACGGGCTGTCGCAGCTTGTGCGCAAAGTTATGCACACAGACAGGGCTGGGTTTGAGGTCTTTATATTTAAGGTTTAATTTCAATACCCAGTTTTAATTAGTTGATTTCTCTGCGTTTTATCCTTATTTCAGAGATATTGAAAATTAAATTGTATCTGTGCTTGCTTCTTTGTGTTTTTTGTTCATGTCATTTTCCCCAAAGTTATCCACAGGTCGCTAAGCTCTTGACTTATCAGGCTTTCAGCCAGGCCAGCCCTTTTTTGAACCACCATCCATGACCGCCACTCCTGACGCTATTTCTGCATCGGCAAGCACCGGACCTTTCTGGCTGCATGTGGCTTTGGACGTTCCCCTGGATGGGGTGTTTGATTATCAGCACCACGAACCCGTGCTGATCGGACAGCGGGTCATTGTGCATTTTGGGCGGCGGCAGATGATAGGCGTGGTGGTGGCCTTGCCGGAGCAACCTTCCTACCCGCCCGAGCAGGTCAAGGCGATTGATCAGCTGCTGGATGACTTGCCGCCTTTCCCGCAGGACTGGTTGCGGATGGCGCGCTTTGCGTCTACCTATTACCACCGTCCGCTGGGCGAGGTCATGATGCCGTCCTTGCCAGGGCCTTTGCGCAAACCCTCTGCCTATCTGGGCAAGCGTTCCGCTGGTGGCCCGGTATTGCGCATGGCCAAGCGCAAGGAAAAGAAGGTGGAGCCGGTGGACAGCGACGTCCTGCCCGTGCTCAATGCCGAACAGCAGGCTGCGGTAGATGGCATTGTGGCGGCCAAACCCGGTAGCTGTATGTTGCTGCATGGCGTAACGGGTAGCGGGAAAACCGAAGTCTATATGCGGGTGCTGGAACAGGTGCTGGCCGCCGGTCGGCAAGTCTTGTTCATGGTGCCCGAAATCAACCTGACACCTCAGTTCGAGCAGGTCCTGCGTGCTCGTTTGGCGCGCGTCTTGCCCGGCGATGTGCTGGCTGTCTTGCATAGTGGTCTGTCCGAAGGCGAACGGCTGCGCTCCTGGTTGCGCGTCAACAGTGGTCAGGCGCGCATTTTGTTGGGAACACGGCTGTCCATCTTCACGCCCATGCCCGAGCTGGGCCTGATTATTGTGGACGAGGAGCACGACGCTTCTTACAAGCAGCAAGATGGCTTGCGTTACTCCGCTCGGGATCTGGCTGTGTGGCGTGGCTACGATCTGAAAGTGCCAGTGGTGCTGGGTTCAGCCACCCCTTCGCTGGAAAGCTGGAATCATGCCCGACAAGGGCGCTATAGCCTGTTGAGCCTGCCCAAGCGTGCGCGAGAGGTTTCCTTGCCCCGAGTGCGTCTGGTCGATACCCGCCATTTGCGCCTGGAGTCGGGCTTTTCTCCCCAACTGCTGGATGCGCTGGAAGCATGTCTGGAGCGCGGCGAGCAATCGCTGGTTTTCATTAACCGGCGTGGCTACGCGCCTGTGCTGCATTGCGCCTCTTGCGGCTGGCTGTCTCAATGTCCGCGTTGCACGGTGTACACCGTGCTGCACCGGCAAAATGGCTTCAAGCACAATTTGCAGTGCCACCACTGCGGTTATCAGGCCCCCGTGCCGCGTGCTTGCCCGGATTGCGGCGATCAGGACTTGCAGCCTATGGGGCGTGGCACTCAACGTATTGAAGAGTTTCTGGGCGAGCGTTTTCCCAATGCCCGCCTGGTGCGTATCGACGCGGATAGCACCCGCTTGAAGGGCAGCGCGCAGCAATTGTTCGAGCAGGTGCATGCGGGCGAAGTGGACATCATGGTGGGCACCCAGATGGTGGCCAAAGGTCATGACTTCACGCGCCTGAGCGTCGTCGGTGTGCTCAATGCTGATGCCACCTTGTTCGCCCATGATTTCCGCGCGCCCGAGCGTCTGTTTGCTCAACTGATGCAGGTAGCAGGCCGGGCCGGTCGCCATACCGAAGGGGCGGATGTCATCATCCAGACGGGTTACCCGGAGCAGGCCGTTTATCAAAGTCTGATCAAGCACGATTACATAGGCTTTGCCCAAAGCGCTTTGAACGAGCGCGAGTCCGTGGGTTTGCCGCCTTTTGCCTATCAGGTGCTTCTGTCTGCCGAAGCGCCGCAATTGGCAGATGCCATTCGCTTGTTGACCCAGGCACGTCGTTTGCCTGAAGAATATCCGAATGAATTTCCGGGTGCGGATCAGGTTTTCCTGTACGATCCGGTGCCTTTACGTGTTTTGCGCGTTGCCAAAGTGGAGCGTGCCCAGTTGCTGTTGGAAAGCGCCCATCGTCCGGCCTTGCAAGCCTTTGTGCGCTATTGGGGGCCACAGGTCGCGCAGTTGGCCAAGCAGCATAAAGTGCGCATTACGATTGAGGTTGATCCTCTCGAAATTTAAGACTCTCCAGGCTCATGTGCGGACGGAAACAGTAGGAGCATCTCGGGTACAGCAGGGTGTATCCTTGACCGCTATGCAGCTATGCAGCTATGCAGCTATGAGCCAAGAGGCAGGAAGCGATGAGGCTGTGGCGCGATGTTGTTGCCCTGCCGCTGTCATGCTCTTGTACCTCGTTTTCTTGCCTAGTATTCACTGATTCCACCATGTCCACCTCCGTCACTACCCCAGGCCATACTGTCCCTACCGACCTGAACGCCATGCAGCGTCAGGCCGTGTTGTATATGGATGGGCCCTGTCTGGTCCTGGCTGGAGCCGGTAGTGGCAAGACGCGAGTCATTACGCAGAAAATCGCTTATCTGCTGCGCGAGTGTGGGTACACGGGCCGACAAGTGGTCGCACTGACCTTTACCAATAAAGCCGCGCGTGAAATGAACGAGCGGATTCGCGCCCTGGTAGATCCCAAGCTGTTGCGGGGGCTGACCGTCAGCACCTTTCACTCTCTGGGCTTGCGCATGTTGCGTGAGGAAGCCCAGCACGTGGGTTTGAAGCCACGCTTCTCCATTCTGGATTCCAACGATGCGCTGGCAATTATTCAGGAACTGCTGGCTACCACGGATAAAGGCCGCCTGAAGTCCGTTCAGCAGGAAATCTCCTTATGGAAAAACGCCTTGATGGGGCCGGACGATGCGGAGCGTGCCGCAAACTCGCCAAGCCAGATCGAGGCGGCTCGTATTTACCGCGACTACGCCGCCACCTTGATTGCCTATCAGTCGGTGGACTTTGATGATCTGATCCGCTTGCCTGCGCAGTTGATGGAAGACAATCAGGAAGTACGCGAGCGCTGGCAGCGTCGGGTGCAGTATCTGCTGGTGGACGAGTATCAGGACACTAACCTCTGTCAGTATCGGCTGGTGCGTTCTCTGACGGGGCAGCGCAATATGTTTACCGTGGTGGGGGACGACGATCAGGCCATTTACGCCTGGCGTGGCGCTACCGTGGAGAATCTGGCGCAGCTTCCCAAGGATTACCCGGACCTGAAAGTCGTGAAGCTGGAGCAGAACTATCGCTCGGTGCAGCGCATCTTGCAGGCTGCGAATAATGTTATTGGCAATAATCCCGTCGTGTTCGGTAAAAAGCTCTGGTCTGACCTGGGCTTTGGTGAGCCTATCCAGGTCCACGTGACGGACGACGAGCAGAACGAGGCCGATTCAGTGGCTATGCGTATCTCGGCAGAGCGCTTTGAGCGTCAGGCCGAGTGGCGAGATTTTGCGGTGCTGTACCGTGGCAACCATCAGGCCCGCATCTTTGAGCAGGCGCTCCGCAATCTGCGCATTCCCTACACCATCTCGGGTGGGCAGAGTTTCTTTGACAAGGCCGAGATTCGCGACATCCTGTCTTACTTGCGAGTCGTTGCGAACGACGATGATGATCCAGCATTCATCCGCGCAGCGACGACACCCAGGCGCGGAATTGGGCAGGCTACCTTGCAGGTGCTGGGTCAGTTTGCGGCGGAACAAAAGCTGTCTTTATATTCCGCCGTCTCGCAAATCGCTCTGACGGATCGCTTACCGGAAAGGCAGTTGGAGCCTTTAAGTGTCTTTGCGCAGTTTATTGGCCGTATCCAGCAAAGAGCGGACCGGGTAGAGAGCGATCAGGAAGGACACGAGACGGCCGTTAGCGAATTGCTGGACGAGCTCCTGCGGGCGATTGATTACGAGCGCTATCTATACGATATGTTCGACGAGCGCCCCGCGCAGACTCGTTGGGAAAACGTGCTGGAATTGATTACCTGGCTGAAGTCCAAAGCGGCAGACGATCAGCTGAGTTTGAATGACTTGGTGCAGCGAGTTGCCCTGATCACCATGTTGGAACGCGGTGAGGATGAAGACCCGGATGCGGTCAAATTGTCCACGCTTCATGCTTCCAAGGGGCTGGAGTATCCGCATGTGTTCCTGGTGGGGGTGGAAGAGGGGTTGCTGCCGCACATTGGGCGCGATGACGAAGATATAGACCCGGATAAAGAAGCCGATATTCTGGCCCAGCGTATTCAGGAAGAGCGGCGTCTGATGTACGTGGGTATTACGCGTGCGCAGCGCAGCTTGCGCTTGAGCTGGTGCAAGAAGCGCAGACGCGCACGTGAGAATCTGGTGCGTGAGCGCTCACGCTTTATTGATGAGATGAAGATCGAAGACCCTGGTGCCCAGGAAGATCCGGCGCAGGCGGCTTTAAGTCCCAAGCAGCGACTGGATATGTTGAAGAACTTGTTGAACAAGTCTTGAGCAGTGCTTTTTGATCAAGGACGATTTAGTGCTGGGCCTATGTTTTGTGAGGCACCGTAGTTCTGCAGGCCAGCTTTTGCTGGCCTTTTTCATGTTCTGCGGAGCTGGAAGAAACGCTTTCCGTGCCTGGCTTGTCTTGATCTTGGGGCTGGGGAGACGCCTTGTGAGGTGCTTGCGCCCAATGAGCCAAGGTTCCGCGATGCATGAAGGTGTGCCCTTGGAAAGGCGGCATTGGCAAACGCAGAAAAAACAAAAGCCTGCTAAATCAGCAGGCTTTTCAACATCAAGCGGTGTTTTGCTTGAGCGTTACGACGGTGATGCGTGGCTTACCAGTAGCTGGCCGACATGCGGGAATCGCGGATGCGGGCTTCGTTCAAGGCACGGGTCAGTTCGACCATGTACTTGAACACCACGTTTGCGGCTTTGGAAACTTGTTTGGCCGCTGCTTTGGTCAGTGCAGTTAAAGACACGGATTCACCATTTTCCAGGGCATGCTGCATTACCCCACGCTCAACAGCATCACTCCAGTGAATGTAGTGCGAGTAAGTGGTCATGGTAGACATTTGCTTTCCCTTTAAGGTGAAGGTCTAAGTTACGAGTCCTCATTATAGGGTTTTCCCTAGTATAAAAGCAAGGGTAAACCCTAGGAATTGGATTAGCCTGTGGTTTTTAGGGGAAAACCCTAGGGTTGTTTGGAAAGGGAAATTAAATCAAAGGCTTATGGGGGTGGGGTTTGTAGGGTTTTGCGGGTTTTAGGTGGGGAGTGGAGTCCTTGCGGCAGCCCTTGCTGGCTTGAGGCTGGGTCGGAGCGGAAGCTTGCCGGTGCTGCGCACCGGTGCCCTTGTCTGGGGCTGTTGTAGGGCGCACCTTGAACTCGTTCAGTGGTTTGTCCCCCGGACAAACCACAAGCGCCGAACTCAAACAGCAAGGTGCTTGCATCCCTACGACAGCCCCAGACGGCGGCAAGCCCCCTGAATGCTCCAACCCAGCCTCACGCCAGCAAGGGCTTCAGAATGGTGGCATCCAACAACCAACAACCAACAACCAACAACCAACAGCCGACAACCCACAACTAATCGCTCTGGCTGCTTCTTGCTGCAATCCGTTGCCAGGCAAATAAAGCTGGCAGATATGGATGACAGGCTCGTAGGCTAGTTGTAGGCAGCAGGCAGCAGGCAGCAGGCAGCAGGCAGCAGGCAGCAGGCAGCAGGCAGCAGGCAGCAGGCAGCAGGCAGCAGGCAGCAGGCAGCAGGCAGCGAGCCGCAAACAACAAATAAGAACCCGCGAAGTCAGGGGGCTTGGAAGTGATCTCGTTCGCTTGAAGACAAACAGCCAGCCGTTTATCGCGGCTGGCTGTTTGTGTACTGGTACTACCAAGAAGGCTTAGCGGGGAAGTGTCGAACTCCCCATCAGGAACTCGTCTACGGAACGGGCACATTGGCGGCCTTCACGGATGGCCCAGACGATCAGGGACTGGCCGCGTCGCATGTCTCCGGCGGCGAAGACTTTGGCTCGGCTGGTTTGGTAGTCATCCGTGTTGGCGGCGACGTTGCCGCGCTGGTCGGCTTCTACGGCGAAGGCGTCCAGCACTTGGCGTACGGGGGCGGTGAAGCCCATGGCCAGCAGGACCAGGTCGGCGGGGAAGGTCATTTCGGAACCGGCAATGGGCGTCATGCTCATGCGGCCTGTCGCGGGATCGGTTTTCCATTCCACCCGCACGGCGCGCAGTTCTTTGACTTGGCCGTTCTTGCCTTCCAGCTCTACGGTGTTGATTGCCCAGTCACGCTCGCAGCCTTCTTCGTGCGAGGACGAGGTGCGCAGCTTCATGGGCCAGTAGGGCCAGGTCAGCTCTGTGTTTTCCTGCTCGGGCGGGCGGGGCATCAGTTCGAACTGGGTGACCGATTTTGCACCTTGGCGTGTGCTGGTGCCCACGCAGTCCGAGCCGGTATCACCACCACCAATCACCACGACATGCTTGCCTTGGGCGCTGATGGCGGGGGTGCCACGTGAGCCGGCAACTTGCTGGTTCTGGATGCGCAGGAAGTCCATGGCGGGATGTACGCCTTGCAGCTGGCTACCGGGGGCCTCCAGCAGGCGGGGGGTTTCGGAGCCGCCTGCCAGGATGATGGCGTCGAACTGTTGTTCCAGCTCGGTAGGGGACAGCACGGTCAGCCCCGGTTCCTGGGCGGCTTGATCTTGTGCCTGACCAATATAGGTAGAAGGGCAAAACTGCACACCCTCGGCCTGCATTTGGGCGATGCGACGATCCAGCAAGTGTTTGTCCAGCTTGAAGTCGGGGATGCCGTAGCGCATCAGGCCACCAATGCGGTCGCTTTTCTCGTACACGGTGACCTCGTGGCCGACGCGTGCCAATTGCTGGGCACTGGCCAAGCCGGCAGGGCCGGAGCCAATGACGGCCACGCGTTTGCCGGTTTTGTGGGTAGGCACTTGTGGCACAACCCAGCCCTCTGCCCAGCCTTTGTCGATGATGGCGTGCTCGATGGATTTGATGCCCACGGGCGCACGGTCGATGTTCAGGGTACAGGCTGCCTCGCAAGGAGCGGGGCAGATGCGGCCAGTAATTTCCGGAAAGTTATTGGTGGAGTGCAGCACGTCCAGCGCTTCTTTCCACTGCTGACGGTAAACCAGATCATTCCAGTCAGGAATGATGTTATTGACCGGGCAGCCGTTGTGGCAGAAAGGGATGCCGCAATCCATGCAGCGGGCGGCCTGCTGGCCTGCCTGCTCGTCGTTCAATACCTGGACAAATTCTTTCCAGTGCTTGACCCGCTTTAAAGGAGCTTCTACGGCTTCTTGCAGACGTTGAAACTCAAGAAATCCAGTCGTCTTTCCCATGATGTGTCGTTTCCTGATGGTGATGGGAAGGGTTCAGGCCGAAGCCGAACGGCGGGTTTTACTGCTTTTGGGCGCGGCTTTGCTGGCTTGCGGGCCCTGCCACAATTCGCTCAATGCACGGCGGTACTCGCGTGGAATGACTTTGACGAATTGTGCGCGGGCGCTGTCCCAGTCTTTCAAGAGCTCGCGGGCCTGGAAGCTGCCCGTGGCCTTGAAATGTTCCTGAACCAGGGTTTGCAAGATGGCATCGTCGGTCTGACGTTCGCCCTGGGCGCTACGGCTGTGCCATTGCGCCATGCTGCTGTTCATCTCTTGCTCGGCCTTGCTCAGGACCGGCTCCAGATCCACCATGCCGGGGTTGCAGCGCAGTTGCAGGCGACGTTGCGGGTCCCACACGTAGGCCACGCCACCGGACATGCCGGCTGCAAAGTTGCGGCCCACTTCGCCCAGGACAACCACGGTACCGCCCGTCATGTATTCGCAACCATGATCGCCTACGCCTTCCACAACCGCGCTGGCACCGGAGTTACGCACGGCAAAGCGTTCACCGGCCACGCCGTTGAAGTAGGCCGCACCGGACAGGGCGCCGTAAAGCACGGTATTGCCCACGATGATGTGGTCCGGGCCGTAGCCACGAAAGTCGTTGGGTGAGCGCACGATAATGCGGCCGCCGGACAAGCCTTTACCTACGTAGTCATTGGCTTCACCCACCAGATCCAGGGTGATGCCCTGCGCCAGGAAAGCGCCAAAGCTCTGACCCGCTGTACCTTTGCACTGAATGTGCAGGCTGTCGTCAGGCAGACCTTGATGGCCATATTTCTTGGTGAATACGCCCGAGAGCATGGCACCGACGCTGCGGTTGCGGTTGCGTACGGGGGTGATGAAGGACAGTGGGGTGCCCTGATTCAAGGTCACGGCGCTGCGCTCGATCAGTTGGCGATCCAGCGTGTGTTCCAGGTCATGATCCTGGGTAGCGATCTGACGTGGGGACTCTTCATTGTCCACTTTGTGCAGCAGGCGGGAGAAGTCCAGGCCCTGGGCTTTCCAGTGTTCAATACCGCTGCGCATATCCAGCCAGTCGCTGCGACCGATCAGATCGTCAAAGTGGCGTACACCCAGCTTGGCCATCAGTTCACGCACTTCTTCTGCAACGAAGAAGAAGTAGTTCACTACGTGTTCGGGCTTGCCCTTGAACTTGCGGCGCAGCACGGGGTCCTGGGTGGCAACACCAACGGGACAGGTGTTCAGATGGCATTTGCGCATCATGATGCAGCCTTCCACGACCAGCGGAGCGGTGGCAAAGCCAAATTCATCCGCACCCAGCAAGGCACCGATCACCACATCGCGGCCGGTTTTCATCTGGCCGTCGGCCTGCACGCGGATGCGGCTGCGCAAGCGGTTCAGCAACAGGGTTTGCTGGGTTTCAGCCAGACCCAGTTCCCACGGGGTACCGGCATGCTTGATGGAGGACAGGGGCGAAGCACCCGTACCACCGTCGTGACCGGCAATCACGATGTGATCGGCCTTGGCTTTGGCAACACCGGCAGCCACAGTACCCACACCGACTTTGGACACCAGTTTCACGGAGATATCCGCTTGCGGGTTCACGTTCTTCAAATCGTGAATCAGCTGGGCCAAATCTTCGATGGAGTAAATGTCGTGATGGGGGGGAGGAGAAATCAGGCCCACACCGGGAACGGAGTAACGCAGCTTGGCGATGTACTCGGACACTTTATGACCGGGCAATTGACCGCCTTCACCGGGTTTGGCTCCTTGTGCCATCTTGATCTGAATTTGATCGGCACTGCACAGATACTGGGCCGACACACCAAAGCGGCCGGACGCTACCTGCTTGATGCGGGAGCGCAGCGAATCGTTCTCTTGCAGATCAATGTCGGCAAACACGCGATCCTGGCCCAGGACGCTGGCCAAGGTATCACCCTGGCGGATGCCACTTTTACCGTGCTGCATTTCATGCTGGTAGCGCAACTCGTCCTCGCCACCTTCACCAGTATTGGACTTGCCGCCAATCCGGTTCATGGCCACGGCCAGTACGGCGTGGGCTTCGGTTGAAATCGAACCCAGCGACATGGCGCCGGTTGCAAAGCGTTTGACGATCTCGCTAGCCGGTTCCACCTCTTCCAAAGGAATCGCTTGAGCCGGGTCCAGACGTAGTTCGAACAAACCGCGCAGTGTCATGTGACGGCGGCTTTGCTCGTTGATGAGCTGGGCGTATTCCTTGTAGGTGCTGTAGTTCTGGCTGCGGGTGGCGTGTTGCAACTTGGCGATGGAGTCGGCGGTCCACATATGGGCTTCGCCGCGCACGCGTACTGCGTATTCGCCACCGGCTTCCAGATGATTCTCCAGCACGGGGTCTTTGCTATAGGCGGCACGATGCTGACGCAGCGCTTCTTCAGCCACGGTGAAGATATCAATCCCTTCTACCGGACAGGAGGTGCCCACAAAGTACTTGTCTACCAGCGAGCGCGACAGGCCGATGGTCTCGAAAATCTGCGCGCCGGTGTAGGACATGTAGGTGGAGATGCCCATTTTGGACATGACCTTGTACAAGCCCTTGTTGATGGCCTTGATGTAGTAGCCCTCGGCCTGGGAGGCGTCGATCTGGTTGATCGGGTCCTGGGCCAGATGCTGCAGGCTTTCAAAAGCCAGCCAGGGGTGCATGGCTTCGGCACCATACGCACCCAGCAGGGCGAAGTGATGCACTTCACGGGCCGAGCCAGTTTCCACGACCAGACCCGTGCGGGTACGCAGACCGATGCGGATCAGGTGCTGGTGAATGGCCGAGGTTGCCAGCAGGGCGGGGATGGCCACATGCTCGGCGTCACATCGGCGATCTGTCAGGATCAGGATGTTGTAGCCATCGCGCACGGCATCTGCCGCACGGGCGCACAGTGCGGCCACGCTGGCCTCAATGCCTTCCGGGCCCCAGGCGCTGGGGTAGATGATGTCCAGTTCCTGGCTGCGGAATTTGCCATTGCTGGCCGCTTCAATGCGCCGGATCTGGTTCATGTCAGCCGGGCTCAGCACGGGCTGGGACACTTCCAGGCGCAGCGGCGGGTTGACGTTGTTGATGTCCAGCAGATTGGGCTTGGGGCCAATAAAGGACACCAGCGACATCACCATCTGTTCGCGAATCGGGTCGATAGGCGGGTTGGTAACCTGAGCAAACAGCTGGCGGAAGTAGTTGTAGAAGGGCTTGGACTTGTCGGACAGCACGGCCAACGGCGCGTCGTTGCCCATGGAGCCGGTGGCCTCTTCGCCCTTGCTGGCCATGGGCTGCAGGACGACTTTGATATCTTCCTGGGTCCAGCCAAAAGCTTGTTGCTGATCCAGCAGGTCGCGTGTGGCCAATTGGGGGCGCACGCCGGGCACGCTGGGCAGGGAGTCCAGGCGCAAGCGCAGGCGTTCAATCCATTGCTTGTAGGGGTGGGTGTTGGCCAGTTGGGATTTGATCTCGGCATCGTCAATGATGCGGCCCTGTTCCAGATCGATCAGCAGCATCTTGCCCGGTTGCAGACGCCATTTCTTGACGATGCGGTGCTCGGGAATAGGCAGGGTACCGGCTTCAGAGGCCAGCACAATCATGTCGTCGTCGGTAATGACGTAGCGGGCCGGACGCAGGCCGTTACGGTCCAGCAGCGCACCAATTTGCAGGCCATCAGTAAAGGCGATGGCAGCAGGGCCATCCCATGGTTCCATCTGGGCGGCGTAGTACTCGTAGAAAGCGCGACGGCTTTCGTCCATCTCGGCGTGTTGCTCCCAGGCCTCCGGCATCATGATCATCATGGCGTGCGGCAGCGAGTAGCCGGCCATCACCAGCAGTTCCAGGCAGTTGTCGAAGGTGGCCGTGTCGGACTGGCCTTCGTACACGATGGGGTAAAGCTTTTGCAGATCCGAACCCAGCACGGCCGATTCCATGGCGCCTTCACGGGCACGCAGCCAGTTGAAGTTGCCCTGTACCGTGTTGATCTCGCCGTTGTGAGCGATCAGGCGGTAGGGGTGGGCCAGAGGCCAGGCGGGGAAGGTATTGGTGGAAAAGCGCTGGTGCACCAGGGCCAGGGCGGAACAGGCGCGAGGGTCGGCCAGATCGCGGTAGTAGCGGCCAACCTGGTCAGCCAGCAGCAGGCCTTTGTAGACGATGGTACGCACCGAGGCCGAGGTCACAAAGTATTCCTGGCCGTGGGCCAATGCCATGCGGTAGATGGCGTGGCTGGCGGTCTTGCGGATCACGTACAGCTTGCGCTCCAGCGCATCGGGCACCATCACATCCGGGCCGCGGCCAATGAACAGCTGGCGAATCACCGGTTCGTTGGCCTTGACGGTGGGCGACATGGGCATGGTGCTGTCCACCGGCACATCGCGCCAGCCCAGCATGTGCTGGCCTTCGGCACGTACCGCACGTTCCAGCTCCTGTTCACAGGCCAGGCGGGAAGCGGTTTCCTTGGGCAGGAACACCATGGCTACGCCGTACTCGCCGGGGGGCGGCAGGGTCACGCCCTGAGCGGCCATTTCTTCGCGGTAAAGCTGGTCGGGGATCTGGATCAGAATGCCTGCACCGTCGCCCATCAAGGGATCTGCGCCTACAGCGCCGCGGTGATCAAGGTTTTCCAGGATTTTAAGGCCTTGGGTGATGATGGTGTGGCTCGCCTGGCCTTTGATGTGTGCGATAAATCCGACGCCGCAGGCGTCGTGTTCGTTAGCGGGAAGGTACAAGCCTTGGGCTTGGGGGGGACAGGAGTGTGTCATGGGCGTATCCGCAAAGAACGTGTTAAAGCGGTGCATTTGTTGCAGCGCAAAAAATAAAATACAGCGATTTTTTTTTTGCACGCAAGATTTTTTTGCGAATACGGTAAAAAAAATTAGGGACCTGCTCTCACAGGCCCCTTATCACCCGTCTGAACCGGGTGCAGTGTGGCAAGATCGCTGCACATGCGGGTTTGCGCAGAAATCAGGTCCACACAAGCGCTATTTGCCGCTGCGGTTCTGGCTCATTTGCCCCAGAATCTGCAGAGCTTCTTCGCCTTCCAGCAGTTTGGAAAACAGCTTGCGCTCGCGTTCCAGAACCTCCAGCAAAACTTCGCGCTGGGGTTCTCGTAGCAGACGCTTGCTGGTGCGTAAGGCAATGGGAGGCTGCTCGGACAACGCGTGGGCGCAGGCACGGGCGGCTTCCAGGCTATTGCCGTGGTCGGTCAGTTCAGTGAGCAGGCCGTCTTCCATGGCTTGCTCGGCACTGAAGGCTTGTGACAGCAGCAGCCATTCGTTGGCACGGCGTGGCCCCACGTACTGCGCCAGCAGGTGGCTGGAGGCGCCTTCCGGGCACAGGCCCAGTGCGGTGAAAGGCATGCGCAAACGCGCGTCACGGGCCGCGTACACAAAGTCCGCATGCAGCAGCAAGGTTACGCCAATACCCACCGCGTGGCCTTCTACGGCCACGATCAGTGGGATGTCGGCCTGGACCAGACTGCGCAGGAATTTGATCGGTGGCGGCATGTCGCTATTGCGCACATTGGACAGCTCCGAGATGTCGTTGCCGGCACAGAAATGCTCGCCAGCGCCGGTCAGAATCAGGGCACGATATTTCTGGTTCTGATTGGCCTGGTCGATGATGTCGGCCAGCTCTTCGTACATGGGGCCAGTCAAGGCATTGCGTCGTTCCGGGCGGTCCAGAATGACTTCCAGCCAATGACCTGCGTCATGAGTCCGTATCATGGCGTGCTCCTGTTCAGGCGAAGGGGGAGGCCAGCAGTGCTGCCTTGGCTTCCTGGTATTCGCGATGCAAACGGGCCACGATGTCGGCAGTAGATTCCACCGAGTCAATGCCACCAATGCCTTGGCCAGCTCCCCAGATGTCGCGCCAGGCTTTGCTCATGCCCGAACCGAAGGCGGTGTCGGCATTTTTTTCGCTGTCCAGCTTGTCCGGGTCCAGGCCTGCCGCGCGGATGCTGTCCTTCAGGTAGTTGCCGGGAATGCCGGTAAACAGCGGGGTGTAGACGATATCGGCGGCACGACCCTTGACGATCATGTTCTTGTAATCGTCCGAGGCATTGGCTTCGGTACTGGCAATGAAGCGCGTGCCGATGTAGGCCATGTCGGCCCCCATGGCTTGGGCCGCCAGAATGTCGCGACCCCGGCTCATGGCGCCGGACAGGGCAATCGGGCCATCAAAAATCTGACGGATTTCGTTAACCAGCACAAAGGGGCTCAAGGTACCGGCGTGGCCGCCAGCACCTGCAGCCACCACGATCAGCCCATCCACACCGGCTTCCAGGGCTTTTTCGGCGTGACGCAAGGTGGTCACATCGTGGAAAACCTTGCCGCCCCAGGCGTGCACATGCGGCACGATGTCCTGCGGGGCACGCAGGCTGGTAATCACCAGCGGCACCTTGTGGTCGGCGCATACCCGCAGATCCTGCTCCAGGCGGTCGTTGGACTGGTGGATGATGTGGTTGATGGCATAGGGGGCGATGCGGCGCTCGGGATGGCGCTCGCGCAGTTCGGCCAGGGTGTCGTCGATCTCGTCCAGCCAATCCTTGAGCTTTTCCTGGGGGCGGGCGTTCAAGGCGGGGACGGAACCGATGATGCCGCTGGCGCATTGTGCAATCACCAGGGCGGGGTTCGAAACAATGAACATGGGCGCTGCCATTACAGGCAGGGTCATAGATTGATAAAGCTGCTGCGTTAATGCCGATGGCATAAGGTCGGTCTCCTGTTATCGAAAGAAGTGCCCTGCCTCTTGAAGGGGCGGGGTCCTGCAAGGAAGATCTGCCGCTGATAATCTATCGTCACCTATTCTAGGACGGTTTATCGTCGCCCGGCTTGGTGCGCTGCACAAATTCCTCCGGCCTCGAAAATGACCATGGTTTGAGCACTTTTTTCTGTCCGTAGGCCGGACTAAGAAGACGTAGTGCACAATAAGCGACTTGAAGGATTTTTGTTTGCTATGACCACGACTGAACGAAAAGCGCCCTTGGCGGGATTGCGTGTTCTGGACTTGACGCGCGTGCTGGCCGGGCCCTGGTGTACTCAAAACCTGGCTGATCTGGGTGCGGAAGTCATCAAGGTCGAACGTCCCGGTGCCGGGGACGACACCCGAGGCTGGGGGCCGCCGTATCTGCAGGATGGTCACAGGGCGGACACGGAAGATGCGGCCTATTTTGGGGCTGCCAACCGTAATAAAGAGTCCATCATCCTGGATATAGGCACTGCACAAGGTGCTGAGGTGGTGCGTCAGCTGGTCAGTCGCTGCGATATTCTGGTGGAAAACTTCAAGGTCGGTGGCCTGAAAAAGTACGGACTGGACTATGAAAGCCTGCAAGCCATCAACCCGGCCCTGATTTATTGTTCGATTACCGGATTTGGGCAGACTGGCCCCTATGCAAGTCGTCCAGGATATGACTTCATGATCCAGGGGCTGGGTGGTTTGATGTCCCTGACAGGTGAGCCAGGTGGTGAACCGCAAAAAGCGGGTGTGGCTGTGGCCGATGTCATGACAGGCATGTACGCCACCGTGGCTGTGCTGGCGGCCGTGGTGGAGCGCCATCGCAGTGGCCTGGGTCAGCATCTGGATATTGCTCTGCTGGATTGTCAGGTGGCCATGATGGCTAACCAGAACATGAATTACTTGTGTACCGGACAGGCGCCACAGCGCCCCGGTAATGCACATCAGAATTTGGTGCCCTATCAGGTCTTTGAGGCCAGTGACGGGCATTTGATTGTGGCGGTGGGCAACGATGCCCAGTTTCGCAGTTTTGCGCGGGAGCTGGGTCACCCCGAGTGGGCGGATGATCCCCGTTTTGCGCGCAATGCCGGACGAGTCATGCATAGGGATGAGTTGGTGCCCATGCTGGCGCAGATCATGCGAAGCCGCAGGCGCGATAGCTGGTTGCAGACGCTGGAAGCCGTGGGTATTCCAGCCGGGCCCATCAATACGATGGAACAGGTTTATCAGGACCCGCAGGTGCTGGCGCGCGGCTTGCGCCTGGACTTGCCGACCGGGCAGGGGGGGAGCGTGCCTTCGGTAGCCAGTCCTTTACGTTTGTCGGCCACGCCGGTGCAGTATCGCCGTGCGCCTCCGCGTCTGGGAGAACACACCCGCGAGGTCCTGGCGCGAGTGCTGGAGCTATCGCCCGACAAGGTCGAGGCCCTGGTATCCGGCTCCGCTGAACAGGCTTAATTTTTATTGCTTTTCGATCAGGTTGTGAATCATGAAACAGATACAAACCATCGCTATTGTTGGCGCAGGTGCTATGGGAAGGGGCATTGCCCAGATTGCTGCCCAGGCTGGCAAGCAGGTCTTGCTGTATGACCTGAATGCGGATTCGGTCAAGGCGGCTTTGGCGGATGTACACGCCGTCTGGAGTCGTTTGCAAGAAAAAGGCCGCATGACGGCGGAACAGGTGGACGCGGCCAAAGCGTGTCTGCAAACCGCCAGCGATCTGCAAGCCTTGGCCCCTGCCGATCTGGTTGTGGAAGCCATTGTGGAGCGTCTGGACGTCAAGCAAGGCTTGCTGCAACAGCTGGAAGAGATTGTGTCGGCCGATTGCGTGCTGGCCTCCAATACCTCTTCGCTGTCCATTACTGCCATTGCCCAAGCTTGCCGCCACCCCGAACGCGTGGCTGGCTATCACTTCTTCAACCCCGTACCGCTGATGAAAGTGGTCGAGGTTATCGACGGCCTGCGCACCTCGCCGGAAGTGGGCGATGCCTTGATGCAGGTATCGCGTGACATGGGCCACACGCCTGTGCGCGCCAAGGATATGCCCGGCTTTATCGTGAACCACGCCGGTCGTGGCATGAACATCGAGGGCCTGAAAATCGCCCAGGAATGCGTGGCGCCTTTCTACCAGATCGACGCCATCATGCGCGAGCAGGCCGGTTTCCGCATGGGGCCCTTTGAACTGCTGGATCTGACCGCGCTGGATGTGTCCCATCCGGTCATGGAATCCATTTACCGTCAGTTCTACGACGAGCCGCGCTTCCGTCCTTCGCCCATTACCGCCGTGCGTCACGCCGGTAAATTGTTTGGTCGCAAGAACGGCGAAGGTTTCTACAAGTATGAAGATGGCAAGAAACAGGTTCCTCAAGAGCCTGCTGTTCCCGCTGTCACCTCCTTTGCTCCTGTGTGGGTCTCGCCTTACCACGAACAAGGTCAGGCGCGCGCTCTGCAATTGCTGAGCGAACTGGGCGTGAAAGTGGTGGAAGGCGACCAGCCACCTGCCGATGCGCTGATTCTGTTGACGCCGTACGGTGAAGACGTGGCGACTTTGGTGTCTTTGCATGGCCTGGACCCAGCTCGCACTGTGGCGCTGGATACCTTGTTCGGCTTGGAGAAAGGCCGCCGCCGCGTGCTGATGTGCTCGGCTGCGACCACACCAGAATGGCGCGATCAAGCCTGGGCCATGCTGGCCAGCGATGGTACGGCGGTTAGCGTGATCGAAGACTCTGCCGGTTTTGTGGCCCAGCGTTTGGTGGCTACCATCGTGAACATCGCCAGCGATATCGCTCAGCAGCAGATAGCGACCCCATCAGATATCGACGCCGCTGTGCGTCTGGGCCTGGGTTATCCGCACAATGGCCCGCTGTCCATGGGTGATGCCGTCGGCTCGCGTGATTTGCTGGATGTATTGAACACCTTGCAAGCTGTCACGGGCGATATGCGCTACCGCGCCAGCCCCTGGCTGCAACGCCGTGTCCAACTGGGTATGTCCTTGACGGCATTGGCTCAGTGCAAGGCGCAGTAAGGCCTGAGATTGCTCTCTTGGACGCTTTATAGCGTGTTCTAGAGGTAGATCAGCCTACAAGCTTATGAGTCGGCCTGAGTCCGGGATGACACCGGACTCAGGCTTTTTTATTGGCAGCCTGAACCAGGTGCTCAATAAACAGATGCTTAGGCCGGGCTCAGGGCTCCAGGAGAGCAGACTATTACTTCTGTGTTTTGGTCGCGGGTATTTTCACCGAAGCCAGATCGGGATACAGCTCGATCAGTTCGGGCAGCAGCGCATCCTCGCTGAGCGGGATGATGAAAATCGTCTTGCCATCTACGCTGGCCAATGTGGGATAGCTAAGCTCAAAGGTCTTGCCGTCTTTCTTGAAAGTACGGTTGTAGATCAGCACGGCGTAGTCGCGTCCTGTGCTGGTTTTGCCGAACTGTGCAGTATCCACGTCGTAGTGGCCAGACAGAATCTGTACGGGCTGATGCTCATCCATAGAGCGGCCTACCCGGATAAGTTCGGCAACGGTCTCTGCATGGTCCTTGCCCATTGCCTTTGAAATTTTCTGAATCTTGCGCGGCGACTGAAATTGCAGAATTGTTTCCAGGTCTCTGGCCATGGTGGCTTGCAGCAGCGTGTGCATAGCCTGCTCCAGGCTATCTCGATTCAGGATGCTGGTAGCCTGCGCTGTGCTCGGTGTGGCTGCCGTTGTCGACTCATTGGCGAAGGCCTGGGCCGAAGGAAAAATTAAAGCGGCAAGGGCTGACAAGACGCCCGTCACGGCCAGACGGGCAGCGGAAGTAATACGTGTCATGGTAAGTATCCGCAGCTGTTTGATAGCTGCAGGGTGCAGTGATCCGAGGGCTAGATTGTAGGGGGCAGCTTCTGCATCAGTCACCTGCAAACCGTTTCAGGCAATAAAAAAGCCCGATGAATATTCATCGGGCTTTTTGTATTCGCAGGCTCTGTACGGTGCCAGAACCTTGTCGCAGTCTTACTTGGCGGCGTTAACCATGTGCTGGATGGCAGCACGGATTTCGTCGTCAGAGGCTTGCGAGCCACCGCGTGGAGGCATGGCGCCTACACCGTGAATGGCTTTTTGAACCATAGTGTCCATACCGGATTCGATATATGGCTTCCAGGCCGCTTGATCGCCAAACTTGGGCGCGCCAGCAACACCGGCTGCGTGACAGGCAAAGCAGATGGTGTCGTACAGCTTGATACCGGCTGGGTCGACCTTGTTGTCATCTGCAGCAGCGGTTTGGCTTGCTTTGGGAGCTTCTGCAGCAGGAGCCTCTTCAGCAGGCTTGGTATCGGCAGCCGCAGTGGCTTCAGGCTTGGCGTCAGCTTCTTCACCTTCTGGTGCGGGAGCGTCGGGTTCCTTGAAGTCAGCGCCAGCGGCGTTAGCCATGTAAGCAACGGCACGAGCCACTTCGATGTCGTCCAGCGAAGGGTTACCACCCTTGGCAGGCATGGCGCGGATACCGTGAATAGCGTTCTTGACCAGTTCGTCCTGACCCAGCTTGATCAGCTCGCCCCAAGCGCCCTTGTCGCCAAATTTAGGCGCACCGGCTACACCGGCGCCGTGACAGGCGGTACAGGTGGTTTCGTAAACTTGCTGACCAGTCTTCAGCTCTTTGACGGCATTGGCGTCAACCAGTTTGAAACCGGCAACAGGCTGAATGCGGGCTGCAATGGCTTCAGGGGAAAGGGCGGCGGAGCCAGCACCTGCACCCATGGTGGAGGTAACCAGGCTGACCAGCATGACAATAATCGCGATGGGCACCAAGAAAGCCAGAGCCACGGTCACAAGCAATTGTTTAGGGGTTTTGATCATGGCTGAGTGACCCTCGTTGTGTTCTTCGGGTTTTTGTTCCGTGTTGCTCATTATCGGATCCTGCGAGTTCGTACAAGAAATGACGGGAGGGCCTTTAAAGGCCACCAATAAAGGCTTGCGCCTACCTAATGGGTGTGCGCAAGGACGTGTCTACCAAGCCACCGACCCAGATCGCGCAACCATGGATTATAGCGGAGTGTGTCGCTCTTGTATCTGACTCTTGATTTAGCGCACTCATAATTGCCGGATAGATGCTGAAAAAAACTCCAAACTCGCGCTACAATAGCGAGCTTGGCGTCCGTAGTTCAATGGATAGAATTAGGGTTTCCGAAGCCCTCGATACAGGTTCGATTCCTGTCGGACGCGCCAGAACTTCTTGTTTATACGGCTCTTTAGGGCTGCTTTTCAAGACCTGGCTTGAATTTCCAGTTATAAAGTGTCGCGATGCAAGCAGCCAAAGGCTGCTTTTTTTGTGTCTGTTGTTTGTCAAAACACGGCCTCATGCGCGGCTCAGGTGAAGTGGGCTAATTATTGATCCTGATCATTTGGCCTGGGACGAAATTGCGTATTTGCCTGCGTTGACAGGCGAGCTTGCGCTTGGGAGTTTGGCCGGGACGACGATCAGGCGTATAGGCGATGTCTGGACAGGCAGTGCCTGGAGTCTTGAACTTGTGGCCGTCGCTACAACCAGATGTGCTGCCATCGCAGTCTATGCAAGACAAAAGGGGCCGAAGCCCCTTTTGCTTTTTCCTGAGCAGCTTTCTGGTTTTTAAACAGCTTCGGCACAAATTACATAGTCGTGGCCATGACGCAGACCACCCAAGGTCTGGTTCAAGGCCAGAGCTTGCTTGCGCAAAGCTTGGACATGCTCGGACAAAGCCATGGCCAGGTTGCGGTCCTTCAGACGGCGCAAGCGCCCGTCACACATATCCAGTTGACCGTGGATAAAGCTGTCGCCGTAACGAATGCCAAAGCGCTGCGCATCCACACAGCGATAGCCGGACTGTCGCAGGTGGCGCAGGACCCAGTCCATCGGGTACTCGCGATACGGGCGCTCGCCTGCCAGCAGCAGGCAGGCATCACGCAAACGGCCTATTTCCACAATCAATTTGCCCGCCGGGTCCGTGCTGCTATAGGGCACGTAGGGCTCCAGACCAATAATGTAGAGACGCTGGCCGGTAAGCGGCCGCAGGCGGCTGAACAACTGGTCCTGGGTGTAGGGGGCAAAGCCGTCTATGGCACCTAGTAGATAGTCCGCCAGAACCGTATCAAAGCGCTCGCCCTGCAAAAATTCAGGGTCGCTCCAGTTGCCCACCAGCAGTCGGTCCTCGGGGCGTTTTTGATCGCCCAGCTCACGGGTGACTTGCTCGGCCATGCTGGGAGAGGCGGTAATGGCCGTCCAGCGTTCTGTGTCCAGCGTCAGCAACCAGCGCAGCGAACCCTTGCCGGTGCCCGCATCCAGAAAGTTGCCCCAAGGGCGCTCGCCCTGCATGTCGGCCACGACCTGGTACAGACGGCTACCCGTGTGTATGGCGGTCTTGCTCAAAATTCCACCTGTATCCCGGCCAGGATGTTGCGTCCCATCAGCGGGGCCTGACGGGCAATAAAGGAGGTATGGCGGTAAGCCAACTTGTTCAGCAAGTTATTTCCTCTCAGGTACAGGGTGTAGGTGTTCTGATCCATATGCAGGCGGTAGCTTAAACCCATGCTGAGCAAACCGTAAGACGGCGAACGCTCTTCATGTTCAGCCAGTCGGTCCTGGGCAAAGGTGTGGGTGTAGCCGACAAAGCCGGACCAGTTCTGCCAGTTCAGATCCGTGCGAATACCCAGGCGGGCGGCGGGCATGCGGGGCAGGTTGCGGCCAGGGTCTTGCAGTTTACCGCGCACCAGATCGCCATACACGCTGACCGAGGCCCAGGAAGTGACGGGGTAAGAGGCTTCTGCTTCCAGGCCCCAGAACTGGGCCTTGTCCTGGCTGTATTGAATCAGCTGAAAGTCTTCGTGACGGTCCAGGCTGCGGCCATAAATGTAGTTCGAGCTACGGGTGTAGAAGGTACGTAGATCAAAGCGCAGATCGCCCAGGTGTTTTTGTAGCCCCAGGTCCACCGTATGGCTGGTCTCACGATCCAGGTTTGGGTCGCCACGCTCATAGCTCAGCGTGGCAAAGTGCACGCCTTTGGCAAACAGTTCCTGAGCCGTAGGCAGACGTTGAGAGCGGGACACGGACAGGCTGGCGGCGTATTCAGGCGCAAAGTCCCAGACCGTACCTAAAGAGAAGGAGGTCGCCGTGCCTTTGCGGCGTTCCAGCGTTTGCGAGTCGGGCGTGACGGTTTGCCATTCCTGACGTGCGCCCAGTTCCAGACGCCAGTCGTCCCAGTTCACGCTTTCCAGAAGGAACAGGCCCTGGCTGCGAGTACGGGTGGGCGGAATGAAGTTTTCAGCACCGTCGCGGGACGCAAAATCAGACTGGCTGGTTTGCAGGCCGATGACCCCTTCAAACGGCCCCCAAGGGTTGTGTTCCAGCTCCAGGCGCGTGTCGTAACCGCGATTGGTGAAGCGGGTGCCATCAATATCGCCATCTTTTTCAACGTGCTGGTAGTTGGTCGCACCAGCGCGCAGGCGAGCCCGTTTGAAGCCGGGCAGAGGGTCACGCAGTTCGCCACGGATATCGAAACGCTGAGTACGCAGGTGAGCGGTGGCCGAGTGTTCGTGATCATGTCCGTGGCTGTGGCCATGATCGTGGTCATGGCCGTGATCGTGACTGTGGCCGCCGCAATGCAGAGTGGCACCGTGCGGGTGGCAGTCCTCGTATTCGTGGCTGTGACCGGGCAGACCGTAGCTGCCTTCACGGTAGGAGTAGGCCGCGCCTATATAGCCACGGTCCCCAATAAAGGAGAGGCCAACGCTGCCTGTGTCCGTGCTGGAGTCGGAGTCCTTGACGCGTCCATCGGTCCAGTTGGGGACGCGATAGTCGCGGCTACGGTGCGAGGCACCTTCTACGTGCAAGGCGATATTGCCTTCGCCGGCTGTCATCTCGACTGCGCCGATTCTGCCACGGTCAGCCGTGGAGCCCTGGGCACGTACCGAGCCTTCAAAACCTTTTTCGGGGATGGCTGTGGGGATTTTGCGATCCAGCACGTTGACCACGCCACCAATAGCACCGCCACCGTAAAGCAGGGCCGATGGGCCGCGCAGCACTTCAATGCGATCCGCTTGCCAGGTGTCGACCGTGATGGTGTGGTCGGGCGAGATGGCCGAGGCGTCCATGACCTCTGCACCATCGCTCAGAACTTTGACGCGGGGTGCAGTTTGGCCGCGAATGACGGGGCGGCTGGCACCGCTACCAAAGCTGTCTACATGGATGCCGACCTCACCGTCCAGCAATTCACCCAAGGTGCTGCTGCGGCGCAAATCCAGTTTGGGGCCTTGCAGGACCGTGCTGGCGGTGGCCAGCTCGGTTTGTCGCAAGGCCAGGGGGCTGGCAGAGATTCGGATAGGGGCCAGTTCAGGGATAGCTTCTTCAATTTCATTGGCTTGGGCAGAGGCGCACAAAAGCAGAGCCAGGGCTAGTGGCAGGGGGCGGGGTTGGAAACGCATCTCATCTTCCGGTTTGTTAATTTTCGAGATGTTATAACATAACAATAATTTTCTGGTTTAGTAAAAAAACTATGTCAGCTCCAGGGGTCTTGACCACGCTGGCACAGCGGCCTGCCCATCAAAAAATTGAGAATCTTGAAATAGACGCCTGAAAATCGTCTGTCTGTTTTGGTGTTTCGGAGTAAAAATCCGACATGCTATTTGATCTTCCCGACTTCCAGACCCTGTACACAGCCTTGCTGACCCGAGATGAACGCTATGACGGTCAAGCCTTCGTCTGCGTGTCTTCCACGGGGGTGTTTTGTCGTCTGACTTGTCCGGCCAGAAAGCCCAAGGCCGAAAATTGCATCTTTCATGCCACTATTGGCGAATGCATCCAGGCCGGTTTTCGACCTTGCAAGCGATGCCATCCGCTGCAAGCTGCGGCTTTGGAAGACCCCACAATCACCGCTTTGCTGCGAGAGCTGGACGCCAAGCCGGGCCTGAGATGGTCGGAAGGACATCTGGAGCGTATGGGTTATGACCTGTCTACGGTGCGCCGCAGCTTCAAACGGCACTTTGGCATGACCTTTCTGGAAATGGCCAGGCAGCGTCGTCTGCGCGAGGGTTTCGAGACTTTGGCTACGGGTGGCAATGTGATTGCCGCGCAGCATCAAGCCAGCTTTGAGTCTGCCAGTGCGTTTCGGGCTGCCTTTGCCCGCTTGCTCGGCTGTGCGCCTGCTGCCTTGCGGACGGGTGGCTTGCTTCGGGCTAGCTGGATACCCACGCCTTTGGGAGACATGGTTGTGGTCAGTAGCCAAAGCCATTTGCATCTGCTGGAGTTCGTAGATCGAAAAGGCTTGCCCGTTGAACTCAAACGTTTGCAGGCTTCGATCAAGGATGGCATTGGTATTGGCGTGATGCCGCCTTCAGAGCAGGCGGCTGCCGAGTTGGCTGATTATTTTGCCGCACGATCGGATTGCTTTAAGACGCCCCTGGCTTTGACCAGTGGCAGTGCCTTTACGCAAGAGGTCTGGCGCATATTGCAAAGCATCCCGGCTGGAGAGACACGCAGCTATTCCGATATTGCTCGCCAGATAGGGCGGCCAAGTGCTGTGCGTGCGGTGGCGCGGGCGAATGGGGCGAATCAGATTGCCTTGATGATTCCGTGCCATCGTGTGATCGGCGCTGATGGTTCCTTGACCGGCTATGGGGGCGGACTGTGGCGTAAACAGCGTTTGATCGAGATTGAGCGGGAACTCAAGAGAGTAAAGCAGTAACAGCCCAACAGAGCAGAGGCAGGAATGGGGTGTTCAGATCAAACAGGCTGTTCTTGTGTGTTGGTACAGGATGCCAAGCCAGGATCCATAAATAACAAAGGCCCAATGAACAAGCCCCAAAAATCCGGATTTTATCCAGATGTTTGGGGAGGCTCAGAACAGCGGGGTGCTTAAGCTACGTTAGCTGTTTTCCAGTTCAGGCGGAATCAGATTGCGTTCGTAGCGATGGACGTAGTCCTCAAAGGACTCCTGATCCTGCGCTTCGATATCAATCTGGGCTTGCAGAGAATCTTTGGCCTGTTGTTCGAAAGCGGCTTGCTTGTCGGCAGGTAATGGATGGGCCAGCAAGGTCTGGTGATGCTCGCGGCTGCGTTGCAAGGCGTAGTCGTGAAAGCTCAAACCGGTTTCGCGCAAACGGCTCAGCAGTTGAGCCGACGGTGTCAGTTCCGGGTTTTCCAATTTGCGGATTTGGGCTTGCACAGCTTCTGTGTGACCTTGGGTATCCAGGGCCTGATCCAGCATTTGCGCGTAAGGCAGCAGCGATTCCAGAATTTCGTGGCCCCAGTCTTGCAGGCTGACGCTCTCTTTTTGCTGATTGGTCAGCATCAAGCCGGGGCGACGGCCTTCGCGCACGACGGTTGCAAAATTGTTCTTGCTGTCCTGACAGTAGCCGCCGTCCGGGAAGAAGGGGCTGTCTTGCACGGCACAGAACAGCAGGAACGTATCCAGGAAGCGGCAGGTTTGCTCGGAAATTCCAGTAGGCGATTCAGGGTCTATATCCAGACAACGAACTTCGATGTATTCCACACCGCGCTGGGCCAGGGCTGTAGCCGGGCGCTCGCTGCGCTGGGTGGTGCGCTTGGGACGAATGCTGGAGTAGTACTCGTTTTCAATCTGCAGGATATGGGTGTTGAGTTGAATCCACTCGCCATCGCGGTGGGTACCCAGTTTTTCGTAATCCGGCCAAGGAGTTACGGCAGCGTGATACATGCGCATCACAAAGGTGTCCAGGTCGTTGTAGCAAAGCTGGAGCTCGGCCTGGGCTTCCTTGTTGTGATAGCCCAGATCGCTCATGCGCAAGCTGGTTGCCCAGGGCATGGTCAAGGTGTCCTCGTCGATCTTGTCCAGATTGTTGCGGCGACCTTGCAGGAAGTTCGCATCCAGCACGGGCGAGGCACCAAACAAGTACATCAGTAACCAGGAATAGCGCGTGAAGTTGCGGATCAACGCCAAATACCCATTGGAGCGCTGATCTTGCAGATTGTCGCCACAGACATTCAACAAGGGCCAGATGCCATCAGGCAGGGAAAAGTTGTAATGCACGCCGGCAATACATTGCATGGGCTTGCCATAACGTTCGGCCAGGCCACGGCGGTATACATGCTTGAGCATGCCCGTGTTGGACTTGCCGTACCAGGCAATGGCAATGTCTTTTTCGGCGGGCAGCAATGCGGGCATGGACTGGTTCCAGATAATCTCCTGGTCCAGCTTGCCGGCCACAAAGGTGTGGATGTCGGTCAGCTCCTGCAGCACGTCCTCGACCCGGGCTTGCGGCTCGGTAATCAGCTCCAGCAGGGCCTCGGCGTAGTCGGTCGTGATATGGCCGTTGGTCAGGGCCGACCCAATGGCTTGCGGGTGGGGGGTGTTTGCCAATTGGCCCAGCGCATCGACGCGCAGTCCTTCTTTTTCGATGCCGCGCAAGATTCCCGTCAAAATCTCGGGATTCTGTTGCAGGGCAAGGCGGCGTTCGTGGCTGGTGTTCATGGTGGTGTTTCCCACTTTCGAAATCGGGTGCAAGATACGGGACTGTTCAAGGGGGCCTGGCCCCGTCTATAAATAGTAGTCCGACCAGACTTGCTTTGTTAAGTTGCGCCAAAAGGCGTATCGGGCAGGGCGAGTATAAGACGGCTGTTTAGTCAGCCGATGAAAAGCATGAAACGGGATATGGGATTAGCACCATGATGATCAGGCGCATTACCGCGGTACTGGCGGCTTTCTTGATGTTGGCAGCCTGCAGCCCAGAGTTTAACTGGCGCAAGGTTCAGCTTGAACAAACGGGCCTGTCGGCCATGCTGCCCGGCAAGCCCACGACCAGTCACCGACTGTTGGATTTCGAGCAGCATCAACTGGATTTTTACCTGACTACCGCCACGGCGGGTGGGCAAAGCTACACCGTGGGCCATGTGATTTTGCCCAAGGAACTGCAGCAGGACGAGGCTGCTCGCCAACGCTTGTACGAGGCACTGCACGATTCCCTGCGCGAGAAATTCATACCCGATGGGCAAGTCAGCGAGAAAAACCAGATACAACTGCCGCCACCCGGACAGATTTTCTTCATGACGCGCGATGTGGGCGGTGTGGCCTTGCGCCTGGAAGCGATGATACGCATGGAGCCGGGCTGGCTGGTGCAGGGCTTTGTTATGACGGATTCCGGGAAGGCCCCGGACGCGGCTCAGGCAAAGGTTTTCTTTGACGGCTTAGCTCGCTAGCCGGGTCGCCGCTGATCAGGTGCTGTTGCAAGGCCAGGGTAATGGCAGCTTGGCGGCTATAGACTCCAAGCTTGGCGTAGGCGTTCTGGAAGTGGAAGTTGATCGTGCGTTCAGTAATGCCCAGGATGATGCTGATTTCCCAGCTGGTCTTGCCATGGGCAGCCCAGTTCAGGCAGGACTGCTCGCGTGAAGTTAAGTGCGTCACGGTAAAGCCATTCCTCATGCATTCGTGGTAGACGTCGGGCCAATGTACTCAAATTTAGCTTAGCTGGCAGACAAATGTGCATGAAAATAATGATGTAAATCAAAGCATTGTCTTTTCTATGACGTTACCGTTGCCCAGAGTTCTGAATCGATCCTGGCTGGTCGATTTGGACGCCGCGCCGCAGCGATGCTAGAATTTTGTCTTATACGTTTTGCGCCGATTTGCCTGATCCGCTTGCGGGCGCTCCATAAATCCAGCTAAAGAGGTCCTGATGGCCACTGATTCCGTCCCTAGCGCCGACACTGGCGCCCTTAGCCCATCCTGCGGTTTGATCCCCGAAGGTTCTGTGGGCCCTGTACATGCCGAACTAATTGCCTTTGACGAACCCCTGCATCTGCGCAGCGGGCAAGTGCTGCCCAGCTACGAGCTGGCGGTCGAAACCTACGGCACCCTGAACGAAGAGCGCAACAATGCGGTATTGGTGTGTCATGCACTCAATGCCTCGCATCACGTTGCCGGTTATTACGACGACGATCCTAAAAGCACTGGCTGGTGGGACAATATGGTCGGCCCCGGCAAAGCCGTTGATACGGATCGTTTTTTTGTCATCGGGGTCAACAATATCGGCTCCTGCTTTGGTTCTACCGGCCCGTCCAGCATCAATCCGGCTACTGGCAAACCTTGGGGCTCCGAGTTTCCCGTTTTGACGGTAGAAGACTGGGTGCGTGCCCAAGCCCGTCTGGCCGACTACTTTGGCATTCGCAAGTTTGCGGCCGTTATGGGTGGCTCCCTGGGTGGCATGCAGGCCCTGAGCTGGGCCATCAGCTGCCCGGAGCGCGTGGAAAACTGCGTGGTCATTGCCAGTACCCCGCGCCTGTCGGCCCAGAACATCGCTTTTAACGAAGTGGCCCGCAGCGCCATTTTGTCCGACCCGCAGTTTCACGGTGGTAATTACTACGAACATGGGGTGGTGCCCAAGGCTGGCCTGGGTGTTGCTCGCATGGTGGGCCACATCACCTACCTGTCCGACACCGTCATGGCCGAGAAGTTTGGCCGCAACCAGCGTGCCCCAGCCCAGGGCGGTGAGTACCACTACAACTACGGCGTGGAATTCGAGGTCGAGTCCTATCTGCGTTATCAGGGCGAGAAGTTCTCGCGTTACTTTGACGCCAATACCTATCTGATCATCACCCGTGCGCTGGATTATTTTGATCCGTCGCGTCAGCACCAGGGGGACCTGGTCAAGGCGCTTGAAAAGGTGCAGGCCAAATTCCTGCTGGTGTCTTTCACCACGGATTGGCGTTTCTCGCCCGAGCGCTCGCGCGAAATCGTGCAGGCTTTGTTGCGCAACCAGCGTGAGGTCACTTACGCCGAAATTGATGCTCCGCACGGACACGATGCTTTCCTGCTTGAGGACCCTCGTTATCATGCCGTTGTGCAGGGATACTATGACCAGATTGCCGCTAATTTGGGCTTGCCTGCGCGCACCCGTACTACAGGGGTGTTGGCAGAATGACTAAGCCGCAAACTCAGGTGGATGCCGCCATGTTAAGACCGGACTTGCTGCGCATTGCGCAGTGGATTGAGCCAGGTTCGCGTGTGCTGGATCTGGGCTGTAACGATGGCACCTTGTTGGCGCATCTGCGTGACACGCGCCAGGTTGTCGGAACGGGGGTGGAGCTGAACGATCAGTTTGTGATTGCTTCGGTACGCCGTGGCGTCAATGTCATTCAGCAGGACTTGGAAAAAGGCCTGGCGCTGTTCAGCGACCAGCAGTTCGATACCGTTGTCCTGTCCAAGACACTGCAATCCATGCACCATACCGAGCACATCCTGCGCGAGATGGCGCGGGTGGCACGGTATGGTATCGTTTCGTTTCCTAACTTCGGTTATTGGCCGCATGGCTGGAGCATTTTGCGCGGGCGCATGCCAGTCACGGGCGAAATGCCTTACCAGTGGTACAACACGCCCAACATCCATTTGTGCACCATGAAAGACTTTCAGGATCTGGCCCAGGCGGTGGGCGTACGTATTCTTGATCGTGCTGCCTTCAATGGTCGCGACACGGTGCGTTTTTTGCCGGGCTGGCGCAGTACCTTGGCCATGTATCGTTTCGAGTCTCCCCATTTTCTTGCTGCTTAGCGCTAATAAGGCCTGACGTGTCACGTGTCTATACCAGTCCCCGAGTCTTGCCTTTGCTGATTCTGGGGTTCGCCAGCGGCCTGCCTCTGGCCCTGGTTTCAGGCACCTTGCAGGCCTGGGCAACCGTTGAAAATGTTTCACTGACCGAGATTGGTTTTCTGACCCTGGTCGGCTCGGCCTACACGCTGAAGTTTCTCTGGGCTCCCCTGATTGACCGCTACGCGCCGCCGTTCATGGGGCGCAGGCGCGGCTGGATCCTGGTCACTCAACTGCTGCTGGCCGCCTCCATTGCGGCCATGGGCCTGTTTTCTCCCTCGGTGAATTTGACCGCACTGGCCTTGCTGGCCGTGTGGGTGGCCTTCTTGTCGGCCACGCAGGACATAGCCTTCGATGCTTATTGCACGGACGTGCTGCAAGCACATGAGCGAGCGGCGGGGGCGGCGGTCAAAGTCATGGGCTATCGCATTGCCATGATTGTGTCCGGCGGCCTGGCCCTGATTCTGGCGGACCGCTGGCTGGGCTGGTCCAACACGTATTTTCTGATGGGTGCCTTCATGGCGCTGTGCGCGCTGGTGACCCTGATTTCACCCGACCCACAGGAACAAAGCCGTCCACCACGCAGTTTGTCAGAAGCCGTGATCGCGCCTTTGGCCGATTTTTTCTCGCGTCCAGGTGCCTGGAGTGTTCTGGCGCTGATTGTGCTCTACAAGCTGGGTGATGCTTTTGCAGGTGCCTTGTCCACCACTTTTCTGATTCGTGCAGCCGGCTTTACCTTGTCCGAGGTCGGCACTATCAATAAGGTGTTTGGTCTGGCTGCTACGGTCGTCGGAGCCTTGATGGGTGGGGCGATCATGGCCCGTCTGGGGCTATACCGGGCCTTGATGATTTTTGGTATTTTGCAGGCCGTCTCCAACCTGGGCTATTGGCTGATCGCGATTGAAACCGCGCCATCCATGTGGCTGATGGGGATTGTGGTCGGTCTGGAAAACCTGTGTGGTGGCCTGGGCACAGCGGCTTTTGTCGCTTTGCTGATGGCTTTGTGTAATCGGACCTATTCCGCCACTCAATTTGCGCTGCTGTCGGCCCTGTCGGCAGTGGGGCGTACCTATCTGGCCGGGCCTCTGACGCCTGTGCTGGTCGAATCCCTGGGTTGGCCAGGCTTTTTTATTTGTACCGTCTTTATTGCTGTGCCTGGCTTGCTGATGCTGCGTTGTTATCGGGGTCTTATTCAACAGCTTGATGCGTAAAAAATATCATGCTCTTACTTGTTCTCTACATTATCGCCATCACTGCAGAGGCCATGACCGCAGCGCTGGCCGCGGGCCGTCGTGACATGGATTGGGTGGGGGTCTGTACCATCGCCTGTGTCACCGCTCTGGGCGGTGGCTCGGTGCGGGATGTGCTTTTAGGGCATTACCCGCTGACTTGGGTACAGCATCCTGAATACCTCTGGATCACGGCAGGGGCGGCCATTCTTACGGCTTTGATCGCTCCGATCATGCGGCGTTTGCACAGCCTGTTCCTGCTGCTCGATGCCATGGGACTGGTGGTCTTTACCGTGATTGGCTGTCAGATCGCGCTGGAAATGAAGCTGCCCATTACGGTGGTGCTGCTAAGCGGCATGATTACCGGTTGTGCCGGTGGCGTCTTGCGCGACATCTTGTGTAATGACATCCCCTTGCTGCTACGCAAGGAGATGTATGCCAGCGTATCCATGCTGACCGGCGCTTTGTATCTGGGTGCTCAGCATCTGGACTGGCACCCGTATGTGACCCTGCTGGGTCCCATGATTATCGGCTTGAGTTTCCGTATGCTGGCTCTGCACCGCAATTGGCAGATGCCCCGCTTCGTCTATCGAGACGAGTGGCGCTAGAGCCAGCCTGTCTTGCCGGGTCAGGCCACGCCTAACCAGCGCAGGACTATAGGAACAAAAGGAACCAGCACGGCGGTCATGATCCCGTTCAGGCTCAGGCCAATGGCGGAAAATGCCCCAATCGTTTCGTGAACCTGCAAGGCACGTGCCGTACCAATGGCATGTGCCGTTACACCCACCGCAAAGCCCCGAGCCTCGGGGCGATCAATACGCAGCAAGTTCAACAGCGGGCGCGCCATGATCGTGCCCGCAATCCCGGTAATGGCAACCGCCACAGCAGCCAAGGAAGGCTGACCGTCAAATTGTTCTGCCAGGGCCATGGCAATCGGCATGGTGGCCGAGCGTGGGGCAACCGACATGATGGTTTCAATTGATCCGCCCAAAGCCCAGGCAATCAGGACCGTGCTGAAAATAGCGGTAACCGAGCCAATGATCAGGGCAATGGTCAGCGGCTTCCAGATCTTGCGCAGCTGACGCAGTTGACTGTAGAGCGGTACAGCCAGGGCGACGGTTGCCGGTCCAATCAGGAAGTGAATGAACTTGGCCCCTTCAAAGTAAACGGGGTAAGGCGTGCGGGTCAGCAAGAGCAGGGCCACAATCACAATGACCGAGACCAGAATCGGCAACAAAAAGGGGCTACTGCCCGACTGGCGGTACATCCAGACCGAGCCTGCGTAGACCGAGCAGGTCAAGGTCAGCCACAGCAGGGGCGAGCTGGATAAAAAGACCCAGATTTGAAAAAGTCCGTCCGTCATTATTCTTCTTCCTGACGATTCTTAAGCAGACGATTGAGCACCAGGGCTGTGACCACCATGGTGATGACGGTGCCGCCCAGGGTGGCGATCAAAAAGGGCTGCCATTCCTCGGCTACCCGATCAAAATACAACATCACGCCAGTGACAGCGGGGATGAACAGCAGCATCAGGTTCTGCAGCATGACACTGGCCGTGCTCTCCAAAGAGCTGGGCACGCCGCCTCGAATCAGCAAGGCGGCAGTCAGAAGCAGCATGCCGGCCAAAGGGCCTGGCAATGGCAAGGACAAGGTCTGCACCAGGATCTCGCCTAATAGCTGAAAGGCGAAAAGGGCAGTAATCGCGTAGATCATGAGAGTTTCCGTAAAGGCACGAAAACGCCAGGCGGCAAGCCTGGCGTGGGTAAAGGGTCTGGCTAAGGGTGTTAGTGTGCCATACAAGATAGCCAGGCTGTAAGCGTGCTGCTTATATCGAATTGCCTATAGTAAGTGGCCTGCATCAATGCTTGGCGGGGCTGTTTTGCGCACCCATCCAGGCCTGAACCTCGATTTCCACATCCACACCACCCGCCAGTTTGGCTTGTACCAGAGAGCGGGCCGGGAAGTTGCTGCCCAGGCGTTCTTTATAGATTTTGTTGAATTGCTCGTACAAGGCAATATCGGATAAATAGACCGTGGCTTTGACGACATGGCTGAAGTCGGCACCTGCCAGCTTCAGGGTCTCTTCAATCCGGTCCAGCGTGGCATTGGTTTGATCTTCAATGCTGCCGCGTATGATTTCGCCTTTTTCATTCAGCGGGATTTGTCCCGACAGGAATAGAAAGTCCCCGGCCTGCACGGCGCGGGAAAAAGGCATGTCCGAGTCGCCCAGATAGCGTTTGATCGCAGTCGGTTCTGCGGTTTTGCCCGTGTTGGCGGCATAGGCGAGGTTGCTGGCGCCAAGACCTAAGGCAGAACAAGCCAGCAAAATGTGACGGGCCGAAGCAAAAAAACGCATCAGGATTCTCCTTGGACTAGGGGAATTCAGTGTGCCATAGCCAGGGCCAGGCACCGTTAATTTGTGTGACGGCCCGTCGGCCTTAAGGCTGCTTAGGCGCGATCGCCCAGCCAGGCTTGCACTTCGATTTCTACGTCTACGTTTTTGGCCAGCTTGGCTTCAACCAGCGAGCGGGTAGGCAGGGTGTCGCCAAAGCGCTCGGCGTAGACTTTGTTGAAGTCGGCAAACAAGGCCATGTCGGACAACCAGACAGTGGCTTTGACTACATCGGCCAGGGTGGCGTCAGCCAGAGCCAGGCCTTCGATCAGGCGATCAAATACGGCGTGGGTCTGGTCCTGGATGGAACCGCGCACCACTTCACCTTGGGCGTCGTAAGGAATCTGGCCGGACAAGAACAGAAAGCCGCCAGCCATGGTGGCACGCGAGAAGGGCAGTGGCAGTGGGCTGGCAATACGGCGGATACCGGACATGGAATACTCCTGATAGGGATGGTGGAAAATTCGGACTAGGCAGCAATGCGCGTTTATTCGCGTCTCTTGCCTACAATAAGGCGTCACTATACAACTTCAAATGAGGAGCGAGACGACGTGAGCAAGGAAATTTTGCAACGCCTGGACCAACTAAGCCAGGCCGCGCTGGTCAGCGGTGATTTGTTGCCCGTGCAAGCTCAGGAAGAGCTGATGCACGATCAGGGACTGACATTTTTTGTGCGTTGGGTATCCACTCTGGCGGCCAAGGATGCCGCCAGCGTCTCGATTCCAGGTGGTCCACGTGACCCCAATTTCAATCCCTTTTTGCCACCTGCCCCGGCACTGACAGTGGATGACGCCAGTAGTACGCACAATATCGTGCTGAACAAGTTTGCCGTCTGTGATCTGCATCTTGTGCTGGCCGACAAGGTGTTTTCCGAGCAGCTCAGCCCGTTGCGCGAGATTGATTTCCGAATTCTGGCGGATTTCCTGGCCGTGCAAGGCGGTCTGGGCTTTTATAACGGCGGTGGCCCGGCTGGGGCCAGTCAGCGTCATAAACATACACAATGGATTCCACAGGCGGCTAGCAACGGCTCGCTGGCCCTGTATCTGGACAAGCTCCCCACCCAGGCTGCGGCAGGCAGTGCGCATCAACATCCCGCGCTGGCTTTTGAACACTGTTTTGTGCGTTTGCAGGATGCGCAGGAGCCGGAAGTCCTGGCAGCCAGTCTTTTGAGTTCGTACCGAACTGCCTGCAATGAGTTGGGATTGGAAACGGCAGAAGATGGCTTGCTGCCGCCACATAATATGTTGGCAGGCCAGGGGTGGATGCTGGTGGTGCCTCGCAGCGTGGAGTTAGTTGACGGTATTTCGGTCAATGCACTGTCGTATGCAGGCTGCATTTATGTGCGTACCCCCGAGCAAATAGATCTGGTCCGCCAAATTGGCCCACTGGGTGTGCTGGCTCGTGCAGGCTATGCTCGTCGCGCCTGATCCTTGGGTTTGACCCTGCTGGATACGATGAACCCCGCTACGGCGGGGTTTTTATTTGGTTTTTGTAGCTTTATGAATCCATATTTACTCTTTGGAAACAAAAATAAAATATAGATGTTTAATGGAGGTTTAATTTCTATTCGTTGCGGTTTGATAAGGAATTAAGGGGTATTTAAAGAAAAAAATTGAAATAATGTAACTTTTGTTTTTGGAAATTAATTAAATAGAGGGTTTAAAAAAAATAGCTCATTTATAAGCGAGTCTTCTTGATTATTAGAATCTGTTCTAACTTGGAGTAATACGGCCTGTCTGATCTTGGGTGGATAGCTTATGCACGTCTCGTCTGAAGCTCATATTCTATTTATTGCTCCGGAACCGGCCGGTGTTGCAGACTTGCTGGTTTTATTACGCACTAATTTTGGTCGAATCAGTTTTGCGCTGGATGCGCAACAAGGTCTGGCTCGATGCCAGTCTCTGCGGCCTGATTTCATCTTGAGTGAATATCATCTACCTCGCTTGCGCGGGGATTCTTTCATGCGTCTGTTGCGCGCCAACCCGCAGACGGCGGCTATCCCTGTCGTATTTTTGTCGGCCTTGTCGTGTGCTGACAGCCAGTTGATGGCGTTGCGCAGTGGTGCTCGTGACTTCATCGACTATCGAACGAATGTGCAGTTGGTACTGGAACGGATTCGTTTGCATCTGAGTTTGAAGGAGATGCCTGAAGCGGGTGGTTCTCATGATTCCCCTTCTAGCCTGGAGGCTTGTCATGGGCTGCAGGTGCGCCATCATTTGGTGCAGGCTGTGCAGCAGTACGTGCTTCACAATCTGTCTGAGCCCCTGAGCACAGAGAGTCTGGCCGACTTGTTCGGGACGACGGGCAGACGCCTGAATGAGTTTTTCAAGACAAGCTGCGGCTTGACTGTGCATGATTACGTGCGTTCCAGCCGGATGAGGTATGCCATGCATTTGCTCAGGGGCACGGATATAGCTGTCACGAATGTGGCGGTTGAGGCCGGTTATGTGAACCCTGCCAATTTTGCTACTGCCTTCAGGCAGTACAGCGGCTTGTCACCCTCAGCCTACAGACAGCAGAACAGAACTAATATTTAGAACTAAATTTAAATTGATGATTCAATGAATGTTCATGTTTTTCAATAATTCAAACGGCTAACGTAAAAATTCAAAAGTAATTATTAAAAGTTGGTAAGAGAATAAAAAATATCCGAATAGGTGTAGGGGTTCGGTAAGACTTTTCTGAGTAATAAATTTCAATTTATCGCCATAACGAGGTGAGGGGCTGTGCCGTGCCTTGAAACTTTGTTACGCCAGCGCGAGGAATGAGCTCAGGGGGGCAGACATGACTAATTACTTTTGTAAGCGAACAGATCATGAACAGAATCTATAAGTCGGTTTGGAACGAGCGGACAGCAACCTTTGTGGCTGTTGCGGAAAATACCAAAACCTGCGGTAAGCGCAGCAGCGCAGGGTGCAGTGCATCGCCAGTTTTTGCAGGCTTGCGACCGGTCCTGCAGTTGCGCTCAGTTGTTCTGTCTTTACTGCTCCTGGGTGGACTTTCCTCTCCTGTTACCGCCCAGATAACAGACGGTTGGGAGCTTAGCGTGGATGGGGCCACTCCCTTCCATGTTATTCCGGGTGGGGCGTTCGTCCTGAGTTCGGGCAGTAATATGGTCTTGACCCAGACAGGTCAGTCCGTCTCTGTTGCATTGAGCTCTGACCTTAATGTGGACTCTGTCACGGCCACTGGCGCAATCAAAGGGGCGAGTGGGGAATTCACTGGGCAGTTAAGCGCGGGCTCAGCCGTCTTGCAAGGCGGATTACAGGCAAGCTCTGCGGCTATTACCAATACTGTGACGGCTGGTAATGTGAACACCGGTAGTTTGACAGTTGCAGGCAACAGTAGCTTGCGCGGGGTGAATGTAAATAACAACAAAATCACTGGCTTGGCGGATGCGACAGTCAGCGCTGCCAGCACGGAGGCAGTGTCTGGCAAGGTTTTGTATGGTGCGTTGAACTCGGGCGATGGAATGAAGTATTTCCATAGTAAGTCAACCAAGGCCGATTCAGTGGCCAGTGCAGCGGATGCGCTGGCTATCGGTCCGCAGGCTTTAGCCTCCGGTGAGGCAGCTTTGGCGGCGGGGCTGCAGTCCCAGGCTGCGGGCAAGGAATCGGTTTCCCTGGGTGCTCGTGCTGGAGTCGACAACACGGTTGTCAATGGGGTGATGATTGGCAGTGATGCCGGGATACAGAGCAAGGGCAATGGCTTGGTTGCTTTGGGTAACAAGGCGGGCCAGCGGCTGGAAGGTAACAATAATGTAGCAATTGGTAATGCGGCGGCCAGCTTGGTCGATCCTCTGGAAGTCGACAACACGGTTGCGGTTGGTAATCAAGCCCAGGCCAAGGCAACTGGAGCTATTGCGGTGGGCAATAGCGCGAATGTAGGTTTGTTGGCGACCAATGCAATTGCATTGGGGCACAACTCCACCGTTGCGCAGGATGCTGCCGGGGCAACGGCGGTGGGTTCAGGAGCAAGGGTTTGGGGCGTGGCTGGTACCGCAATGGGCACTGGTGCAAGTAGTTCCGGGACAGGATCCACAGCGATTGGTAACGTGGCCGAGGCATCCGGTAGTGCTGCTTTTGCCGGGGGGAGTGGCTCCAAGGCATTCGGTAGTAATTCGGTGGCAGTAGGCGCAGGGGCGATGAGCAACACCACTTCAGGTGTGTCTATTGGAGAAGGCGCCGGCTCGAATGCGGGTACACCGGTGATTGGCAACCGCTTCGGTCAGGTGGCTGTAGGGGGGCTGGCAGGGCAGGGAGTATATGGTGGTTATAACGTCGCTCTTGGCTACAAATCAGGTAGTGATATCACGGGCGACGATACGGTTTCTATTGGACGGGAGGCGGGCAACAAGCTTACTGGCGACCGTACGGTCAGCATTGGCTACGGTGCCAATAATCTGCCCGGTCAAACGGGTTCAGGCAGCCCGGTTGCCCCACCCGTGAAAGCGGCACATGCAGTCTCCATTGGTGAGCGGTCTCGTTCAGGTGCAGATGGCTCTATTGCATTGGGTTCCATGGCTACCGTCGTTGATTACGATATTGGCGGCATTGCGATTGGTAATCAGGCATTGGTTTATGCGGGTACTTCAACCAATGCGGCTGCAGGTGGAGTTGCGTTGGGCGATCAGGCTCATGTCACGCATGCCAATAGCGTTGCAATTGGTGCCAATTCGAGGTCCGTCCAGACAGTGGGAGCGGGTTACGGTTCCGCATCTGGGGCATTGTTACCTTCATCCAGCGTGTCAATTGGCACGGTAGGAGGGGAGCGTCGCTTAAGCAATTTGGCTGCTGGCCGTTTGGATACGGATGCAGTCAATGTCAGTCAGCTCAAGCTGCTCCATGGAGATTTAACGGCCATTGTGGGTGGCAACTTGAAATGGGACGCAAACGGGCAGATGACTGGCCCGGCATTTATTATTAAAGACGAAAACGGGAATGATCATACCTATACCTCTATCGGGTCCGCATTTGAGGCCATGCGCACGGGGGTAGCAGGAGCGATTTCGGGACTGTCTGCTGTCACCTACTCCAATGCCGATCGCAGCTTGATTGATCTTGACAGTTCGACAGGAGCACCTGTGCGAATTTCCAATTTGGCCGCAGGGATAGCTGCAGGTGATGCTGTCAACAAAGGACAGTTGGAAGAACTGGAGTCAACGCTGATTGCGAGCCGCCAGCGCTATGTCAGTGTTAACTCCTCCAATAACCCCAATGAAAATAATAACGGTGCCACTGGTGCTGATGCGATAGCCATTGGGGCTGTGGCTCGTGGTTCCGGAACAGGGGCAACGGCGATTGGCTTGAATTCATCAGCGGGTGGGTTGACGCAGGCAAATCTGACCACCGCTATTGGTTCACATACCGAGGCCTCGGGCTTGGGGGCTACCGCCTTGGGCACCTCTGCCACGGCAGCGTCCGAGAGCTCCATTGCCCTTGGTCAGGAGTCGCGGGTATCGGATACGTCGAATTACGCGGTGGCCATTGGCTACAAAGCAGAGGTGATGGGTGATGCGCTGGCGCATGCCAAAGGAGCTGTGGCAATTGGGGAGCAGGCTCGAGTTACCCAGGAAGGGGGGATTGCTTTTGGACGCAATGCCTACGATCAAGCGATAGATGGCATCTCGATTGGTACCAGTTCCAGTGTTGCTCGGGGAGCATCGCAGAGCGTGGCGCTGGGCAGTGGCTCCTCGGCCTCGGGCAGCCAGTCCGTGGCGCTGGGCCATCAGGCTTTTGTGGCGGGCAGTGGCTCCCTGGCCTTGGGTCAAGGTAGCAAGACCCGTGCCAGCAATGCTGTGGGGGCCGGTTCGGATGTCGAGGCTGATGGTCGCCGTTCCATTGCTGTGGGTGACAAGGCCAAAGCCGGCTGGATTGAAGAAAAAACAGGTCCCAATGGCTTGATCGAATACATCCTGCACGGTGAAGGGGCGATGAGCGTGGGCGCAGGTTCCAACGCCAAGGAAGATGGTGGCTTGGCGCTGGGCTTCAAAGCCATTTCCGAAGGCCTGGATGCCTCGGCTCTGGGGACTAATGCCCAGGCTTTGGCGGCCGGGTCCCAGGTCTGGGGTAAGGATACGCGCGCTTCTGCCGAGAAGTCGTTGGCGATGGGGCAGGGCGCGATTGCCAATGAGACGGCAATTCAGGGGATGGCTCTGGGTGCGGGTGCAACCGTGTCGGCAGCCGGTGCAGTGGCGCTGGGGGCGGGGGCCACAACGAATGCGGCTTACACATCCTCGACTGCGCGCTATACAGGCACGGTTACGCAGGAAGCCAAGCAAGGTGTGGTATCGATCGGTAATGGCTCAGAACAACGTCGTATCACCAATCTGGCCGGTGGTCAGGATCTGACCGATGCGGTCAACGTTGCTCAGCTGATCAAGCTGGACCAGGATCTGACGGCCTTGGGGACCAACTACAGCGGCAATAACTTCAGTAGCGGTAACAGCAATACGACGATTCACAAGAATCTGGGACAACGCCTGGAGATTCTGGGTGGGGCGAGCACCGCCGGTAATTACAGCGGTGCCAATCTGCGTACTCAGGTCCTGAACGGTCAGTTGCAGGTGCAGATTGCCGAGACCCCGTTCTTCAAGGGTGCTGATATGGGCAGCCAGAAGATCACCAATGTGGCCAAGGGAACCACAGGGACCGATGCGGTGAATCTGAGCCAGTTGACGGACGCCGAAGGTGGCTTGACGGCCAAGGGCATGGAGTTTGCTGCACAAAGCGGTACAGCCGTACATCGTGATCTGGGCCAGACACTGACCATCAAGGGCAGCAATGCCAATCTGAGTACCTCCACGGTGGGGGGCGATACGGTGCAAGTTGCCCTTAATGATGATCTGACACTGACCAGCGTCACCACGGGTGATACCGAGATGACGACCGCGGGAGTGAAGGTCAAGGGTGCCACGGGCAAACCTGATGTCATTCTGGGCAATACCGGCCTGACGATCGGGCAAGTCAATCTGACCAATGCCGGTCTGACCGCCTTCAATGTGGTGATTAATGACCAGGGCATCCATGCCGGTAATCAGAAGATCACCGGTGTGGAGAAAGGGGTGGCAGCGACCGATGCGGTGAACGTCAGCCAACTGGAAGGCCGTGATGATGGTTTGACCGCCAAGGGCATGAACTTTGCGGGCAGCACCGGCACGGCAGTGCATCGTGATCTGGGAGAGACGCTGAAGATTGTGGGCAGCAATAGCAATCTGAGCACCAGTGGCGACGGCAGCGACACCTTGAGCATTGCCTTGAATGACGATCTGGACCTCAAGAGTGTGACCGTGAAAGGCACGGATGGCGCTCCTGACGTGGTCATGAATAATCTGGGCTTTGCCATCGGGACGAACATTGCCTTGAGCACTGCCGGACTGCGCGCTGGCAACGTGATGGTGTCGGCAACGGACAATGACATTACCGGCTTGAGCAACCGTACCCTGACGGGGGCCAACTTTGGCAAGAGCGGTCGTGCCGCCACTGAAGAGCAACTGGATCTGGTGCGGGGCGAAACCCAGAATCTGGGGGATCGTGCTGTCAAGTACGACCTGAATCCGGACCAGTCAGTGAACTATGGCAAGGTCACCATGGCCGGAGCCGAGTCTACTGATGGCGGTCGTACGGGTGGCACGGGCATCACTAATGTGGCGCGTGGTGATATCTCCGCGAACAGTACCGATGCGGTCAATGGCAGCCAGATTCACGATATGGGTGAAAGCATCGCCAGCGGCATGGGTGGGGGTTCGAAGTTCGAGAACGGCAAGCTGGTTACGGAGCTGAACGTAGGCGATAAAACCTATAACAACGTGAACGATGCTTTGGGTGGCTTGAATACCAAGGTAGAGAACGTGACCGAGCTGGCCAGTGCGGGCTGGAACATCCAGACCAATGGCGATACGGCCAGCAATGTCGCCCCCAAGTCCACGGTGCAGTTCCTTAATGGCGACAACATCGAAATCTCGCGCTCCGGTACGGACGTGACAGTAGCCCTGGCGCAGGACATCAAGGTGAACAGTGTGGTGGCCAAGTCCGTCACTACCAATGAAGTGAAGATTGTCGATGGCCCAACCATGAATCAGCAGGGTATCGACATGCACGACAAGACCATCAGCAATCTGGCCGATGGTCAGGCACCGCAAGATGCCGTCAACGTGCGTCAGTTGAGCCAGGCGACCTCCAATATCACCAATCAGTTCAACCATCTGGACCGTCGTATCGACAAGGTGGAGAACCGGGCGAGTGCTGGTGTGGCAGCCGCCATGGCAATGGCCGGTTTGCCGCAAGCCTATGTCCCCGGCAAGAGCATGTTCTCCGTTTCTGGCGGTGTATGGCGTGGTGAAAGTGGCTACGCCATGGGCTTGTCCACGGTGACAGACAGCGGCAGTTGGGTCCTGAAGGGCAACGTTGCGGGATCCTCCCGTGGTGATTACGGTGGCTCGGTGGGTGTGGGGTATCAATGGTAAAGGGGTGAGGGCTAAGGGTCGCGTGCCTGGGCACGCGACCCTTTTTTCTGGGCTATGCCCGGTGTCTAGAACGGGGCCGCAGCGGCGGGTCAAAGCGGAGAGTGAATATGGCGACAACGCATAGTCAAACAGGGCAAGCAGTACTGGGCACGGCTATAGGCATGATGCTGTTTTTACTGGCCGGGTGCCAGACCACAACAGCAGGAGGTGGGGCTGATTTGAGCCCGCCAGCACTGGCAAGCCACTATGAGCAGGAAGGGGCAGATGGAACACGCAGTTTTTTGGCATCGCAGACACAGCGCTCGGTGCAGGTTCCTCAAGTAGATTTCTACGTGGGAATGCGCCAAGCCGTCCCCGGTCTGGTGCAAGTGCAGGGACCGCAAGGCCCCCTGTGGTTGTATCCGCAAGTTGTTGTGCAGCGCAGCGATTTGACGCGTGTGGCGTCCTTGCGGACCGAACAGGGACAGCATCTTGCTCGATTCCAATTGAATTCTTTGGGCGCGCGTAAGTTGGCCGAGGCCAGCTCTGGTAATGTGGGAGCCTTGCTGGTTTTGGTTATGGAAGATCAAGTGGCACAAGTCGCCCGAATTGGCGAGCCCTTGAAGCAGGGGGCTATTTATCTATCCATGCCTGACGACGCAGCAGCACAGCGTTTGTTAAGGCAGGTCCAAGGGTAAAAAAAACATAAAGTGCCTGATAGGGCCAGCAAGGGTGAGGACTATGACGGTAGAACAGATTTTTCTGTTGTATGACGACAAGGCTAGTTTGCAGCAGATCGCTTTGGAGTCGGAGCAGTGGGGGGTGAGGATCCAGACGGTAGAGACGATGGAGCAGTGTCTGTCTCAGGCACATGCTTGCGGGGCGGAGACGGTGTTTGCTTTGGTGTGTCAGGCAGACAACGTTTTTTTACACATCAATCGTTTGCGTATGGATTTTCCTGCCGCCGGCGTCATCGTTGTGCGGCGCGACAAAATGGCCGGCCTGGAACGGGGACATTTGTTGCTTGCCGGGGCGGACGCCTGCTTTGATCAGGAGGCTTTGCCGGTGGAGGTGGTCGCTTGCGTGCAGGCCTTGCGCCGGCGTGGTTATGCCCTGCAGCGAAGCTTGCGTGGTTCTCCTGCAGAGCCGCTCAAAGCAGGCAATATCGCTTATAGATCCGAGCAGGAGCCAGATTCCCAGCTTTGGGATTTGATGGAGAATGGCTGGACCATGATCACACCCAGAGGACACTCGGTCATGTTGACCCGCGGCGAGCGGCGTATTGTCCAGGTTCTCTTTGCAGTCAGCCCCCAAACCGTAGAGCGCGATCGTCTTTTTCCGCTGGAGGAAGGGCGGGAGGCAACTGCCCGTTCTGTGGACGTTTTGATCAGTCGCTTGAAACGTAAATTAACCGCCATGGGAGAGGAGCTGCCCATTCGTTCGGTACGCGGGGAAGGCTACGCTTTTGTGGGTAAAGTGCCCCTAGCATGTCAGGAGCTGGCACGCGTGAGCCTTAATAATGATGAGGTCTATGAATGACTCGGAAAGGGCTTGAGAGCCCGTTCTCGATGCTGAAACAGCATGATATAGACCCTTAAATTTTAAATATGTATAATTGATCGCTCTGGTTCATTGAATCAGCTTCTCGAACAGGCCGTTCAGGTGCGACAAAATTGCATAACAAAATGGCGGCTCGTTCTTCAACAGGTTGTTGCACAACAACCCGGCTTTAGCCCGAAACACCTTGCCCGGCCCTTGGGTCGCGGAACAACCAGCCGACTGTCTCACACGACATCGGCCTGCAACAGAGCGGCTTGTCTCTGGCCATGTTTATTTGCTGTAAGGCCCGCAGACTCGCCGCAATGTGAGGCACTTTGCGCTGTGTCTTGCTTTTTTCTCGCTTTGGCTTGTGCCAAGGGCGGGGGCGTTTGTGCGCGCGTTCGGTTCAAGTGTTTCGGTTCTGGTCCTGGGATGGGTGTCGCCCAGCGCGTTAATGCGGAATCGGCATGCATGCGAGTGAGCCAGGTGGTGCAAGTGGCTCTCGCGCAGAAGAGAAAAGGAAAGACATGCAAGAGGCGGAGTTTTTTACGCTTTCAACCACGACGGCCATATTGTTATTGGTCGGCTTTTATGGCGCGACGTTCCTGATGTCGCTCATGATTGGTCAAAAGAAAGAAAACGTGGACGGATACATGGTATCCAACAGTGCGGTGGGGTTTGGCCTGTCGGCGGCCAGCATGATTGCCACCTGGGTATGGGCGGCGTCGTTTTATGCCAGCGCGACCTCGGGCTTCAAGTACGGGCTATCCGGCCCTCTGCATTACGGGCTATGGGGAGCCTTGATGATCTTGTTCATCTACCCCTTCGGGCGACGTTTTCGCCAGTTGGCCCCGCAGGCGCACACCCTGGCCGAGGTGCTGCATGCACGGCACGGCTCGTCCAGCCAGATGATTATGGCGATTTCCAACGTGGTAGGCAGTGGTATCAGCCTGATGGTGAACTTCACCGCGGCAGGTGCGTTGGTCTCGATCCTTAGCCCTCTGACATTTATTCAAGGTGTGCTGATTGCGGGTCTGGGCGTCTTGTCCTATACCCTGTGGTCGGGGTTCCGCGCCTCGGTGATGACGGACTTTGCCCAGCTGGTTGCCATGATTTTGTCGGCCGTGGTCATTATCCCGCTGATCTTCTTTAACGCCGGTGGCCCGGAGATGGTGCAGGCCAACTGGTGGCGTCTGGATTCCGAGCAAGCCAACTTCTATTCCACCAAGGCAATTCTGGAGCAGGGGGCGCCGTACTTTGTAGCGGTGCTGGCGTACGCGATTGGTAACCAAACCATTGCCCAGCGCCTGTTCGCCGTACGCGAGGACCTGATCAAACCCACTTTCCTGACGGCCACCATTGGCTATGGTGCTGTGGTGATTGGTCTGGGCATGTTGGGTTTGCTGGCTCTGTTCACCGGCTTGCAGCCTGTGGATGGAAACATGAACAACATCATCCCGCAGATGGCGTCCACCTACTTGCCGCCATTTGGCATTGCCTTGTTCTTCATCCTGGTGGTGGGCTCCTTGTCCTCCACGGCGGACTCGGACCTGGCTGCATTGTCGGCTATCGTGATGACCGACATCTACGCCAAAAACATTGCTCGTGGTCGTCCAAAACCAGCCCGCATGTTGTGGTGGGGCCGTATCACCATGGTGGTTGCCACGATGGTGGGTGTGATCTTCGCCAGCCTGAAGCTGGATATTCTGGTCATGCTGGTGTTTGTGGGTGCGCTGTGGGGCGCGATTGTGTTCCCGGTCATTGTCAGCTTTTACTGGGATCGTGTTACCAACAAAGCCTTTAGCTGGTCGGTTTTGTGTGCCGTCGTGCTGTTTACGATCGTGCGTTTTGAGTTGATTCCTATCGAAGGTGCGGTAGCCGTGTTCTATGAGATTACCGCTTCGATTGGTGGCGGTGTGGTTGCCGGTTTGATGGCTTTTGCCTTCTTCCGCAGCCGTATTGCGATTGCGGTGGGGGTGATTGCCACTGCGATTCTTTTGCCCAACTTCATTGGCTTTTTGCGTGAGTACCTTGTTTTGATGGGTTCCCTGACCGCCTATGGCGTTAGCGCTGTGGTGTGTGTGGCCATCAGCTTGCGTAGTCAGGAACGTTTTGATTTCTCTGTGCTTGCCGAGCGTGTGCAGTCGTTTCACTACGATGACACACCTGCACCGAGCAAGCAGAAAGCTCGGGAGTCGAAACAAGGTGAGCCAGCCTCGGCTCGTGCTTGAGGGTATGAGACAAGACGTTAAAAGGAGAACACTATGCTTATGACGATTTACTTTCTGGTCTGGCCAGTCATGTCAGCCATCATTCTGGTTCTGCTGGTCGGTAACCTGGTCCGTGACTGGCGCAACGCCCGCAAGACGGGTGAGTCCATGGTCTAAGGAGTAAAAATCCCCGCCCTGTTTTCAGGGCGGGGATTTTTTTATGGTGTGCAGAGCCCAAGCCAAGACCAAAGCGCCGCACAGGTGCCAGACGGTGCTCAGGCCAAGATGGTGAGTACAGGCATGAAGTCAAACCTGTGTGCTGTTTAGCGTCTGATGGTTCTGCTGCGCAGACCTTATCACTCGTAGCCTTGGGCTCCATGGCTTGTCGGCGGGCTTAAAGCAGGATGCGCTGACCGGCATGGATCAGCAGGCGCAGCGAAAACCCCAGCAGTAGAACCCCTGTCACGCGCTCAAACCAGGTCCCCATACGCAGGAATCGCTGACGTACGCGAGGATTGGTAAAGATCAGGCTGACCACAATAAACCAGCCCGCATTAACCAGGCACATCCAGACGCCGTAGAGCATCTGGGTCGTCAAAGGCGTGCTGGCGCTGACCACGGTAGTAAACACGGCCAGAAAGAACAGCGTCGCCTTAGGGTTGGTGGCATTGGTCATGAAGCCCAGCGTCAAGGACTGGCGCACGCTGACAGCAGCGGGTTTGCCATTGTCGGACTCGGCCAGGCTCACTTCCATCGGTGTGCTGGCCTGGCGCAGGAATCCCCAGCCTATATAGAGAAGGTAGGCACCTCCCAATACCTCGGCCACACTCATCAGCCAGGGGGTGGAGTGCAGCAGGGCTCCCACGCCCATCAAGGTATAGATCACATGCACGGAGATTCCGGCGCCAATACCAATGGCAGTGGCAATACCGGCCTGGCGGCCTAGCCGCACACTTTGGCGGATGGTGACAGCAAAATCTGGTCCAGGGGCAATAACGGCCAAAAAATGAATCAAAGCCAGAGTAGCGAACTCTGGCCAATAGGTTTGCAACACATTAACTCCAGAAGGTCAGCGGCATGGCCGGACCGCGATATCCCACAAAGCAAGACAGGCTCAGGCGCAAATCGCCCTTGCCGGGGGTGACGGCATGCATTTTGCGAGAATTGAAAATAATCAGATCGCCCGGACCGGGGCGTATCTGTACTTCGGGGGTGCCCAACAAATCAGGATGGATGCCATAGCTGTCGCCACGCATTTCATCAAATTCATCCGGGCTCAGTTCGGTTTGCCAGATTTGCAGTTCACCTCCTTGTTCGGGCATTTTCAAATAGACATTGGCGGCCAACTGGCCTTGTAGACTGATGGCCTGGTAATTACCGGGGGCGTCCTTGGCCAAAATGTCGTGATGCGCCAGAAAGCGCACATTGGGTTGCACCACGCGCGACAAACCCACATACATTTTCTTTCCGTACAAGGTCTCCAGTGTGGCTCCGGCAGGCCAGACTTCATCCAGCGTGCAACGCAGCACGTCAATCGGGGACAGGTAGGGGGCGCAGCGGCGGCGCAGTTCGTCGATATTGTCAAAAACCCCCTCGAAATAGGAGGCCATGCGTTCGGGCTGGTTTTCGGCTTCGTAAAAAGCCATGCCAATGCGGCCGATGCTCGGAGCGTTCACATAGCGATCAAAGCCTTTGTCTATGATTTGCTCGCCCAGCTTTTGTGAGGTGGGCGCATCAATGAAGCCGGAGAGGCGGATAGCCAGGAGTTCGCCATTTAGCAGGGACTGCATATGCTCAGTCCGCAATCGTTCGGTCTCTAAATACATATCTCACTTCCCTTGGGGGTTCTAAAAGAATTGTTTTTCTTTTCCGATAATAGCCAGAGCTAATAAACTGCCATGATTTTTATTATTTATTAATTCATCATTTCATAATGAATGCTCAATTCATCTTTTTTGTTTTTTATACGGATTATTTTCAGTCCATTTAATTCGGATGTGTTTTCAACATGTGTGCCGCCGCAGGGGTAGCACCCCAGGCTACCAATCGCAACCTCGCGGCGCCCTTCCTGAAAACTGATGGAAATTGGCTGAGCCAATTGAATCTGTTTAGCACAACGATTGGACAAATCATCCAGGAAGGGGGGCAGAGCATCCTTGGGGTTGCGAAAGACCACCCGTGACTCGCCCCGCCAGTGATGCGCCTTTACGGCCTGCCAGCCTATGCGTTCAACCAGATGGCCGATAAGGTGGCCGGCCGTATGCAGGCGGGCGTGCTCCAGTCGGTGAGCGCGAGCAATATGTAGTTCTACGGGCCCCAGCGGCAGGCGCACATGCAGGTAGTGCAGCACGTGACCGTCGCGGTTTTGAGCCACATGCAGGACCTCGTGCCCATTTATCGTGCCTTTGTCGCAAGGCTGACCCCCGCCTTGGGGATGAAATAAGGTTTTATCCAGCCTGACAGCATAACGCTCATTTTCGGAGTGATAACACTCCAGGATTTCCGCTATGCAGGTAAGGCTATTGCTAGTCAAATATAATTTATCTTGCATTTTATTACCTGTAGGTTGGTTTTAAGGCATTGTAGGCATAGTGAGCAGTCCTGATAATTGCAATTCATTGAAATAATTTATTCCCTATGAGCACAAGTAATCTCACTTCCCTGATGAGCGATATGGTGGTTTTTGTCAAAGTGGTGGAGACAGGCAGCTTTTCCGAAGCCTCTCGCCAACTGGGCTATACCCCGTCGGCAGTCAGCCGTTCCATTGCGCGTCTGGAGAAAGGTTTGGGAACGCGGGTATTGCAGCGCACGACGCGTAAATTACGGCTAAGCGACAGTGGCCAGGCGATTTACGAGCATGCCCGTGACATGCTGTCCTGCGCCCAGGCCGCGATGGAGATCTCGGGGCAGTTCCAGACCGAGCCGGAGGGGCAGATACGCTTGAGTGTTCCCAAAGCCGTGGGGCATTTTCTGATTCATCCGCATATGCCGGATTTCCTGGCGGCGCACCCCAAAGTGAATGTGCTGATGAATCTGGATGATCGCTATGCAGACCTGATCGACGATCAGCTGGATCTGGCGATACGCATCACGGATCAGCCGCCGCCCGGTTTGATGGGGCGTCATCTGACGGATATTCGGCATGGCTTGTACGCCAGTCCGGAGTATCTGGCCGAACACAGCCTGCCCGTTCATCCCCAGCAGTTGCGCGAACATAGCTGCATCTACCTGGGCGAGGCACCCAGCGATTCACGTTGGCGTTTCAATAAAGGCGGGCGGGTACTGAATGTGTCGGTTAGGGGGCGCTATGCGGCTAACCATACGGGTGTGCGTCTGGATGCGGTAGAGCGTGGTTTGGGGATAGGCAGTTTGCCCTGCTTTGTGGCCAGGGAGCCGGAGCTGGAAGGGCGTATTGTGCGCGTGCTGGCCGATTGGGAGTTCCGCACGCAGTATTGTGGTGCCTTGTGGGCCTTGTATCCGCCCACCCGCCATTTGCCTCCCAAACTGCGTTTGTTTGTGGAGTTTCTGGCGGGGCGCCTGGGAGGTGGCCGGACGGAGGCGCTCAGGGTGCCGTTTTAACGCGAGTCGTCGGAATGAATGTGCAAGGCTTCCAGGAAGCGCGACACCATATTGTAGGTAGCGATGGTGGCGGTCAGCTCAACCGTCAGTTTTTCATCAAAATACTGGCGTACGTCCTGAAAAACAGCGGGCTCCACTTGCACATTCAGAGTCATGGCATCGGTGTAAGCCAGCACAGCACGCTGAATGGGCGTGAAGGCATCGGAGTCTTGCCAGTCGGGCAGGGCATCCAGTTGGGCTTGCCTCAGCCCCTCTGCCAGCGCGATAGGGGCATGTTGATCGGCCTCGTAAGGGGCACGGTTCAATAGGGCTACGCGCATGATGACCAGTTCGCGCAGATCGCCTGGCAGGCTGCTGTTGTGGCGTATGCCGGTCAGGTGATTCAGCCAGCCTTTGGCAATGGGTGGGCTGTGCAGCAGCATCTGGTACAGGTGCAAGACGCTGCCGCGCTCTGCAATGATCTGTTCTACCAATGGGGCGGCGTCGGGGGCTTTCAGGTCAGCATAGGGTAGGCGGGCCATGGTTCTCCTTTATGTATAACTAGCGGTGCCTCTTGCGGCTGGCTTGCCGCAGCGCAGTCAGCAGAGCGTTCTGACTGTTTGTTCGACGCTCTGCTCGACGGTTTTATCGGGGCAGGATGTGTTCGATGGTTTGGGTCAGACGTGTCACGATTTCGTGAATGTCGGCTTCGGTGCAGATAAAGGGCGGTGCCAGCAAGATATGGTCGCCGTGAACTCCATCTATCGTGCCACCCATAGGGTAGAGCATCAAACCTTGGGAAAACGCATGCTGCTTGATCTTGGCGTGGGTTTTCAAGCCAGGGTCCAGCGCTTGCTTGCTGGCCTTGTCTTGCACCAGTTCGACTCCGACAAACAGGCCACGACCACGTATATCACCCACATTGGGGTGGCTGTCCAACGCCTGATGCAGCTCCCGGCGCAATTGCTCGCCGCGCTGACGGACGTTTTCCAGCAACTGGTCTTGCTCAATTACTTGTTGCACGGCTAAAGCACCAGCGCAGGCTGTGGCGTGACCCATATAGGTATGGCCGTGCTGAAAAAAGCCCGAGCCATTCAGGATGGCTTGGTAAATCCGGTCACTGGCCAGCATCGCACCAATAGGCTGATAGCCCGCGCCCAGACCCTTGGCAATGGCCATGATGTCCGGCACGACTCCGTCCTCTTCGCAGGCGAACAGATAGCCGGTACGCCCCATGCCCGACATGACTTCATCCAGAATCAGCAGCACGCCGTGCTTGTCGCAGACCTGACGGATCTTTTTCCAGTAATCGCCTACTGGCGCCAAGGCACCAGCGGTCGCGCCCACTACAGTCTCGCCGACAAAGGCCGCGACGTTCTGGGGACCCAGGCTTTGAATCATGTCGTCCAGTTCCTGAGCCAGACGGTCGGCATATTGCTCGGCACTTTCATCACTGCCTTGGTCGCGGTAGGGGTAGCAGGGCGAGACATGCTGGGCCGGAGCCAGTAGAGGCAGGAACGGCTTGCGACGCCATTCATTGCCGCCAATGGCCAAAGCCCCCAGCGTATTGCCGTGATAGCTCTGACGGCGTGCGATGAAAATATGACGCTCGGGCTGACCAATCTCCACGAAATATTGCCGTGCCAGCTTCAGGCTGGCTTCTACGGCCTCCGAGCCTCCGGACAGAAAGTACACATGGTCCAGGTCACCGGGGGATCGGCTGGTCAAAAAATCTGCCAGGTCCTCGGCAGCCTGGCTGCTGAAAAAGGACGTGTGGGCGTAGGCAATCTGGTCCAGCTGTTGCTTGATGGCAGCGATCACAACAGGGTGGCTATGGCCCAGGCAGGATACGGCCGCGCCACCGCTGGCGTCTATATAAGCGTTGCCATTGCTGTCCACGATGCGGATACCATCGCCTTTGACGGCGCAGGGCAAGGTTTGTTTGGGGTTGCGATGAAAGACATGTGTCATGGCGCAGATCCAGAAAGTAGGCCCGGAAGGATTTTCAACGTATGTTGAATATATAATAATACTTTCAACAAATAAATCATCATTGATCTGTCGGGACAGGTGGATAAAGGCCTCACTGTTGCGCCCAGACTGCATTTGCGCCCGATATATACTTGATGTCCCCTTTTTAAGCGTGTTGGCCCATGAACTCCTTGAGCAATCTGACCGAGCGTATTCAGGCAGCGTTTGCCACCATGTCGCCGCAGTTCCAGCAAAGCGCGCGCTATGTGCTGGATCATGCCGATCAGGTGCCCTTGATGTCCATGCGTCAGTTGGCCGCGCAGGCACAGGTGCAGCCTGCCACCTTGCTGCGCTTTGCCCAGTCTTTGGGCTTTGGCGGTTGGGCGGAATTCAAGGCTGTGTTCACCCAGGCGCTGCATGGACAGGGTGCACGGCGTTATGCCGATCAGGCCCGGGCGGTGGTACGCAATCGAAATAAAGAAGATCGCCTGGCGCAGACGCTGACAGCACAAATGGATACTCTGGCGCTGCTGCGCGAGGTGAATGAAGCACGCTTGCCACAGGCTGTGGAATTGCTGAACAAGGCCAAGCGGGTTTTTGTGGCCGGGTTCAGAGCCTCTTTTGCACCCGCTTTTTCCTTTCATTATCAGTACCGTCTGTTCCGACCTTCGATTGGCTTGTTGCGTGGCGAGTCCGGCACTCTGGATATGGATCTGCGGGCGCTGCAAAAAGGGGATGTGCTGGTCTTGTTCGGTTTTGCACCGTATTCCCAGGAAGCCGTGCTGGCCCATGCAGCGGCCCGACAGGCAGATGCACAAATCCTGGCGATTTGCGACAGCTTGCTTGCCCCTATTGCGCAGCAGGCAGATGCCACATTATTGTTTGGAACCGACAGTCCGTCTTTTTTTCCTTCTCTTGTTGCTGCGCAGGCACTGGTGGAGGTCTTGCTGGAACAGGTTCTGGCCAAGGCGGGCAGTCGTGCTGTCAGCGGTATTGAGTTGGTTGAAAATCAATTGCACCAGTCCGGTGCTTACTGGAAATAGACGCAATGGCTAAGTTGTCCTATCTGGAGTTAAGTGGTGGTCCCAAAGAAATTGGCCATTCTTTGGGACGTTTCGGAGCCCCCGCCGTGCATGCCTACTTGCTGAACTCAGCAGCGTGGCAAGGCATCATGCAATCGAAGGGGACGGCTGTAGCCGGTCAACTGGCTCAGTACACCGAGCGTTATTTCCCCCGAATATGGACCGAGCTCCAGGGCCTGGCATTGGGTCTGGAGCTCCCCTTTGAAGACGTTTTCTTGTGGAATTGCCGGGGCGACTTGTGGGCCATGGCTCCCGATGGTTGCACCACCGTGCAAATGCCCGCCCAGGGCGAGCCTCGTCTGGTGCATAACGAAGATGGTGATCCAGGTTTTGCCGGTTACTGCGGGGTGGCCAAATTCATCCCCGACAGCGGCATGTCCTTTGTTTCCTTTCTTTACCCTGCTTCCTTGCCGGGCCATAGCTTTGCAGTGACCCAGGCCGGTTTGGCCATGACGGTGAATAATGTGCGGGCTCGTCATGTGGCACCTGGGGTGCCGCGCATGGTCCTGACCCGCGCCATGCTGGATCAGCCTGATCTGGATCAGGCAGTAGGGATCTTGCAGGATCACCCGCGTTCCGGCGCTTTCCATTTGAGTCTGGCGCAGCGTGGCGATCCACGCTTGCTGAGCGTGGAGTTCAGTGCCGAGGCCGTTTCTGTGCAGACCATTGAGCAAAACCATCTGCACGCCAACCATGCGGTACATCCGTCCATGAAAGGCTTTGAACAGCGTATTACCCGGTCGTCCGAACTGCGGCAGGAGCGTGGGGATCAATTGTTGGCACAAGCCGGTGCTGCGCTTGATCCTTTGACGGTCCTGGCGGATCAGCACCATGCGGAATTTCCGATCTGGCGCTGTGACCCGGCGGACAGTGACGCGGAAAACACCCTGGCTACCGTGGATATTCAGGTGGGCAGCCAGTCCTTGAAGTGGCAGGTCTACGAAGACCCCACGGACGAACCTGTGCTGAAGTTTGCGGATACCACTCGCATTGATCTAGCCTGAAAAGGAATAGGGCCCTGCTAAAGCAGGGCCCTATTTTTATAGTTGCAGTCGCGATGGGGCGATCAGCCCTTGCCAGGCTCGTTGCGCTTGGGCTCCCACAGCACGTCGGAGCGGCCTGCATGGCGGTTCAAGGTACGCGCCAGCACAAACAACAAATCCGACAGGCGGTTCAGATACAGGCGCGGGCCTTCTTGTGGCAAGGATTCTGAGGGCACCGCCACGACGCTACGTTCTGCACGACGCGCCACACAACGCAGTACATGTGCTTGTGCGGCTGCCGGGCTGCCACCGGGCAAAATGAACTCTTTGAGTATGCCCAAGGGCTCGTTGTAGTGACGAATCGCTTGGTCCAGACGTTCCACATGGACGCTGCCTATGACCTGATGGCCAGGGATGCACAGCTCGGCCCCCATATCGAACAAGTCGTGCTGAATGTCGGACAGCAGGGCATCAACATCCTCGGGCAGTGCCATGCTGCGCAAGACGCCGATATGGCTGTTCAGTTCATCCACGTCGCCCAGGGCATGAATCAGGGGGGCAGTCTTGGGCAGGCGGCTGCCATCGCCCAGGCCCGTTGTGCCATCGTCGCCGGTGCGGGTGCTGATAATGGAAAGTCGTGTGGACATGAAGAAGCCTTATGTTTCGGCAGGAGTAGGGGTGCCTTGAGCCAAATTGACCAGGGCATCGCCAGTGACGCGTACCACGCGCCAGTCTTCCAGTACTTGAGCGCCCTGATACTTGTAGAAGTCGATGGCGTTCTGGTTCCAGTCCAGTACTACCCACTCCAGGCGGCCACAGCCTTGGGCCACGGCCATTTGAGCCAGATGGCGCAGGGCCGCAGCGCCCAGACCGTGCTTGCGGTGGGCCGGGTCTATATACAAATCCTCCAGATAGATGCCGCGGCGATCCAGGAAACTGGAGTAGTTGTAAAACCACATAATGTAAGAAATTGGTGCGTCGGGCTGATCTTCGGGAGTAATGACCAGGCAGTAGGCACTGGGCTCGTCGGAGAAGAAACTGTTGCGCAGAGACTCAACGCTGGCCTTGAAAATATGCTCCAGTTTCTCAAAGGCGGCCATATCGCGCATCAGGCCCAAAATGGCCGGAAGGTCTGCGGGGGTGGCTGGACGCAGCACATACCCTTTAATAAATTCGCTCATGCTTTTGCAAAGGTTTAGCGTTATGCTTGATCGGAAACAGACGCATCAGGCGTCCGAAAGTAGGCATTATGAGCTAATTGTCTGGCTCTGCCCAATTTGCAGGAGTGAAAAATGACGTGGACGAAACGAAGCGCAGCCTTGGCGTTGGGAACTTTGGGTGTGGTAGCTGGCTCGGCCTATGTCGTGGTCGCCCAGGCTCAGGAAGCCAGTGCCTCGGGTGAAGTGCGCCGACTGGATGCCGAGGCCGGCAAAATTACCATCAAGCATGGTGAGATCAGCGACCTGGAACTGCCCGCCATGACATTGGTGTACAAAATTGATCCCGTCTTGCTGGCCAACATCAAACCGGGTGACAAGGTAAAGTTCACTGCCAAACGTGACGGTGGTGATTACGTGGTCACCAAGATCAGCAAGTAAGCCTGCTTGAGTAGGTTGATAAAAGCCGGGTTCGCCCGGTTTTTTTCATCTCCGACGCAGGCGAAACACTGGCGTGGGCTCGTGGTCGAGATGACAAGGTAGAGTCTGTTGCCGTGCTGGCTAATCCGCCGCTTACCGCCGTGTTGGGTGTGGTCTGCAAGCGGAATGTAAAAAAAGGGGCAGAGAAATCTGCCCCTTTTTCATGTCCGACCGAAGTCAGGCTTACAGCACGTAGCGCGCCAGATCCTGGCTGGCTGCGGTTTCCTGCAGCTGTTTGTTCACGTAGTCCGCATCAATGACCACGTTTTGCTCTCCGTGGCTGCCAGCGCTGTAGGACAGCTCTTCCAGCAGTTTTTCCATGACGGTGTACAGGCGACGGGCACCAATGTTTTCGGTACGCTCGTTGACCTCAAAGGCCAGCTCGGCCAGACGCTGGATACCGTCGGGACGGAAGTCCAGCTGTACGTCTTCGGTGCCCAGCAAGGCTGCGTATTGCTTGGTCAACGAAGCGTCGGTCGTGGACAGAATCTGTACAAAATCCTGGGCGCTCAGCGATTCCAGTTCCACACGGATGGGGAAGCGGCCTTGCAGTTCAGGAATCAGATCCGATGGGCGGGACAGGTGGAACGCACCCGAGGCAATAAACAGGATGTGGTCGGTACGTACCACCCCGTATTTGGTGGTGACGGTGGTGCCTTCTACCAAAGGCAGCAGGTCGCGCTGCACACCTTGGCGGGACACATCGCCGCCGCTGCCCTGGCTCTCGCCTCGCGCCGTGATCTTGTCGATCTCGTCCAGGAACACGATGCCGTTCTGCTCGGCGTTGGCCACTGCAGCAGTGCGCAAATCGTCTTCATTGACGCGACGGGCCGCTTCTTCTTCGGTCAGTTGCTTGAAGGCTTCCTTAACCGTCAGCTTGCGGGCTTTGGTCTTTTCCTGACCCAGACCGGAGAACATGCCGCGCAACTGCTCGGTCATCTCTTCCATGCCGGGAGGGGCCATGATTTCCATGCGAGGCATGGCCTGGGCCATCTCGATTTCAATCTCGGTATCGTCCAGCTTGCCTTCACGCAGGCGCTTGCGGAACACCTGGCGGGCAGAGTTGTCCTCGCGTTGGGGTTGACCGTGGGCATCGCGCGAAGGGGGCACCAGCACGTCCAGAATACGGTCTTCAGCGGCTTCCTCGGCCTGGGTGCGCACACGGCGCATTTCGATTTCGCGGGTTTGCTTGACCGAAATATCCACCAGATCGCGAATGATGGTTTCAACGTCGCGGCCTACATAGCCCACTTCCGTGAACTTGGTGGCTTCGACCTTGATGAAAGGCGCGTTGGCCAGCTTGGCCAGACGACGGGCGATTTCGGTTTTACCCACGCCGGTGGGTCCGATCATCAGAATGTTCTTGGGGACGATCTCGCTACGCAGGGGCTCGGCAACCTGCTGGCGGCGCCAGCGATTGCGCAGGGCCACGGCCACGGAGCGCTTGGCCTTGCCCTGGCCAACGATATGCTTGTCCAGTTCGGAGACGATCTCTCCGGGAGTCATATTAGGTGTAGACATGGTGGTGTATCCGGCTGTCAGAGTGTTTCGACGATATGGTTCTGGTTGGTGTAGATGCACAGATCACCTGCGATCTCCAACGATTTCTTGACGATGTCGGCAGGAGCCATATCGGTGTTTTGCAGCAAGGCCATGGCGGCAGATTGGGCATAGGAGCCGCCCGAGCCGATGGCGGCCAGGCCATGTTCGGGTTCGAGCACGTCGCCATTGCCGGTCAGCACCAGCGTGTGCTCCTTGTCCGCCACCAACAGCATGGCTTCCAGACGGCGCAGAACGCGGTCGGTGCGCCAGTCGCGCGTCAGTTCGACGGCGGCGCGCAGCAGGTTGCCCTGGTGCTTTTCCAGCTTGGCTTCAAAGCGCTCTTGCAAGGTGAAGGCGTCAGCCGTCGCACCGGCAAAACCGGCCAGGATGCTGTCGTTGTACAAACGGCGAATTTTGCGGGCCGTGCCCTTGATGACGATATTGCCCAGGGTGACCTGACCATCGCCGCCAATGGCGACCTGATCTCCGCGGCGTACACAGACAATAGTAGTGGCGTGAAATTGTTCCATGATTTCCTTCCTTTAAGGTTCCCATCTGGGGGCCGGGCAGGAAATTTCAAGCGCATGACAGCAGGAAGTTTTTGCCGACTGAGGGTCGTGCCTGGAAACCGGGCTGAAACAGGGTGGCTTCCCTTGGCAGGGGCTGCTGCAGGGGTTCTCGTATGTCGCCTGGCTTCTTGGCGTGCAAGCAGCCTGTTGGCCTGCTAGCGGTAGACGCAGCCGGCTTTTTTGAGCCTGCTTATTTTCAGCAGCGTACACAAGTGGGTTGGATCGAGTTGGGTGACCCACAAAAAAGCCCGCCAGAATGATCGGGCGGGCTTTTTATCAGGGTGATGGGCCTTGCCGCCTATCAATCCCCAAACATCTTCTGACGCTTCTCGCGACGCTCCTGGGCTTCCAGAGACAGGTTAGCCGTTGGGCGTGCCAGCAAACGTGGCAGGCCGATGGGCTCGCCAGTTTCCTCACACCAGCCGTATTCGCCCGAATCGATCAGAGCGATGGACTGTTGCACTTTCTTGAGCAGTTTGCGTTCGCGGTCGCGGGTACGCAGCTCCAGAGCGTGTTCTTCTTCGATCGTGGCACGGTCAGCCGGGTCAGGAACGAACTGGGTTTCACGCAGGTTTTCCGTTGTAGCACCCGCGTTGGCCAGAATGTCTTGCTCCAGCTGGCGCAAGCGATGCTTGAAAAACTCCAGCTGGGCGGCGTTCATGTAGTCTGACTCAGGCATCGCCAAAAGCTCCTGCTCGGTCAGCAGGGTTGTAGTACTGTCATGTGACTTAGTTGCCATGATGCTTACCTCTTGTTGACGTCTGGGAGCCTGTAACTGTCGTCACGCGCAATCGCTCCGCATTTACTGAATAATTATTAATTCAAACCAGGCAATTCTCCAGGCCCTGGGTGAATATGTCTTGTGGCAATTTGCGGCCAATAAAGACCAGCTTGGTGCCCTTTTTATCTTTGGCCAGCCAGGCATTGCCAGGCTCGGCGCTCATCATCATGTGTACGCCCTGAAACAGCATACGGCGATTGATGCCCTTCAGATACAGGATGCCCTTGTAGCGCATCAGATCTGGTCCAAATACCTGGACAATGCCCGACAGGAAATCTTCCAAACGCTCGGGGTCGAAAGGACGGTCCGAACGGAACACGAAAGCCCCGATCTCGTCATTGTGAGCTGCGTGCTCGTGGTGGTGATGATGGTGATCGTGTCCGCAGCCCGGACCGCACTCGCCTTCGTCGCCGTGGGCATGATCGTGGTGGTGATCATGGCCGTCCGCCGCATCGGGGTGTTGCTCTGCCAGGAATTGAGGATCAATGTCCAAAATGGAATTCAGGTTGAAACCGCTGACTTCCAGCAAATCCTTGATGTCGGTTTCACCGAAGTGAACCGGCGTAATCGTGGCTCGCGGGTTGATGCGGATCAGACGGGCACGCAGGGCCTCGTAATCCACATCGTTGACCAGATCTTTTTTGGAGATCAGCAGGCGGTCCGCAAAACCAACTTGTTTTTGAGCTTCTTCTTGCTGGTCCAGTGTGGCCATGCCGTGTTTGGCATCCACGACCGTGATGACCGCGTCCAGCCGATAGTAGTCGGCAATATCATCGTCCATGAAGAAGGTCTGGCAGACCGGGCCGGGGTTAGCCATGCCGGTGGTCTCGATGATGACGCGCTCGAACTTCAGTTCGCCTGCCTGGCGGCGAACGCGCAAATCATTCAGGGTGCGCATCAGGTCACCACGCACGGTGCAGCATACGCAACCATTGCTCAGTTCAACGATTTCTTCTTCGGAGTCCTGCACCAACAGTTCGTTGTCGATACCTTCGGGCCCGAATTCGTTTTCGATGACGGCAATGCGTCGACCGTGATATTCGCTCAGGATGCGCTTGAGCAGCGTGGTTTTACCAGCGCCCAAAAAACCAGTCAGAACAGTGACTGGAACCATGTTGTTCAGATCTGATGCCGCGTTCATAAACATGCCTCGCAGTGGCGGGCGAAAGGTACAAGGCACGGCACCAACCGCGGCTTCCTGCACCCATCTGCTCCGCACGAAAACAACGTGCGATTACATCACAGCCTTGCCTGTTGGGCAAACGGTGATCTGTAAAAATTCACAGAGGTTTGCCAATAGATCGGGGAATATATACCGATTGGCGGCAAAATACCACGTTTTAGGGGGCAGATAAGGGTTTTCGCTCGTTTTTAGCTGCAACGCAACGTTGGCACAGGCCGCGCAGTTCAGTTTCGTGGCCGGACAGGGCAAAGCCCGCTCCGCGCACACAGTCGGCCAGCCTTTGGCTCAGGTCCGGAGCGCACAGCTCCACCACGGTGCCGCACTGGGTGCAGACAATCAGCAAGTCGTGCGGGTGGCCGCCGGCATCCACACAGGCCGTCCAGGCATTGACGGCATCCAGGCGGTGGATCAGGCCTTCTTCAGTCAGAAAGTCCAGGGCGCGGTAAACGGTAGGGGGTTTGGCGCCGGGCTGGAACTCGCGAACCAGATCCAGCAGTTCGTAGGCGCGCAAACTGCGCTGGGCCTGAATCAGGATTTCCAGCACCTGGCGGCGAATTGAAGTCAGCCGTTTACCGCGTTCCAGACAAAGCTGTTCAGCGGTAGCGAGCTGATCTTCAATGGCGTTGGGCGTAAGAATATGTACAGGCATGGCGCTTGATGGGTTGTTTGTTATGTTATAACATCTTTGGAAAATTAAATTATTCCCAATCTAGCCGCATTATCCCTGTTTCATGTCCTGTCCTCAATTTCCCTCGACTTTCCGCAGTCCGGCACCTCGTCGTTCGCTCTTGCTGGCCTCGGCCGGACAGCGCGTACTGGGCGCTTTGTGCGTGGCAGGAGCCCTGTGGCTACTGACCGCCTGGGCATTGGGCGCGTGGTAAGGGCATGAGTTCACATCAAACCTTGATCGAACTCGAGCATGTCGCGCTGGGCTGGAAAGACAAAATCGCTCTGCGTGATATCAGCGGCTGTTTTAACCGAGGCTCTTTGACGGCTATCGTCGGGCCTAACGGTGCTGGTAAATCCACCTTGCTCAAAGGGCTGACCGGGCAGATCAATCCCCTGAAAGGGCGCATTGCTGTCGACAGCGGTTTTCTGAATCAGCTGGCCTTGTTGCCGCAGATGGGCGATCTGGACAAAAGTTTTCCGGTGACGGTGCATGATCTGGTGGCCATGGGAGCCTGGAAGCGCGTGGGCGCCTGGGGTGGTTTCCCCAAAGCCGAGCACGAACGCATTGGTCATGCGCTGGAGCAGGTGGGGCTGGCCGACTTTGCGCGTCGCTCCATTGGCACTTTGTCGGGTGGGCAATTACAGCGAGCCCTGTTTGCCCGCATGATCATGCAGGACGCCCAGATCTTGTTGCTGGACGAGCCGTTTGCTGCGGTGGACCGCGCAACCTCGGACGAATTGATGAACCTGATTCTGGACTGGCACAAACAGGGCCGTACCGTGATGGCCGTGCTGCATGATCTGGATATGGTGCGTAGCTGTTTTCCGCAAACCGTGCTGCTTGCCGGTCAGGTAGTGGGTTGGGGGGAAACTGAAGCGGTGCTAACTCCCGAGAACCTGCATCTGGCTCGCCATTTGTGTGCGGGGGACTACCTATGATGGCGCTGATTGATGTGCTGTTTGGCCCCTTCATGGACTTTGGTTTCATGAAGCGCGCACTGGCTGGTTCTTTCGCCCTGGCTGCAGCGGCCGGACCTTTGGGGGTATTCCTGGTGTTGCGCCGCATGAGCCTGATGGGCGATGCCATGGCACATGCCATCCTGCCCGGTGTGGCGGTTGGATTTCTGACGGCGGGCCTGTCTTTAAGCGCGATGGCCATAGGCGGCATGATTACCGGTCTGGTTGTCGCCTTGCTGGCCGGACTGGTGGCCCGCCTGACACCACAACGGGAGGACGCCAGTTTTGCGGCCTTCTACCTGGTATCCCTGGGGCTGGGGGTGCTGCTGGTGTCCTTGCGCGGCTCCAATATGGATTTGATCCATGTGCTGTTTGGCACGGTGCTGGGCCTGGATGATGCCTCCTTGTTGCTGGTGACCAGCAGCACGACGGTTACGCTGATTATTCTGGCTTTGGTGTTCCGGCCTCTGGTGCTGGAGTGCATGGACCCGATCTTTTTGCGCACGCAAGGCGGGCGCGGTTCCGTCGTCCATATGTTGTTCTTGTTCATGCTGGTCATCACGCTGGTGGCTGGCTTCCAGGTGCTGGGAACCTTGATGGTGGTGGGGATCATGATGCTGCCCGCTGCCTCGGCCCGATTCTGGGTGTATTCCGTTGGTCGTCAGATGCTGGTGGCGGCCTTGCTGGGCATGATCAGCGCCTATCTGGGCCTGCTGTTCTCGTACTACTACAACGTGCCTGCTTCGCCCGCGATTATTTTGGCAGCCGGCGCCTTCTATTTTCTTTCTATCACCTTTGGCCCCCAAGGCGGTTTGCTGCGTGCTTATTCCCAATGGCGTGCACGGCGTCGGCGCATGGCCTCTCTCTTGGAGCACGATTGATGAAAATGCGAGACATTTACTCAGGCCGCACGGTGCTGGCCCTGGGCTTGCTGGCGGCCAGCCTGTCGGTGCAGGCGGAGCCTTTGCGTGTGGTCAGCAGCTTCTCGATTTTGAACGATATGGTCAAGGAGATAGGCGGCGACAAGGTTATGGCCAGCACGATTGTGCCCGCCAATGGGGATGCCCATTCGTTTGAGCCGCGTCCCAGTGATGCAAAGACCTTGGCTAACGCGCAACTGCTGGTGATCAATGGTCTGGAGTTCGAGACCTGGTTGCCACGCTTGCAGCAGGCAGCAGGCTATAAAGGGCCGCAAGTCGTGGCGACAGAAGGTATTACGCCTTTGGCATTTGAAGGTGGCGGACACGAGGATCATGCTGGTCATGACCATGACCATGACCATGACCATGACCATGACCACGGTCACGACTCCGAACCTGAGCATGCCCACGACCATGAGCAGACCCACGCCAAAGAGGATACACAGTCCCACGGCGGGCATGACCATAGTCATCAGCACGGCAGCCAGGACCCCCACGCCTGGCAAAGCCTGGGCCTGGCACAGATCTATGTTCGTAATATCAGCAAAGGTCTGGAGCAGGCTGATCCGGCCAATGCCGAGTACTACCAGCGTCGCGCCAAGGATTACGCACAGCGCATTCAGGAGCTGGACGATTCCATCAAAACCCGCCTGCAGGCGGTGCCGGTAGAAAAGCGCAAGGTCATTACCTCGCACGATGCTTTCTCTTATATGGGCAAGGCTTACGACATCCGTTTCATTCCCTTGGTGGGGGTATCCAGCCAGGCGGAGCCTTCAGCCCGTGATATTGCGCAGATCATCCAGCAAGCGCGTAGCGAGCAGATTCAGGCCATTTTTGTGGAAAACACGGTCAGCGCAAAACTGGTCGAGCAAGTGGCACGGGAGACCGGCGCCAAAGTCGGCGGCACCTTGTATTCCGATGCTTTGGGAGCCCCAGGCTCGGGCGTGGATACCTACCTGGGCATGATGCGCTCGAATACAGACCAGTTGGTCAAGGCCTTGCAGCCCTGATTCACTCCTCCGGCTTGTCACTGGCCCGGTTCTTGCGTTGTGCCCGAGGGTGGGCCTGATCGTAAGCCTGGGCCAGATGCTGGAAGTCCAGACGGGTATAAATCTGAGTCGTGGAAATATTGGTATGACCCAATAGTTCCTGCACCGCCCGCAAGTCTTGTGCTGATTGCAGCAAATGGCTGGCAAAGCTGTGACGCAAGCTGTGCGGGTGGACATGCACCGGCAGGCCGCTGGCGCGGGCATAGTTTTCCAGTTCTTGCTGCACCACACGTGGGTGAATGCGGGCTCCACGGGCACCCAGAAACAGGGCCGCACTGGCATCTGCGCTGGTCGCCAGTGATGCCAAAGCCGGGCGCTTTTCCAGCCACTGCTGCAAGGCATGTAGCGCTTTCTCTCCGACAGGCAGGCGGCGCGTCTTGCCGCCTTTGCCACTGACCACCAGCTCACGATCATCCAGCAGTAACCAGCTCTTGGACTGGTAGTGCGCGTCCTGGTGATAGTGCGTGTCCAGGCTGACCAGCTCGGATAAACGCAGTCCGCTGGAATAAAACAATTCAAACATGGCTTGATTGCGCCAGCTGACCGGGTCGTCCTGAATGGGGGCGGTGGGGCGGTCCAATAGCTGCTGGGTTTGGTCTACGGACAAGGCCTTGGGCAGAGGGCGGCCTATCTTGGGTGCCTTCAGGCTGGCTGCAGGGTTCAAGGGCCAACCCAGTTCTTTAGTGCGCGCTTGATAGTAGCCACGCCAGGCTGCCAGAATGCGGGCCAGGCTGCGTGGTGCCAGGCCCTGCGCATGCAAGCGGGCGGCAGCCTGTCGCAACTGGCTTTGAGTCAGTGTGTCGGGGTCTGTACCTGGGTACTGCGCCAGCAAGTGGCGCAAATCATTACGGTACGCACTAAGGGTGTGTTCCGAATAGCGTTTTTCGTGGCTTAGTTGATGCAGCCAGCTTTGCATGGCCGGGCTGAGGGCCTGGGGGGCGGCTGGCTGCTTTTGAGGCGTGTCCCCAGAAGGGGAGTGATCTTGTTTTTTCAGGCCGGACATTCGCTTTGATCAACACTGCTGGGCTTGTACAAACGCTGCAGGGCGGCGCTGCACAATTCGCCAATGCCTTCCAGAAAGTCCGTACCCATATCGGCCGTAAAACGCGTGGCTTCAGGCGAGCCCAGAACCAGCAGACCAAACAGGGTGTCCGACTCCGGAAACGTCAAGGGCACAATGGCCACCGATTGCGCGTCTTGCTGCAAATCGGCCAGAAAATCCTGTTCGCGTCGAGCGCCGCAATAGGGGTTGATCAAGGTGTAGGCCCAGCTGACCAGGGCGTCGTCAGCCAGCACTTCGTCCGGATTCCAGCAGTGCAGACGGACAACGGGCATTTCAAAGATGCGCTCCAGACTGCTGCAGATCAGTGCGGGCAGGGCTGCCGGGTCGGACTCGGCCAGCATCTGGCAGTTCCATTGGTGCAGTTGGCGCGAAATTTTTTCATTGCCACGGGCATTGGCGACCAGCGTGGCCAGTTGGCGCTCGGTTTTCTTGCCGCGCTCGCGCAGCAGCATGATCTGGCGCTCGCCCAGTGAAATAGCGCGGCTTTGATGGGGGTGCGGCACCATCAGTTTGGAAAAAACATCGGCATGCGCGTCGAAGAAATCAGGGTTGGCTTTCAAAAACTGGGCCACTTCCACGGCGCTAAGGCTGTTGGGGGTATCCATGTCTAGAAGGTTTCCTTTCTGGCTAGGGACGCACACAGTGCATCTATATCGACTTGTCCGGTAAAGACGGTTTGGGCCGGGCCGCTCATGCGTAGCGCCTGTCCGTCCCATTCAATGCGCAGACTGCCTCCACGAGTATCAACGACAACCGGGCTTTGGAGCAATCCCCGCCGTATGCCTGCCACCACAGCCGCACACGCGCCTGTACCGCAGGCCAGGGTCTCACCGGCGCCGCGCTCGTAGACGCGCAGCTTGATGTGGTGGGGATCAATAACTTGCATGAAACCCGCGTTCACTTTGTGGGCAAAACGGGGGTGGGATTCGATGAAGGGGCCTACCGTGGCAACCGGGGCCTGTTTCACATCGTCCACGACCTGCACGGCATGGGGATTGGAAATCGAGACCAGTGACAGGGCAACGGGGGCGGCTTGATCGGGCACCGGCAAGAGCCACAGCGTGTCTTCGCCTTGGGCGCGCGTTTCCAGGCCCTTATTGTCAAAACCCACATCGGCAGGCGCAAAGCGGGTGGTGCCCATCATGACATCCACGCCGCGTTGCGGGTCGTCATTCAGGCTGATGATGCCGGTGCGGATTTGCGCCCGCAAAGGGTTGGCCGAGGACAGGCCTTGCTCATGCACAAAGCGCACAAAACAACGTGCGCCGTTGCCGCAATGTTCCACCTCACTGCCGTCCGCATTGAAGATGCGATAGCGGAAATCGGCCTCTGCTTCGGTGGCGGCCTCGACCAGCAGGATCTGGTCGGCACCAATCCCGAAGTGGCGATCAGCCAGGGCGCGGGCTCGTTCAGGTGTCAGTTCGATGTGCTGCGTCACACCATCCAGCATGACAAAGTCATTGCCCGCGCCGTGCATTTTGCTGAAACGCCAAAGCGAGGAAGCGGGCTGGAGTGTGGTGGGGCTGTGCATGATGGGGCCTAGTAGATGCCGGGTTGACCTTCAGGACGGGTTTTGAAGCGTCGATGTACCCAATAATACTGCGGCGGGTCCTCGCGCACATATTTTTCGATCAGGGCATTCATGCGTTCCGTGGCTTCTTCCAGGCTGCCTTCACCCGGAAAGTCGGACATGGGTTCCAGCACCTGAATATGGTAGTGACCAGTCTCGGCGTCCACGCGGGAAATAACCGGAATCACCAGCGCGTCCTGGTTGCGTGCGATCTGGGCTGTGGACAAGAGCGTGGCCGCCGGGACATTGAAAAAGGGCACAAAGGCCGAGCCCTTGGTGCCGAAGTCCATATCAGGTAGGTAATAAATCGGCTGGCCCTTTTGCAGCGCACGCATCAGACCGCGAATGCCGTCTTTGCGAGAAATCAGCGGGACGGAGGAGAAGCGGCTACGGCCTTCGTACATCAGGCGATCCACATGGGGGTCGCGTTGGGGAGTGTAAAAGGCAACCAAGGGCGAGATGGACATGGACAGGCGTGTACCCGCCGCATCCATACCCAGAAAGTGAGGCACCAGCAGCATGACCTTGCGACCCTGTTCCAGAGCCTGGGTGATGTGTTCTTCGCCCGTCAGGTGCAGAGTGTTCAGAATAGTGCTGGGCAAACCAAACCAGAGCAGGCCCCGGTCCAGATAGGATTGGGCCAGCAGGCGAAAGTGCTGTTTTTCCCACTCGCGACGGGTGCTCTCGGGCGTGCCTGGAAAGCATAGATCCAGATTGGTACGCACGATATGACGGCGGCGGGAGGCAAAGCGATGCACCAGCCCGCCCAGCACAGCACCCCAACGCTGGCGCGTGCGTACCGAGGCACGGCCAAAGTAGGTGAAAACGGATTTGAGCAGCGGGTAAGAATTAAAACTCATGGGGTGGTATCGCCAGGCAAAGGGGGCGCATCGTGGGGAATCTTGTAGCGGTTATAGCCCCACAGATACTGGGTGGGGAAACGGCGTATCAAGCTTTCCATGGATTCGTTGATCAGGGTGGCCAGTTCCGTCGGGTCTTCGGGCAACGGCTCGGGCAGGCGCAAGGTGTGAATATGCCAGCCGCGCCCTTTAGGCAGGCGCTCGGCAGCGGTCACAATCACAGGCACATTGGACTGACGGGCCAGCTTGCCAGCCAGTGTCATGGTCAGGGCAGGGCGGCCAAAAAAGGGTGCCCATACGCCATCGCCACCGCTGGGAACCTGGTCGGGCAACATGCCTACCGATTCACCTTTGCGAAACGCGCGGACAAATTCACGCACGCCTTTCATATTGGCGGGGACGGCATGCAGGCCGGGCAGTTCACGTGACTCCACCATCAGGGGTTCCAGTACGGCCTGGCGTGGTGGGCGAAACATCACGGTCAGTGGGCCTAAACCCACCAGATAACGTGCCGTAATCTCAAAGCAACCCAAGTGCGGGGTCAGATACAGCACGCCGCGTCCTTCGGCATGGGTGGCTTCCAGCAAGGCCACATCATCGACGGTGCAGCGGGCCAGACAGGCTTGCGGATACAACCAGACGCGCGGTGTTTCCAGAATCATGGCGCCGGTTTGTCCGGCCGCTTGCCGGAAAAATGCGGGGGAGTCGTAACCCGCTTGTCGGCAGTGGCTTTGCAGACGGCGGCGGTAGCGTCCGGGAAAAGCGTAAATCAGGCGTCCGATTCCTTTGCCCAGCCCATGAAGAACGGGTAAAGGCAGACGAGCCATCAGACGTAAAAGTGCCGCGAGCATGGGCCAGGCAATCCTTTAGTGTGAAGTTTTGCTGAAATAAATACGTATTTTCGCTTAAAATGGATTGTATCGCTGAGTTAAACGACAACTTGCGGAGCGATCGGGCAGCAAACTGCCCACTATAAACCGCTAAAGCGTCGCGCCCCGTCTATCGTATCCACATCGCTGGCTTCGAGGTGCAACGCAGTTTGTTCAACCTCGTGCTGATTATCAGCCCTTATTCAAGGAAGCTACGCTGTGAACAACAACGACTTTCTCTTTACATCCGAATCCGTTTCTGAAGGCCACCCCGACAAGGTAGCTGACCAGATCTCCGACGCTATCCTGGACGCTATTTTCGAGCAAGATCCTCAGGCACGTGTTGCTGCCGAGACCTTGTGCAATACCGGTCTGGTGGTGCTGGCTGGCGAGATCACCACGCACGCCAACGTGGATTACATCCAGGTTGCCCGTGACACCATCAAGCGCATTGGCTATGACAATGGCGATTACGGCATTGATTACAAGTCCTGCGCCGTTCTGGTGGCCTATGACAAGCAGTCGCCCGATATCGCCCAAGGTGTGGATCGCAGCCCAGAAGAGTTGCTGAACCAGGGCGCTGGCGACCAGGGGCTGATGTTTGGCTACGCGTGCGACGAAACCCCTGATCTGATGCCTGCTCCTATCTGGTACGCACACCGTCTGGTGCAGCGCCAGAGCGAGCTGCGCAAAGATGGCCGTCTGCCCTGGTTGCGCCCTGACGCCAAATCCCAGGTGACCTTCCGCTACGTGGATGGCCGTCCTACCGAAGTGGACACTGTGGTGCTGTCCACTCAGCACGCGCCTGAAATGTCCCAGAAAGACATTCACGAAGCTGTGATCGAACACATCATTCGTCCATGCTTCCCTTCGGACCTGCTGACCGAGAAAACCCGCTTCCTGGTGAACCCCACCGGCAAGTTCGTGATTGGTGGCCCTCAAGGCGATTGCGGTCTGACTGGTCGCAAGATCATTGTGGATACCTACGGTGGCGCATGCCCTCACGGCGGTGGTGCTTTCTCCGGCAAGGACCCCTCCAAAGTGGACCGTTCCGCTGCCTACGCCGCTCGTTACGTGGCCAAGAACATTGTGGCGGCCGGTCTGGCCCGCCAGTGTCAGGTGCAACTGAGCTACGCCATTGGTGTGGCCGAGCCTATCAATATCACCATCTACACCGAAGGCACAGGCGTGATCCCGGACACCGAGATCGCCAAGCTGGTTCGTCAACATTTCGACCTGCGCCCACGCGGCATCATCGAAATGCTGGATCTGCAGCGTCCCATCTACACCAAGACTGCTGCCTACGGTCACTTTGGCCGCAGCGAACCCGAGTTCAGCTGGGAAGCCACGGACAAGGCCCAGGCTTTGCGTCAGGCTATCTAAGCGATGTGCGGATAGGCAAAGGCCGCTTGCGGGCGGCGCTTTGCTGCAGTTTGACAGCGTTGTCGGGGCCGGGAAACCAGTCAGCCAGCAACGCTGGGTGGGACGGGCAAGTGCCAGTCTCATGAGAAGAAATTATGATTTTTACCCGTGGAGCTGTCTTCCCAAGACGATCCAAACGAGTACAATCACCCACATTCATTTGCCATCCTCGAGGGGCGTTGCGACAAGACTTACGGTCTTGCCAGGCTCGGGGCATGGATAGGTGGTATCCACCTTGGAGAACGACGCTCACCACGACCTGCATGGCGGGCTGCTGGTGAGAATTCATTTGCTCTCCCTGCAGTCTGCGTGCCGTATAACGGAGCCCGACTGTGACTTTTACCGATTACAAAATTGCCGATATTTCCTTGGCTGAATGGGGCCGCCGCGAGCTGACCATTGCCGAGACCGAAATGCCTGGCCTGATGGCCACCCGCGAGGAATTTGCTGCCTCCCAGCCCCTGAAGGGCGCGCGCATTGCCGGCAGTTTGCACATGACAATCCAAACTGGGGTTCTGATTGAAACCCTGACTGCCCTGGGCGCTGAAGTGCGCTGGGCATCGTGCAATATCTTCTCCACTCAAGATCACGCTGCCGCTGCCATTGCCGCATCTGGCGTGCCTGTATTCGCCGTCAAGGGCGAAACCCTGGAAGAATACTGGCAATACGCCCACGACATTTTCGATTGGCCCGGTGAGCAGGCCAACATGATTCTGGACGACGGTGGCGACGCTACCTTGTTGCTGCACCTGGGTGCCCGTGCAGAAAAAGACCTGTCCGTTCTGGACAATCCCGGCAGCGAAGAAGAGCGCGTCATGTTCGCCTCCATTCGTGCCCGTCTGCAAAACGACAAAACCTGGTACTCCACCCGTCTGGCCCAAATCAAGGGTGTGACCGAAGAGACCACCACAGGCGTGCACCGTCTGTACCAGATGGCCAAGAAAGGCGAACTGGCTTTCCCTGCCATCAACGTGAACGACTCGGTGACCAAGTCCAAGTTCGACAACCTGTACGGCTGCCGCGAGTCCCTGGTAGACGGTATCAAGCGTGCTACCGACGTGATGGTTGCTGGCAAGATCGCCGTGGTTTGCGGCTTCGGTGACGTGGGTAAAGGTTGTGCTCAAGCACTGGCCGCCTTGCGCGCCCAGGTTTGGGTTACCGAAATTGACCCTATCTGCGCCCTGCAAGCCTCGATGGAAGGCTACCGCGTTGTGACCATGGAAGAAGCCGCCGACAAGGCTGACATCTTCGTGACTGCCACCGGTAACTACCACGTGATCGACCGCTCGCACATGGAACGCATGAAAGATCAGGCCATCGTGTGCAATATCGGTCACTTCGACAATGAAATTGACGTGGCCTCGGTGGAAGATCTGGAGTGGGAAGAGATCAAGCCTCAGGTTGATCACATCATTTTCCCTGATGGCAAGCGCATCATTCTGCTGGCCAAGGGCCGTCTGGTGAACCTGGGTTGTGCTACTGGCCACCCCTCTTTTGTGATGTCGGCTTCGTTCACGAACCAGACCATTGCACAAATTGAACTGTTCACTCGTGGCGAGAACTACGAAACGGGTAAAGTATATGTACTGCCCAAGCATCTGGACGAAAAAGTCGCTCGTTTGCACTTGAAGAAATTGGGTGTGAACTTGTCGACCTTGTCTCAGGCGCAGGCGGATTACATCAACGTACCTGTGCAAGGGCCTTTCAAGGCTGAGCACTACCGCTACTAAAACGCACCGGCGTCTTCGGACGCCTATTCTTGGAGCCCTATCATGACTTTGCTACTTGTCTGGATCCTGAATGCTGTTGCCCTGCTGGTTGTCGCCTACATCCTGCCTGGTATTACGGTTGCCTCGTTTGGCTCGGCACTGATCGCTGCGCTGGTACTGGGCCTACTCAATACCTTGGTCAAACCTTTGCTGATTGTGCTGACCTTGCCCATCACTATTGTGACGTTGGGCTTGTTCCTTCTGGTGCTCAACGCCTTGGTGTTCTGGTTTGCGGGCTCCATCCTCAAAGGCTTCCAGGTTGAAGGCTTCTGGTGGGCCGTGATTGGGGCGATCGTCTACAGTCTGGTTTCCGGGCTGCTGTCGGGATTGTTAATGAAATGAGCAACAAGCAAACCTTGAGCCTGGAGTTTTTCCCGCCGCGAGATATCGCGGCGCAGGAAAAACTGGTGCGCACCGCCAAGTCCTTGATGGGCTTGAACCCCGCCTATGTCAGCATGACGTTTGGAGCCGGTGGCTCCACCCGTGCTGGCACGGTCGATGCGGTAGCACTGCTGCAAAAACTGGGCTTTGATGTCGCACCGCACTTGTCGTGCATTGGTACGGCACCCGCGCAGCTTGGCGAGATGCTGGACAATTACCGCGATCAGGGCATACGACGTATCGTGGCCCTGCGCGGTGACTTGCCTTCGGGTATGGGTGGTGACGCGGGCGAACTGCGCTATGCCAGCGATCTGGTGTCATTCATTCGTGAAAACTATGGCGAACACTTCCATATCGAAGTGGCCGCTTATCCCGAGATGCACCCTCAGGCCACAGGCTTTAGCGACGACCTGGGTCACTTTGTGAACAAGGTCAAGGCAGGTGCGCACGGTGCGATCACGCAGTACTTCTTCAACCCGGACTCGTATTTCAGCTTTGTTGAGCGAGCCCAGGCGCAAGGAGTCACGATTCCGATCACACCGGGCATCATGCCCATTACCAACTCGTCGCAGTTGCTGCGGTTCTCGACCATGTGCGGTGCAGAAGTGCCGCGCTGGATTCGCCTGCGACTGGCCGATTTTGGTGATGATCGTGCATCGATTCGTGCTTTCGGTATCGATGTGGTGGCACGCTTGTGTCAGGACCTGCTCGATGGCGGCGCTCCTGGCATTCACATGTACACCCTGAACGGGGCAGATGCGAGCATGGCTATCTTGCCGAATCTGACCTGGCGCTAGGCTCTCAGATGTTCAATAAAAAACCCGCCAGAGGTCTTGGCGGGTTTTTTTATGGAGCGGCTATATGGCCTGGACTTTTTCCGGTTTGATCGACTGCTTTGTAAACAGAGTTCTCGATTAAACAGTTTGTGGTAGCGGGTTACTTATAGTTCCGGAGCAGGCACAGCCCAGCCTTTATCAGTCAGAATACTGTCCAGGCGTTGATCGTGCGGGGCGGGCTGGTAGGCCTGGCCAGATAAATCGCCCACTGCCCAGGCAATACCAATGCTGGTAAAAGCGTGGTTTTGTTCTTTCAGCGCCGCCAAGGTCCGGTCGTAGTAACCCTTGCCATACCCCAGACGATCACCCTGTCTGGTGTAGCCCAGGGTGGGGACCAGGACAATATCCGGTTGCATGGTTTTAGTGGAAATGGGGATTTCGATGCCGTAGCGACCCTTTTCCATTTCGGTCTCGGGTGTCCACTCGACAAAGCTCAAAGGGGCATCGGCCTCTTTGACAACGGGCAAACAGACATTGATGCCTTCCTCTTCCACCCATTGAAGCAGCAGTGGGCGCAAGTCCGGCTCCTGGGCCATAGGCCAGAAAGCGGCAATGGTGGTGGGTTCGGCACGGCCCTGTTCACGCAGGCGGCTGCGGTTGGTAGCCAGCCAGGTAAACAGACGGCCCCGGATCAGCAAAGCGCCCCGGTTGGTGTCGATGGAGGGCTGCCCGGCTCGCAGGTCTTTTAGTCGCGTGCGCAGCGCGGCTGCGTTATGCTCTACGTTCTGAATCATGGGTGATTTTCTAAAGGCCGTCACTATGGGTATCAACCAGCTAAAGTACCAGAAAACACCAGCTTGGGGCATGGCATCCATGCTTCCTCGCCCGCCCTTGAGCGCTTTGGTGGTGTTTGCTCTGGGTTTGGTCGGCTGTGCGGGGTCGCAGTCGCCGCAAGCCCAGACCCATTCCCCGGATCCTGCCGTTGCCAAGCAAGCTGTCGTGTTGCAGCCTGCCAAAGAAGCCGTGCGCCGCTGGGATAGCGTCCCGCCTGTGCCGCCAACGGCCCGTCAGGCTTTGATTGACGCCCGTGATGCCATGCAGGCCAAGCGCTGGACGGCGCTCGATGCTCTGGCTCCGGTTGCCGCGAATGATCCTGTTCTGGGTTCTTACGCCGAATACTGGCGCTTGCGTCGGATTTTGCAGGATACGACCACGCCCGTGCCCGATGAGCAAATTCGTTTGTTCCTGAGCGGCAATCAAGACGAATATCTGGAAAATCGCCTGAAGTCCGACTGGATTGTGGCGGCCGCGCGTACCGGCAACTATGCTTTGGTGCGTGAGCTGGCCCCCGTTCACGCCCCTACCTCGGCTGTGAAGTGTGCAGTAGCGTCGGCAGAGAACGTGGCCGGTCAGCCTGTGGATGTGCAGGACTTGCTGGCGTCGTTCTCTCCAAGCCAGGCCTGCTGGTCGGCACTGGACCAGTTGTACGCCCGTAAAGTGATCAGCAAGAATCAGGTCCGTGATCTGATGCGTGATGCTCTGGAAAATAACCGCACATCCCAGGCCCGCCGCCTGGCTGCGATTATCTTCACTGCGCCGCAAATGAAGGATTACACCGCTTTGATGGCTTCGCCGCAGAAGTGGCTGGATCGTAATGTGAACAACAGTTCGGTCAATCCGGAGCTGGTGTCCTTGGCCTTGTCCCGTCTGGGTCGTGGTCAGCGTGATGCTGCAGCGGCCTATATCGACCGTACCTGGGCCGGCAAAATCCCTCAGGAAAACCTGAATTGGGTGTGGGGCCAGTTTGGTCTGATCAGTGCCTTGCGGGTGGAAGACGATGCGGCCAAATGGTATCGCCGCTCCGGTCGTACCCCCATGACGGATTACAACAATGCCTGGCAAGTGCGCGCCGAGTTGCGTCAGGGCACCATCGAGTGGAAGCATGTCTCTGCCGCCATCGACAAGATGAACGATGCGCAAAAGGCCGAGCCGGTTTGGGTGTACTGGTCGGGGCGTGCCCATGAAGCCTTGGGTCATAAAGATCAGGCTCGTGCCAAGTTCCAGTCCATTGTGGGTGATCTGAACTTCTACGGTCAGCTGGCCACGGAAGAGTTGGGTCTGACACCGTCCTTGCCCCCTCAGCCACAGCCTTTGACGCCGTTGGACATGCAGGATGCGCGTACCAATGCGGGCTTGCTGCGTGCGGTGGAGCTGTTCAAGCTGGGTTGGCGTCCGGAAGCGGTACCCGAGTGGAACTTTGCCTTGCGTGGCATGAACGACAGACAGTTGCGTGCAGCAGCCGAGTTCGCGCGCGAGCAGCATATCTATGATCGCGTGGTGAATACCTCCCTGTTGACCAAGAACGAGATCGACTTCAGCCAGCGCTTTATCGCGCCCTTTGAAGGCCGCGTAACCGAGCAGGCCAAGTCCATCAATCTGGACCCGGCCTGGGTGTATGGCCTGATCCGTCAGGAATCGCGCTTCATTACCGATGCACGCTCGGGAGTCGGGGCGTCGGGCTTGATGCAGCTGATGCCTGCCACCGCCAAATGGGTGGCCAACAAGATCGATATGCGCGACTTCTCTCCCTCCCGTGTGAACGAGTTCGAGGTGAACACGGTGCTGGGTACCAATTACCTGAACATGGTTCTGGGGCAGCTGGATGGCTCGCAGGTCTTGGCATCGGCAGGCTATAACGCAGGGCCAGGACGTCCCCGCCAGTGGCGCTCGCGCTTGAACACTCCGGTGGAAGGGGCTATTTTTGCCGAAACCATTCCCTTTACCGAAACGCGCTTGTACGTGAAAAACGTGCTCTCCAACGCGACCTATTACGCCATGATGTTCAGCGGTCAGCCGCAGTCCCTCAAAGGGCGTTTGGGTACGATTTCGCCTTGATGAGCCCGTCCATGCTTGATGACAGACAGCAAGCAGCGCTGGCGGCCCTGATGGGGCCGCCAGATCCTGTTCTGGAAGGTTTGCAGGTCTATGTGGTGGGTGGCGCGGTTCGCGATGCCTTGCTGGGGCTGCCAGCGGGTGACAAGGATTGGGTCGTAGTCGGTGCCCGGCCCGAAGACCTGGCTGCCCGAGGTTTTGTCCCCGTAGGTGGCGACTTTCCGGTCTTTCTGAATCCCCATAGCAAAGAAGAGTTTGCCCTGGCCCGGACTGAGCGCAAGTCGGGCCGGGGCTACAAAGGCTTTACCTTTTACACCGGCACAGACGTGAGCCTGGCGGACGATTTGCGTCGCCGTGATCTGACCATCAATGCCATGGCCGTGGATGCGGCGGGGAATCTGCATGATCCCTTGAATGGTTTGGCGGATTTGCAGGCCCGTCTATTCCGGCATGTGGGCACCGCATTTAGCGAAGACCCGGTACGCTTGCTGCGTCTGGCACGTTTTGCCGCCCGCTTTTCCGAGTTCACCGTGGCCGACGATACCTGGGCTCTGGCACGTGATCTGGTCGAGCAGGGTGAAGTGGACGAGCTGGTGCCTGAGCGCATCTATCTGGAAATAGCGAAAGGTTTATCTGCCCAGCAGCCCGCTCGCATGTTCGAGGTACTGCGGGAGGTCGGCGCACTAGAGCGTGTCATGCCCGGTTTGAGCTACAGCGATCAGGTGGGCGAGCAAGTTCAGATCGCTAAAGACAGGCGTCTGGATCTGGCAAGCTGCTTTGCCGTTCTGTGCCATATTTCGGACACCCCAGGACAGGTGGCCGAACAGATTCGTGCACCCTCTGAATGGCGCGACCAGGCCCGTCTTTTGCCAGTGCTGTTAGCCAGCCCTGCCTTGTTGCAGCCTCGTGCAGACGTGGAGTCTGCCTTGCAAGTCATGGAGTCGTTGGATGCCTTGCGCAAACCAGAGCGCTTTACTCAGCTGATCGGTGCGGCGGCCTGTCTGCAAGACGTTCCAGAGCTGGAATGGGACTTCTTGCGAAAGGTGATGGCCAGTGTGGATGCCGGTGCAGTTGCTGCTCGATACAAGGCCGAGCCAGGCAAAATCCGTGAAGCGGTGCGCGCAGCTCGATTGGCAGCTTTGGAGCAGTCTGTTTAGTCTATGTGTGAGCAGCCTAGAGTGCACACTCAGAAAATAAGCGGCTAATAGGCCGCTTATTCTTTTCTGCTGAGTGCGTGTTCGTCTAGGGGGCGGTGTCTCGTGGGAGTGTTCTGGCGCGGTTGCTTTACGTAAAAATGGCAAGGTATATACCCTGCCGTTTGCTGATCTCTGCTTATGGCTCTTGAGGGAAATGCCCTCAGGAAGTTCCCCAAGGGCCGCTTTACAGACGCTCGCGTCGATCTCCGCTCATTGTGCCCAGCACTGGGGCTGAAATATCGCGCCCAATAATCAGCACTTTGAACAGTTCGCCCATTTCCGCTTCAGACAGCAGCTTGTTGGCGGCACTCATGGTCTGTGCCCATTGCTGTTGCACGGCGGGCGATGGGTCTTCCGGCGGAGAAGCCAGGAAGTTGGTGATGCCGCAATTCATCAGGAAGCGCGCCTGGCTGGTATAGCCCAGCACATCCAAACCGGCCTCCAGGGCGGCATCCGCCATGGCGGTGAAGTCCACGTGGGCGGTAATGTCCTGCAAGCCAGCCAGCACCAGGGGCTCGGCATGAGCAAAGTGGCGGAAGTGGCACATCAAGGTGCCTTTGTCACGTTGCGGGTGGTAGTACTCGCGCTGCGGAAAACCGTAGTCGATCAAAATGGCCGCGCCTTGCTTTAACCAAGTACCCATGCTGCGCACCCAGGCTTCGGCTTGCAGGTTGATCTCGGATAGGTAGAAGGGCTGCGCTTCCACGCGCTCGGCCACCAGCGAAGCCAGATGGTCGGGAGCCGGGCGGGTAGCCAGGTAGAAAGGCGCTGGCAGGCCTTGGGCCGTGCTGTCGTCTGCGGCAATGACACCTACTTCCAGCACCTTGCCAGCCACATCAAAGGTGAACAGGCTGGCAGGCATGGCATCCAGAACCTCATTAGCTACCACGCAACCCTTGAAGCTGTGCGGTGTGCTGTCCAGCCACTGCACTTGTGCTTGCAGGGGGGCCAGACGCTCTTGCTGACGCGCGCGCAAATCAGGCGATACTTCCAGAATTGAATACTGCGGCTCGATACCTTGCTTGCGCAGCTCCGTAATCAGCGCTTCGGCCAAAGCGCCGCTACCCGCGCCAAACTCCAGAATGGACAGGGATTGGCTGCCTTCCAGCACTTCCATGACCTGACGGCTCAAGGTCTGAGCAAACAGGGGGGAGAGTTCGGGGGCCGTCGTAAAGTCGCCCGTGGGCTGATTGCTGCCAAACTTGGTGCTGCCACCGGTGTAGTAGCCCAGATGCGGGGCGTACAGCGCATGATGCATCCATTGGTCGAAAGACAGGAAACCGCCTTCATCGGCAATGCGGTCCAGCAAGTAATCGTTAACCTGTGCAACGTGTTTCTTCAGTTCCTCGGACAGGGGAGGCAAACCGTGTGGCAGGGCAGGGGCGGACAGTACGTTCATGGCGTCAGTTGGGCTTGTCGTTAGGTGTCTCGGAAGAAGCCGGGGCGGCGCTCTTGGCGCTGGCTTTCTTGGCCTGGGTCACTTGGTGCAGGGTGCGGATCATGCCCACCAGCATCCCGATCAGGATGGAGGTGGCAGCGGCCAGGATGAAGTTGCCGTAGACAAACCATAAAGGCAGGCACAGAACGGCCATCAGCAATATGGGTTTTTGCAGCAGAACTTTCATACACCCTCAAAAAAATAGCGTGGAATCGGGGCCAATTGTAGCCCAGGCCAGTGCTGTGCTTGAGCTTGCCCACTGCTGCGTTACCATGGGCGTTTTGTCTGCTTAGCAAAGGGGTAAGGATGAACGACAGGGGACAGGCCAGCGCCTGGTTACAGGCATGGGCCCATTTGATTCCGAATCCGGGCACAGTCCTGGATGTGGCCTGTGGTCGGGGGCGCAATGCCCGCTGGTTGGCCGAGCGTGGCAATACCGTGATCGGTGTAGACCGGGACCCGGAAGCGGTGGCAGCGACTTCGCCTTACGGGGAAATTATCCAGGCTGATATCGAAAACGGTCCCTGGCCTTTTGCCGGGCGCAAGTTCAATGCTCTGGTGGTGACCAAGTACTTGTGGCGCCCCTTGATGCCGACTTTGCTGGAGAGTCTGGAGCCAGGTGGGGTGCTGGTTTACGAAACCTTTGGGGTGGGCAACGAGCAATACAACACGCCGCGTAATCCGGACTTTCTGTTGCAGCCGGGGGAGCTGCTGCGCTGGTGTGCGGACCTGGATATCGTGGCGTATGAGCATGGTTTCCGGGCCGATCCGGACCATATTGTTCAGCGCATTGTCGCCGTGCGTCCGCGTGAGGGCGGCTCTTTCAGCGATTACCGTCTGAATCCGCAAGACGGTGGTGGCAGTATTTGCGAGTAAAGCATGTGCAGTTTTGAGCCAAGCGCGGCGCTTGGCTCAAAACCAAGTATCCGGTGTTGCTTGAGCGCGTGTACAGAATCGCGGCTTAAAACAGATAGGTACGTGCCAGCATGGACAGGGCCACAACAGCGGTCAGGATGCTGAAACCCTGTTGCAAGCGCACAGAAGGAATATGAGGGGCCAGTTGTCGGCCTATCACCATGCCACCCATGGCCGAGGCCACAAAAACCCAGCCGCTAAGGGGAATCTCCGCCCCGTGTGCCAGACTCATGGCCGACGCGCTCAGGGAAATCAGGGCGATCAGCATCAAGGATGTAGCCACAATGCTATGCATGGACAGGTCGCTGAAACGTTTCAGGGCAGGCACGATCAGAAAGCCGCCGCCCACGCCCAACATGCCTGAAAACAAACCCGCTACCGCACCAATTGAAGCCAAGGTGGCCGTGCCTGCTGGTGTCCAGCGCAGGCGGCCGGTTTCTGGGTTCAGACAACAGGGTGTATGAGCATGGGCCGTTGCCGCCGGACGACGCAGCATTTTGGTGGCAATCCACAGCATGATGGCGACAAACAGCGTTACCAGCACTTTTTCCGGCAAGGCATGGCTGATGCGTACGCCCAAAGACGTGACCAAAGCGCCCGTGATAGCCATGAACATGGCAGCTCTATAGCGCACGATATGCTTGTACAGACCATCCAGCGCGCCGACCAGAGCGGCGGCGCCTACAGCCAGCAAGGCCACTGGCGTGGCCGCCGTCATGCTGTAACCCATGCCCAATACCAAAGCGGGCACGGCCAAAATACCGCCACCCGCGCCAGTCAGGCCCAGCGACAGGCCAGTCAGAATTCCCAGGATGATTGCAAGCGCCATAAGCCATATGGCGTGACCCCGGTAGGGATCACGCCTTTTTCAGAAAGCGTAGTAATGGCTTATTGTACGCTCTTAACTTCTTTTGGAAATTAGCTTATTTATAAAAGTAATTAATAGGGCCAATTTCCATGGCTTGGAGTTAGCCCGAGTTACGCAGGCCAGCCGCAATACCGTTGATCGTCAGGTGAATGACGTGTTGCTTGTTCACACCGCTGCGTGTGGGCTTGTTGGCCTTTTCACCTTGACGGCGATGGCGGCGCAGCAGTTCCACCTGCAAGTGGTTCAGCGGGTCAATGTAGGCGAAGCGTTCGGCCAGGGCATCTTGCAAAGCCTGATCGTGCGCCAGCAGTTCATGGCCGGTGATTTCACGGAACAGCCGGTGTGTCAGCTCGAACTCGTCACGGATTTGCGTGAAGATGGTCTCGCGCAATTCCTCGTCCTCGACCAGACCGGCGTATTTCAGGCCGATATCCAGGTCAGTCTTGGCCAGCACCTGCTCCATATTGGACAGTAGCGTGCGGAAGAAGGCCCAGTCGCGCGCCATGGTTTGCAGTTGGGCCAAACGTTTGGCGCGGTTCAGGCCATCATTGGGCAGCCCCGATTCCAGATAGCGGTTCAAGGCTGTGCCCATGCCGTACCAACCTGGAATAGGCAGACGGCATTGCGCCCAGGAGAAACTCCAGGGGATGGCGCGCAGGTCTTCAATGCTTTGCGTGGCCTTGCGCGAGGAAGGACGCGAGCCGATATTCAGGCCAGCAATTTCCTTGATAGGCGTGGACTGGAAGAAGTACTGATCAAAGTTCGGCGTACCGTAGACCAGTTGGCGATAGCTTTGATGAGCCTGCTCGGACATCCAGGCCATGGCGTCACCATACGCAGCCAGATGTTCGTCGTCATTGGACGAGCCCTTGCGTGACCCCAGGCTGGCTTCCAGCGTGGCAGCGACAAACAGCTCCAGATGCCAGCGGCCCACGTCCGCATCCTTGTAGCGGCCTTGAATCATCTCGCCTTGCTCGGTCAGACGAATCTGACCATTCACGGTGCCTGGAGGTTGCGCCAAAATAGCGTCGAAACTGGAACCACCTCCTCGGCCTACCGAACCGCCACGTCCGTGGAACAGGCACAAACGCACTTTGCGGCGCGAGAAAACCTGCGCAAATTCACGCTCGGCACGGTATAGCGTCCAGTTGGAGGTCAGGTAGCCACCGTCTTTATTACTGTCCGAGTAACCCAGCATTACTTCCTGCACGCTGTCCTGCGCGTGACGCACGCGCTGGCGGATTTCAGGCATATCCAGCCATTCCTGCATGATTTGCGGGCCACGCTCCAAGTCAGGAATGGTCTCGAACAGCGGTACAACCATCAGACCTTGATGCTCCGGCTCGTTGGAGTTGGGCACGATCAGGCCGGTTTCCTGTTGCAGCACCAGCACTTCCAGCAAATCGCTGAGCGTTTCGGTGTGCGACACAATGGTTTGTTCCAGCGCACGCGCACCAAAGCGACGGCGGCATTCGGCGGCTTTGCGCAGAATGGACAGTTCTTTCTCGGTTTCTTCCGAGTAGCGATACCAGGGCGAAACCAGGGGGCGATGGTGGCGCAACTCCGAGCGCAGCAAAGTGATGCGGTCCTCTTCGGACAGTTGGCGGTAATTGACGGGTTCGTCCTTGTACAGCGTGCCTGCCACGCGGAACAGTTCGTCCAGTACGCGCTCGTGCACGTCCGAGCTTTGGCGCAGGTCCAAAGTGGCCAGATGGAAGCCAAAAACCTCCACAGCTTGAATCAATTCGTTCAAACGCAGGCCGGCAATGGCGCCGCCTTTGTTTTCAGCCAGGGAGTCGGCAATGATTTGCAGATCAGCCTTGAATTCTTGCGGGTTTGCGTAGGGTGGGGCGGCGTAAGTGGGGCGATCGGCCAGGTCGCGGCCCAGCAGGTTCTGCGCTGTGGCCGCCATACGGGCGTACAGATGAATAAAGCTGCGGCGATAAGGTTCGTCTACACGGTGTGGCGACGGGTCCTGGCTGCTGGCCGACAAGGCCGCCAGGTCTTTGCTGACACGGTTCAGTGCGTCGGATACGGAGATTTCTGTACCCAGCAAACGAATCTGCTCCAGATAGTGTTGCAGCGCGCGTGTCGACTGACGCAGCACCGCTTGTTCAACCGTTTCAGGGCCCACATTGGGGTTGCCATCGCGGTCACCGCCAATCCAGCTGCCCATGCGCAAAAAGGCGGGCAGGGAACGTGTTTTCTGATCCAGCAGGCTTTTCTTGCCCGGTTCCAGCAAACGGTCCAGGTCGTGGTACAGCTGCGGAATGGTGGGCAGGAAGGTGGAGCCGTAATAGGCCAGGGCGTTATCGATCTCGTCCATCACCGTCAGCTTGTGATCGCGCAGCATGCGGGTTTGCCACAGCAGGGACACCAGACCGGTCAGCTTTTCCTGGGTGCGGGCTGATTGCGTGGCGCTGGCCTTGTGATCCAGGCCGTTCAATTCATCGGCAATGGCCATATGCACAGCCAGCGTACTTTGGCGCTGAACTTCGGTAGGGTGAGCCGTCAGCACCGGCATCACACAGGCTTCTTGCAGATAGCGGCGAATTTTCTTGGCGCTCAAACCCTGGTCCATCAAGGTTTGAATGGCATGTTGCAGGCTGCCCAGCAGCTTTTCGGGATCTTGCTCTTCGCGGCGACGGTTCTGGTCGCGGTCCTCGGCAATATTGGACAGGTGCAAAAAGTAGGCAAAGGCACGGGCCACGGAACGGGCCTGCGCGTCGTTCAGCTTTGGAATGTCTTTTTCCAGAATCCGTGCTTGCTGCGGATCGTGTTCACGTCTGAAACTGACAGCCGCCCGGCGCAGGGCTTCAATCAGCGTGAAGGTCGCCTTTCCTTCGCTATCACGAATCACCTCTCCCAGGGCCTTGCCCAGAAAGCGGATGTCCTGTCGAAGCAGGTTGGAAAGGTCAGGCACGGCCTGCGGCATAATATATCTCCTGTTAAATAAGGGGTTTTGCTGCAAAGGATTCTGGGTGCCAGATCGGTAGCCGCCCTACGGTAAGACGCCTTCCCGACCTTGACGCGCACAAAGCGCCTTGGGACGTTTATGATAGGTATCTTTACATAATTTTCCTGTTCAGAGAGTAGTCATGCCCCAATATCGCTCCCGTACCTCGACCCACGGTCGGAATATGGCCGGCGCGCGTGCCCTGTGGCGCGCCACCGGTATGAAAGACGAGGATTTCTCCAAACCGATCATTGCGGTGGTGAACTCCTTTACGCAATTCGTACCGGGTCACGTACACCTGAAAGACATGGGCCAGCTGGTTGCCCGTCAAATTGAAGCGGTCGGCGGTGTGGCAAAAGAGTTCAACACCATTGCGGTGGACGACGGTATTGCGATGGGCCACGGCGGCATGTTGTATTCCCTGCCTTCGCGCGAACTGATCGCCGACTCGGTGGAATACATGGTCAACGCCCACTGTGCTGACGCCATGGTGTGTATCTCCAACTGCGACAAGATCACCCCCGGCATGTTGATGGCCGCCATGCGCCTGAACATTCCTGTGGTTTTTGTGTCGGGCGGACCGATGGAAGCGGGCAAGGTCTACTCGCCAGATGGCAAGACGGTGGTACAGAAGCTGGATCTGGTGGACGCCATGATTCAAGCCGCTGACCCTAACGTGACTGATGAACAGGCTGAAGCTGTTGAGCGCAGCGCTTGTCCGACCTGTGGTTCCTGTTCGGGCATGTTTACCGCCAACTCCATGAACTGTCTGACCGAGGCGCTGGGCCTGTCCTTGCCCGGTAACGGCACCATTGTTGCCACCCACGCTCGTCGTCAAGGTTTGTTCGAGCGTGCTGGTAGCCTGATCGTGGATCTGGCCAAGCGCTACTACGAGCAAGACGACGAATCCGTTCTGCCACGCAACATCGCCACCTATCAGGCTTTTGAAAACGCCATGACCCTGGACGTGGCCATGGGCGGCTCCACCAACACCGTGCTGCACTTGCTGGCCGCAGCCCAGGAAGCCGGTGTGGAATTTACGATGGCCGATATCGACAAGATTTCGCGCCGCGTACCTTGTCTGTGTAAAGTGGCCCCCGCTACCCCTGAATTCCACATGGAAGACGTGCACCGCGCAGGCGGCATCATGGCGATTCTGGCCGAACTGGGCCGCGCCGATTTGCTGAATCTGGATGTGGGTAACGTGCATAGCGGCACCTTGCGTGAAGCCATCAAGCGTTGGGACGTCAAGGGCGACAACGTCAAAGCCATCAGCGACTTCTTCCGTGCCTCCCCCGGCGGTATTCCTACGCAAGTGGCCTTCAGCCAGGACCGTTACTACCAGGAACTGGACACTGACCGTACTAAAGGCTGTATCCGCGACAAGGCTAATGCTTACTCGCAAGATGGTGGTTTGGCCGTGCTGTACGGCAACCTGGCCATCAATGGTTGTATCGTTAAAACCGCTGGCGTGGATGAAAGCATTCTGACCTTTACCGGCACCGCGCGCGTTTACGAAAGCCAGGACGATTCCGTTGCCGCCATTCTGGACGGCGTGGTCAAGGCGGGCGATGTGGTCATCATTCGCTACGAAGGCCCCAAAGGTGGCCCAGGTATGCAGGAAATGCTGTACCCCACTTCCTACCTGAAATCCATGGGTCTGGGCAAAAGCTCGGCCTTGTTTACCGATGGTCGTTTTTCCGGTGGCTCGTCCGGTCTGGTGATCGGTCACGCTTCGCCTGAAGCGGCTGAGGGTGGCAATATCGCCCTGGTGCAAGATGGTGACACCATCGAGATCGATATCCCCAACCGTCGTATCCACTTGGCCATCAGCGATGAAGAACTGGCCGCACGCCGTGCCGAAATGGAATCGCGTGGCTCCAAGGCCTGGAAGCCAGTGAACCGCGAGCGCGTTGTGTCGCAAGCACTGAAAGCCTATGCCGCGCTGGCAACATCGGCTGACCGTGGTGCCGTGCGTGATGTGTCGCAACTGGACCGCTAAGCACTAGTTCTGCTTGTAAAAACCCCACCTGCCTTGAAGCAGGTGGGGTTTTTTTATGCCTGGTAGAAACGTACCGGGTAAATACGAATATTCCGGTGCCATCGTCCTGATAGAATCCATTTCATGCAAAACGGGATCCCATTTTGTTAATTTGGTTTTTAAGGAGGAAGTGATGAGTGAAATAGATCCAATTACCTTGGCTCCGATTCTGAATCCGGGTGGCATTGGTGGCCCGCTGACGGCAGCTCACCGGGAAATGGCGGTCAAGCATCGGGATGATCTGGAGTGGGACAACCTGCGCTACGAAGGGCAGTTCACCAAGATGATGTTCCACCCCACGCAAGACGACCCCACCATTCCCAACGCCGGGGTCGTGAAGTATCTGAAGGGCTCCGGGCACCCTTTGCACAGCCATTACTTTGCCCAGATCTGGTACATCCTGGCGGGCAAGTTCGAGATCAATGGCGTGATCTACGGCGAGGGCACCATGGTGTTTCACCCGGACCCGCATTACGAGCACGCACTGACGACCCTGGAAGATGGCGAGATTCTGTACGTGCAGTACATGGGGCCGACCACCCGCCAGCCTGCGATTTATGAAGGCCGCTTCAATATGAAAACCCGCCGTTCCCTAGAGGAAGAGTCCAGAGCGGTGTAAGCAGTCCCGCTTTAACAGCGAGCTACAGGAAAGCTGCCCATGCCTTTGCGTATGGGCAGCATCAACAAGCAAAAAAAGCCCGATCAGGGCTGGCTTGAAACACAAATAAAACTGAACAGAAATTCAATACCACAGGATGCAGGGGGACGATCATGAAACGAATGACACGAGTGGGAATCGCGGTTCTGGCGATGCTGGGCGCACTGAGCGCATGTGGCAAGGGCGGTTCGGGCGATACGGCAAAGCATGAAAGCAAAGGCCCGCGAACATTACAGCTTGCCCACGTTTCGGTAGAGCAGAACGAAGATATGTACCACCACCTGGCAACGAATTTTGCCAAGCGAGTGGAGGATCAAACCAAGGGGGCCATCAAGGTCCAGGTGCTGGGCGGTGCTCAACTGGGTGGCGAGCGTGATGTGGCTGAAGGCATGCAGCTGGGCACGGTGGACATGAGCCTGCTGGCCAGTTTCACCTTGGGCACCTTCGAGAAAAAAGCGATGGTGTTTGACCTGCCTTACCTGTTCAAGGATTACCAGACCGCCTTCAAAACCCTGGACTCCAGTTTCACGGATCCGATTGAAGCAGATCTGGAAAAATCCGGCCTGAAAATTTTGGGCTGGGGGCATGGCGGTTTCCGGAATCTGTATAACTCCAAGCACGCAATCCGCAGTTTGTCGGACCTGAGCGGCATGAAAGTGCGTACGCCGGAAAGTCCTATTTATGTGGATACCTGGCAGGCGCTGGGCGTGAATGTCACCTCCATGGCGTATCCGGAACTGTTTACCGGCCTGCAGCAAAAAACCATTGATGGTGCAGAGAACCCCACGGCCTTGTTCTATACCAGTCGCTTTTACGAAGCGGCCCCTTATCTGTCCCGAACCGAGCACGTGTATGTGGCGATTCCTTTGGTGATTTCCGGGCGGGTCTGGGACACCTTATCGGCTGATGAAAAAGCCATCTTCCAGAAAGCGGCTAGTGAGGCGGTGCAGGAGCAACGTCAGTTCCTGATCCAGAGCGAAGCGCAGATCGAGAAGAAACTGATGGAGGCAGGCGTGTCCATTAATGCCGATGTGGATAAAGCGCAGTTCCGCAAAGCCGTCATGCCGATTTACGAAAAATACAAGACGGTGATTGATCCTGATCTGGTCACCCGTGCTGCGGCGCTTGCTCAATAATCCTGGCGGATAACCATCATGAAACACTCTTTGCTCGATTGGGCCGATAGAGTCAGTACCCGCCTGGATAGCTTATGCAGAACCTTGGGGGCGGCATTTCTGGGGCTGATTGTGCTGGCCGCATCAATACAGGTGGCCGGGCGCTATTTTATGGGTTACTCCCCACCGTGGATTGAGGAAATCACACGCTACAGCTTTATCTGGATGATCATGCTGGGCACGGCTGTGCTGGTTAAAAGCAATGGTCATGCCGTGATTGACCTGCTGGTGATGCGACTGAAAGGCAAAGCCCGCCAAGTGCATGGCGGCTTGGTTCAGATTGCGATTTTGACCTGCGCACTGGTCCTGCTGGTGCAGGGTTTGCAACTGATTGCCATCGTTTACCAACAGCTTAGTCCTGCCATGCGCATCTCCATGGCCTATGTGTACGCGGCCCTGCCGGTAGGCGGCGCCATCATCGCCGTGCAGTGTGTGAATGCCTTGCTGGACGGGTATCGGGATCAGCCCAGCCCAGCGGCGCAGGGGGTGTAAATGCAAGAAGCTCTCTTACTTTTTAGCTTGATGTTCACGCTGTTCATCGCGGGCATTCCTATCGCTTTTTCCTTATTGCTGTGCAGTGCGCTGTTTTTGCTGTTTACCGGCATGCGGCCACTGATTGTTGTGCCGCAGCGTGTGATGGCGGGGCTGGACTCCTTCCCCTTGCTGGCGGTGCCGCTGTTTATCCTGATGGGAAACCTGATGGAAAAGGCGGGCCTGTCCAGGCGCCTGATTGATCTGATCGACATGCTGGTTGGGCGCGTCCATGGCGCACTGGGCTATGTGACGGTGATTGCTTGTGCCATGTTTGGTGCCTTGACTGGCTCGGCTCCGGCAACGGTGGCGGCTATTGGTGCCATCATGATGCCCGCGATGATCGCGCAGAAATATCCGGCTTCTTTGGCGACAGGGATTACGGCTTCGTCCGGTGCCTTGGGCAATATCATTCCGCCCAGCATTGCCTTGATTCTGTATGGCGCAACCGTCAACGTTTCTATCCCCAAGCTGTTTGTAGCCAATATCCTGCCCGGTTTGTTGATGGCTCTGGCTTTCATGCTGACCCATATGCTGCTGACCAGAAAGCTGAAAGTGCCTAAAAGCGCAACGCGTTCCTATACCTCGCAAGAGATGGTCATGGTGGCTTTGAAGGCGATTCCGTCCTTGTTGATGCCTGTTGTGATTCTGGGCGGCATCTATGGTGGTGTGTTCACGCCTACCGAAGCCGCCGCCGTGGGTGTGGTATTCAGCCTGGTGTTGGGTGTGTGCTACCGCCAGTTCACCGTAGGTACCCTGTGGCAGGTCATGAAAAGCTCGGTAGAAACCTCTTCCATGGTGGGCATTATTCTGGGCGCAGCCGGTATTTTTGGCTGGATTCTGGCCTCGGCGCGTATCCCCATGCTGATGGTGACGGAACTGACGCCTTTGCTTGATACACAGTTCCTGTACCTGGCCTTGCTGGTGGTGTTTTTGCTGCTGGTTGGTTGCGTGATGGATGCTGCAGCCAGCATTGTGATCCTGGCACCGATTCTGGTTCCTATCGGCATTGCCTTGGGTGTGGATCCTATCCATTTGGGTGTGGTGTTCTGCGTCAATCTGGTGGTGGGTTTCTTTACCCCTCCCTTTGGCTTGAATCTGTTCACGACGGTCTCCGTATCAGGCCAGCCTTACGAGGTGGTGGTGAGAGGGGTCATGCCCTTTGTCATTGCAGCCATCGTCGTTCTGTTCATCCTGGCTTATGTGCCTGAGATCTCCCTGGTGCTGGTTCGTTTGATGGAGGCGTCAGCATGATGCGCAGTTCCCATAAGGATGAGCCAATCGCCAAATCTGAGAGCGCCGTGGACATGAAGTCTCCCACTTCTATGGATCTGATTTATGCCAGTGCGGATGAACTGCAGCGCTTGTATCAAAGCAAAGTGGTGTCTCCTGTAGATGTGGCGCGGGCTACGCTGGATGCAGTGGATCGCTGGAACCCCATTGTGAATGCCTACTGTTATCTGGACCGTGCCTTGACCTTGCAAGAGGCTGCCGAATCAGAAGCACGCTGGATGGCAGGCGCTGAACGTGGCCCTTTGGATGGCATTCCGTACGGAGTTAAAGATTTGCTTCTGGTGCGTGGCTTGCCGACTGGCTATGGTTCAAGTGCAGCAAAGATGGCGGACGCTGCCCAGGATGACGCGCCTTCGGTGGCGCGGATGCGTGAGGCCGGGGCGGTACTGATCGGCAAAACGACGACCTCGGAGTTTGGCTGGAAAGGCACGGCGGACAGTCCTTTAACGGGAGTTACACGCAATATCTGGGACTTTAGTCTGACCAGCGGGGGCAGCAGTGGCGGTGCGGCTACGGCGCTGGCAGCGGGCATGGGAACGCTGCAAATCGGTACGGATGGCGGTGGGTCCACCCGGATTCCCGCCAGCTTTTGCGGTGTCACCGGCATGAAAGCTACCTTTGGGGGCGTACCTGCCTGGCCTGCCGGCCCGATGCTGACCTTATCTAATGTCGGTCCCATGGCCCGATCCGTGGCGGACCTGAAAGGCTTGCTGAACGTCATGATGCAGGCCGACCCACGTGACTGGAACTCGGTGCCCTTGCCGCGTCATGTGCGAGCTCCCGCTCGTGCCTTGCAGGGCCTGCGCATCGGTCTGCATCTGGATGAGCATTGCAGCCCCGAGGTCAGGGGCATTATCCAGACGGCGGCTGACAAGCTGCAAGAGCAGGGGGCGCATATTGTGCCTACCGAGCTACCCCTGGCCGGTGCAAAAGAGCTGATTACAGCGCATTGGGAAGCTGGTACGGCCTGGTTGGTGAATCAAGTCTCTGCGGCACAGCGTCCTTTATTGGACGAAGGTCTGCGCCAGGTTGCCAGTAAGGGCGAGAAGAACAGCTTGCCGGACTATTACCAAGCCCTGATTGGCCGACAAAAGCTGGGTGAAGCCATGCTTAGACACTTTGCGCAGTTTGATCTGGTCCTGACGCCTACCGTTCCGATATTGCCGTTTGAGGCGGGCCGGGAAGCGCCGTCTGACGCCGCTTCGCAGAATTGGCTGGATTGGAATCCCTATACCTATCCCTTCAATTTGACGCGGCAGCCCGCCATTTCCTTGCCAGCCGGTATCAGCGCCTCCGGTTTGCCCGTGGGGCTGCAACTGGTGGCGGGTTTATATCAGGATGAATGGCTGGTGGATGTTGCCCAACTGGTAGAGGATTGCCTGCAGGTGCGCAGGCCGCGGTTTTAACAGTCGGGTGGTTTGTCCGGGGGATCGCAAACCACCTTGATTGTGCGGTGCCACCTCTCCTTGCGGGTGGCACTGTTTTTTTGCTTAGCGCTCTGGCAACCAGTCCAGGACCAGATTCATGGTCTTGGCAACGTGTTCCGTCATGGCTTCTCGAGCGGCGGTGCCATTGCGATCGGCCAGCGCGGCGATGATAGCCTCATGCTCCAGAATATTTTCTTCCATCAAACGCGGCGGCATTTTGGAGGCAAAGCTCAAGGCGCTGGAGACACTGTCGTTCTGCAACTGCTGAATCAGCTCGTGCAGGCGCTCGTTGTGACTGGTGATCGTGATCAAGTCGTGGAAAGCGCGGTTGTGTTGCAACCATTCTGACCCCTCCTCGCTGCGCACACGCGTTCGCAAGGTGCGGGCATAGTCGGACTGATGCTGCATCAAGATCTCCAGATCCGAGTCCTTGATCCAGTCCACCGCCAGTTGCGCTGCCAAGCCTTCCAGTTCGGCCCGAATCTGAAATGCCTCGCGGATTGATTTGGCAGAAGGAATAGCCACAATCGTGCGCCCGGTCTTGGTCAACGAGGTCACGCGGCGTGCCTCCAGAAAACGCAGGGCTTCCCGAACAGGGGTGCGGCTGGTCTGAAACTCCTCCGCAAGCTCGTATTGACTTAGCGAGTCGCCGGGCCGGTAGTGGCCGGACTGAATACGTCTCAGGATTTCGTCTGCGATTTCAGTTGAGGATCTCATGGGATACGTCTGGTGAGCTTGCTGCCAGCCGGGCGCGTAGGCACGCTCAATGTCGCGCAAGGCACCGGATGGCATGGGCTGGTTTTATGGTGCCCGAGCAGTAGCTAAGGGGCTTGTCTCAGTAAGGGCGATTTGTTTTTCTTGACTGAAGATTATATACAGAATCCATTTTTAATGAATAAGGATCCCAATTTTTTAAAAGCCCCTGATAAGGCGGTATGGCACAGCTCTCCCAGTCCTTTACAATCGAACTATTGTTCACTTTGTGTAGAGAGCCTGCGCCATGACAGATGATCAACGCGCTTTGCAAGCCAGTATCCGTGCGGAATTGGGGATCACGGATCATTTCGATGCTCAGGAAGAAATCGAACGTCGCGTCCGCTTTCTAAGTGACTATCTGCTGCGCACCGGCTGCCGTAGCCTGGTCCTGGGGATCAGCGGGGGCGTGGACTCCCTGGCAGCAGGGTGTTTGTCTCAACGAGCCGTAGAGCAGGCACGTGAGCAAGGCCATCAAGCGCAATTCATCGCCGTGCGTTTGCCTTACGGTGAGCAGGCTGATGAGAAAGACGCTCAAGGTGGTTTGAAGGTCATCAATCCTGATCAGACCTTGGTCGTGAACGTGAAGCCCGCATCGGATGCCATGCTGGAGCAATTGCTGGCCTCCGGCCTGAAGTTCCGCGATGCTGCTCAACAGGATTTTCTGATGGGCAACATCAAAGCCCGTCAGCGTATGGTGGCGCAGTACGCGATTGCTGGTGCGAACGGTGGCTTGGTGGTGGGTACAGACCACGCCGCTGAAGCCTTGATGGGCTTTTTCACCAAGTTTGGTGATGGCGCTGCTGACATTACGCCTTTAGCAGGTTTGAACAAACGCCGTGTGCGTGCCTTGGCGAGTGCGATGGGCGCTGCTGATGCCTTGGTGTTCAAAGTCCCCACTGCTGATCTGGAAAGCCTTAGCCCCTTGAAACCGGACGAAGACGCCTTTGGTGTCAGCTATGACCAGATTGATGATTTTCTGGAAGGTAAAACCATTGATGATGAAGCCATGCAGATTATCATCAAAACCTTCCGTGCTTCGGCGCATAAACGTGCTTTGCCGGTGGCGCCCTGAGCATGAGTTGAGGGGATAAAGACAGCCACAGTCAGCAGGGCTTTGTCTAAAGACGCCCCTGAATATAGAGAAACGCCCTGAGGCAACCAGCCTAAGGTCGTTTTTTTATTGCTCACAAAAAAAAGAAGTCGGGAGCTCTGCAAGAGCAGACTGAAGGCACCAGCACCAGCACCAGCACCAGCACCAGCACCAGCACCAGCACCAGCACCAGCACCAGCACCAGCACTCGCACGTGATGCCTGTTGCAGCTCTCAGGCGACTGAGGATCACAAGACTTGAACCCCTGTTGTAGATTTCAAGCTTTCGTGTGCAGCATTTAAGCTGCTTCACAGCAGCAGGAGTAGACTTGGCAAGACGCGGTGTGAGGTGCAGTTCATTAAGAGTCAGATTCGAGTCAGTCCAATCGAACCGACCGAGTCCTGATGCTGCTATCCAGCCCGCAATGATGAGTCTTGACCCTATGCAGATCGCGGGTGCCGCTTAGAGCCTGCTTCCACCTTAAAAAGTGTTATCAGCTTGTTGTAAGAAACGGGTATTCCTCGGGCTGTGATCATGCTATCGTCAAAAAACTTTCGGGCACCGACCCATGCCCAGACCAATAGACAAGAGGGTCTCCACCGTTTATGCAACCCGTCTTACCCGCATTCCTTATCGCTCGCTGGCTATTGCTGCTATTGCTGGCCGCAGGCGTCTACTTTTTAAAGGGATTTCTGGTCCCTGTCCTCGCCGCGTTGATCATAGGCCTGGCCGGTTGGCCCTTATATAAACGGCTGGTTGTACGCTGCAATGGCCGCACCGCACTGGCGGCTACATTGGCCTTGCTGGTCGTCATCGTGGTCCTGGTCGTACCTTTATCCTTGGCCTTGTCCTTTGCGATCCAGGAAGCCAGCAGCTTCATCACTTGGGCGCTGGCCGCCAACCGCTACGGCACACCGACCCCGGAATGGATCAAAGCCATGCCCCTGATGGGCGAGCGCTTGACCGAGTACTGGCAAGTTTATTTAGGCGAACCCCACGCGTTGGGCGAGCTGGTCGAGATGGTTAGCGGCCAGCATCTGGGCAATATCTACCGCATGGTACTGTCCGCTACCGGCAACGTTTTTCACCTGCTGCTGACCGTGCTGTTTATGCTGATCACGTTGTTCTTCATCTTTAAAGATGGCGACAGGCTGTTGGTGCAATTGGATATTGTTGGCGAACGCATCCTGCCAGGCCGCTGGCAGCGTTTTTCTCGGGTTGTGCCTGCTACCGTTAACTCCACCGTCACTGGGATGGGCTTGATCGCCTTGGGTGAGGGTGTGGTTTTGGGTATTGCCTATTGGATTGCAGGTGTTCCATCGCCCGTGCTCTTGGGTGTGATCACCGGCTTTATGGCGCTGATCCCCGGCGGTGCTCCCCTGTCATTCACAATGGTGTCCTTGTATTTAATAGGCTCTGGTCACCTGGTGGCTGGCGTGAGCTTGTTCCTGTGGGGCGCTATCGAGCTGTTCATTGTCGACAAAACACTGCGACCACGCCTGGTGGGTGGCCCGGTAAAATTGCCGTTCTTGCCGACTTTCTTTGGTTTGGTTGGCGGTGTGCAAACAATGGGCATCGTGGGCTTGTTCATCGGCCCGGTCCTGATGGCTTTGTTGGTCGCGATCTGGAGAGAGTGGATTCGTAACGGGCAGGCTGTGGCAGGGGACTAGGGGCTCCATACTCAGAACCAAAAAATTGAGCAGGCCAGGACGGTGTACCTGGCCTGTTTTTTTATTTGGAATCCAGGTTTGAGTATGGCCAGAAGTGGTGCAGGTGCTTGTCCGCCGAGAACCGTCCGTTAATGCTTAAGCAGTTGTGACAAAGCAGCCGGAAAACGGAGCTTCAGACGGATTTTAAGCGGGAATGTTTTCAGTGCCAGGCTAAATTTAAAAAAATTGCTGTAGCACTTGCCAAAACCCCGAGGAATCTGCGTATAATAACAATCTTTCCTTCCAAGCCTGGATTCCCAGGTTGCCATACCTAGCCCGGGTGGTGAAATTGGTAGACGCAGGGGACTCAAAATCCCCCGCCGCAAGGCGTGCCGGTTCGATTCCGGCCCCGGGCACCACTCAAAAATCCCTGGTGTTTGCAATCACTTAGCGCGATTCAAGTCATAACCCCAGTACTGGGGGATTTTCCTCAAAGTTCGCTTAGGTACAGTTTCGGTACACTGACGCAGCGCGATGCGTTCGGCTGCATATCATGCAGAGCATGGACAAGAACTGGGGGCCGGCTACTGGCGGTGCAATCAACGGTAAGCGACGCGCACGGTGGTGTATGCATCGGCCTCGCCATCGGCAGGACCATTTCTCGGTTAACTCATACTTCTCTCCGCGTTTCGCTTGGGTAACCTCTTCGGTTGCATCCCGCGTCCGTTCTTGCCGGACTGGCTGCGGGGACAGGCCCAGCGGCTTTGCCTTGTTCCTACCCCTTGCCGACAGGCTGCATGGCCTCTAGATGCGCCAAGGGGTCGGTCCGGTCCGCGCAGCCCTACGGGCGAGGACACGGCCCCTTGACGCGGCAGGAGTGCTCACACGTTGCGCCCGGGGATAGGCGTTCAGGGCCATTGGCCCGTAACCCCTGCACCAGAGGCTCCCGCCGGCGAGGGTCGAGAGTCCAGAGAGGCAAAGCCTCTTTGGGAAGTGTGCATCACGGATGACCGCCAATACTGCCGTCAATCGGGAAAACCTATTGATAGCCACAAAAACAAGACAATTTCTGCGTGAAACCTTTTTGCCTGTTTCCTCGACAAATTACCAAAAAAATCCCACACCTTGTAAAATAGCGTTACCTAAAGCACGGGAGACAACCATGGCTGAGATGGGTTCGCACGAAACGGAACTAACTAAAACGATATCCGGTGCCGAGCGCGACCGACGTATAGCGGCCGTCAATTACGCACGCGCATCAGTCGGCTTGGAGGGGTTCTCGCTCAGTGCAGCAGATGAAGAACATGCTCAACAGTTCATCGACGGGAGCATTGACCTCGAAGAATTTGTGCAACCACGTAGTGCCTTGGCAAGCTCAAAAGCTTAGTCATGACGAAGAAAATGTAGGTGGTTGAAGCTAGTGCAGGATAGGCTGTCGCCGGTTTTTGTCACTCAGTTTCAACAGTGCGCTAACAGTTTAGATTCCGGCAAAAAAGTAAAACAATCAGGGCGCAGACGCCAAGGAGGTCGCAGTGTCCGTAAAGAGCCTATCCGATTACTATGGCATTGATCCTGTAACTTTTGATAAATCAGGAGCACTCGATCCCATCTTGGGAATTGACACACGCCTTTTCATCGACCCTCGCCTATTAGATACAACGACTGCGCCTGAACTATCAGGAAGCGCGGCGAAGGTTTCTACTCATTTCTGTGATGTGCTAACCATCGTAGAAAAGATTCAGAAGACCGGTGACGTGTTTTGGCGAGCAGCTGATAAGAAACTTCAGTTTCCTGAAGTCAAAGGGCTATCTATCGGCTATACGGGAGCAGGAGTCGACGGCCGAGGCATGGGCAAAAAGACTCGGGCGAAGCTTCTAGAGACTATCCAAGAGATTATTTCTGCGGGGAACAACGATCCTGCAATATTCGAGCTTGTTGGCGTCTTTGAAGATGGAATTGGCCCTGACTTCATAAGCGACATGATTGCTACAATCATCATGCCTGATTTAATCCGCTTCACGCAGCGGGTTTGCGATGAAACAGGCATTCCTACGGAAGAGCAAAGACTTTCTCGAGACCACCAGAAAGTAAGGCTTCCTAAAAACCCATATTCAGACTCGCCGCTAGTGTTAGTTCCGAAGGATGTATTAAGGGAACTTCCAGTAGCAGAGAACATGCAAGACGTCTTCTACATTGCGGAGCAAAATGAGGAACTCAGGCGTGAGCTAAATAAATACATCGGAGAGTCTTGGCGAGGCAGAACAACTTCGGAAAAAAAATATGGATTGAGGAAGTCTTTTATAGAAAATCCTCAAACACTTAAAGACGTTGTCGCAGCATATCTGAAATTCGACATCAGCCCCTACGATTTTTCAGATGATCCATCAGGACAAGTTCTTTGGTACACAAAAACAAGAAACCTTCCTAATGAACATACTCTTCCTTTAAGTCTCCCAAAGAAACCCACAGCAAAAGATGTTCTTGGTGTTGTTAAATCAATCTGTGAGCAGTTCAGGCACCTGATTGAAGATGGGCAACTATGCAGGTTGCTTTACGACCAAGATGGCAAACCGAAGCACGAATCAGCCGCACAGCTTCTCTTCTTTGGTGTGGCATCAGCATACTGCGAGGCAAACTCTCTTGACCTCTCTCCTGAAAGCGACTCCGGCAGAGGCCCCGTAGATTTCAAGCTAAGCTCGGGGCTTAAAGGCAAGGTTCTCGTCGAAATAAAGCTCACCAGCAACAAGAATCTCCTTAAGGGTTTCCAAACCCAACTTCCGATATATCAGAAGTCGGAAAAAAGCCAGTACGGAATCTACCTTGTCTTAGACAACGGCGGAGCGACGGAACAACGGCTACTGACTTTTAGAGATGCCGTAGGAAAAACCAAGGATCACACTCTCGAGGTTTTTTGGGTCGATGGAACTCCTAAACCCTCCGCCAGCAAGGCCAAAGAATTGTAGGCCCGACGAAGACAGCAGTTAATTCATGAAGCAACCCATAAGAATGCTCTCCCTAGCCCACTTGTTATTATTTCTTAACGTATAAAATCAATACTGAGGAGTTTTCATGTCGTTCGACGCAAAGGTATTCAAAATACTAATAGCTAGCCCAGGCGATGTTGATGAAGAGCGGCAGGCAATACCCGAGGTTATTTCCAGATGGAATATAGCAAACGCAGAATCGAACTCGGTAGTATTGCTGCCGGTAAAATGGGAGACGCACTCTGCACCGTTACTTGGCGATCGAGCACAAGGAGTCATAAATAATCAAATCGTCACTTCGTGCGATATGGCTATCGGAGTTTTCTGGACGAGACTCGGGTCGCCTACCGGTGTCAGCGAAAGTGGGACCGCCGAAGAGATCGAGTGGTTTATACAAAACCAAAAGCCTGTCATGGTCTATTTTTCATCAAGAAACATAGATCCTACTAAGCTCGACATAGATCAGTACAAGGCTCTGAAAGACTTCGAAAAAAAAATGCAGAAACTTGGTCTAACTGGATCTTATACAAGCATCACTGACTTCAAGGAACAGTTATTGAATCAGATTTCCGTGAACGTACGCCTTTTGCTGTCTGGCACACCGGCTATTCCACCTACAGCTAAGGAAGTTAAAGAGAAGGCGGCATCGCTTAAGAAAATCGTCAAGGAAGGACGCATTTTCATGGAAGATTACGAGAAAGATGGTGAAATCAAATCATTCTTAGTCAAAGGCGACACCAAATCCATTAAAGAGCAACTCAAAGAACTTGGTGGCCGCTGGAACTCCACGCTCGGCGGTTGGATTTTCTCGAAGTCCAAAGAGGTAGAGATCGCTGAATTCATCAAGAAAAATGCCTGACACTGTACCTGTACTGCACCGAGTTTCGGTACAGTACAGGTACAGTGACCAGTTTTCACTAATTCAGGTAAAATACGCTAACCTACTGATTTGAAACTGGTTTTACCTATTTCAACTTACGCTAGAATTCGCCCCATTTCCCTGTAGAAACACTGTAAATCACCGACTCAAAATCCCCCGCCGCAAGGCGTGGCGGTTCGATTCCGGCCCTGGCACCATCTAAAATCTTTCTAAAGTTCAAACAGTTAGAAGATACCGTAGTGTCAGTCCCTGCTCAGGGAATAAACCCGGCACTTAAATGGATACAGAATCGGTACTGCGATGCTTACCTTTGTCTGTGATTGTCTCTATCTCGTGCCCTTATCTCTGCTTCCACTTATTCAGTGAATATGTCAGGTAGTTAGCCGCCTCTGGTTTTGAGTTAGCCTCAGCACAGTGTTATACATCCCCATCAGGTTTCTCTGCATTCCAAAACCTCTTTTGTGGAAGTTCATAAGCTTTTAAAACTATTAAAAAGCATGGAGGGAGTTGTGGCTGTACGTTTTCGACGATCGATTAAGTTGGCTCCAGGCATACGCATGAACTTGAGTGGCTCGGGCACTAGCTGGACCTTGGGGCCGCGGGGCTCAACGGTGAATGTTGGTAGGCGTGGGGCACATCTCAATACCAGTTTTTTGGGATTTTCCGCTCGTCATACCCTATATAAGGCTGCTCCTGCCCCTAAGCCGCGCCAATCTGCCCAGCAAACACAGACTTTCTCTTTGGTGTGTGGGGTCACAGAGCAAGGAATGTTGAGTTTCCATGATCAGGACGGAGAGCCTGTTTCCGAGTCGGTTGTTGAACTCGCCAAGAAGCAGAATCGCCAGGCTATCCAAAGCTTAATCCAGCGTAAATGCGATGAAATAAATAGTGAATGTGAAGCGGTGGCTAATATTCATCTAGACACTCCTGCGCCTCATATTGCACCCAAGTATGTTCCAGAGCGTTTTCTTCGTTCTGAGCCCTTGCTGCCTACTTTGCTAAGTGCAAAATGGTGGGAAAAGTTTTTCCCCAAACGTTTGGAAAAATTGAGTCAGCTCAATCAGCAGATAGCCAGCGAGCATCAACGTTTATTGGCTGCATGGAAAAGTGATCAGACTCAACATGCTTATGAGCAAGAGCAGCGGCGTAAGCTGCTTGAAGAGGATATCTATCAAGATACGGCAGCGATGGAGCAATGGCTGGAAGCTAACCTCCAAGATATCGCTTGGCCTCGGGAGACGTTGATATCGTTGGACATTGCAGAGCAGGGAGCGCATGTTCACTTGGATATCGATTTGCCGGAGATTGAGGATATGCCCTCGAAGATTGCAGCGGTTCCGGCAAGGGGCTTGAAGCTGTCTGTGAAGGATCTGCCAGCAGTGCAGGTACGTAAGCGCTATATGGCCCATGTGCATGGTGTAGGTTTCCGGATTATTGGGGAAACCTTTGCCGCTCTCCCTGCCGTTCAGTGCATCACTCTATCGGGGTTTTCTCAACGTCATGATCCGGCAACAGGGCAGTTGCGTGATGATTATTTGTACTCCGTGAGGGTGGGTCGGGAGGCATGGTCAGAGATCAATTTTGAGATGTTGCCCATGATTGATGTGGTGGAGGCACTGGCTCAGTTTGACCTTCGGCGCAATATGAGCAAGACGGGGGTTTTTAAACCTATTCAGCCCTTTTGATGGGCTGTTTTCTTCAAATCCTTTGACACTAAGACGGAGCAGTTGGAATTGTGTTTTTAAAAAGGGAGCCTGCGAACAGCTCCCTGTTGGCTTCATCAGAACATGTAGCCTTTCAAACCGGATAGGCAGAATCAAGTCGGCTTAACCAGATACCCCCTCATCCCCAAAAGCCGTGCAGGTTGTTTGGATGTCAAGTCTGATAACTTGTCATAAATATCAATAAGCGGCGTGCCCTTACTTAGTTCCAGCTCATACAAGGCGACTTTCTCCGCCTGGTATTTGGCATCAGCCATCATGAAATAGGCGGTGCTTTCTTCCGTGACCGGCTCCCGTGTATTTGAGTAGTACATCGGTCCACCTTTTAGCCAGTCGGTGATATCAACCATGATTTCGTGCAGGGCTAGTCTTTTGGGCCCTCCTTCATACACGATATCTTTCAGAAAAGCGCCAAATTCCCTTTCGTCCATTTTGCTGACGGTGTCGCGCATTGCAAAGCTGCCATGCTTAAGCTCGGTGACCTGAGCTTGTTGTTGAGCTGCGGATGAGATTGTTACTCGTGTCGAGGCTGATTCAAGAGCGGCTTGGAAGCTGGTCGTAGTAGTGCTTGCGTTGGGCGGCTGTTGATTGACGTTTGTGCCAACCAAAGCAAATTTGGGAGTTGATGAGTTGATAAGCATGGGTCACATCCAGAAGTGGGGGCTCCAGTGAGTTTATGGAGCCCCGAGAAGATCAGGGGTACGAGTAGTACACGGTCACTGTTGTGGGGACATAGATGGGTGGTCGTCCGCTACCCCAGCTTCTGACATCAAAAATGACGTAGAAAGGTTTGCTGGCATCGAGGTCATTAAAAACTCGAGTGGTCAGATCTTTGCCAAGAAAATTGACGCAGTTTGTAGTGCTGTTCCAGCAGAGTTTGTTGTTGGCCGAGATGGTGTTGACTTGAGTTCCCGACATGCCAACTTCGACACGGGTTATTCGAGAGCCGGGAGGGATGTTGTGGCCGAACCTGCTTGGGTCGTAGGTTTCCTGATAGGAGCTTAGTCTGTTCAGTTGGAATGTTTGTGTGCCCATCCAGTAGGAGCTGGCGGCGTATGTTGGGGTGATAAAGAGCAGGTTTTGCAGCAATAAAAAAATCAATGATGCTATAGAGATTCTATTTTTCACGCCATTTCCTTGCTTTTAATTAAGAGTAATTTTTAGTTTATTCGTTTGTTTTTTATTCAAAATCAAGGATTGGTATGTGAAACAGCTTTAATTCATTGTTTTCTTTTTTTATTGTTTTTTATTAGCATGCTAATAATTAAATATTAATATATTTTAATTCTATTTTTATTTATTAATTATTAATTGTCATTTATTTTAAATTTCTGTTGTTTTTAAAAAATATGACTTTTGGATTTAGCAAAATTTTTTCCCGCTTCTGACCTTAGAGGGTCAAGTAGGCAAGAAGAGAACGCTCGTCTTTAGGTAAGAGACATCAGCATTCTCCTGTAGGTATCAGGCCACTCTTCGACTGGGGGTTTAGGCGGCAAGTTATGCTGGTTTGAGTCCGGTCTTGGCACGCTCAATCCTTGTTCGCATGCCGAATCTTTGGAAGATTTTGTAGTCTAGGCGTCACGTTAGGGAATACCTCTACAACCGGCCTGAGGCTCAACTTATCGATCTATCTTTCCCAAGCGGGTGCGCATCTACGCCTATGTCTATTGCGCTCTCTTTGGCTATGTAGAAAGTTCTCAATAGCAACAAATTCAGGCAAAAAAGGCGGTAGTGCCAGTACAAGGTGTGTGCTTCTTAAGGCAGGCCCAGGAATAACCGTTATCACCCGCATCTTTCCAAACCACTTGTAAGTGACAGTAAAAATTAAAAGCCCCTAGAAAAATTGGGGTTGTTCGCTTTGCCTGTTTGTACTGTCGAAGTGGATGACACCCAGTCAGGGCTCCCCCTTAGAAAAAGGGAAGGGGGATCACCACAATACTGAAAACGATAACGGAGACACAATGGTTCTAAAGATGCCGATATTGGCAGGCGGGCTGCTGGCCGCTTTGCTGGGAATAGGGTCAACTGCCCACGCTCAATCCAATATGCAGCTGTACGGTCTGGTTGATGCCTGGGCAGGTATACATAAGCCTGTAGGAGGCAACAAGCGGGAAGGGACGGTAGGCGGGGGAGGGATGACAACCTCTTACTGGGGCTTGAAAGGCCAGGAGGAGTTGTCCAACGGTGTTCGCGCCGTGTTTGCCATGGAAGGGTTCTTTCGGCCAGAGACAGGTCAGGCGGGGCGGTTCAATGGCGATCCCATGTTTTCTCGTAGTGCTTATGTGGGTTTGCAAAGTGATGATGCAGGTACCTTGACGTTGGGGCGGTTGACTACGCCTTATTTCGTCTCCACCATTTTGTTTAACCCGTTTGGCGATTCCTACACTTTCTCCCCGTCGGTGTTTCACACGTATCTGGGGATGGAGGGCCAAGGTGTGCTGGGCGATTCGGGCTGGAGCAATGCAGTCAAGTACACCACGCCAGACTTCAATGGCCTGACGGCGAACTTGATTTACGGGTTCAGTAACGAGCCTAACAAGTCTGGGTCCAATAAATGGGGTGGCAATGCGCTGTATTTCAATGGTGCTTTCTCTGCGACATTGGCCTATCAGCAGATCAAGTTCGACAATCAGGCCGATGATCTGGAAAACATTATTGTGGGCTTTCGTCATCAGCGAGCAAGCCAGCTAGGCATGGCTTATGACTTTGATTTTGCCAAGGTTTTTACTCAGTTTCAGTACGTGAAGAACACCATCACTAGTGGCGACATCACGATGAAGGGCGGGCAGTTTGGTGTATCTGTCCCCATGGGCGGCGGCAAGGTGCTGGCTTCGTATGGTCATACTCGTAGCAGCGGGGCGAGTGACGTCAAGCGCAACAGCTGGGCCTTGGGTTACGACTATGAGCTTTCCAAGCGCACGGATGTCTATGCTGCGTATTACAGCGACAAACTGACTGGTTTGTCTCGTGGCGATACGTTTGGTGTGGGTATACGCACACGCTTCTAAACGGTTCACTGCGGTAGAAGGCAAGCAGACGACATGCCCGTAGACGTGTCGTCTGCTTTTTTTTGCTTAATCTTCCCTTCGGTTATCTTTCCTCTTCCTGAGCTTGCGTAGATCAATACCTGTATTCGGCAAAACACAGGCATTGTTCAGCTCAAAACCCTTATAAATTCGCCCACTACCCGATAGCGATATTCGGCGTCTTCATTGAGTTCAATCGCTTCAAACGTAAGTTGGGTAGAGCGGGGCTTTAATAAGATCTTCTTATGCTCCCAGCCCTCTGCCGTCTGGGTTTTGATGCTTTCATATTCTTTGACGGTGAATCTTGAGCCATCGTCGCTATCCTGAGCAGACAAGCACTCCACCAGAACAATCTTGCCGTTCCGGCTTCCGCCTGGATCCTGGCGGAAAAGACAGAGCGAGCCACTAGGGATGATCTTGTTCATGGATTCGCCCACGACCCGGCAAGCGAACATATCTTGTTTTGCCTCCATCCCTTGCGGCAGGCCTATCCATTCCTTGTCTTCTACGTGTTGCAATTCACTGAAGCTGCCAGCGGCGGCTTGCAGGTCATAGAAGGGAACGGCATTGACCCAGGGCACCAACGTTGGTGCAGGCAAGAGCTCTTGGGCTGGGGGAGCCTGGTAGCTGGGGATATGTTGCTTGAGATAGGCCCGCAGCGCCGGGTCACAGGCATAGACGTAAGTGCCCCTGATGCCCCGAAGCATGATGGTTTTGTAGATGTTGAGGATGTACTGCTTCAGTTCTTCTGTGCTTTTTATGGTTTGCTTGCCGTTTCGATCCAGATAGTTTTTTTCGTTGATCGTGATCTGATTCGTGTCGGCGTCGTAGCCAATCTCTGTTCCGAAAATGATGCCGGTGTAGTTCAGGTCGTATCCTTGGGTGGTGTGAATACAGCCAACCTCATCTTCTGCCCCGGTCGTGTTAATCCAGTCCGTATTGGTTCGATTCCAACGCAGTTTTACATTGTCTATTTCAATGTCATAAAGCGTGGAGTCTTTTTTCGAATGCCATGGCCAGGCATATCCGGCTACCAGGCGGGCCAAGCCGTAGGTTTGGTTTTTCTGTTCAATGACTTGAACAAGATCAGCGATGTTTTCAAAGAGCAAAAAGTCATATTTTTTTGAACGATATTGCTCTTGGGCTGCAAGCTGGATGTTCAGAAGCCTGTCGATGAAGTCGACATAGTCCTGGCCTGCTTGGACGCGAAACTGAGAAGTCAGTGTCATGACTTTAGCGTCAGGTGATTGCTTGATCTTTTGAAAGTCTGCTGCGTTGGCGTCCGATGGTTTGATGGACTGATCGGGGTCGTAGAAAAAAATGGCCTTTTTAGCCTGTTGGGTCACCCAATCCACTTCGCTGCAGCTTTCTTTATCCAAACCCAAGTCGGTGCAGACCTTGTCGAATATTCCATAGTAGGAACCCAGGTTGACTCGTTTGCGGAGTCGATGGGACTCGTCCACCAACACGATATCGTAAGTTTCCCGAGCCAGTTGTGACGGACTGATCACCATGTCAGGGTGCAGGCCAGCCACGTTCTTGAATGCCCGTTTCAAGGTGGCGCGGAATGAAGCCATAGGCACTACCAAGGCCATTCGGGGGGTAGGGAAACGTTGTTTTAGCTGGCAGAGTAGTTCACGTAGCTCGTTTTCCTCTTCGGAAAACTCCTGAAGATTCAGTTCCGCTTCATCGGTATGGATCAGCTTGAACAGGAAAATAGCGAGAACCGACTTTCCGGTGCCTGCTCCGCCTTGAACGACCAGATGGCGCAGATTGTCATCGAGCAGAGCGCGCATCATTTCTACCAGGCTTTGACGCTGGTCGAAAGATAGCGCTTTGTATGGGGAATATTTAAAAACGTCGGAGTTATCAATCGACTCTAACGAATGCCTGGCTATGCCTTGGCCACGGAGTTTGTCCCACGTCTCACGAAAGATCTGCGTGTAGACCTCATCTCTTTGGTAATAGTTGTGATCGGACAGGCCTAAATTGCCATTGAGCAATTCGAAGCAACCATCTGCTGCCATGTATTTGATCAACGCTGATTCAATATCTAGCGTAGCGGACTTGTTAAAGCGTGAGCTGCTGATCAAATGGGCAGTAGTGAGCATTTTCTTATGCTCATGCTGTAGATGCGTATTCAGACGGGTCAGCGCACTGCTTGTTTCACCCACATAGGCTCGGCGTTTGGCTCCGTCACTGAGGATATAAACCAAAGGCCAGTTACCGACGGCATAAGCGTTATTTCTTATGTCCGCCAAAGCCGCTGGTGAAAACGAATATTGGTTTATTTCTACAAGATGTGGCTGACTCATGGCTCTGGAGTAATGATCTTTATTCTCTGGTAGGTTTTGCTCAGTTATTGTCCGTTTGGCATGGCTTGTAAATCATAGCCTATTGGATGGAAGAGGCCTTGGTATCTGTTTGTCTTGACTCAGGCAGGGGCTAGCAGCAAAGGCTTGGCGAGAAATGTGGTGTGTTTTCTGAAGGATAGAAAAGAAAATGCCCCAAAAAGGGGCATGTTTCTAGCGTTCTGTGCAGATGTTTTTCGAGCTAGGCTTGGTTTGCTTTTTTCAGCGAGTCTAGCCGCCCACTGGTGTTGGCCTCAATCCCAAACCGGCGCCAAACCCTCCGGATCAACCAAACGCTCCCCGCGATCCAGCTCTGCAATCTTCTGTAGATCCTCCGCATCCAGCTTCAGCTCGCCAGCCTTCAGGTTGCTTTCCAGATTCGCCCGTTTGGTCGACGAAGGAATCACCGAAAACCCTTGATGCATCGCCCAGGCCAGTGCCACTTGGGCCGCAGTCGCTCCATGTTTAGCTGCGATCTCCTGCAACACCGTATCCTGCACCGCCTTGCCGTAAGCCAAGGTCATGTAGGACGTCAGGTGCACGCCTTTCTCCCGTGCAAAGGCAGCCAGCTTGGCGTTTTGCAGGTAGGGGCTGATTTCTACCTGGTTGGTGGCGATGTTTTCTGCGCCAATGGCGTTGATGGCTTCGTCCAGCAGAGCGATGGTGAAGTTGGACACGCCAATCTGGCGGGTCAGGCCTTGTTCGCGTGCTTGCTGTAAGGCTTGGAGCGACTCTTTTAAAGGCACAGCGCCTTGTGGCGACGGCCAGTGGATCAAGGTCAGGTCTACGTGGTCGGTGCGCAGTTTCTCCAGGCTGGCTTTCAGGCTAGGGATCAGTTTGTCGGCAGACAGCTCGTCGATCCAGATCTTGGTGGTGATGAACAGTTGGTCCCGAGGCACTCCGGATTCGGCAATGGCTTGGCCAACTTCAGCTTCGTTCTCGTAGATCTGGGCGGTATCGACGGCGCGGTAGCCAACGTCCAGGGCGGTGCGTACCGAATCAATGGCAGCTTGTTCTTTCAGGCGGAAGGTGCCGACGCCGATTTGTGGGATAGACATAGTGGTAACTCCATTTGAGTAAATTTGTACGGTTAGCAAGAGCCGCCCGTTGATGCGTATGGAGGAACGCTTCCAGTGCTGATTGCGGGAGCGTTCTCGTTGCTTTGGTGAAGCTGTATTGCTGGGCTGATGCGTTGTTGGGGCTTGATGCTTAGCAAACCGCCAGGGGTCTTGCCTTTACGTCCAGTTGATCTTCTTGATCTCGCTGATCCAGTTTGCCGGCCCAGACGGTCAGGCCCAGGGCTAGCAGGACTACGATGGCACCGATCCAGGCGGTATGAATCAGGCCGACGTTGGCGACGATCAGGCCACCACTCCAGGCTCCGATTGCAATTCCGATATTGAAGGCGGCGATGTTCAGGCCGGAGGCCACATCGACTGCTTCAGGGACAAAGCGTTGGGCCTGGTTAACAACATAGATCTGCAGTCCGGGGACGTTGCCAAATGCCACACCACCCCAGGCCAGTACGGTTGCCAGCATCAACCAAGGGTTGCCGGCGGTAAAGGTCAGGGCCAGCAGGACGATGGCCAGCAGCAGGAAAATCAGTTTCAGGGCGGGGATGGGGCCGCGTTGATCGGCCAGCTTGCCACCCCACAGATTACCTCTGGCAACTGACACCCCGTAAGCCAGCATGACGCCGCCCACGGCGTGAATGGAAAAGCCCGTAATCTGTTCCAGCATGGGCGCCAGAAAGGTGAAGGCAATGAAAGAGCCGCCGTAGCCCACCGCTGTCATTGCGTACACCAGCAACAGTCGCGGTTGGGCGAAGACGCGGATTTGTTGACGCAGTGTGGCCGGTTTGCTGTGTACTACGTTCTTGGGCACAAAGAGCAGGCTACCCAGGAAGGCGATCACACCCAGGGCTGAGACAGCCAGGAAGGTGGTGCGCCAGCCGAACTGCTGGCCGATAAAGGTGCCCAGCGGTACGCCCGTCACCAGGGCAACGGTCAGGCCGGTGAACATGATGGCAATGGCGCTGGCGGCTTTTTCTTTGGGGACCAGGCTGGCCGCAATGGTGGAGCCAATGGAAAAGAACACGCCGTGAGCCAGGCCGGTCAGAATACGGGCCACGATCAGGGATTCATAACCTGGTGCTTGCCAGGCCACCAGGTTGCCGAGGGTGAACAGGGCCATCAAGCCCAGCATCAAGGCTTTGCGGGGGACCTTGCCGGTCAGGGCGGTCAGGACGGGGGCGCCTATGGCAACGCCCAGGGCGTACAAGCTGACCAGCAGGCCGGCAGAGGGCAGGCTGACGGCCAGGTCCGCCGCGATGGTAGGGAGAAGGCCAACGATCACGAACTCTGTCGTTCCGATGGCAAAGGCACTGATGGTCAGCGCCAGTAAAGCTATAGGCATGATGGCATCCTTGCGTGGAGCATTGCAGAAGATGCCATTGTGTTCTTGATGATTTAGTCTAAAAAGTCCATATTGGTCGAAATACATTTGATTTAAAGTCAATAATGAAAACAACTCTGGATGAAATGCAGGCATTTATAGCCGTGGTGGATGCCGGTGCCATCTCGCGGGCGGCCGAGCATCTGGGGCTGACGGTGTCGGCGGTCAGCCGCACATTGAACAGGCTGGAGGAGAAGCTCAACACCACCTTGCTACGGCGTACCACACGGCGCTTGGAACTGACGGAGGAGGGGGCGGTTTTTCTGGAGCGAGCCCGATCCATTGTGGCCCATGTGGAGGAGGCGGAGGAGGATCTGGCCATACGCCGGCAGCAGCCAGTAGGGCGCTTGCGGGTGGATGCGGCCTCGCCTTTTATTCTGCATTGCGTGGTGCCGATTGTGCGCGGCTATAAGGAGCGTTATCCGCAGGTCAGCCTGGAGCTGACCAGTAATGAAGGATGGATTGATCTGCTGGAGCATCGCACGGATGTGGCTATTCGGATTGGTCGGCTCAAGGACTCTACCTTGCATGCGCGACCTATTGGCAACACGCGTCTACGCGTGATGGCTTCACCTGCTTATCTGGAAAAGCACGGTCATCCGCGTGACGTGGCCGACCTGGATAATCATGTTTTGCTGGGCTTTACCCAGCCGCTATCCCTGAATGAATGGCCCTTGCCTGCGCAGGACGGGATGCCGGTGCATATCAAGCCAAGTATTGCCGCTTCCAGTGGGGAAACCTTGCGGCAATTGGCGCTGGATGGCGTGGGGATTGTGTCGTTGTCGGACTTCATGACGCACCGGGATCGCGAGGCAGGACGTTTGGTGCAGTTGTTCCCGAAACGCACGCTGGAGATGTGTCAGCCTATCAATGCGGTGTACTACCGCAATACGGCTTTATCGGCGCGGATTTCCACGTTTGTAAGCTATCTGAGCGAGTGCTGGGAGGCAGGGCTGGGTGGGTCGAAATAGCGCGTGATGAGGACGGTTCTGACGTTCTACATCACAGTATTCATATGTTGCCAGGCTAAGGTGTCTGTAGCTTGTCTATCGGCGCTAAGCAGAAAACTAATCAGCAGTAAAAACAGGTGGTGCAGATGACGTGTGCCGGATGTTGATCAAGGGGGGGAACAGGCAGCAATGAATAATTCGAACGAACCTGTGCAGACACAGACACAGACACAGACACAGACACCCACATCAGTACCGGCAGAAGTGCAGAGGCAGGCGTCGGGTAGGCCAGGCAGCCCGCTGGAGGTCTTCTGGGCCTTCCTGAAACTCGGGCTGACTTCGTTTGGCGGCCCGATCGCGCACCTGGGTTATTTCCGTACCGAGTTCGTAGAGCGCCGTCGCTGGCTGGATGATCGCAGCTACTCCGATCTGCTTGCCCTGTGTCAGTTCTTGCCGGGTCCGGCCAGCAGCCAGGTCGGGATGGCGCTGGGGCTGGGGCGTGCCGGGTGGATGGGTTTGCTGGCAGCCTGGACCGGCTTTACCTTGCCATCGGCCATTGCATTGATTTTGTTTGCCATGGGATTGGCGGGACAGCAGGGGATTGCAGAGTCTGCGTGGGTACATGGGCTCAAGATTGTGGCGGTAGCAATTGTGGCCCAGGCGGTGTTGGGAATGGCCCGGTCTCTATGTCCTGATCGATCTCGTGCTGCATTGGCGATGGTGGCTGCTTTGTTAAGTCTGGCCTTGCCCTCGGCCTTTGGGCAGGTCCTGGCCATTGCGGTGACAGGTTTGATCGCATGGTGGAAATTGGACTTTGCTCAAGCAGGAGTGGCTCAGGCTCATTCGTATCCGGTGTCTCGCAGGGTAGGGATGGCTGCCCTAGTGGCTTTTGTCGGGCTCTTGCTTGCTTTGCCTGTGTGGGCTGCGGCAACAGGCTCATCGATTGTTCAGTTACTGGAGGGGGTGTACCGATCCGGGGCACTGGTCTTTGGTGGGGGGCATGTTGTGTTGCCGCTCTTGCAGGCCTCTGTCGTACCGACAGGAATGGTCAGCAATGCGGACTTGATGGTGGGTTATGGGGCGGCGCAAGCAGTGCCGGGCCCCCTGTTTACCTTCGCGGCTTATATCGGGGCGATGGCTCAATGGCCCTTGCAAGGCTGGCTGGGGGGCATGGCGCTGTTGGCACTGATTTTTATCCCGGCGTTCTTGATTCTGATTGGCGTCCTGCCTTTTTGGGAAGGGCTGCGACATCGGGCTGGCGTGCGCACGGCGATGGCAGGGATTAATGCAGGGGTGGTCGGCATCCTGGGGGCCGCGCTGTATGACCCGGTATGGACCAGTGCCATTCATGACAAGGCGGATTTTGGCTTGGCCTTGCTCTTGTTTGGCTTGTTGACGGTGGGGCGTGTGCCGCCGGCGTTGGTTGTGCTTTTGGCGGGGCTGGGCGCCTTTCTAATGTCGATTATTTAAGTGTTTTGCTTGCCGTGCGTGATTGCCTGGCTTCATTTTTTCGGTCCGGAATGTGTGGGAGCTGATTCAAGAGAAAGCAGGTAGCTGTTTGGTGTTTTTCAAGGTGTGCGCGGGGCGCTGGCACCTTGGGAACGCCATATGCTGGGTATCAGTTGCTTGTCGCAGTTGCGGCAAGGTAAACCGACAGGAGAATGTCATGGATACCAATAAATCACGCGCGGACAAACACTTGATGGACTGGCTTCGAGACGCGCATGCAATGGAAGAACAGGCTGAGACGATGCTCAACAGCATGCTCTCGCGGGTGGAGAACTACCCGGAGTTGCATCAGCGCATTCAGCAACATATCAAGGAAACTCAGACACAGCAGGGGCTGGTGCGCGAATGCATAGAGCGGCGCGGTGGGGATACGTCCTTGCTCAAAGACCTGGGCGGGAAAGTTATGGCAGCGTTTCAGGGCTTTTCCGGGATCTTTGCCTCTGATGAGGTGGTGAAAGGCACGATGTTCAGCTTTGCCTTCGAAAACCTGGAAATTGCGGCTTACAGCCAGCTCAAGGAGGCCGCTGATTTTGTGGGCGATACGGAGACGGCGATGGTGTGCCATCAAATCCTGGAGCAAGAGCGCGCGATGGCTCGTTGGCTGGAAGGGCACTCACCGGAGTTGATACGGATCTTTCTGGCTCGTGCCAATGAAGGTCATAGTCAGGCCAAGCCTTAGTCCCAGCCTGTTCATGGCCTCGCCCGACAGGCTAGTAGCTTGGAGGCGAGCACCAAGGCCGCCAGGCACGCTGTTTGCTGGAGCCTGTCTGCGCAACCTGATCTATGGAGAGTCCGCATGAGTCCCACACGTAAAGACAGCACCGAACATCCGAATCCAGCTAAAGCACCGGAGCCCAGCAGCGAATCCCAAGTGGATATTGCCGGGCGGGTGCAGGAAGACCTGAAGGAGGCGAATGAACGCGGCAAAGACAAGGAGCGAAGGCGGCCGGTAGACCATAAAGCTACGCAGTTTGATGGTTCTCCGAATCCGGAACCCGATAAGAGTCCGTATTTGTTCAAGCCACATGACGATACGCCCGCCATCTTGCCCAAGCGCCGCGGTCCGAAGAACCCGGACTAGGAAGGGGGCAAGCGCTTGATGCTACACGCTTGCCCTTTCTGCTCCTGGGCTTACCACTGCCCGAAAAATACCCCTGCTTTTTTATACGCATTGGTACCGCGCTCTACTTCTTCGTCCGTCACGGTCGTTCGGCGTTTCAGGCTTGTGAACCACTGCAGCAAGCGCTCCCGACATTCAACCCGTACGTCTTCGTGGTCTGGAGATTGGCCCAGGTCGTTGAACTGCTCAGGATCGGCATGCAGGTCATAGAGCTGCTCAGGCTCGTCCAGCCAATACACATAGCGCCAGCGGTCACTGCGCAGGGACCAGGCTCTGGCATTGGATGGTGATTTATCGCGTATCACGCGCGCCAGGCGATAGCTGTAATCCAGTTCGGAAAAAACGCAGTCGCGCCAAGGGGGCTGGGTGCCATGTAGCAGGGGCAGCAAGTCTCGTCCCTCAAGTCTGTGGGAGGCCAGCGGCAGGCCCAGCCACGAGAGCATGGTGGGCAGCACATCCACGGCTTCGACCATTCTGTTATCGACTGTTCCCCGCGTAGCATTCGCCTCCGGTGACGGGTCGTAGACGATGAAAGGTACACGCTGTACGGTGTCATAGAACAGCTCTTTCTCGCCCAGCCAATGATCGCCCAGGAAATCCCCATGGTCGGCCGTGAAGATGATCAGGGTGTTGTCCATCAGGCCATTGCGGGACATGAAGTCGAACAAGCGGCCCAGGTGGTCGTCCAATTGGGTAATAAGGCCCTGGTAGGCGGGTCTGACCGTGTTGATGCAGGTTTCGCTGGCGAAACTGACGCATTCCTCTTGCTGGCGGTAGGCCTCTACGACCGGATGCGCATTGCTTAATTCGGCCTCATTGCGCACTACGGGCAGGCATTGCTCGGCGCTGTACATATCGTGGTAGGGCGCAGGAGCGATATAGGGCCAGTGTGGTTTGACGTAGCTCAGGTGCATCACCCAAGGTTCATCCCCCATGCGCTCCATGAAGGACAGGGCCTGGTCCGTCATATAGGCCGTTTCCGAGTGCTTTTCCTCTACCAGGGACGGGTAGCAAGCATTGCGCATGTGCCAGCCACTGACTGGCTGCCCATCGGGCCCGTGCGCAGAGATGACAAAGTCTGTCCATGGGTCGTCGGATTCATAACCATGACGTCGCAGGTAAGCCGGGTAGCCGCTTTCTTCTCCCGGTTCGTGGTGGCCGTCGTAACGGTCTATCTCTTCAAACCCCCCTGTTTTAAGCAGGCGGGCCAGTTCGCTGCCACCGTCCAGTGCCAGCCGTTCCAGCCCCTTGTGGTCGACCATGATGTGGGTTTTGCCCGCCAGCACGAGTTTGTGTCCACCGGCGCGCAAATACTCGCCCATGGTGACTTCGCCTACCGACAAGGGCACGCGGTTCCAGGTGGCTCCGTGCGTCGATGGGTAGCGGCCTGTGTAGTAGCTCATGCGGGATGGGCCGCAGACACCGGAATTGACGAAAGCGCGGTCAAAGCGAACCCCCTTGGCGGCCAAAGCATCCAGATTGGGGGTACGAATATGAGGGTGGCCGTAGCAGGCCAGGTGATCAGCCCGCAGCTGATCAGCCATGATGAACAGGACGTTCTTGCGTTGTGTCATGTTGTCTGTGTTGCTGGTTTATTGCGTGACTTTGAAGCCGGAAGCCTGAATGACCGGAGCCCATTGCTGGCGGAATTGTTCAATGCGGACGCGGGTTTCTTCTGCATCGGCAGATACGGGGATCAATTCATTTTTCAGCAGTGTTTCTTGCAGGGCCGGGTCGCTGGTGACTTCTTTAATGGCCGTGCCCAGGAAGGCGACTTTATCGGCTGGCATGGAGGCCGGGGCAAAGAAGGCGTTCCAGCCTGAGGCTTCCAGGTCCACACCGGACTGTTTCAAGGTAGGTACATCTGGCAGGGTGGTCTCTCGTTCGCTGCCCGAGGTGGCCAGAATGCGGATGCGCTTGCCCTGGTGCTGAGACGTCAGTACATCCAGCGTATCGATAGCCAAGGGCAGTACGCCGCCGATCAAGTCTGTAATGACTGGGGCCGAACCGCGATAGCCGATGATCTCGCCCTTGGAGCCAATTTGCTGGGATAGCATCAGGCCGAAAAAGTGCGGCAGGCTGCCGGTGGCCGGGACGCCAATATTGAAGGCACCGGGATGCTCTTTAGCCCAGGCAATCAGTTGGTCCATGGTTTGAATGTCGCTGTCTGCCGACACCGCTACCCCAAAACCGTATTCAGTCACCATGGAAACGGCCTGAAAGTCGGTGTCGGGTTTGTAGGGGATGTCATTGAAAACCAGGGGGGCGACGACCATGACGGCGGGGTTGGCCAGGATCAGCACATTTTTGTCTGCCGCCGTACTTTTGACATACTGGGCGGCAATCCGCCCCCCGGCGCCGGTTTTGTTCTCGACCACAATGGGAATACCCAGTTTCTTGTGCAGACCGTCCGACACAATGCGTGCGGCCCGGTCAGACGCGCCTCCGGGCGCATAGGGCACAACGACAGTCAGGGTTTCAACGGGGCTTGCTGCGTGGGATAAACCAGTGAACAGCAGTCCTGACAGCAGACAGCTTGTTACTGTGGCGCGAAGGCGGTTCAGGGCCATGATTTGTCTCCTTTTTTTTGATTTCCATCAGTTTTTACCGCAGCTTACCAAGGGGGCTGATAGTTGTTCTAATCAAGTATCTTCAAGGTTAAAGGTCTTCTATGGTCAGCCCCCCCAAGTCTTCTTCTGCCTTGGCAAGCACCGCAGACGGTGGTCCTACACTTCCGGCCATGATGATGTTCCAGCTGTATCGGGCCTGGTCGGCTGGCAACCCGATTTTCATTCGCTTGTGCGAGGGGCGATTCAATATCACCCGTCGTGAGTGGCGTATCTTGGCTATCGCCTGTATGCATCCGGCCCTGACAGGGTCTGCACTGGCGCAGGCGGTTGCGCTGGATGGGGCTCGCTGTTCGCGAGCTGTCAGTTCTTTGTGTGAAAAAGGCTTGTTGAAGCGGACTCGAGACACGCTGGATACGCGCGTGGTTCATATTTCTGTCACCGAGTTGGGCCGGCAGCGCTACGGAGAAATGATGCCCATCATCGTGTCCTTGAATGCAGAGATTTTTCAGGATCTTAGCCAGGCAGAGATGGTGGCGCTAAGTAGCATGCTCGATAGAATTACAAGCCGGGCCGCTGCCATGCTGGAGAGCAATGTGGTGCAGGAGCGGGCCCGTCGTAATCGGTAATTCGTCTGGGGTTGAGGACTTACGGTTGCGCTTGTATGGGGACAAGCGCAGTTCAACCCTCCACATACGGTGTTTCAGGCACCTGTGTATGAAAGCTGGCGTTGAGCATGTTCCAGGCGCGAATCGTTCCAACGACAAAGGTCAGCTCGACGATGGCTTCATCACTGAAATGCTGCCGAGCCAGTTCAAAGTCTTCGTCGCTGGGGCTGCGTTGGGGCAGCGCGTTGACGGCTTCTGCCCAGTTAAGCGCGGCGCGTTCGGGCTCGCTAAAGAAGCGGGTGGCTTCGCGCCATCCCGAAAGCGCATTAATGTGCCTTGGGTCTGCACCTTGCCTGATCAAGTCGGCCCAGTGCATGTCGATACAAAAGGCGCAGCCATTGATCTGGCTGATGCGCAGGTTCACCAACTCTTTCAAGCGTTTGTCCAGGGTGCAGCCTGCCGTAAATGAAGCTCGGCCCAGAGCCTTGGCCGATTGTGGGGCCAGTGTGTAGTAGTCAAGTCGGGGAGTCGACATCGTTATGTCCTTTCTGAAGAATGAGTGGGGCAATCGTGTAGTGCTTGTCGCGGAGAGATCAGGCTTGTTACGGGTGTTGTGACCGTCTGGCTAAGCCCTCAGCGCCGGGTGCTTGCTGTGCCATCCGACGATGAAGGCCATTGCTGTCGCCCAGGCGACAACCAGCACTGCGGCGGCGGGCCAGCCGTGCCCATCGACGGCGCGGCCCACCAGTAACGGTCCGAGCGCCACTCCCATATTGCTGCCTTGCATTAGCAGTCCCACTGCCAGGGCGGCCTGAGTTGGATTCCTTGTCACTAGTGGAACTGCAGACAGCAGGCTGGCTGGAATCAGGCCGCCCACTGCGGAGAACAGGAGGCATAGCGCCAGTGTTGGTATGGACCCGAACACGGGCAAGAATATGCCCGGGGCACACGCCCCCATCACGAGGGCGACCCATAGGCAAAGTACACGTCGGGACACTCGCCTTAGAATCCGATCGGCGCAGAGGTTTCCCAGCACATTGGCAAGACAGGCTAACGCCGCCAGCATGCCTGCGGTAGTAGGGCTTGCCTGCATGCGCTGTTGCAGTAGCACCGGCAAGAATGAAAAGAGCGCAAAGAACATCAAGCTATAGAGCAGGAAAGTGATAGCCAAAGGGGCTGAGCTAAGAACATGACCCAGACGGGCGCAAGGCGCTGGCGCCAGTTGGCGTGTTGGAAGCGCTGGGGTTAGCCGCATGACCAGCACGGTGATCATGGCCGTTAACACAGCCGTAAAGAGCCAAATATCGCGCCAGTTGCTAAACCAGGGCCCGGTAAGCAGGGCTAAAGCCATACCGCCTGGCATGAAACAACTCCACAGAGCAAGGGCTTTGCCTTGGTCCTGTTTATGTGTAATCCGCGCTATTAGCGTCGGTCCAGATACGGTGATGAGCAGGAAACCCAGGCCTTCCACTGTTCGCGCGACCATGAGCATAACGATGCTGTTCGTTGGCACGGCGGCAACTGCGCCTGTTGTCATGGTCAGAAGTCCTATGATCAACATGCGTCTATCCCCCGCTCGTGCCACTGCCGAACCGGCTGCTATGCTGCCCAATGCACCTAATACCGCGAAGGTGGCGCCCAGGCTTCCTACTTCCGCCAGGCTCAAACCCAGCTCAGACTGCAAGTGCGCTGCGGCAGTCGCCACCTTCCCGAGGTTGTAGGCGCAGGCTACCCCGGTTATGAAGACTACCCAGACCGCTCGCCAGTCAGTGTGTGTCTGGTGGGAAGGCATGTTATTTACGCCACTATCGCAGGTTTTATTGATGCCAGTGCCTGAGCCACTCGGCCTACATAAGCTCCCTGATAGCGTGCTGCCTCCAGCTCGTTAGAGGTGGGTTGCCGGTCACCTCCCTTGCCATCATCAGCCAGTGTTGAGGCACCATAAGGAGATCCCCCTGTGATTTCGTCCATGCGCAACTGCCCCTTGAAACTGTAGGGCAGACCTGTCACCACCATGCCCAGGTGCAGGAGAACGGTATGCGTAGAAAGAATGGTGGATTCTTGGCCACCGTGCTGGCTGCCAGTAGAGGTAAAAACACTGCCAACCTTGCCGACCAGGGCATCCCGTGCCCACAGGCTGCCGGCCTGGTCCAGGAAGTTCTTGAGCTGGGCAGCCATGTTTCCGAATCGGGTCGGCGTGCCCAGGATGATGCCATCGTAGTGCGCAAGTTCATCGACGGTTGCTACTGGAGCATTCTGAGGGAGTTTGTAGCCTGCCTTTCTGGCAATGGCATCAGGCACCAGCTCCGGCACACGTTTCAGCACGGCTTGGGCACCACTGCTGTGTACCCCTTCGGCAACCGCCTTGGCCATGGTTTCAATATGGCCGTAGGACGAGTAATAAAGAATAAGGATTTTAGTCATTTCGCACAGTCCTTTTGTGTTTAAGGGTTAACAGAACGCCTTAATGACAGTCAGTATCGGCGCGTTGAATGATCTACGGAAGACCTATAATATTGAACATCTTGATTCAAAAAATAGATCAATGCTGGACGCCCTTACCCTCGATCAGATCCGTATGTTTGTCACCGTCGCTGACGCAGGCAGTTTTCGTCAGGGTGCGGCGCGTCTGCGTCGTGCGCAGTCCGCGGTAAGCCACGCCATTGCTAATCTCGAACGCCATCTGGGAGTAAGTCTCTTTGATCGAAGTGCTCATCGGCCCAGGCTGACGCAAGCTGGTCAGGCCTTGCTCGAAGATGCCCGGGCGATATTGCTGAAAGTAGACTTCATGCGTGCCCACGCCAGCGGATTGGTCCAGGGGGTGGAGACCGAGCTGTCCTTGATGGTCGATACGCTTTATCCGCTGCCTGTTGTTGCGGCAGCGTTAAAAGCCTTGCGTCATGCTTTGCCATCTGTCCGTCTGCGCCTGGCTGTTGAGCCTCTGGGTGCGCCACTACAGGCGCTGCGGGACAAGCGCTGTGACCTTGCCATCATGGCGGGCGAGGATTTCATGGATCAGCGCATTCAGATCGAGGCTTTGCATTGGGTGCCGATTGTGGCTGTAGCTGAGGCGAGCCATCCTCTGGCTTTGGTCCGTCATGCGTTGACGAACACGGAATTGGCAGATCATACGCAGATCGTTCTGGAGGACCCTTCGGCCTTGTCCGAAGGGCGCGATTTTGGGGTGTTATCACCGCAGACGTTGCGAGTAGGGACTCAGGATGCAAAGCGCGCGCTGATTTTAGGCGGGGTGGGCTGGGGGCGTTTGCCCTTGTGGACGATTGAGCAGGAGTTGGAGCAGAAGCAACTTGTGCCCTTGGCGGCTGCGGCGCTCGGCCCCATGGGGGTGTCCTACACGCGCGCGTATCTGGCTCATCGCACCGATCACGCGCTTGGTGTCGCCGCTGCAATGCTGCGGCAGCAGTTGCTTAAGTGTGCCGTTCCGTCTGAGGATGCTATGCAAGTCTGGCCAGGAACGGCGCCGTGAAGAGGTAACCGGGTACAGGCTTTAGGGTGGATAAAACCGTGCTTGTCCTTGCTGGGCACATTTCCTTGGCATGCTATATAACATTTGCAAGGCAGCCAGATCTGTACCGGTTCGGAAACACGGGTTTGATGCGTTGAAATCCTGGTAGGGCACCGGCTCGTACCTTAGGGGGAGGCTGACATGAGCAGCAAAACCATTTTTATCCGTCAGACAGGCACACGGATAGCAGCTCAGAACGGGCAAACCATTCTGCAGGCCTCACTGGAGAACAGTATGGTCTACCCGCATGGTTGCCGTATGGGGCGCTGCGGTGGCTGTAAAACGAGATTGGTTGACGGGCAGGTGGAGATGATGGAGTATTCGCCTTTTGCCTTGACGGCCGCGCAACGGGCCCGAAACCTGATCCTGGCCTGTAGAGCCATTCCGACCGACGATGTCACGGTAGATTGGCTGGGAACGGACGATATACGTGGGCGGCCTCCTTTATGCACTATGACGGGGACCGTATCTGCCATTGCGGATTTGACGCAGGATATACGCCTTGTCCGAATTCGTCTTGATGAAGCCGAGCCCCTGATGTTTTATGCCGGGCAATATGCGGATATCCGGTTCGGGCAAGCGCCGGTACGCAGCTACGCCATGGCCAATCCCCCCGGTGCGTCAGAGCTGGAGTTTTATATACGTCGTGTCCCGGGCGGGGTGACCTCAGGCTACGTGCACACGGTGCTGCAGCCGGGAGAGCAGGTAGTGCTGGAGGCACCGCGTGGCTCTTCTTATCTGCGTGATGCTCACGATGGCCCCATCTTGTGTATTGCTGACGGGGCAGGCCTGGCACCGATCAGGTCAATGATTGAATCGGCTTTGGCCTGCGGCATGACGCAAGCCATACATGTGTATTTCGGATTGCAGGAAATTCGGGACTTATATGCGCTTGATATTTTTCAGGCCTTGGAACGTCAATACGCTAATTTGAGCTTCAAGCCCGTCATTTCGGGCATACCGGTGATGCCCTATCGACGCGGTGCGCTGACAGAGGTGATTGCTCAGGAACAGGAAAACCTGAGTGGCTGGAAAGTGTATGCAGCGGGGTCTCCGAGCTTGGTGGATGCGGCCACCGGCCTGGTATTGAAGCGCGGTTTGAAAATTCAGGATCTGCATGCGCAGGTGTTTGTTACCCCGTAAGATTGCTGAGGCCTGCGGCTAGCTCGAGTGGCGTGCGCCTATAATCGGACGTATTCAGACAAGGGGTGAGACTGGCGTTCAGTAATGAGCCTACTGATCTTTTTGTTTGAGTGCCAAGCCTGGCTCAGCCCTCGTAACATGTCACAGTGAATTTGATGTCCTCTTTACCCTCTGGTTTGTCGTTACGCCCTCTACTGGAAACCGAACTGAATCTGCTGTGGTCTATAGACCGTAGCGAACGGATTGACGGCTTGTACGAGCTGCGCGATGGTGTGCTGCACAAGCAAGCGGCTGATATTGATTTGCGCGGTTGGCCGGAAGGGGACCCGGAGAAATATCACCCTGAACATGAAGACGCTTTTCATCGCGGTTCCTGGTTCATGGGCGTATTCCAGGGCGATCATTTGCTGGCCGCTGTGGGTTTGGACAGCTTGCCTTTGGGGCCACAAGGCGACTGGCGTCAGCTTTTCTTTTTGCACGTTAGCCAGTCCTTGCGCGGGCAGGGTATGGGCACATGGCTGCTGGATCAGGCCAAGAAGCAGGCTGTGGAGTGGGGCGCGAAGGCGGTCTATGCCTCGGCCACGCCTTCGGTGAATACGGTGGATTTTTATCTGGCGCATGGCTTTGAAATCGCGCCAGAGCCTGATGCTCGTTTATTTGCGCTGGACCCGGAAGATATCCATCTGCTGTGTTTATTGGATTAGGGGCTTAGTCTTTAACACGCTGGATCAGCCAGTTTCCTTTAGCGTTGTCATTCTTGTTATTGTTGCGGTGACCGTCGCTGCGTATGGTGTCGGGTACGACACCAAGGGTAGCTCTCCGTAAGCCCAAAAGCTTGGTTGCTTCTTGTGCCCGGTGCCAGGATGCCAAGTACTCTTGTGCCTGAAAATGTCGCCAAAGTATCAGGAAGGCTTGGCCTCTTCTTCTGGAAAGAATAAGGCCTTGCCTGCGCTTTTATCGCGCTACAAGGCCCTTTCATCAAACTCAGCGCTTCAGCTTAGAACTCCATCGTTGCCGACAACATGAAAGTCCGTGGTGCGCCAACACCCAGGCTGGTGAAGTGCGGCTTGGCCCAGTAAGCCTTGTTCGCTACGTTATTCACCGTCGCCCGCAAGGTCAGCGGACGGCCGGAGATCTTGGTGCGATAGCGTGCGCCCAGATCAAACACGGTATGGCCGGGGATGGACAGGGAGTTGTCCGCGCTCAGGTATTGCTTGGATGAGGTGGTGGCGTTGGCCATCACGGTCAGACCTTGCAAGTTGGGTACATCCCATTCCACGCCCAGCTTGGCTTGCCACTTGGGCAGGCCCGTGGCCTGGCGGCCCTCTTCAGCCGGGTTGGCGGCTTTGGTGATTTCCGGATCGGAGTAAGCCACGCCACCCATCAAGCGCACACCTTCCATGGGGGAGCCGAAAAAGCCCCATTCAATGCCCCGGTTGCGTTGCTCGCCACCAAAGGAGAACACGTTGGTAAATGGGTCGGTATAGCTGCTGGGGCGCTTGATTTCGTACAAGGCTAGGGTATGGGCAAAGTCACCCAGATCCAGCTTCAGGCCGACTTCCTTCTGCTTGGTTTTGAAGGGGGCAAAAACCTGACCTGCATTGGCGGCGGTGTTGGGAGCAATCGTGCCTTGGGACAAGCCTTCGATGTAGTTGGCGTAGACCGAGACTTGATCAGTGGCTTTCACCAGGAAAGCGACGGCGGGAGTGGTTGCGCTTTCCTTGTAGCGCTCGCCTGTACGCTGGCCGGTGGTGCCGTTAAAGCTCTCGTTGATCACTTGCTGACGGCGTGCGCCCAGTGTCACTTGTACGCGGTCCTCGGCAAAGGACAGGGTGTCAGCAAAACCGATGCTCTTCAAGCGAGTTTTAGTGGTGCTGATCAGCGGAATATTGTTCGGCAAGGAAGGCTCTGGACCCCAGACGGGATCGTAGATATTGGTTTCCCATGCGGTGGGCAGCAGGTTGCGGAAGCCGCTCAGGTCGTAGTCTTCGTTGTACTGCGTGGCGTTGATCGCGAATTGATGGCTGACCGGGCCGGTTTGCAGCTTACCCATCAGACCCACTTCAGCGGTTTTGCGCCGCATCTCGTCGGCCACGCCGCTGAAGTTGATCCTGAAGTCGCCTGCGTTATTGATCACCTGACCAGCGCCCATATTGGATCTGAATTTGGTACGGCTGATACCGGCGGCGGCGTAAGCGGTGAATTGATCGCTCAGATCGAACTCGCCACGGATCATGGCGCCTTTATCGGTGGTGTCGTAAAAAGCCCAAGGCGGGTTCCACGACACATCGGGTTTGGGTGGTTTGGGCAGTTCTACGCCGGGATTCAAGGTCAGGCCGCGCGTCAGGCCGTAGGCGCGGTCTTTGCTGTGAAACAGGTCGGCAGACAAGCGGACACGCTCACCGCGCCAGTCCAGGCCCAAAGAGGTCTGGGTAATTTTCTTGTCCTGGTCTTTGACGGCAATTTCACCATCGCGGTAGGCTGTGTTCAGGCGTACACCAAACTGCTTGTCCTCGCCAAATCGACGGCCCAGATCCACGTGGCCACCAAAGTGCGAGTCGGACATATAGCTGCCCGTGACGCGAAACAGGGGATCGTCGCCGGCGCGTTTGGTGACCAGGTTGACGGCGCCGCCTGCCGAGCCTTTGGGCGGCATGCCGTTAAGCAGGGCCGAGGGGCCTTTCAGGACCTCGACGCGCTCGTAGGCTTCGGGCGAGTTGCGGTAGTAGCCGCCCATCCCGGCCAGACCGTTGACGGTGACATCACCCACATCGGAGCGGAAGCCGCGGATGGAATAGCTTTCGTTGCTCTCGCCTGCGATGCCGCTCATGAACACGCTGGGGTCGGTTTTGGCGATCACTTCGCTGATGTCACGCGCCTGCTGGTCGGCAATGTATTGCTCGGTATAGCTGATGGTGTTGAAGGGCGTTTCCATGAAGTCTTTGGTGCCCAGCAAACCGACACGTCCGCCGGTGGCGACTTGTCCGCCTGCATAGCTTTCTACAGTCTTGTCACGCTGACCTTTGACGGTAACGGATGGCAGGGTGACGACTTCATCAGCCTGGGCAGCCGTACTGTTTTGTGCCTGCGCAGGCGAGGCCATCAAGGCCAGCGCGCTGGCTCCCAAACCCAGTATTAATGCCATTTGCACGGCGCTGAAAGTGCGGTCCAGGGCAAAGCCGGAGCGGCTGGAACTGCCGATTTTACGTATCGAGGGCGCAAACGTCCCATTGTGGCGTGGTGTGTACATGCCAGTTTCCTTTATGTAGCGGGGTGTGTTTCTTTGCTTTGATTAAGGCAAATAGAAATTGGATTGAGTCGCGTTACCGTCTATTTGCTCGTGTAAAAACCGTTAGATCATGGTTGTTGGTAGGCGTGGATCACGTCATCAATAATCAATTTCAGCGAGGTGACACTGGCGGCAGTCACGTACCAGGCTTCGGCATTGGCAAATACCACACGGCCGTTTTGCCAGGCTTTGGTTTCACGCAGCAGCGGGTTGCTCAGGCTGTCGGCGTTCAGGGCAGGGCGACGTTCCATTACGGCGGTACGGTCGATGATGTAAATGATGTCCGGATTGGCTTGCTGGATGAACTCGCTGGAAACAGGCTGTCCGTGCAGGCCGGTTTCTACCGTCGGGCTGGCAGGCTGTACGCCCAGCGCATTGAATACAAAACCGTAGCGGGACTGCACTCCGAAGGAGCTGAACGAGCCGTTGTTATGCAGAACAATCAGGGCTTTTTCAGGACGATCCTGGGTGATTTCTTTGGCCTGGGCGACTTTGGCATCCAGCTCGGCCACTTTTTGTTGGGCCAGCTCTTCTTTCTTGAAAATCGAGCCCAGAGTCAGCAGGTGATTCTTGATGACTTCAATGTGGTTGACCTGGCTATCGCGGTAATCCACGTCAAAGTGAATGGTGGGGGCGATCTGGCTCAGTTCCTTGTAGTGATTGGCTTGCAAGGAGGTGATCAGAATCAGGTCCGGTTTGGCGGCGTACACCTGTTCCACATTCGGTTGCACAATTGCGCCGGTGTCCTGGATTTCAGGGGCATTTTTATACTTGTCCAGGAATGCCGGGATGAAGTCTTTGGGCATGCCCACCACCGGGACATCCAAGGCATCCAGAAAATCCACTTCGTTCATGTCCAGCGCCACGACGCGTTGTGGCAGTTTTTCGATGCGTGTCGAGCCCAGCTTGTGTTCGACCACAATCGGTTCATAGCGGGCACTGGCCTGCGGGCTGACGGCGGCTTGCGGTGCCGGGGTTTCCGCCGCTGCCTGGGTCTTTTTCTCGCAGCCTTGCAAGGCAAAGCTGGCGGCCACAAACAGGGCTATCAGCCCGTATCTGTGTTTGGCGATCATGCTAGTTCTCCTGATGGGGTGAAGTAATTGCACAGGCGGCCACGCTCGCTGTGCGTAATCTCGAAATCCAGGCCATAAAGTTCGGTCAGCCGTGCTTGCGTGATGACCTCTGACACCGGTCCTGCGCAGTACAGCGCACCGTTTTTCATGGCCACAATGTGATCGGAATAGTTGGCGGCAAAGTTGATGTCATGCACCACCAGAATCACGGTACGGCCGTACTCGTCACAGAGCCGACGCAAGGCGCGCATGATCTGAACAGCGTGCTTGATGTCCAGATTGTTCAGCGGCTCATCCAGCAGCAAATAATCCGTTTGCTGGGCAATGGTCATGGCCAGAAAAGCCATCTGTCGCTGACCGCCGCTCAACTCGTCCAGATAGGACTGGCGCAAGGGTTCCAGCGATAGAAACTGAATAGCGTCGGAGATGGCTTGTTGATCTTCATCCGTCAGCACGCCGCGGCTATAGGGGAAGCGGCCAAAGGCGACCAGTTCTTCCACGGTCAGGCGCAGATTGAAATCAGGAGATTGGCGCAAGGTGGCCACCCGGCGCGCATAGTCGGCAATACGTATATCGGCAATGTTGCGGCCGTCCAGCTTGATCTGGCCTTCGTCGGCCTCCAGCAAGCGGGCGATACTCATCAGCAAGGTGGTTTTGCCGGCACCATTGGGGCCGATCAGGGAGCTGAGCTGTCCGGCGGGGAACTGTGTGCTGACTTTGGAAAGCACGGTCTTCTTCTTGTAGTGTTTGGAGAGCTGATTGATCGTAATCATGCAGTGCCTCGGGTACGAACCATCAGTCCCAGAAAGTACGCGCCACACACCAGGTTGACGAGTATCCCGACGGTCGTGCGGTAATTGAAAATGTGTTCCACCGCTATCTGTGCCAGCAAAAACATGACGATGGCGATGGCGCAGCCTAGCGGCAGCGTGATTCGGTGTCGGAAGCTGCGGGCCAGCGCATAGCCGGTGTTGGCTACAAAAATCCCCATGAAGGCAGTGGGCCCGAGCAGGCTGGTGGAAATAGCCACCAGGGCAGCAATCAGTGCCAGCTGGATGCGCACGGTACGGCGATAGTCGACACCTAAAGAAATGGCTTGTTCGCGGCCTAAAGACAGCACGTCCAGCGTGGGCAAGCTGCGCAGGCTGCCCAGGCAAATGCTCCCCACCAGAAGGGCGGAAACCAGCAGTTGCAAAGGCTCGGCCCGGTTAAAGGACGCTTGGCTAAAACCCAGCAAAATGGAGAACTCGCCGGGGCTGATCTTTAGCTGCACAAACTGGGTGAAGGTGCTGATGATCATGGTCAACACCAGCCCCATCAGCAGCAGGAAATACACATTGTTCTTGCCCTGGCGAAACAGCCAGTGATGGATTGCCAGCGAGTAGGCCAGCATCAGCACAATGGACAGCACTACATTGCCATTGGCGCCCAGCATCACCAGACTTTGTGTGCCCAGCAGCAAAATCAGCAGGGACTGGAACAGCAGGTAAACCGCTTCGTATCCCATGATGGCGGGTGTCAGAATCCGGTTGCCGGTAATGGTCTGGAAAATAATCGAGGACCAGGCAATGCAGATGCCGCCAATGACCATGGCTGCCAAGCGGTTCAGTCGTTTGGGGATGATGTAGTCGAAGTCCAGGCCGGAGCGATAGAACACAAAGCTCAGTGCCAGTACCAGCAAAAGGATCCAGACCAGATGTTGCCGTTTCATCGGTTCCTCCAGAAGATCAGGAACAGAAACAGCAGGCCACCCACGCCACCTGCGGTCAGGCCAATAGGGACTTCAAAAGGGTAGATAATGAGGCGGCCCAGGATGTCGCAAGCCAGCAGCAGGCTGGCACCACCCAGCGCCACAATGGGCAAGGTACGGCCCAGGTTGTCGCCATAGCGCAGCGCCACCAGATTGGGGATGACCAGGCCGATAAAGGGAATGGCCCCTACGGTAATAACAGTGGCCGAGACGGTAACCGCGACCAGTATCAAACCCAGGGCCACGGTGGCAGAATAGTTCAGGCCCAGGCTGGTGGCCATGCCTTCGCCCATGCCCAGCACTGTGAAGCGATGCGCATACAGATAGGTGAGCAACACAATGGGCAGGATCAAATAAATGATTTCGTAGTTGCCCTGCACGATCTTGGAAAAGTCGCCCAGCATCCAGCCCTGCATGCTTTGCAAAATCTGGTGCTGGTAGGCATAGAACTCGGCAATGGCGCTGAGCACACCGCCATACATCAAGCCAATCACCGGTACCAGCACGGTGTTCTTGAAGCGGATGCGGCGTACCACAGCGATGAAGATCAGGCTGGAGGCAAAGCAGAACAAGAGGGCAAACAGCAGCTTGCCCAATGTGCCGCTGGTGGGGGCCAGGGTCAGGGCGATCAGAATGCCCAGCTTGGCGGCATCCAGCCCGCCCGAGGTGGCCGGTTCCACAAACTTATTGCGCACAATGTGCTGCAAGATCACCCCGCAGACAGACAGGCCTATGCCACTCAAGACCAGTGCCGCCAGACGGGGCAGGCGGCTGGCGCTCAGTGTCAGCCAGGCATCGCCTGAAAAACTCCATAATTGTGCCCAGCTGATTTGCCGTGCACCTATCAGCAAAGACAGGCTGCAGAGCATCAGAAACAACAGCACAAAAGATCTAGCTCGCATCACACACCGTTATTCTGGGCTGTGGTGGCAATACGCCATCCTTTGGCGGCATGACGCTGGTTCAGGAAGTGGGTATAACGGCCTTGGGTTTCGCGCAGTTGGGCCGGTGGGCCTTGTTCGATAATCTGGCCGTTCTCCAGCACCACGATTTGATCGGCCATGGCTACGGTAGAGAGCTGATGAGCAATCACGATCAGGGTACGCTTGCCACGCAGACGGGCCAAAGCCTGGGCAATGGCCGCCTGGTTTTCGGCATCCAGTGCGGCAGTGGCTTCGTCCACCAGCAAAATGGGGGCGTTCTTGATCAGAGCGCGCGCAATGGCGATGCGTTGACGCTCGCCCCCGGACAGGCGGGCCCCGCCTTCGCCCACCGTTGTGTTCAGACCTTCTGGCAAGCGCGCGATGATTTCGCTGACACCGGCTTGTTCTACCGCTTCCATCAGTTCGGCCTCGGTTGCATCCGGTTTTCCCAGGCGTATGTTCTCGGCAATGCTGCCTGCGAACAGATAGTCGTCCTGAAAAATCTGGCTGATTTGCGTGGCCAGTACGGGGCTGCCGATCTGGCGTACATCCACGCCTCCTATGGAGACACTGCCCTGGCTGACATCAAAGAAGCGGGCAATCAGACGAGCCAGTGTGGTTTTGCCTGAGCCGGATTCCCCGATCAAGGCCACCATGCTGCCAGGTGCAATGTTCAGGCTGACGCCATTCAGTACATCGGGCTTGTCGGCGGCATAGCGGAAATGCACATTGTTCAGCACAATCGAGCCGTCGCTTGGAGTTTGGGGCGAAGCGGGTTCGGGCAGGGGCTGAACGGCAAACAGTTCTTGAATCGCATCAAGTTGGCCGCGTGCACCGCGCAGCACTTCACCGTAGCTGGCCACTTCCAGCAAGGAGTCGATATAGCGTGCGCTCAGCAGCAAGGACACGATGACGGCGATGACTTCTGCACTGCTCAGGCCCAGACCCGTATGGCTGTTTAGCCAAAGCGTGGCGGCAATCAGCAAGGCCGCAAAGGCTGCTTGTACGGCCCAGGCATTGAGTACCGCCGAGGCCGTGGATTGCCAGATCAGTTTCTTGCCCGCCTGGTGTTGGCGTTCAATCGCTTCTTCCAGCAGACGGGTGCCACCGCCTTCGCCATTGAAGGCACGCAGCACGGATTGGGCTTGGGCAAACTCCACCACACGCTGGCTGGCATGAGCGAAATGAGCCTGGAAGGCATCATCGGCCTTGCGTCCCAAATGGGCGGTCAGTGCTAGAACACCCGCCAGCAAAGGCAACGCGATCAGGGCAATCAAACCCAGCGGCCAATGCAGGATGAACAGCGCCACGACCAGCACAAGCGGCGTCACAACTCCGGCGATCAGCGGTGTGAAGACGTGTGCAGGCAATTGGGCCACCGACATCATGCCCTGGGTGACGATGTGCCCCAGCCGCGCGGTGTTTTGAGCGGAGAACCAGCCTACGGGCAGTTGAGCGATATGTTCGCCCAGACGATGCCGGCCACCTTGCAGGATGGCGGCCCCAACATTTACACCCGCTTGCTCCACATGGCGGCGCCAAGCCCAGCAGACAGCCACGCCAAGCAGCAGGACCAGCAACCAGCCGCCTGCTTGTTTGGGTTCGCCATTGAGCAGATGAGTGAAAACGGGGACCAAGGTAGTCATGGTCAGGCCGCACAGCAGGCCGTATAAGACAGCCATCCAGCTATAGCGGCGGAAAATGGGGGCATCCGTACCCAGCAACTGAATCAGGGTCTTTAGCATGATGTGTCCTTGGAACGGTTGTCGTAGCCACCCAGGGTCCAGAGCCGTGCGTAACGGCCTTGTTCAGCCAGCAGGCTGGTGTGACTGCCTTGCTCCACAATCGCGCCGTCTTCCAGCACCAGAATGCGATCCGCGTGCATGATGGTGTCCAGGCGGTGAGCAATGACCAGCAAGGTGCGGCCTTGGGCAAAGCGTGACAGAGCATCTTGAATAGCCACTTCATTGCTGGCATCAGCAGCGGCGGTGGCTTCGTCCAGCACCAGAATGGGTGGGTCCAGCAGGACAGCGCGCGCAATGCTGACGCGCTGACGCTCGCCGCCCGAGAGTTGGGCGTCTTCACCCACGACAGAGTCGTAGCCACGAGGCAGGGTCAAGATACGGTCGTGAATATTGGCGGCGCGGGCGGCGTCTTCAATCTCTTGCTGACTGGCCGAGGGGCGGCCCAGCGCAATGTTCTCGCGCACGCTGGCATTGATCAGGCGCACCTCTTGCAGCACAAAGCCAATGCGGCGGTAAAGTTCGGTGGATTCGATTTGGCGCAGATCGGCACCGCCCAGGGTGATGCGGCCTTCGCTGGGGTCAAAAAAGCGCAGCAGCAGGCGGGCGATGGTGGATTTTCCAGAGCCGGAAGAGCCCACAATCGCGGTGACTGTGCCCGGTTCCAGGGTGAAGCTGATATTGCTGAGTGCCTGATGGCCTTCGCCGTAGGCATAGCTGACGTTTTCGACTCGCACTTCGTGATTTGCTGGGACTTGTTGCTGATCAGTGCTCAGCGGTTCCAGTACGGGGGTTTTCATCAAGGCTTGTACGCGCTGTGCCGCACCCGTTGCCCCGCCCAGATCGTGCAGCAGGGTATGCAACAAGAGCAGGGGGGCGCAAATGCCGGGAGCCACCAGGGCGAAGGGCAGAATGTCTACCGGGGCAATCCAGTTCAAATAGCTGAAGAGGGCACCGAAGATCAGCACGACACCTAGAACCGTGACCGGAGCGATCATGGCATGGGCGTGAGCCATGCGGGCCACCAAAGGGCGGGCAAAGTTCAGAAAGGCGTCGGCAAAGCCATCCACGGCCTTGCTATAGCCGCCATGTGCCTGCCCATTGGAACCAAAGGCCTTGACCACGGGAATGCCGCTGACAAATTCCACGGTGGCACTGTTCAAGCGACCCAGCTTTTCGACAAAGCCCTGCATGTTCGCGCTGCTGGCTTTCATGGCGTGGCGCAGGAACAGAAAAAAACCGGGGAAGGGCAGCAAAGCCACGATGGCCATACGCCAGTCCATGACGAACAGGTACAGCACCGAGATCGCAATAGCACCGACGGCGCGGCCGACCGAGGTGTAAAAGTGTGCGGTCAGGCTGTGCAGGGTGGCGATGTCATCCTGCATGGCTTGTTTCACTTCGCCTGAAGCCTGGCCGGTAAACCAGCCTAGCGGCACTTTGGATAACCTCTGGGCGGCACTCAGGCGCAGACCGCGTGTCAGCTGATTGTCGGCCAGGTGGGCCAGCAGCTCGCCTGCCGAGATCAGGGCCAGGCCTGCAAACATGCTGATGATGCTCAATAGCACCGCCCAGCCTATATCGCCTTGCAGCTCGCCAGACAGGGTATTGCCCAAAGTCAGCTTGGCGATATGGGCGATTCCGGCCAAAGGCACCAGGGTCAGCATTGAACCCAAGGCCGCCAGAACGGCGGCAACAATCAGACGTGAGCGTATAGAGCTGAGGATCTGGCTGATGGGGCCAGGCTCTTTACGCACGTCCGTAGCAGTTTCACGAGTGGTCATGAGCGGTGGTAAGTATCTAAAAAGCCGGAGAATTCGGCTCTTCAATATAAGGTATTGAGAATCATTATCGATAATGTAATCTAAATTTTGAATTAGTGGAACCTATTAAACTAAATAGGAAAGGCGGCAGAATATTTTTGTGTTCTGTTTGTCACAATGCACAAAAAAACAGGCCCACCAAGTCGAGCTTGGGGGCCTGCTGGTTTGCATGAAGGACGGTTTATTGAAGGGGCGGACCGCGCTGCAAGCAAGGGAATGGCTTGCAGCCCGTGAGTGCCTTCAAGAAAAAGGGGGGCTAGTCGTGTTTGCCGCCGCAGCACACACTCCACCATTTGCGGCGCGAGGTGTGGCCGATGCCAGGGTTGAAGGTGTTGGTCGGGTCCAGCTCGCGGTAGAAGCCGGCCAGGGCAGGTTTGGCGATATACAGGTGGCCAACATTATGCTCGGCCGGGTATTCGGCACGGCGTTCATCCAGCAACTTCCACATGCGGTGTTCCATATCCAGAGGAACCACGCCTTTTTTGACGATGTAGTCCTGGTGGAATACGTGGCACAGGAAGTGGCCGTAATAGAGCTTGTGGACGATGTCTTTTTCCATATCGTCCGGCAGTTGCTCCACCCATTCCTTGTCATTACGGCGCAAGGCAATGTCCAGCGCCACAATATCTTCCACGCTGTCGGGGTGCGCCTCGCGGTAGCGGATGGCAGCACCGGCAATGGCAAAACGGTGCAGAAAGGCTTTGCGACCTTCTTCGGCATCGCACTCGAAATAGGCACCTTGCTGGCTGCCTTCAAATTGCTGGCTCAGAAAATCGCGCGTGGCCTGCGCGGTGTCGTTGGAGACGCGCAGCAACAGGTGATGCTCGAAACGGTCGCGCCATTCACGCATGCGCGGCGGCAGGTGGCTGGGCAGGCGGTTCATGATGGCCTGGATTACGCGATCAGTGACGCCGCGCCAGCCAAAGCGCTCAAAAAAGCCATCCACACGGCTTTTCATGGCAAAGGCGGATGGCACTTTGGCGGTACCAAAACGGTCGATCAGCAAGAAGGTGTCTTTGCCGTATTGCTCGCCAATATCGTAGGCGGTGCGATGGATGTACTCGCCCGCAATGGGCAGGCGGGGCAGTTCCGTCAGCAGGTGACGGCGCACGGCCGTGAGCTCGTTCGGGTCATTGGTGCCGATGTAGAAAACGGTACTGGCTTCTTTGGGAAAGGTATCCAGACGCACGGCAAAAATGCACAGCTTGCCGGCCGAGCCGGAGGCTTCGTACAGGCGTGAAGGGTCGGCATTGAAACGGGCCGGGGTTTGGGCATCCACATCGCGCACATCGTCGGCGTAGCGTGGGTCGCTGGCCCTGCGTTCCGGGTCGTTGATGATATCCGCAACACTGTATTTGCCTTGCTCCAGGCGGCTCAGAATTTCTTCCGGGGTATCTCCCAGATTGATGCCCAGGTGATTGACCAGTTGCAGGGTGCCATCGTCCAGCACTTGCGCGTACAGCGTCAATTCCGTGTAGGCCGGGCCGCGTCGTACCAGCGCACCGCCGGAGTTATTGCAAACACCGCCCAGCACAGAGGCGCCGATACACGAGGAGCCAATCACCGAGTGGGGTTCACGCTCCAGCGGGGCCAGGGTCTGTTCCAGACGGTCCAGCGTGGCACCGGGCAGGCAGACAACTTGCTGGCCATCGTTGATGACTTGTATGCCTTGCAGACGCATGGTGTTCATCAGCACGATGTCACGGTCGTAGTCGTCTCCGTCGGGGGTGGAGCCGCCTGTCAGGCCGGTGTTGGCCGCCTGCATGATTACGATGCAATCGGCAGCGACAGCGGCTTGCAGGCTGCGCCATTGTTCCAGCAGCGTTCCGGGCCGCACAACGGCCAATACCTTGCCTTCACCCGTGCGATGGCCCTTGCGGTAACGACGCGTGCTGCGGTCGTCCGTCAGGACGTGAGGGTTGCCGACAATAGAGCGCAGTTGCTGCAACAAGTCCGCAGCGCTGGTGGAAACTGACATGGTCAAGACTCCTGTACAAGCAGGTCAGAGGTGATCTGGGAAATGCTGCTGACACTGGTCAGTGTCATGGCGACCCGAATTTCTTTTTCAATCAGGCCCAGCAGGTGGTCCACGCCGGATTGCCCGGCGGCGGCCAAGGCATAGATGTAGGCGCGGCCCAGCATGGCAGCGTCGGCACCCAGCGCAATCATGCGCACCACGTCCAGGCCACTGCGGATACCCGAATCTGCCAGAATCTTGATCTGGCCTTTGACGGCATCGGCAATGGCAGGCAGCGCGCGTGCCGAGGACAAGACGCCGTCAAGCTGACGGCCGCCGTGATTCGAGACGATGATGCCATCGGCACCAAAGCGCACGGCATCGCGGGCGTCATCGGGGTCCAGAATGCCTTTGATCAGCATGGGGCCTTTCCAGAATTCGCGTATCCACTCCAGATCCTTCCAGGAAATCGAGGGGTCAAAGTTCGCGCCCAGATAACCCATATAGTCTTCCAGACCCGTAGGCTTGCCTAGGTAGCGCGAGATATTGCCCAGATCGTGCGGGCGACCCAGCAGACCGACATCCCAGGCCCAGCGCGGGTGCATGACAGCCTGTGCATAGCGACGCAGAGCGGCATTCGGGCCGCTCATGCCCGAATGCGCATCGCGGTAACGAGCGCCGGGTACGGGCATGTCTACGGTAAAGACCAGGGTGCTGCAGCCTGCAGCTTGCGCGCGTTCCAGTGCATTGCGCATGAAGCCACGGTCCTTCAGCACATAAAGCTGAAACCACATGGGCCGCTTCAGGCGCGGGGCAACTTCCTCGATCGGGCAGACTGACACGCTTGACATGGTGAAGGGAATGCCATGTGCATCGGCTGCCTGGGCAGCCTGGACTTCACCTCGACGCGCGTACATGCCTGTCAGACCTACCGGGGACAGGGCCACCGGAATGGACAGTTTTTCACCAAACAGCTCAATGCTGGTATCGAGCTGGCTCATGTCCTTCAGGACACGCTGGCGCAGGGCGACATTGGCCAGATCGTCCACATTGCGGCGCAGCGTGTGCTCGGCGTAAGCACCGCCGTCAATGTAGTGGAACAGGAAAGGAGGCAGTCGTTTTTGGGCGGCACGCCGGTAGTCGGTCGAGGAGGAAATAATCATGGCAGAGTCGGGTCGGATAAGACGGAAGGAGGGGTTTGCAGGCGCGCGGCACGTTCGCGGCGTGCAAGGTCTTCGTCAGCCTGAAGAAGGGTGTTGCGTACGTAGCCCAGGTGTTCGTTCACAACGTGGCGTGCTTGAGCGGGATCGCCATCGACAATGGCTTTGACCAGGGCTTCGTGTTGCGCCGTCAGATTGACAATGGTCTCGGGGGAGTCATGCACGAACATGATGATGTCCCGGTTTTGCGTCACGCTGCTGAGCACCAGATCAAACAGGCCCCGCATGACCTGAACCAGCACCAGATTGTGCGAGGCTTCGGCCACGGCCAGGTGAAACTGGGCATCGGCGCGGGCGGACTGCACGGTATCGCCGCTTTGCTGGTAGCGAATCATTTGCTCGAAGCATTGCAGAATCTTGTCCTTGTCTTCGGGCGAGGCGCGCAGCGCGGCGTGCCAGGTGGTACTGCTCTCCAGAGCAATGCGCGCTTCCAGCACGTCGTAACGGTACTGGGGATCGGACAGCATGAGGGCGGCCAGCGGGTCTACCGAGCGCTGGGTCCATTGGGGCGTTTGGGAGGCCAGGTAAGTGCCTGAACCTACCTGACTGCGCAAAATGCCCTGGCTGTTCAGTTGCTGAATAGCCTCGCGCAGCGATGCACGCGACACATTCAATTGGGCTGCCAACGTACGCTCGGCAGGCAGTCTTTGCCCGGCCTTGAAATCGCTGGATTGAATCAGCGCCAGCAATTGTTGGGCAACGTGATCAGAGAGGCGCATAGTTCTTGAGATACCGGAAAAATAAATCTGCAAGGCACGCGTATACGCGCCTTGCAGATGAAGGATGAGGGCGGGCCCTTAGGGAATCATCCAAGGTAACACATAGGCTTGCAGGGTAGTCAGCAGGCCAATCAGAACGGCAAAGATCAAGCTGTGTTTCACGGTAAAGCGGAACAGATCGGATTCTTTGCCGGCCAGACCCACTGCCGCGCAGGCAATGGCGATCGACTGGGGCGAGATCATCTTGCCGGTCACGCCACCTGTGGTGTTGGCGGCCACCATCAGCACTTCAGGCAGACCCAGCTGCTGTGCCGTGGTTGCCTGCAAGGCACCAAACAAGGCGTTGGCAGAGGTGTCGGAACCAGTCAGGAACACACCGATCCAGCCCAGGAATGGCGAGAAGAAGGTGAAGGCTTTGCCGGTGTGAGCCAGGGCCAGCGCCAAAGTTGCGGACAGGCCGGAGTAGTTGGCGATAAAGGCAAAGGCCAGCACCATGCCAATCGAGTAGATCGGTACAGCCAGTTCCTTGAAGGTTTCGCCCAAGGTTTCCACCGCTTTTGCGGGTTTCATCCGCAAAAAGAGGATAGTCAGCAAGGCGGCAATCAGAATGGCGGTGCCGGTGGCAGAGAGCCAGTTAAAGGAGTAGACCGCGCCATACGGAGTGGCCGAGGCCACGACGGGTGGAGCCTTGTCGACCAGATTGTGCAGGAAGGGCACAGGAATGTTCACGATGGTCGACGCCAGCGGGCCATTGGCAGCAAACAAGGCCTTGAAGGGCTGCACACTCCAGATCGTGACCATGGCAGTCAGGATGATGAAGGGCGACCAGGCTTTGATGATGCGGCCAGTGCTCAGCACGGTAGGGGCCTGATCGGCCAGATTGTCCTGAGCAGGCGAGCCTTCCTGTGTTTCAAAACGGAAGATGCGCTTGGGTTGCCACACTTTCAGGAACAGGGTCAGTACAACCAGGGAAACCAGAGCCGAGGTAATGTCCGGCAGCTCGGGGCCAATGTAGTTGGCGGTCAGGAACTGCACCAGCGCGAAGGAGCCGCCACCGACCAGCACGGCAGGCCAGGTTTCCTTGATACCGCGCCAGCCGTCCATGATGGCCATCAGCCAGAACAGCACGATCACCGTCATGAAAGGCAGTTGGCGACCAGCCATCTGGCCGATTTCAAAGGGATCAATACCCGATACCTGACCGGCCACGATGATAGGAATACCCATGGCACCGAACGCCACCGGGGCGGTATTGGCAATCAGGCACAGACCGGCCGCGTACAAGGGGCGAAAACCCAGGCCAGCCAGCAAGGCGGCAGTAATGGCAACGGGTGCACCAAAACCGGCTGCCCCTTCCAGGAAGGCGCCAAAGCAAAAACCCACCAGGATCAGTTGCAGGCGCTGGTCAGGCGTGACGGACAGGATGGAGGCGCGAATGATGTCGAACTGACCGGTCTTGACCGAAATCTTGTACAGAAAAACGGCGGCCACAATGATCCAGGCGATCGGCCACAGCCCATAGAAAAAGCCATACACCACCGAGGCCAGCGCAGTGGAAACCGGCATGCGATAGAAAAACAGGGCAACGCCCAGGGCCAGCAAGACGGTAATCGTCCCTGCCAGATACCCCTTCATGCGCAACTTGGTCAGGGCCAGGAAAAAAAAGATGATCGGAATAAGGGCGATCAGTGCCGACAGCCAGATATTGCCGGTGGGATCGTATTGCTGCAGCCACGCTTGTTGCATGTTGTTCTATCTCCGCAGGAGCAAATGGGAGGCGCTTGTATCGCAAGCGAGCCTGAAGGTCGTTAAATTGGTCTGACCATTTCTTGAGATCGTCAAGAACAGAGCGCATTGTATAGAAAGGATTATTTTATTGAATCTAAGTGTTTACCCTAACAATTCAAGAATAAACAATTTTTTATTCAATTAATTGGTCTGACCAATTTAGGTAAAAAACCAAAAATGAGAGGTGGAACGGGCAGGGGCTGTCACACGGTTTTCAGGCGTGAAAAGTCTCTGTGCCTGACTATTTTTGCCAGGATGGGGCGGGAGGAATCGGGTTACGCTGTTGCTCGTTCAGGTCGATGTCTTGCGACTTCATCAGCAGGAACACTCGCTTTGCAAAAAAATGATATTGAGAATCATTATCGTGGATGTAAACTAGGCTTCTAATTAGTAGAGTTTCATAAATTAAATAAGAGGCAGTGGCAGGTACTACCGCGCTGCTGTCATCAAAAGGGTCAACATAGATATGCCAACCCCTCAGGCGCCCGCGCCACGCGGACGTCCTCCCACCATCACCCGAGCACGGATTGCCGACGCTGGCATTCAGATTGGCCTGCCCAACATCACTTTTGTGGGGGTAGCGGCTGCTTTGGGTGTCAGCCAGATGGCGCTGTACAAGCATGTGGGCAATCTGGAAGGGCTTAAACAACTGGTGGCCGAAGAAATTTTCAGCCGCTGGCAAGTGCCTCGAGCCACGACTCCGGTTCAAGGCAGCCTGGAAGACTATCTGCAGCTGTTCAGTGCGGCGACACAGGCTTTTGTGAAAGCCAATCCGGGCATCACGCCCTATGTGATACGCAGGCTGGTGGCGACTCCTTCCATGCTGGACAAGATCCGGGAGCATCAAGAGCACATTGCCCAGGCTTATGGCGTGTCCTTTGAGCGCTCGCGTTACTTGATGGGAACGGTGGCCTTTCATTGCCTGGCGGTTGCCGATACGGTCTATGCCGTGGCTGGCCGGGAGCCACGTGCAGCCGTGGAACGGGTCGTGGAGGAGGTCGAGATGGAGGGCATATTGCAATTGGGCATGACAGCCCTGATTCAAGGAGCTTTAGCAATGAGTGAGCAAGACATTTCTCCTGACTTTTCCACCCAGTTTCTGGATACATCCGCTTTGCCGATAGCAAGGGTGCGCGAGTTTCCCTTGACCCTGGAGCTGGCCACGCAATGGCTGGACGATATGGAAACCCTGATCAAGGCCGAAAAAGAGTTCGTTCTGGTCTACGAAAGCCTGCCCGATCCTTCCACTCCCGGCGACCCGGAAGGGCGCAAGAAAGCGGTGTTGTGGTTAAAGGCACATCGTGAAGGCTTCGGTCGTTATTGCCGCGGGATTGTGATGATGTGCGATGACCCTGCCAATCTGCCTGCCCTGCAGGAGATGGTGGGGCCTTTGGAAAAGGTCTATCGCGTACCCGGGGGTGTGGCCTCCAGCCCCGACGAGCTGCGCGCTTTCATCCAGCAGTGGGTGACAGCAAGTTAGGACATAACTGACAGTAGTCCATCGCCTGCTAGCGCTTTGCTTCAGGTTTCAAAGCCGCTGCGTCTCCGGGTTGAGAGGCAGCGGCTTTGTTATGGACAATCTTTCGCTGAACTGTACGTGTTTTCCCGTCTAGTCTCGGTTTTCCTTTGGCATGACAATAAAAACATTGTCATAACAATAAGCATTCGTCACAGGAGCAAGTACGTGAAAGATCCACATTGTCATTCCAGTAGCATCCTGGTGGAGCGCCCGGCTAAGGTCGCTTTTGAAATCATGTCCGATGGCATCTTGCAAGGTCAGTGGGCCTGGGGCAGTGCGAATCGCAGCGAAGTGGAACCGGGCCTGTTCAAGGGGACCTCGGTCTTTAGCGGCCAGGAAACCTATGTGCGCCTGAATGTGGATGCAGACCGCTTTCAGGTGGATTACGAGGTGGGCGCCAGCAAGGAGGCGATGCAGTTTCGTAATATGTCGCGTGTTATCCCAGGCGAGGTGCTCAAGCTGGGCGCAGACAAATGTGTAGTGAGCTTGCTGACCTGGCGTTTGGCTACACAAAGCGATGCGGCATGGGAGCAGATTTCCTGTGTCCATGAGGCCGAGATGTTTCTGATCAAAGGCCTGCTGGAACGCGAATAAGAAGATGGCTTACTGGCAGGGGAACCAACGATTTTCTGTTGATACCGCAGGTGGAACACAGCACGTAGGGAGAGCCAGCAGCAGAGTGTCATCAACAGGGATGAGATAAAAAAGTGAGTACAAAACCACTGTATGAGCAGCTTGCCGACAAGCTGACCCGCTATATCCAGGACGGTCGCTTGAAGCCCGGCGACCGCTTGCCTACGGAGGCCGAGCTAGGGGGGATGTTCGGCGTCAGCCGCATCACCGTGCGCCAGGGCCTGGCGATCTTGACGCGCAATGGCTTGATCGAGCGTTTTCCCAGCCGAGGCTCCTTTGTGCTGGAACGCAAGAACACCGGCTCCTGGGAGCTGAGCTCCATCAATGATCTGGTGCAGTTGGGCAAAGACACCACCACCCAGATTGCCAGCTGGGGGCTGGTCGCTCCGCCAGCAGACATTGCTGAGTTTTTCGCTTCCGATGAGCCGGTTTATAAGCTGCAAGCGGTGCGCTACAGGTCAGCGGTGCCCCTTTATTTTGCTGAGAACTACTTGCTACGCTCGATAGGAGAACGTATCGAGCAACAGGCTCTGGAAACACACACCATGGTAGAGATGCTGACTGGCGTGCTGAATGTGCCCATCAAGCATGCGCAAGAAGAGATCAGCATGGCCAACGCGTCGGCAGACATGGCCAAGCAGCTCTGGATCAAGGAGAACCAGGCCGTGATTGTGCAGCGTATTGATCTGTTCAATACCGATAACAAACCGGTGCAAAGCGGCAAGGGCTGGTGGCGCAGCGAGCATTTCAAGCGACGCTTCAAACTGAACTACGACTAAGCCCGCGGCCTGGCACCTGGCCAGACCTTGCCGGTATGCTGGTTTACACAGGCAAGCGTTGCCCCTTGGCCTTGATGCAAGACAGCACGATCTGCGAATGGATCTTGGTGACGCCGCGCAGCGTGTTGAGCTTGTGAATGACAAAATTGGAAAAAGTCTCGAAGTTGCGCGTGCGTATGTGCAGCATGTAGTTCGCCTGCCCGGTCACGATGTAGGCATGGAGCACTTCATCCATGGTAGCCAGTGCCTTGCTCAGGTACTGATGCTCGCTCTCGTTGAGCTGCCCGATATTCACTTCCACAAAGGCTTCAATGGCAAAGCCCAGTTTGCCTGCGCTCAAGTTGGCGCTGTAGTTTTCGATGAAGCCTTCCTGCTCCAGAATCTTTACGCGCCGGTGGCAGGAGGAGGGCGAAAGGGCTACCAGGTCAGCTAGTTCCTGGTTGCTGAGCCTGCCGTTGTCCTGTAAAAGACGCAGGATTTTCAGGTCTGTCTCATCTAGTCTCATATTTTAGAATTTTCTATGAAAAAGGTTTTTAAAAACCGAATTTTCTTCCAGTATTAATCATAATCTTCATCGCTTTGGAATAATTTACCAGAGGCTCGGTGCTAGACTAAATAGCTTAAAAAGCAGAATCGAGGAGCATGAATATGATTACCTTGCAGCAATGCGAGCAGTGGGATCAGGCCGATGAACTGGCTGCCTTCAAAGCCAAGTTCGACCTGCCACCCAACACGATTTATCTGGACGGGAATTCGCTGGGCGCCATGCCCCGACACGCCATGGAGCGCGCCCAGGAAGTTATTGCTCAGGAATGGCGTACCGACCTGATCAATAGCTGGAACAAGGCAGGCTGGTGGACCTTGCCCGTGCGTCTGGGCGACCAGATGTCGCCCCTGATCGGTGCCGGTCAAGGTGAAACCATCGTCAGCGACAGCACCTCGGTCAATCTGTTCAAGGTGCTGGCTGCCGCCGTCAATTTGCAAAAAGAGCGCCATCCGGAAAAGAAAGTGATCCTGGCCGAGCGTGATTCCTTCCCTACGGATCTTTACATCATTGAAGGGTTTAACGCCTTCTTTGGCAAAGACTATAGGCTTGAACTGATTGATGACCCGGCAGACCTGCAAACAGCCGTCAATGATGAAACCGCTGTGGTGGTGCTGTCCCATGTGAATTACCGCACGGGTTACTTGCACGATATGCAGGCGACCAACCGCCTGGTGCATGAACACAATGGCCTGTTGATCTGGGATTTGTGCCACTCCGTGGGTGCCTTGCCTATCGAGCTGAAAGACAGCGAGTCCGACTTTGCCATTGGCTGCACCTACAAGTACCTGAACGCCGGTCCGGGTGCCCCGGCCCTGCTGTGGGTGAACCCCAAGCTGATGGGCCAGATCAGCCAGCCCTTGTCGGGCTGGTGGGGCCACAAGCACCCTTTTGCCATGAGCCCGTCATATGAAGCCGCCAACGGTATCGAGCGTTTCTTGTGCGGTACTCAGCCCATTGTTTCCTTGAGCCTGGTGGCTTGCGGTGTGGACGTGTTCCTGCAAACCGACCTGCAGGCAGTGCGCCGTAAGTCCCTGGCGCTGACGGACTTGTTCATCGCGTTGGTGGAACAGGAATGTGCGGAATTTGGCCTGCGTCTGGTGACTCCACGCGATCACCACTACCGTGGCAGCCATGTCAGTTTTGCCCATGAGCAAGGCTATGCCGTGGTGCAGGCCCTGATCGCCCGTGGTGTGATTGGGGACTACCGCGAGCCTGAAGTGATGCGCTTTGGTGTTACGCCCTTGTATCTGTCTTTTGTGGATATTTGGCAGGCTGTGCAGCATATCAAGGCGGTACTGACCGATAAGGAATGGGACAAGCCCGCCTATAAAACACGCTCCAAGGTGACCTGATCAGGCTGATATAAAAAATAAGCATAAAGGAGGAGACATGAGCCGATTTGAGCAAATACAATCGCGCGAAGCCGGGCTGCATAAAAAACTGAGCGCCCGCCAAATGAGCATGATTGCGATCGGGGGCGCCATCGGTACCGGCTTGTTCCTGGGCAGCAAATTTGCCATTGGCTTTGCTGGTCCCGGCGTTGTACTGAGTTATGTGATTGGCGGCTTCATTGCTCTGGTCCTGATGGGCTGCCTGGCCGAGATGACGGTGGAACACCCCACATCGGGCTCTTTTGGAGCCTATGCGGAGTTCTATATTCATCCGCTGGCTGGGTTCCTGGTGCGCTACAGCTATTGGGCCTGCATTGTTCTGGCCGTGGGCACCGAGGTGACGGCGGTGGCGGACTATATGAAGTTCTGGTTCCCGGACGTCTCACCCTGGATCTGGATCGCCTTTTTCTCGGCCGTGCTGATTGCCGTCAATGCCTACAGCGTCAAGGCTTTTGGCTCGGTGGAGTACTGGTTTGCCCTGATCAAGGTGTTCGCCATTATTGCGTTCATCGTGCTGGCCATTGGCATGTTGACGGGCTATTACAAGCCCGCACAGGTGCAGGAAAACCTGTTTGGCCAGGGTGGCTTCATGCCCAATGGCTGGTATGGGGTGTGGGTAGGGGTGATCATTTCCATCTTCAGCTATCTGAGTATCGAGATGATTGCCGTGGCGGCGGGCGAGGCAGAAAACCCCGAGCAAGCCGTGCGCCAGGCCTTCAAGGCCACCATCTGGCGCTTGATCATTTTCTACCTGCTGTCCTTGTCGCTTATCGTGATGCTGGTGCCTTGGCAGGTGCTGGTAGCGGAAGGCACAACCAGTCCTTTCATTACGGTGATGCAGTCCGTCGGCATTCCCTATGCAGACAGCATCCTGAACTTCATTGTGATTATTGCGGCCTTGTCGGCCATGAACAGCATGCTCTATATCTCGACCCGCATGATGTTCAGCCTGTCGCGTGCCGGTGATGCGCCCGCTGCGCTGGGCAAGGTGGCGCGCAATGGTGTGCCCTTGAATGCCCTGGCTTTATCGGCCAGCGGTGTGGCCGTGGCCGCAGTGGTGTATGCCAACAATCCGGAAACCGCCTTTCCGGTGATGATTGCCCTGTCCATGTTTGGCGCCTTGTTCACATGGGGCATGATCTTCCTGACTCATTTGTTCTTCCGCCGCCGCGTGGCACAGGACGGTGTGCAGCTACGTTTTCGTATGCCGGCCTATCCCATCGGCACCTTGCTGGGCTTGATTGGCATTGTGGCGATTTTGGTGACTACCTGGTTCATCAATATCTTTCACTACACCTTGCTGTTTGGTGTGCCGTTCCTGCTTGCCTTGGTCGTGATTTACTTTGTACGAGGCGCTCGTAAGGCTGCCTGAGTGATCTGACTTTCTGGCTCTGTTTGAACAAGCCCCTGCCTTGGCAGGGGCTTTTTTTTGCAGCGTGCGTTTCAAGAAGCTCGTCCTGTCGGATAACAGCGGGAGCGTAGTGATGTTGAGGCGTGTGTGTCTGAACAGGCAAGGATGCGGTGTGGGGCCGGTTTGATCCTTGTCAGCCTTGTGGATTGCGGAGAATCGATTCAATAAAAATGTGTATTATTTGAGACTATTATGTGTCATTTGGTATTGTGATTGCTCAAGAAGGCCACTGTCAGTCGTTCTGGGCCGCTGTTCTTTGTTGGGGGCGGCCAGGGCCGCGAGTGCTTGGGAGGAAAACTGTGAACCGTCATGGAAAGCGCATGACTCATCCACGTGAGTTGCGTCAATCGAATCGCAAAGCCTTGCTGGGCCCTGGCGCGGATGCTGCTTTTAGCAGCTTGGCGGCGCCCGAGATTCGGCAGCGCGTGCTGCTGGCCCATTGGGTGGCCCATAGCCGGGACAAGACCCAGCAGTACTTGGGTTTCCCCTTGGGCCGCATCATGCTGCAGCGCTGGATGCACAGCAAAGCTGGCAGCCGTCGGATCGAGGCGTTTGGCCTGCCGCGTCATATCGTCCATGAAACCTTGGGGGAGCAGGCTTTAACCCTGCATGTGAACCCGCGAGAGCTGATCCGCATGGCCATTCAGGCGCCTCGCAAAGAGGAAAAACGGCCGTCCTCCCTGGCCTTTATCTGGGAGGGAAGCTGGGACCAGCGGCGTGAGGATTTGCGCGTCGGAACGCGTTACTCCCTGATCAGCGATCTGGATGAAAACCGGCATCAGCTGGAACAAACGGCGCGTTTCAAAAAGCTGATGAAGCGTATTGAACAGGGCAATCCTTGGGAGTCGTATCAGCAAGGTGTATTTCTGGATACGCCGGAAAAGATTATTGAGTACCTGCGCATTTACCTGGGTTTTCTGGACGATATGGCTCGTGATGGCTTTGATCCCAGGCGCGGCAAAGATGCCTTGGGTGTGGTGATCTCCCGTGATGGCCGTATTCTGAAAATTAATCGTGGTCTGCACCGATTGGCCATGGCCCAGAGGCTGGGCCTGCCTAGCGTACCCGTGCAGGTACGCCATGTGCATCGCTTCTGGTGGGATCGGGTCACTGCCGGGGCCACGGGCGAGCTGGCCTTGCACCGGATGCAGCAAGCCTTGCGCCGCTGCGTGCCGGAAACCCGGCCCGGCCCTTTGGATCTGGATCCGGATACCTTGCTGACAGATGCTTTCTGGCCGGCTCCGCGTGCCGGTCTGAGCGTTTAAAAAATCACCTGCATAGTCATTATTCCATGGGTGAAATACGGTTTCTCAATGAATGACGTTACACTAGCGCACGCTCCACCCAGGTAGCGTGCCTGTTCGTTTTCCTGATCTCCAGTGGTGCCAAACAAGAAGACCGATTCGCAGCGATCTGGCAATAGCCCGTGCCCGATCCAGTCCTGTATTACCTAGGGGAAAAATTATGACTGCAGCAAAGCCTCGGCCTCGCGAGGAATTGCTATTGCGCCTTGTAAGCGCTTTGGCTGACCAGCCGCGGGCGTCCATGGGGCAATTGGCCGGTCTGGTGGGCTTGAGTCGTGCAACCCTGTGCCGCTACTTCCCGTCTCGCGAAGCCATGATGATGGAGATCTTCCAGGAAGGGGTAAATAGTGCGGAGCAGGCTATTGAACGCGCCCGTCTGTGCGAGGGAAGGGCACAAGAAGCCATTCAACGACTAATCCAGGAACTGCTGCCTATTGTGGATCTGTACATGTACGTTGAGCTGCAGTTGCAGGTAGAGGAGTATTCCACGGCCCGCAGTGAAGCGGTACGAGAGGCGTTGATTGAGCAGTTTCAACAATGGCAGGAAAGCGGGGACTTGCGGCGCGATCTGGCGGCCAGTTGGTTATGCGAGTCCTTGTTTGCCTTGCTGGGCAAGGCTGCCAGGCTGATTCGAGCTGGCCGTCTGGCCCGCCATGATGCACCCCATAATGTGTTTGTCCTGCTGTGGAGCGGCATCGTTCATCCCTGATCGGGACCGGAAAACCAGGCCTTGTGCTTTCATATCTGTGCGGATTACGCTGCTTGCTGGTGCAGCGCACACATACGGAGGCAATGGCATGAAACAGGCAATAGCAGCTTTCTCTTTGGGTTTGTCCCTGCTGGCGGGGGCAGGTGGCGCACAGGCCGCTTTGGACGTGGGCACCCCCGCGCCGGACTTTACCGTGCAGGCCGCTCTGGCCGGTAAAACCTTTGAATTCAATTTGGATGAGGCCTTAAAAAAAGGGCCAGTCGTCCTGTATTTTTATCCGGCAGCATTCACCCAGGGTTGTACTGTCGAAGCGCATACTTTTGCGCAAGCCATTGACGAATACAGCCACTTTGGCGCCACTGTAATTGGCTTGTCTTCGGACAATATCGATACCCTGAAGGATTTTTCCACCGGACCTTGCGGCAGCAAGTTCGCGGTGGGTGCGGACACTACAGGCCAGGTCATCAAGGCTTATGACGCGGGCCTGGGGACGCACACCGAGCGTGCTTCCCGCATTTCTTACGTCATTTCGCCTGAGCGAAAAATCATTTTTGAATATACGGCAATGGAGCCGGACGAACACGTGAACAAGACCCTGGGTGCCGTACGCGACTGGTCCGCACAACAGGGGGCCAAGTAAAAACCGGGATAGCAGCTTGTTGTTCCGGACAGCATGGCGAGGGGTACAGTAAACGAGTCGGCAACTTTTTTCTGAATAGAAAGGGGAGCATATGTCGTTCAAAAGCACACTGAAAGTGTTTGTGCTGGCTAGCAGCATGGTGATGGCTGGCTCTGCCTGGACGGCAGAAATAGCCGATCAGATCTGGATGGGAGGACCCGTGCTGACGATGAATGACAGCCAGCCTGCAGCCCAGGCGGTTGCGGTCAAGAATGGTCTGATTCTGGATGTGGGTACCCTGCAGGCGATGCAAGCCTACAAAGGTCAGGACACTACCGTGATCGATTTGCAGGGCAAGGCCTTGCTGCCGGGTTTTGTGGACGCACACAGCCACGCTTTCATGATCGGTCTGCAGGCCATGTCCGCCAATCTGCTATCGCCTCCGGATGGCGCGGTGACAGATATCCACAGTCTGCAGGAGACGCTCAGGCAATGGCTGGGTGAGCAAAGTAAAACCAGGGAGGTGGGTCTGATCCTGGGGTTTGGTTATGACGATGCCCAGCTGGCGGAACAGCGACATCCCAATCGACATGAGCTGGATGCGGTGTCCGAGTCAGTGCCGATTATCATCATTCATCAGTCCAGCCACATTGGAGTGCTCAACAGCAAGGCGTTGGAGATGGCGGGCATTTCCGCCCAGACCCCAGATCCTGCAGGCGGTGTCATTCGGCGGGAAGAGGGCGGGACTCAACCTGATGGGGTGCTGGAGGAGATGGCTTTTTTCTCCAGCTTGACCAGTCAGATGGGCAAACTTACGTCCGAACAGGTTCAGGCTCTGTTTGTTGCCGGCACCGATCTGCTAAAGCGTTATGGCTACACGACCGGGCAGGAGGGGCGCGCGACGTCCGATACGGTGCCTTTAATGCAGGCAGCAGCGACGGCGGGCAAGATCGATATTGATGTCGCCGTCTACGTTGATGTGCTGCAGGACTGGGACTTTATCGCGCGTCATGTCTCGCGGCATTACACCGACGGTTTCCGGGTGGCCGGTGCCAAGCTTACGATTGACGGCTCTCCTCAGGGGTTTACGGCCTATCGCGACCGCCCCTATTACAGACCGCCAGAAGGCTACCGCGCCGATTACCGGGGTTATGCGGCGGTTACGCCAGATCAGGTGTTTGAGTCGGTGGACTGGGCCTTCAAGAACGATATACAGCTACTGACTCACGCTAATGGTGAGGCCGCCTCGGACCTTTTGCTGGCTGCGATTAAAACAGCCCGTGACAAGTATGGCCCCCGGGATCGGCGAGCCGTATTGATTCATGGGCAGTTTTTGCGCCGGGACCAGGTGGCGACCATAGCGGAGCTGGATGTTTTTCCTTCCCTGTTCCCCATGCACACCTTTTATTGGGGGGATTGGCACCGTGACCGCACAGTGGGGCCGGTCAATGCCGACAATATTTCTCCCACTGGCTGGGTGCGTGAACACGGTTTGATGTTTTCCACCCACCACGATGCGCCGGTTGCCTTTCCTGATTCCATGAGGGTGCTGTCGGCGACCGTGACTCGTCGCACTCGATCGGGCGATATTCTGGGGCCGGATCAGAGAGTGGATGTCATGACGGCCCTTAAGGCGATGACCATCTGGCCGGCTTTTCAGCATTTTGAGGAGAAGGAGAAAGGCTCGATTGAGCCGGGCAAGCTGGCGGACTTTGTCGTCCTGTCGCAAGACCCGACCTCGGTCGCCCCTGAGCAATTGACCAGCTTGCAAGTGGTTCAGACCATCAAGCGGGGTAAGCTGATTTATGAACAGGATGGGGCAGTGGAGACAAAGCAGCTTGTCCGTCATTAACACCAGACAGACCGTGCGAATGCTGTCTGAATTGAGCGCCCAAATGTTCATATGAACATTTGGGCGTCATAAAACTTTCATCTGAGCGTCACCGACTCGTAACTTCGCGTTCCTACACTGCCGGGTATTCAAACGAAACCCATACGCCGTGTTATGAACCTATCTGTCAGGCAAAGCATTATTGTGGATCTGCTGGCCGCCCAAGGGGCGGTGTCAGTGGATGGCTTGGCCGCGCATTTCGGGGTGACGCCGCAGACTATCCGGCGCGACCTGAACCACTTGTATGAAGCCGATCTGGTGCGCCGCCGCCATGGTGGTGCCGAGCTGAACGTGGTCGAGCGCAATGTGCCTTTCCAAACGCGCCGCATTACCCATTTGCAAGCCAAGGCCCGTATCGGGCGAGCCGTTGCCACATTGATTCCTCCCGGTGCCAGCCTGCTGCTGGGTTTTGGCACCACCCCCGAGCAAGTGGCCCTGGCGCTGGCCGACCATCGCGATCTGACCGTGGTCACCAACAACATCAGTGCCGCTCTGGCCCTGTCCCACAATATGAGCCACCGCGTGGTACTGACGGGTGGTGAACTGCGTCAACCCAACCCCGAAATTCTGGGCCCCGGCGCCGAACGCCTGTTCAACAGCTTCAAGGCGGACTTTGGCGTGTCCGGGGTAGGGGGCTTTGACTCGGACGGTGCCTTGTTGGATTTTGATATGGCCGAGTCCGATTGCCACAAAGCCCTGCGCGGCAATTGCCGGGTGCGGATCCTGGTGCTGGATCACACCAAGTTTGGCCGTCGTGCTCCTGTGCGTAGCGGCTCTTTGGAAGATGTGGATATTCTGGTTAGCGACCAGCCCATTCCCGAGCCTTACCGCGAGCAAATTCCTGCGCGTGTTCAGGTCGTGATTGCTGACGAGGTGCAGGCATGAGTCGCGCCGCTATCGAGCTGCAAGGCATAGGTAAAGCCTGGGGCGAACAGGCCGTGCTCAAGCAAATGGACCTGTCTATTCAGGAAGGTAAATTTACGGCCTTGCTAGGGCCTTCGGGCTGCGGCAAATCCACCTTGCTGCGCATTATTGCCGGGCTGGAAACCCCCGATCAGGGTCGGCTTTTGATCAATGGGCAGGACGCCACCTACATGGAGCCCGCCAAGCGTGGTTTGAGCATGGTGTTCCAATCCTACGCCCTGTTCCCGCATCTGAATGTGGCTGACAACATCTTGTTCGGCCTGCAAGTACGCCGTGCCGATCGTCAGCAGCAAAAAGAGCGTTTGCGTGAAGCCCTGGCGCTGACCAATCTGGAAGGTCTGGAAGAGCGCAAGCCCGGCCAGTTGTCGGGCGGGCAGCGGCAGCGTGTAGCCCTGGCGCGCAGCATTGTGTCGGGCCATCGTATCTGCCTGATGGACGAGCCGCTGTCGAACCTGGATGCCAAGCTGCGTCACACCGTGCGCCATGAAATCCGTGCTCTACAGCAACGCTTGGGTTTGACCGTGGTGTACGTCACCCACGATCAGACCGAAGCCATGGGCATGGCCGATCACGTGGTGCTGCTCAATGCCGGACATATTGAGCAGCAGGGCAGTGCCCAGGACCTGTACGGGCAGCCCAATAGCGTCTTTACCGCCGGCTTTATCGGCAGCCCACCCATGATGATGATTCACAGTGACCACGTGCCCTTGGAGTTGTGGCCCTCGCGCCGTCAGTACGACCAGCCGCATCGTGTGCTGGTGGGCGTGCGCCCGGAGAACCTGAACTTGCACGAAGCGGGCGAGCAGTATGTGGCTGCCACCGTGGTGCACCAGGAGTTTCAGGGGGCCGATGCCTATGTGTATGTGCAGCTTGATGATGGCCACACCCTGATCGTGCGCGCGCCGCACAGCCGCAGCGTCGAGGCGGGTGCTCGCTGTGGCTTGAGCTGGGACCCTGTTCACGCTTTTTACTTTAACCAGGACAGCGGGGCTCGCCTGCCGTCTGCGGATGCTCTGACTGCTGCTCCTTTCGCTGTTCCTCCTGCTGTTCTTCCCTAAACGTACTGCGAGTCTACCCATGTTGAAGAATTGTTTGCTTGCCACCTCCAGCGCCCTGTTGATGGGCCTGGGCGCCAATGCCCATAGCGCGGTGGAATTGACCATGTATTACCCCATTGCCGTAGGGGGGCCGCTGACCGATGTGGTCGATGGAATGATCAAGGACTATCAGGCCCAAAACCCGGAAGTCACCGTTAAAGCTGTCTACTCCGGTAACTACGATGAAACCCGTGTACGTGCCTTGTCGGCCCTGCGTGCGGGCGAGCCGGTGCAGCTTTCTGTGCTGGGCGCACTGGATACGCATGATCTGGTGGAACAAGGCCTGGTTGAAGCCTTTAGCGATGTGGCTCAGGACGCCACCAGCCAGGATTGGCTGAAAAGCTTTTATCCCGCCTTGATGGCTAACGGCACCTTGGAAGGCAAGGTCTGGGGCATTCCGTTCCAGCGCTCCACCATCGTCATGTTCTACAACAAGGACATGTTCCGTGAAGCGGGCCTGAATCCGGATCAAGCTCCCAAGACCTGGGACGAGTTGGTGCAAACCGCCCAGAAACTGACTAATGACCAGCATCACGGCTTGATGGTTCCGTCGACCGGCTACCCCTACTGGATGTTCCAGGCCATGGCCTTGCAAAATGGCCGTCAGCTGATGAATGAAGAAGGCACGCAGGTCTACTTCAATGACCCCAAGTCGGTGGAGGCGCTGCAGTTCTTCCACGACCTGGCCTACAAGCACAAAGTCAGCCCCACTGGCACCATTGAATGGGGCACGCTGCGTCAGGCTTTTGTCCAAGGCAAGACCGCCATGATGTGGCACACCACGGGCAACCTGACTGCGGTGAAGAATGAAGCCAAGTTCGACTTTGGTGTTGCCATGCTGCCCGCCAAGGAAAAAGCGGCTTCGCCTACCGGCGGTGGCAACTTCTACCTGTTCAAGGGCGCGAACGAGGAACAGAAGAAAGCGGCTCTGGATTTTGTGCGCTGGATGACGGCCCCTGAGCGTGCCGCCAAGTGGTCCATGGCTACGGGCTATGTCGGTGTCAGCCCTGCCGCCTACGAAACGCCTGCTCTGGTCGAGTACGCCAAAACGTTCCCGCAGGCTGTGGTCGCCCGCGATCAGTTGGCCGTAGCTTCGCCCGAGTTTGCCACTTACGAGACAGCACGTGTACGTGAACTGTTGTCCAACGCTGTGCAAGCCGTGCTGACCAATGCCAAGACGCCCAAGGCCGCTCTGGACGAAGCCCAGGCTGCCGCAGACCGTCTGCTGCGTCCTTTCAACTAAGCAGGTGCAGGAATGGCTGAACCATTGCGTGTGCTGCGTAAAGAGTGGGTATTTGCTTACCTCTTGTTGACGCCGCTGTTTGTGCTGCTAAGCGTGTTTGCCTTTATCCCGGCGCTGCACACGTTCTGGTCCAGCTTGTTGAGTAAAGGCACGGCGCGTCGTCCGGCCCAGTTTGTGGGCATGGACAACTACGATGCCATGCTGGCTGACCCGACGTTCTGGCTGGTTCTGAAGAACAATCTTTGGTATGCCGCCATTGTGATTCCGGTGTCCATGGCCCTGGCCTTGCTGATGGCCTTGTGGGCCAACCGGGCCATGAGTATGCGGGCCTGGGTGCGTTGTGCTTACTTCACGCCCACCATGCTGCCCATGATTGCCGCCGCCAATCTATGGCTGTTTTTCTACACACCGGATCTGGGTTTACTGGATCAGATTGCCAAGCTGTTTGGCGCCGGGGCCACCAACTGGCTGGGCCAGCCGCAAACCGCCCTGGGCGCGGTCATGGTGGTGACGATCTGGAAAGAAGCCGGTTTTTTCATGATCTTTTATCTGGCGGCCTTGCAAACCATTCCGCCGGAGCTGCGCGATGCCGCTCGTCTGGAAGGCGCGACCCGCTGGCAGTATGGCCGCCGTGTGCTCTTGCCCTTGCTGGCACCCACGACCCTGTTCATTTTGATCAACGCGCTGATCAACTCGGTCAAGCTGGTTGATCACCTGTTTATCTTGACCAAGGGCGGCCCCAATAATGCCTCCAAGCTGATGCTGTACTGGATCTGGGAAACCGCCTTTGCCTATATGGATACGCCTAGTGCCGCCGTGCTGACAGTTGTGCTCTTGTTGGGGCTGGGTGCTGTCGCCATCTTTCAATTTCGCTACGCTGAACGACGCGTGCACTACCAGTGATGAACATGGACACTGTTTTGACTGCTCCGGGCCGCAGCTTGCGTTTGCCATCCCTGGATACGGTGGGGGCACATGCGCTGGCCCTGCTGTGGATTGCCCCTTTGCTATACGCCTGCTGGGCTGCATTTCGCGACCCGTCCGCCGCCTTGAGTTTTGACTGGAGCGCAGGCTGGACCGTTAGCAATTTTGCAGCCGCCTGGGACCGTGCGCCCTGGTTGCGCTACATCTTCAACACCACCGTGCTGGTGCTGACCATTCTGCTCGGGCAGTTTGTGCTGTGTACCCTGGCCGCTTACGCCTTTGCCCGCTTTCGTTTCTTTGGCAGTCAGTTTTTGTTCATGCTGTTGCTTTTGCAGTTGTTCATCCTGCCTGAAGTGCTGATTGTGGAGAACTACCGCATGGTGGCCTTGCTGGGCTGGACGGACACGGTCTGGGGCATGGGTGTGCCTTATATGGCCAGTGCCTTTGGTGTGTTCTTGTTGCGCCAGGCTTTCAAGCAAGTGCCGCGTGAACTGGAGGATGCGGCGCGACTGGAAGGATGCAGCCGCCTGGGTGTGCTCTGGCGTGTGTACGTGCCGCTGGTCAAGCCTGTGTATCTGGCTTATGCCCTGGTGTCGGTGTCGACGCACTGGAACAATTTTCTATGGCCCTTGGTGATCAGCAGCTCTGACCATACCCGTCCTTTGACCGTAGGTTTATCCCTGTTTGGCGCACCGGAAAGCGGGGTCAGTATCTCCCTGATCAGTGCCGCCACATTAATGACTATCTTGCCGCTTTTGTTGGGCTTTTTGCTGTTTCAAAAGCAGTTCATGCAGGCCTTTTTACGCGCCGGCATTCGTTAAGGAATTCTGATGAAGATCATCCAGTTTTCGGACCTGCACATTACCCCGCCCGATGGCCTGTTGTTTGGCTCGGACCCTCTGGATCGCTTGCGTAGCTGTGTACAGCACGTCAATCGTCATCATGCCGATGCAGACTTGTGCGTGCTGACGGGCGACCTGACCCATGCCGGTCATCCACGCGCATACGAGCGCCTGCGTGAAGGCTTGCAGGATTTGATTCCGCCTGTACGTTTGATGATGGGCAACCACGACAGCCGCAGCGCTTTTCACAGTGTATTTCCGCAGATCTCGACCGATTTACCCGGCTTTGTACAGCATGCCGAGACCCTGGGCGATTGGCGCCTGATCTACCTGGATACCTTGGAGGACGGCTATACCAACGGCTTTTTGTGTACGCGGCGTCTGCAATGGTTGCAGCAGGAGCTGGCGGCGCATCGCGGGCCGGTGATGCTGTTTTCGCACCATCCTTTACCTGCCTTGCAGTATCCGTCCATGGATTGGCTGCGTATGAGTAATGCGTCGGATTTATTGCCTTTGCTCAAGGCTCATCCCGCGCCCGTGCATTTGTTCTCCGGCCACGTGCATCGCTGCGCCAGCGGCGTGTGGAACGGCCTGCATTTTGTGACGGTGAATGGCACCAACCATCAGCACGAACTGGATCTGGAGCGCGAGGGGGCCGCAACATCGACTTTCGAGCCTGCCAGTTACGCGCTTATCTTGCCCAACGCAGATGGTTTGACGGTGCATTTTCAGCCCTTTGGCTACGAGGAATTGCGCTTTCCGTATACGGGGGACTTGAGTGCCCTGAAGTGCGTGTAAGCCTTCCGGGTTCAGCAACGCTGGCACAAGGCGGTAGCGATCAGCAAACCCGCAGTGGCCCCCGCGGCCTGGATTATTTTCCAGGTTACGGGGGCTGTTTGCCTGCTAGCCGCTTTCACGTGATTAGAAGGAATAACGCAGGTTCAGCATGGCATTACGCGGTGCGCCGTAATAGCCGGTGTAGAAGGTCTGATCCAGCGCACTCAGGTACTTGCGGTTGAATAGATTGTTGACGTTCAAGGTGGCCGTCAATTGCTTGCTGAAGTCGTAGCGGCCCATCAGGTTGACGACGGCGTAGCTGCTTTGTTCTCCGCTGACAGTCTTGCCCAAATCCCACGGTGTGGCGGTGAAATGGATCTGGCTTTGCCAGTTCACACCACCCCCAATCGTCAGGCGATTCCAGCTGCCGGGCAGGTGATACGTGGTCCACAGCTTGGCCATATGGCGTGGCACCAGGGTTTTGATGCGCTCGCCCTGGGCGTCTTTGGTCTGGCTGTAGGTGTAGCTAAAGGCCATGTTCCAGCCATCGAGCAGCTCGCCCGTCACTTCCATATCCAGGCCCTGGGTCTTGGCGCCTTTGACCGCCGTGTAGGCCGCTTCGCGCTCGGTACCCGGCACGATAAAGCCACTGTCGGCCACGGCCAGATTGTCCTGGCGGATTTCGTACAGCGCAATGCTGCTGTTCACGCGGCCGTCCAGCATTTCGCTTTTCAGACCGATCTCATAGTTATTACCTTTGCGCGGGTCCAGAAAGTTGCCGCTACGGTCGCGATAGCTTTGTGGCTTGAAGATGCTGGTGTAGCTGGCGTAGATCGAATGCTCTTCATTCAGGTCGTACACAATGCCGGCATACGGGGTGAAGACATTGTCTTCGTGCATGGTTTTCAGGCTGTTAAAGCGCTGCATACCGGGGTCAGGATAGCTTTGGGAAAGACTGTAGCGGTAATTGCTGAGGCGCCCCCCCAAAATGACAGCCAGCTTGTCGCTGGGTTTCAGGCGTAGCGCCGAATACCCACCGTACTGTTTGACGGTCAGATCATAGTCAAACAGCTTTTCTCCAGTCGTATTGGGTAAGGCCGGGTTGTTGTTCCAGTTGTGGAGATTGATGGAGGTGCCTTCGATATCGTCGTCCATGGTGTCATGGCGATTCTTGTAGCGCGACGAATTAAAGCCGACGATCAGTTCGTGGTCCTGTCCAAATAGTTGAAAAGGGCCTTTTGCGTGAATATCAAAACTGGTTTGATACTGTGTGGCATCTGAAACACCTCCGTAAAGCTGCACGCCGTCGCCCGTTTCACGGTTGGGATAGCCCCAGGAAGCATCCGCACTTTTCCCGCTTCGACGGGCCTTCAGGTAATTCAGGGACATGGCCAGTGACCAGTCTGCCCCCAGTTGCTGGTCCAGTTTCACAAAGGTGTTGTGAGACTCCAGTGTATTGGTGTTCCAACGAGCCCCTGCATTGGTGGAAATATCAAAATCGGTCTGTTCGCCGGTGTCGTAGAACAAAGGAAAGCCGGAGCCAGAGGAGCCGCGCGGATCATTTTTTTGATAATCCATCCCCAAGGTGACAAGCGTGGTGTCTGTAATGTCGGCCTCAAGTATGCCGTAGACCACATCTTTTTTTGTTGTGAAGTAGTCCATATAGCTGTTGCCTTCCTGATGGGCTCCAACCAGACGGCCACGCAGGCTGCCGTTCTCGTTAATCGGGCCGCCCAGGTCCACTTGAGCCCGCATCTGATCCCATGACCCGTAGCTCACTTCAGCATGGCCCTGAAAATCGGCTGTTGGACGTTTACGGACCATATTGACGACGCCAGATGGGTCGCCTGCGCCGGTCAATAGACCAGAGGCTCCACGCAGCACTTCCACGCGGTCATAAATCGCCATATCTGCCAGCCCCTGAGGAATGTTCTGGCTGACGATATCGGACAGTGTGGACAGGCCGTCCAGCTGATAGTTGTCGATAGCATAGCCACGCGAGTAGATGGTGTAGCGGTCGCTGCCTATGTGCTGGATGGAAATACCGGGCGCTTGTTGCAGCACGCTGCCGATGTTGTCCAGTGACTGGTCCTCAATGCGCTGGCGCGTCATGACACTGATAGTTTGTGGTGTTTCGCGTAGCGTCATGTTCAGCCTGGTGGCCGTGGTGGTCGCGCCGTGGCTGGCATAGGTCTGGCTGCCTTCCGTCACGGGCAGGCGACGGCCCACGACGCGCACCGGGTCCAGCATGGTGGCGTCCGTATTGGGGCGCGACAGGGTGATGGTGTTGTTCTCGCGCCGGTATTCCAGGCCAGAGCCTTGCAGCAGGCTGCGTAGCGCGTCTTCCGGGCGCATGCGGCCCTGAATCGGTGTCGTGCTCAGACCTTGCACTAGCGAAGGCGAGAAAAACACCTGCAGCTGGGTCTGTTCGGCCAGTTTCAGCAGCGCTTCGGACAAGGGCTGGGCAGGAATGTGGATAGGGACAGGATTGTCTTGGGCCAGGGCAGGGGTGCTGGCACTGGCCAGCATCAAAGCGAGCAGGACGGGGCGCAGGCGGGGTAGGAAAGCGGTTCGGTTCACGGTGCAGATTCAGGGTAGGGGCGGGCAGGGCGACGCCCGGATTCAGAGATGTTCGTCAAACGCGATGTTGAGGAACGCTGAATCTAAATACGAGTCAGTCTTACTAAACCCCTCAGCTTGAATCGATTTATTTGAAACTAATTGTAATTACGAGACGCTGCTCAGCAGGACACTGCCATCGTCTTGTGTCTTGGCCTGCAGTGGCAGGATCTGTTGCAGGGCTTGAAGCACGGCACTTTGTTCGTCCAGCAGGAAAGACGCGGTGACACGCTGCTGGCCGATTCTGCCGTCAGCGATGCGGATGGGATGCTCGCGATAGCGGTTGATTTCAGCAACGACCTCGGACAAGGACAGGTCCCGCACAATCAGGCGTCCTTGCCGCCAGGCGGTGGCAGCGGCCACATCGACCTCGGCCTGAATGCTGAGCCCATTCTGAACGGACACTGTGGCGCCAGAACCGGCGGCCAGATACCGGGTCTGGCGGTTCCACCAGTGCCCGCTGGACACCTCCACACTGCCGCTTTCGACCAGCACTTTGACTTGCTCGGCATCACGGCGAACCGTAAAGCTGGTGCCGGTAACGCGCACCACCGTATTGCCTGCTTTGACGATGAAAGGGCGTTGTGGGCTGGATGCTACCGCGCACATCACTTCGCCCTGAATCAGATCCAGATGACGGCTGTCTTCATAAAACCGCAGCTCGGCTTGGGTGGCGGTATTCAGCTCCAGGCTGGAGCCGTCTGGCAGAGGAACCCAGCGGCGCTCGCCCACACGTGTTTGCAGGCTAGCAGCGTAAACAGCCTGGGGGCTGAGTAGTAGGCCTGCCAAACCGGCAGAGCCCGCGACAGCGACCAGGGCGCCGGTATTACGGATCAGTTTGCGGCGGCGCAGATCGGGCCGCTGGGGCACTTTGCCGCCATACAGCAGCTTGACCAAATCCTTGTCCAGCGTGCTGGCCAGGGAGCTTAACTGCTCCACCGCCATAAATTCGCGCTCATTTTCCGGGTCAGCCTGCAACCACTCCTCCAGCGCTTGCTCGTCAGCCGGGCTGAAGCGGCCCGAATGCAGGCGGGCCGACCATTGGGCGGCGGCCTCGGCAGGGGAGGTGGCATCACTGGGGTAGAAAGGGGATTCAGAACTCATCGCGCAGGCGCTCGCGGATAAACTGGCTGGCCAGCGCAATATAACGCTCCACGCTGGCAATGGACAGTTTCAGATGACGGGCAATTTCAGGCTGGGTCCAGCCTTCGATGCGGTTCAAGACAAAAGCCCGTCGGTGATTCAAAGGCAAGGCTTCCAGGGCCGCAACCAGGGCGTGGCGCACTTGCTCCGCACTGGCCTGGGCATCGGCACCGTCGGTGATGGGGTGAGCGTCTTCATGCAGCTCGTCCCAGGCCAGGTGCTGGAAGCGGCTGTTGCGACGCCACAGATCAATGGCCCGATGGCGCGCGGACTTGTACAGAAAGTTGCGGGCATGGGCCGCTGTCAGTGTTTTCTGATCTTTTCGAAGCAGGGCCTCTACCGCATCATGGGCGACGTCTTCCGCGTCCGCGGCGCCGCCAAAGCGGCGCAGGCAGGACTGCATGAACTCGCCATAATAGGCCAGCCAGCTTTTGCGGGAGAGGTCCGAATTGGACATGGGGGCAGGGGCTTGAATGACAAAAAGCAAATTATTGCAAATAGTTCTCATTAACTCAATGGCGCTTTATTCAGGCCCTATCGGGGCGTGAGGCCAGCTTGCAACGTCGATCCGGAACTTGCACCGAAAAATCGTCATGTCCGGCGAAAAGCTTTGTTGTTTCATACAAGATCGTTATACTTGCGAACTATCAGGGGGAGTAGCTTACTTTCCGGCGCATCGTCATCACGGCAATCTGTGTTTTTTGCACATGTTCCCGGTGCCCGGGCAACCTTAGGGTTGCAAGCAAGACCTTGCCATTAAAGGGCAAGGTGTATCCTCTAAAAACGATATGGCCTGCGTCCTTAATGGATCAGGCCATTTTTGTTTTGTACACGAGTCGTCATTTTCTCGTTGTACAGTCATGCAAGATGGTCGTCAGCTTTCAATCAAACAATATGAAAAGGCGGTCTTACACATGATGGAGTTTTTGCAAACAATGAGTTGGGCGGCAGTATTTCAGATCATCCTGATCGATATATTGCTGGGGGGCGATAACGCCGTGGTTATCGCATTGGCTTGCCGTAACTTGCCTGCCAAACAACGTGTCAAAGGTATTTTGTGGGGTACGGCCGGTGCCATTGGCCTGCGCGTCGTCCTGATTGCCTTTGCCCTGACCTTGCTGGCCGTGCCTTACCTGAAAGTGGTCGGTGCCCTGTTGCTGGTCTGGATTGGTGTGAAACTGCTGATCCCTGAAGATGATGGTCACGGTAATGTGGAAGGCAGTGCCACCCTGTGGAAAGCCGTTAAAACCATCATCATTGCCGACTTTGTGATGAGTCTGGACAACGTGATCGCCATTGCCGGTGCGGCTCAAACCGCCGATCCGGATCATCAGATCGGTCTGGTTGTCTTTGGTCTGGTCGTAAGTGTGCCTATCATTATCTGGGGCAGCACCCTGGTTCTGAAGCTGATCGATCGCTTCCCTATCGTGGTGACCTTCGGCGCCGCGCTGCTGGGCTGGATTGCCGGTGGCATGATCGTGACCGACGTGAAGTTCATCGAGTTCTTTGGTGAAGCCTCCACCAGCACCAAGCTGATTGCTGAAGTGGTGGGTGCCTTGCTGATCGTAGCCCTGGGTCATGGCATTGCCGCGGCCAAGCGCAAGAAAGCTGCCCAGGCCTGAAATTGAAACAGCAGGTGTAGAACCGGCGCCGGGGGCTTCGCTTCCGGCATGGTTCTGGGTTAAGCTCAAACGATTTTCTAAAAAAAGGAGTACACCATGGCACAAGCCTCCGCACGCCACATTCTGGTCAGCACCGAAGAGAAAGCGAACGAACTGAAAGCCGCTATCGAAGGTGGTTCTGACTTTGCTCAGGTGGCCAAGGAAAATTCCAGCTGCCCATCGGCCCGCATGGGCGGTGAGCTGGGAACATTTGGCCGTGGCCAAATGGTGCCCGAGTTCGATCAGGTTGTGTTCAGCGCCCCCGTTGGCGTTGTGCAAGGCCCCGTCAAGACTCAGTTCGGCTACCACCTGGTAGAAGTGACTGCACGTCAGGACTGATACGATCAGGCCAATAAAAAACCCGCTACGGCGGGTTTTTTTGCGCATGCTGATCTGGTGACTGGTGACTGGTGACTGGTGACTGGTGACTGGTGACTGGTGACTGGTGACTGGTGACTGGTGACTGGTGATTGGTGGTTGGGTGTAGGGCCGGGCGGTGGCTGCTTACAGAAACTAAAGCTTTGATTATCAGGGCTTATACATAAAAAGCCTGGACATTTTCCTGCAAGCTGCGCAGTATGCCAGCCATACCGGCTAACGGCCTTGTCGCCGTATTGTTCGCTTACCGTGAGCGAACCAGCCCATTCTTATAAAGAAATCCGATGAAACGCACCGATATGGAAAAACTCAGCGCCGTCAAACTGCTGAGCAATGTAAAAAAAGCGGGTACGCCACAACGCTTTGCAGGTGACTCCGCCGTGGCTGATCGGCGCGAACAACGTCGTCTGGATCAGGCTGCTGGCCTGGTGTCCTTTCCCGTCAAGCTGACCCAGCCCGTTATTGATGCCGTGCGCGCTCGTGCTACCGAGCAAGGCGTCTCGACCAATGAGGTCATTGATCGCCTGTTGGCTCAAGCTCTAGGCCTGTAACCCATGCAGATTTGGGTCGATGCGGACGCTTGTCCCGTAGTCATCAAAGAAATTCTGTACCGCGCCGGGCAGCGCTGGAGTCGCCATGTGATCCTGGTGGCGAATCAGATGCTGCGCACCCCGCCATCGCCCTGGTTGAGGGCGGTGCAGGTGGCGCGGGGCTTTGACGTGGCGGATGACTACATCGTCCAGCACGCCAGCGTGGGAGATCTGGTGATTACTGCCGATATCCCTTTGGCTGCCCAGGTGCTGGAGCGTAAAGCCCTGGTCCTGACCCCCAGGGGTGAACGCCTGGATGCCAACAGCATAGGCGAGCGCTTGGCCATGCGCGACATGATGGAAGAACTGCGCAGCACTGGTGTGGATATCGGAGGTCCGGCCCCCTTCAGCCAGGCCGACCGGCGTGAGTTTGCCAACGCACTGGACCGCCTGATGATGAGCCTGCAAACGGCTGCGAGATCGTAAACAGACTTGCCATCCCCCCGGTGCTTGTGTGAGTCTGTCGCTGGATTGAAATTTTTAGAGTGAAGTACGTAATGACAGACTCAAAACGCCCCTTGATGAATTTGACTGGCCTGAACGAGGCCGTTGCCCAGTTCGCCCGCGAGCGTGAGTGGGACCAGTTCCATAGCCCCAAAAATCTGGCCATGGCCCTGACCAACGAAGTGGGCGAGCTGATCGAAATCTTCCAATGGCTGACAGAAGACCAGTCCCGCGAAGCAGGCAAAGACCCGAAAACTGCTGAAGCCGTGCGCGATGAACTGGCTGACGTGCAAATCTACCTGAGCCGTCTGGCCTTCGTTCTGGGTGTGGATATGAATGAGGCTGTTACCAACAAGCTGGTAAAAAACGCCCGGAAATACCCCGCTGACAAAGTGCGGGGGACGAACAAGAAATATACGGAGTTGTAAAAGGGGCTAGGGATTACAGCTCCCCCAGCATTTCCTCTATAAACCGTTCCATCCGCGCGTGTCGCTCACGCGCGATTGCTTGCCCCCGTTCAGTCTGAAAACCCTCGGCCAATTTGAATAATTTGGCCGGGAAGTGATCCAGCGCGTAGCGCTTGTCATCCAGAGGACGACTCTCTGCTTTTGGATCTTCCGGCTCATACAAGCTGGAGCCCATTCGCCCCGCTGTATAGAAGCAGCGAGCTATCCCTAAAGCGCCAATGGCATCCAGGCGGTCTGCATCCTGCAAGATGCGGGCCTCCAGACTGACGGGCGGGATGTTTGCTGAAAAGCTGTGGCTTTGAATTGCTTGGCCCACGGCTTCACAGTCCTGCTCTGACCATCCCAGCCTGGTCAGAATGTGTCGTGCCTGCTCCGCCGACAGGGTGGAAGCACGAGAGCGCAATGGCGAATTCTTCTCTACCGCCACGCAGTCGTGCAGCACCGTTGCTGCCAGCAAAATCCGCAGATTCCCACCTTCTTTTTCCTGAATCGCACAGACGTTCTTCCAGACGCGCTGCAAGTGCGATTGGTCGTGGGAGCCGTCGTTGTGACTGGTGCTGCTATGGGGCAGGAGTTGGGCGGCAAGCTTTTCAAAGGGGTGGAACAGGCTGGACATGGCTATGGTTTGCTGTAACGGGTGCCACAGCATAACGCGAAGCAGCAGGGGCAGGGCAGGCTCAAGAAAAAGGGCTGCCAGTGGCAGCCCTGAAGGTGAGTTGCAGTTTTTAGAGTTAGAAGTTGCTCAGCCCCAGATCACTGACCGAGTCGGCCCAATAGTTCAACTGCTGATCCACATAGACCGTGAACTCGGCTGGGCTGTTGGTGACCAGGGTCGCGCCGTTCCCTTCCCAGATTTCCTTGATCTTGTCGGTATTCAAGGCACGGTGAATGCTGTCTGCCACGCTTTGCACGGTGGCATCCGGTACATCTCCTTGCATGAAAATCCCGTACCAGGTCTGGGCACTGATCTCATCCATGCCCCGTTCTTTCAGCGTGGGTACATCCGGCAAGGCAGGAGCGCGTTCCGGGCTGGATACGGCCAGGGCGCGCAAGCGGCCATTGCGTATCTGCGCCACGGCCGACGGCATGGTCTCGAACATGAAGTCCACTTGATCGCCACTGATCAGCGCCATCACAGCCGGGCCGCTGCCTTTGTAGTGCACGGCGGTCATGGTGGTGCCGGATTTCTTTTCCAGCTTGCCGGCCATCAGATGCAGCATGGTAGCGACGCCACTGGTGCCATAGTTCACACCAGCCCCTTGCTTGGCGGCGGCCAGCAGGTCGTCCACGCTGTGATAGGGCGAATTGGCATTCACCACCAGCACATTGGGCATGGCGGCAATCAGGGTGACGGCTTTCAGGTCCTTGCGTGTGTCGTAGGGGAAGTTCTGCAACACGGCAGGCGCAATCATGTGATGCACGGCACCAAACAAGAGCTGATTGTCGGCGGGGCTGGAGTTGGCCACCATGCTGGCACCCAGCACGCCGCCTACACCTCCTTTATTTTCTACAACAACGGTTTGACCTATTTCATTGCCCAGAGCTTCGGCCAGAGGACGAGCCAGGGTGTCGCCCGAACCACCCGCGGCAGAAGGGACGATCAGCCGCACCGGGCGTTCGGCCCAGGCGGGGGAAGCTGCCCAGCTTTGGGGCGCGGCAGCAAAGATAAAACTGAGGGCAAGTACAACACGGGACCAGGGTTTCATGTTTTTTTACCTCCTCGGTAGTCGTCGGTTTCAGCCTTTGCCGGAGCCCAGGCTGCCGGGGTTGCTGCGCAGCTTGTCGATTTGATCTTGTCGTGGTGTCAGCCCCAGGCCGGGGGCGTCGGGCATGCGCAGCCAGCCTTGTTCGGGCTGGGGCAGGCCGGTGTAGATCTCGGCCATCATGGCGCTGGCGGCCAGGTGCCATTCCACATCGCCGCCATTGAGCAATCCGCAGTGCAGGTGACCGTTGTGGGAGGGGAACGCCCCGCCATTGGCGACGGACGCGTTAAAGCTTTCCGCCAGAGCGAAGATCTTGCGGGACTGGGTGAAACCGCCGGAGATCAGCACGTTGGGCTGCAGAATGTCGACAGCCTGCTGCATCAACAGATCCCGAAAGCGGTAGGACTGGCCTTCGTTTTGACCAGCGGCAATGGTGATACCAGTGCTTTGACGCAATTCGCGCAATCGACCCGTGTCATTCTGGGTAATGGGCTCTTCAAAAAAGCCGACGTTCAGCTCACGGGCGTGGCGGGCGATGGCTTTGGCGTGCACATAGTCCAGGCTGCAATTGCCGTCGATGTACAGCGGAATGTCGGCGGGGATGGCCTCGCGTACCAGGCTCATGCGGCGCATGTCCTGGCGGATCAGTTCGGACAGGGGGCGCGGTTCGTCGCGACGTTGCAAGCCATGATGGCCTACCACCATCTTCAGGCCCTTGAAGCCTTGATCCACGCAGTCGCGCGCGACTTTAACCAACTCTTCTTCGCCCAGGAAAGCAAAGCCGAAGGTCGCGTAGGCCGGTACTTTTTCACGGGCACCACCCAGCAGTTTCCATACGGGCAGACCCAGGGCTTTACCCTTGATGTCCCACAAGGCAATGTCCAACGCAGAGATGGCGTGCATGGCATAGCCCGTCTGGCCACGAGGGCACACGTTCCAGTACATGCGATCCCACAGGCGCTCGGTGTTCAGGGGGTCTTGCCCGATCAGGTCGCTGGCCAGAATATCGTTGATCGTGCTGGCAACAGGGTGCTCTTCGGTAATGGCGCTAAGTCCATAGCCGGTGATGCCTTCATCGGTCTCGATTTCCACATGGCAGATGGCCAGGTTGGTGGGTTTTTGGATGCCCGCGCTATCGAGCTTGAAAGGCACGTTCAAGGGAATGGCGCGTACTGCTGTGATCTTCATTTTCCTGTCTCCTCACGCTTTTTGAATGCGTTTGCATGTAATTGTTTTAGGTTTATAGCGTTTTGTTGCAAGCACAATCAATGGTGTAAACCCTTGATTTAATTGATATATAAAAGCGCAATCTGATATATCAAAAAGGGTTTGCAGCGTTGTTTTTAAGGTTTTTAGTTGAAGGTTTTCTGCATCGGCAGATGCTTTAGCGGACGGGGGTGCAGACGTTTTGTGGGGTGCTCAAAAGCAGTGCAGGCGCTTGCGGCATAAGCAGGTAGACCGGCGGGGAAGAGGCAAGCAGGAGCGGGTTGTTAGTCCCTGTGCAGATCGCCGTGAAACGCTGGCGATAGACTCATCGAAAGAACGAATCATAAAAAAAGCCCTGCCAGGCAGGGCAGCTTGGCAGGGCTTTTTCTATGTCGCGAAGTACGAGCAGGGAGCGGTCTATTTCCCCCGCAGCAACTGCATCTGACGACGATCTTTTTTGGTCGGACGTCCAGCATCAAAGTCCAGTGCAGGTTCAGGTGCCAGACGGCGTTGTTCGGCGGCTTGCGCGCGTCGTGTGCTGCTTTCTTCCGTCTCTTGATACAGCTGGCGAGCAACCGGCGCGGGGCCACGTACACTGCTTAAGGCGGTGACGTGAACCTCCATGGCAGGAGTCTCCTTGCGCAAGGTAATCACATCACCGATTGAGACTTCGCGGGCAGGCTTGGTGCTTTGCTGATTCAGCAAAACCCGCCCTTTGGTGATCTCCTCGGAAGCCAGGCTGCGCGTCTTGTAAAAGCGCGCTGCCCAGAGCCATTTATCCAGTCGTAATTTGTCCATGCGCTATTGTAAATCCAGTCTGCAAAAGCTGGGCTTAATGCAGTTCCACCGCAGCGGCAGGAGCAGCCTGTACACGAGGCAAACGCAGACGCAGCAGCAGAACCAGACTGAAGACGGCCAGCAATCCGGCCCAGAACATGACGCGGTGAAAGCCGTCTGCCCAGGCGTGCTGGATGGCTTGCATCCAGAACAAGGAATCTGCTGAGGCAGGCAGAGTCACCTGACCGGAGCTGATAATTTGTTGTGCCTGTTCCAGCATGGGATTGACCGGATCAAGACGACTGGACAGGGAGCTGACTGCTCCTTGGCTCATCAAGGAAGCCAGCAGGGCAACGCCCAGGGTCATGCCGGTTTGGCGGATGGCATTGGTGGTGGCTGATGCCATGCCGGAACGCTCACGCGGCACCAGATTCATGACCAAGGTACTGCACGCCGGCACCGACAAACCCATGCCAATGCCTAGTACGGCCAAGGCGAAACCAGCCATCCAGTAGGAAGCGCCGGGTTGCAGCAACGTCATCAACCAGGAACCGGCAGCCATCAGGCCAAAGCCCGTAGTCAGGATCAGCTTCAATCCAAAGCGCTGGCTCAAGGCACCGAAACGGGAGGCCAGCACAGCCATGCCAATGAACTGGGGAGCCAGCCCCCAGCCGGTTTGGGTGGCACTCCAGCCCAGGGCGTTCTGGAAGAACAGGGACAGGAAAAACACATTGCTATAGGCGGCAAAGCCCAGCACAAAGGAGGCGATATTGGCAGTGCTGAAGCGGTAGTCCCGAAACAGACTCAGAGGCAGCAAGGGGCGGGCGACACGGGTTTGGGCATAGATAAACGCCACGAAGGTGAGCGCGGCCACGCCCAGGGAACGAATCGTCTCGGTAGCGTGCCAGCCTTGCTCACCCGCGCAGATCAGGCCATAGGTCAGGGAGCCAAGCCAGATAACGCTAAGCAACTGGCCGACAGGGTCGAAAGCTGCGTGTTCGGGATTGGCCGACTCCTGAATACCCCACATGCCCAAGCCCAGGGTCAGCAGGCCCAGTGGCAGATTCAGGCTGAAGATCGAAGGCCAGTCGGCTACATCGACCAGCACACCGCCCAGAATCGGGCCCAGTACCAAAGCCAGGGCGCTGAAGGAAGACCAGCCGCCAATGACGCGGGCACGCTGGGCCGGGTCTGGAAAGGCGTGGGTCAGGATCGACAGGGCTCCAGGAATAAGTAAAGCCCCGGCCATGCCTTGCACGACACGACCCCAGAGCAGGGCGCTTAGTGAACCGGCCAAGGCGCACATCATGGAGCCGACGGTGAAGGCCAGCACGCCCAGCAACCAGCTCTTCTTGCGTCCGTAGCGATCCCCCAGCAGCCCGGCAGACAACATGAAGGCGGATAGGCACAGCGCATAGGAATCCACGATCCATTGCAGCCCGGCCATATCGGTTTGCAAGGCTTGTTGCATGCGTGGCAAGGCAAGATTCACGATGCTGATGTCCAGGGTGACCATAAAAGTCCCCAGGTAAATGGCGATGGTTAGAGCAAGTCGGCGAGTCATGATATTTGATAAATGAGAATTATTATCGACGACTATAAAATATTGACTGACTGTCAGTCAATTAAAAATAAATAGGCTGGCTAAAATAGCGCGGTGACACCCGACGAGGCACTTTGTCGGGGTTTTTCTGATACTTTGACATCCATGACCGCTGCCAAAACACCTCGTACCCAACCCTCTGAAGTTCGTCGCCGAGACTTATTGGAGGCGGCTGCCACCTTGTTTTTGCAACAAGGGTTTGATGCCACGCCGGTGGATGAAATTGTGTCGCGGGCGGGCATGTCCAAGGGCTTGTTCTATCACTACTTCAGCTCCAAGCAAGAGATTCTGGCTGCCCTGCGCGAGCAGTTCATCCAGCAGTTTCATGACCGGGTGCAGGGGGCGCTGGAGCAGGCGCCGGAAGATGATTGGGTGCAGCGTCTGGCTTGCTGGATTCGCGCTTCGGTTCAGGCCTATAGGGACACGCTGGAGATGCATGATCTGGTGTTTTCAGACCATATGCGCAGCAACTACCAGGGCGAACGCAATACGGTAACCGAGCCCTTGCACAGGATCCTGAACGAAGGGCAGCAAGCGGGGGCCTGGTCTGTGGCCGACGTGGATTTGACCGCCTGGGTGATCTACCAGGGCATGCATGGCGCGGTCGACAATATGGGGTTGGAAACTGCAGAGCAGTGGGCCGTCATGGAGAACAATCTGGTGACTCTTTTTGTGTCTATGCTCGGGGCGACGCCGCCTCACCAAAATATGTAGGCTGTTCTAGCCGCACTGGATTGCTGCACTCAGCATACGCAGAACTGGCCTTGTTCTGATTTCTAAACAAGGCCAGTTGCTGGATGAGCAAAGGCTTAGCGGAACTGGAAGTGTTCCTTGTGCAAGGTCCAGGATTTTGCAGGCAGTGTTTGCTTGAGCTCACGTCGCAACTGTCGGCCCATTGCAGCCGGTCCACAGAACCAGATATGCAGAGGTTTGTCGGCATGGTAATGCTGCAGCACCTCTTTGGGCGTCCAGCGACGGCCATCGGCATAAATTTCCAGATTCACGTCCGGGTGCTCTTTGGCAGCCTTGCTCAAGGCCTGAGCCAATGGGTCAGTACTATGCTGACAGGCATATTGCAGATAGGCGTAGGGAGCGTGACCGTCCTGATGTTCCTGGCTTAACCAGGATAGAAATGGCGTGGCCCCGACACCCGCACCCACCCAGATATAAATGCCCTTGTCATCGCGGTCCGGCTGAGTGAAGCGTCCATAAGGGCCGTCCAGCTCAATGTTCTGGCCAACATGCAAACGCTCGGGCAGGCTGCGGGTCCAGTCGCCCAGTTGCTTGATATGAAAGCGCACAATCTGGTTGTCCTGATCTGCATCGGACAAGGTAAAGGGATGGGACTCGGATTCACCCTTCAAACGTAAGAAAGCGAACTGCCCAGCCTGGTGACCTGGCCAGGATTGGTCCATGCGGCATTGCACCTCCAGCACATCACCTTGTGACGTACAGGAGATCACAGTGCCCGTATGCGGGTAGGCCGAACTCAAGTTGCGTAGCAGCTGGATGCCGGCTGCTGCTGTCCCGATCACCATGGTGATGGCCAGTGCCCAGCCGCCTATACCGCTCCAGTAAGCAGGGGGCGTCAGTACCACGCCATGAAAGATCAGGATCAAATAGGCCACTGGCATCAGGCGATGCAGGCTGTACCACTTTTTATAGGAAATCGTGCGGTGCGCCAGGGTAATGATCAGCATCAGAATCAGCGCGTAAAACGTCCATTCACCGAGTGATTTTGCATAGGGCTTGAACAGGCTGACCCATTCAGGAACCGGGGTTTTGGCCAGACGGCCGCCCGTGCCGATCGCTGCCGAGATCAGACCTTTGGATTCCTTGCTGAGCCAATGGGCCAGACTGAGCAAAATGGCGATGATACCCAGCCATTTATGCAGCCTGTAGGCTTTGTCCATGCCGCCTAACCAGGGTTCCAGACGGCGGGGACGCAGGGCCAGAATCATGATGGCCGTCATGGTGCCCAGTGCCAGAATCCCGGTTAACAGCATGCCTTCTTGTCGGACCACCCACAGCATATCGCCCGGTGGTGAGGGGGCCAGCCACAGGGCTTCAACAGCCCAGATCAGAAAGAAAGTGGAGAGCAGCAGTAAGAGAGGGCGACGCATGGTCTTTTCCGGATTGTTTGAAAGAGCCGGGTGCTGCGTAGTCGCGATGTGATGAACGTACCGACGCAGCGCACCGGGAACACCTTATTGATGTTAGTACGCTGCCAGGCCGTTTGCGGAGCCAATATTCAAGAGTGTTTTGAGAAAACTCAAAGCACTCCTAAGTATTTGTTATTTAAAGAATTTGTTAATGATTCTGGTTGCTGTTTACTCTATTTCAGCTTGTTGCGGAGTAGTTCTTTTGATTGCTTTTCAGGTCCATCAAGCCGGGCAGATAAGCGATGCCAGATCCAGCAAAGCCGCGTCCTGGTGAGGCTGTCCGATCAGTTGCAAACCCAAGGGCAGTGGGCTGTTTTGACCGGGCGCGGGCAGGCTCAAGGTAGGCCAGCCCAACAAGGACCAAGGACGATTCAGTATTGAAGAGCCCGTGCTATCCAGTCCATAGGGAGCCGGGCCGGGAGCCGCTGGAGTTAGCAATGCGTCGAAATGACCATAACGATCCTGCCATTCTGTTTGCAATTGGCGACGGCGCGCCTGCCAGGCGTGGTAATCCGCTGCGGGCAATTCCAGGCCTTGTTTGATGGCTTGCACGGTAATGGGGCGCAAGGCATCCGGGCTGGCTTGCCAGACGGGTAGCAGGCTGCGGGCCATTTCATAAGCCATGATCTGGCCTTGCAGGATCAGCAGCTCTTTCAGTTGTGGGTCCGCAGGCAGACGCTCCAGGTGGGCGCCTTGTTGCTCCAGATGCTCACAGCCTTGTTCCAACGCGGCCAGTGCTGCGGGTGTGATCGGGCCCAGATCTTTGCCATCCAGCACGCCAATTCGCGGCGCGGTGGGGACTCGACTATCAGGTAAGCCTTGCAGGACAGTGGCCACGCGGCGCAGCACGGACAAGTCCCGGCTGAAGTAGCCGATCGTGTCCAGGCTGTCGCACAACAGGAAAAGACCGCTGCGATGCACCGCGCCAAAGCTGGGTTTGAAACCCAGAATGCCGGTAAACGCAGCGGGGCGCATCATGGAGCCCCCCGTTTGGGTGCCCAATGCAAAATCAACCATGCCAGCTGCTACGGCCGCTGCCGAACCACTGGAAGAACCGCCGGGCGTGTGCTCCAGGTTCAGTGGATTACGGGTGGGGCCGGGGGCTGCGTAGGCAAATTCGGCGGTGACGGTTTTGCCCAGGGCAATGGCACCGGCCTGACGCAGCAGGGCGACACAGGCGGCGTCCCGCTCGGCGGGTAGCGCATTGGGGAAATGCGCGCCGTAGCACGTGGGCATGCCTTGAACATCCAGCACATCTTTCACACCAAAGCTCAAACCCGCCAAGGGGCCAGTGGGATTGGTGCTGATACAGGTGGCGGGATCAGCCAGCCAGGACCAGGCCTGGATAGCCTGGTCCTGCGTAGCGAGAGGGGAAGGGTTTGCAGTCATAAGCGAGAACTGGAACTACTGAATCGAGATGTTCTGTGCCTTGATCAGTGTGGTCCAGCGTTTGGTTTCTTCTTTCACAAAAGCGGTAAATTCTTCAGGTGTGCCACCTACAACTTCCGCGCCTTGGGATTCCACAATCTGACGGTAGTCGGGGTCTTTCAGGGCGTCGTTGACAGCCTTGTTCAGTTTTTCCAGTACATCAGCAGGCAAGCCGGCGGGGGCAATCACGCCAAACCAGTTCGATGCCACCAGATCCACGCCTTGTTCTTTGAAGGTGGGGGTGTCAGGCATGGCTTTCAGACGCTCTTCCGAAGTCACGCCCAGTACGCGCAGGCGTGGGTTGTCGATTTGCATGTGGGGCAGGAACAGGCTGGCCAATTCCAGATAGAAGGAGATGTTGCCGGCCAGCAGGTCGTTCGATGCAGGAGCGCCACCACGGTAAGGCACGTGTACGGCGTCAAAGCCGGAGGTGGCCTTGAACTGTTCAGTCAGCAAGTGCGAGGCACCACCAGCGCCAGTCGAGGCGTAGTCGAGTTTTTCGGGGTTCTTCTTGCCGTCGGCGACCAGATCAGCCAGAGACTGGTAGGGCGAGTTGCTGTTTACACCCAGTGCCATGGCACCGCGTTCGATCAGGGCGATGGGCTGCAAATCCTGTTCAGGATCAAAAGGCAGGTTGCTGCCGTACAGCGCCTTGTTCACTGACATGGGGCCAAAGTTGCCCAGGCCGATGGTGTAGCCGTTGGGCTTGGCGCGCGCAATCATGCTGGTGCCGATATTACCGCTGGCACCGGGCTTGTTTTCCACCACAATGGTCACGCCCAGGCTGTCGCTCATTTTTTGAGCCAGCATGCGCGAGCGGGTATCCGAGCTGCCACCTGCAGCGTAGGGCACCACAAACGTAATGGGCTGCGAAGGGTAAGCCGCGTCGGCCATGGCCGAACCGGAACCCAACAAAGTCAGTGTGAGCAGGCCACTCAGTAAAGGGGCGCGATGCTTGAATACCGTCATGTCTATCTCCTGCGTTGGGCCAATATTCGCAGTGACGTGCAGTATGGCCCTGTTTTTGATAAGTGTCAGGACGGATGGTAGTAAGAGCTGATTATGTTGTCTAATATTAAAAATAATCATTATTGATCTTTTTCCTAACCTAATTGGCGGGCATATGCTGGACTCCAAATTAAGCGAGATGTTCTTGGTGGTGGCGGAAGAGCTGCACTTTGGCCGGGCAGCCCAGCGTTTGTTCATGACCCAGCCACCCTTGAGTCAGGCCATACGCAGGCTGGAAGAGCAGGTAGGGGCGACCTTGTTTATCCGCACCACACGCACGGTGCAATTGACGGCGGCGGGAGCGGAGTTGCAGCGCCGCCTGCGCTTGATCGGCAACGAGCTGGAGCAGACCTTGCAAGCGGTACAGCAAGTGCATAGAGGCGAGACTGGCATGTTGCGCATAGCCCTGACCCCCAGCAGCGCCTATGCGGGGGTATCCAAGCATTTGTATCGCTTTCGACAGGACTTCCCGCAGGTGGATATACAGATCTACGAGATGAACTCCAGCGATATGCCTGCGGCTCTTTACGAGCGCCGGGTGGATGTGGCTTTGATTCGGCCTTCCTTTGCCGTGCCCGATTTGAACCCGCAACTGGTGGAGTCCGAACCCATGATGTTTGTCGTCAGGCGGGATGATCCACGTGCTCAGGAGCATAGTCAGGGGCTGACCTTGCACCAGGCTTTCTCTTACGAAATGGTGGCGTATTCGCGGCAACAGTCGCGTTACTTTCATCTCTTGCAGCAGCGCATGTTGCAGCGCTCAGGCTGCCTGCCGCGCTTTGCACAGGAAAGCATGGTGCCCACGGTGCTGGTCATGGTTGAAGCGGGCATTGCTCCAGCTATTGTTCCCGCTTCCCTGGCGCGCTTGCGCACCGATACCTTGGAGTATCTGCCTTTGCTGGATGCAGACGATATTGCGGCCGAGCTGATGAGTGCTTATGTCTCGGACAATACCAACCCGGCCTTGGTGAATTTTCTGGCGGTGCTGGAGCAGAATCGCTCAAGCTGATTGACGGGCGGCCAACCATTCCCGCATGGATTGACCCGTGCGCTGCCGAAACAGGCGGGACAGGGCAGAGGGGTTGGCGTAGCCCAGATCCAGAGCAATACGTTTGGCAGATTGGCCTTGGGCCAGCCGCTGGCAGGCCAGCGACAGGCGCCATTGGGCCAGATAGTCTGCCGGTGTGTCGCCCACCCAGTGCTTGAATTGCACGGCAAAGGCGCTGCGCGACATCTTGGCTTCCTGTGCCAGTGATTGCACGGTCCAGTCCCGACCGGGATCGGCCTGAATAGCCAGCAGTGCGCGCGCGATGGGTGGGTGTGACAAACCTCGGAACAGGCCTACGGGAATCTCGCAACGATCAGGATGGTCAAACAGCCAGCGTAGCAATTGCAGCAACACGATCTCGAACAGACGGTCTGCTAGTAGGCGATGGCCGCAGCGCACGGACTCCGTTTCTGCAAAGAGCAGGCCCAGTGCCTGTTCAAGGCCGGCCGCTTCTTCCAGCGGCACAATAATCAGATCGGGCAGGGAGCGGGCCAAGGGATGATGCTCACCCCCATCAAAATCCAGGGTGGCACAGGTGAAATCCGAGCCTTCATTGGGCAGATCGTAAAAAGCGTGCTCCAGCGGACGGGGGTAGAACAGCAGGCTGGGGCGGTCAATGGTCAGGACTTCCGGCACGGGATCGCGCGGATCGTGGCGCACGCTTAACTGGCCGCGTCGCAGAATGTGCAAGAAGGCCCGTCCGGGTTGGGCCGCAAAGCGGGTTACGCCACACAAAGAGCCGTTGTAGAACAAATGAGCCCGAACACGGAATTGTTCCAGCAGAAGGGAGAGGCGATCCAGGTTCATGAAAACATCCTCATCTGGATGAAAAGGTAAGTTGTCGGGACTAATCTTATCCAATGATCTTGATCTTGGCGAGACACTATCCCTGCAAGCTTTTTCCGGCCACCCCGGCCCACTTCACCAGGAGATCATCATGTCGCGTCTTACATTGCCTGACCTTGCCCAAGCTCCCGCCGCCAGCCAGCCTGCTTTGCAGGAAATTCAAAAAGCCTTTGGTGGCAGCGTGCCTGCCATGTTCCGTATGGTGTCCAATTCGCCCGCCGCCTTGCGCAGCATGTGGGGCTCTTTCGGTGCCTTTGCCGGTGGCAAGCTGGGTGCGAAATTGGGCGAGCAATTGGCGGTTGCCATTGCCGACCGTAATCGTTGCGAATACTGCTTGGCTGCCCATAATGTGCTGGGTGCCAATGCTGGCCTAAGTCCGGAGACACTGGCCCAGGCTCAGCGTGGTCAGTCGGATGACCCGCGTACCGCCGCCGCTTTGAAATTTGTGCTCAAGCTGGTGGATCAGCGTGGGCAAGTTTCGGCTGCCGATGTGCAAGCCGTGCGCGATGCCGGCTTTTCCGAAGGTGAGGTGGTGGAACTGGTCGGTGTGACTGCCTTGAACCTGTTCACCAACTACATCAACAATGCGCTGGAGGTTCCGGTGGATTTCAAGGCCGTTGAGCTGACTGCCTAAGCATCGATATGGAAGCCCGCTTGCTGATATGCAGGCGGGTTTTCTTGCGTCTGTTGTCTGTGTTTTATTTGGCTGACAAGGGACCGGAATTGATAGCTGTCAGCGGCTGGTTCACATCAAAAAAGCGCGCATCAATGCCGGTGATGCCAAAGCTGGTGAGCCGTTTGCTGTGCATCTCCAGATACGCCTGCGCGCTGGCTTGATCGCTGAATAGATACACGCCACCTGCTTTGGACTGTTCTTTATTCTCGGTCCAGATTTTCCAGATCAAGCCAGGTTCCAGGCAGATGGATTGCGCCAGTTCTTGCATGGCTTCGCTCATCTCTGAACCCCAAGGGCCAGGGTAGGGAAAATCAACATACAGCAGGGTGCTCATGATCGGCTCCATATCAAAATACGTGTCGAACATCATACCTTGATGTTTGAATTGTCCAGTATTGTCTCTTATTTGTCATGGGACGTTGAAAGGCCCGTGATTGGCTGGCCTCCCCCTTGAAGGGGGCGTATAGTTTTTCTTTTGCTATTTGCTGGTGGAAGCCCTCATGTCCTGGACCGCTTTGTTGTTGGTGGTGTGTGCTGCGTTCATTCATGCGGGTTGGAACTTGCTCTCTAAACGGGCGGCGATGGCAGGGGCGCATTTTGTATTCGCCTATTCCTTTTTTGCCATTCTGTTTTATTTCCCCATCACGCTGTGGGTGGTCTTTACGCAAGGCAATATGCCCTGGACCAGCGAGACCATTACCTGTTTGGTGCTTAGTGCCTTGCTGCACATGTGCTATAGCCTGAGTTTGCAAAAAGGCTATCAGGTTGCAGACCTGTCCGTGGTGTATCCCATTGCCCGTGGTACGGGCCCCATGCTCTCTTCCATTGGTGCTTTTATCCTGCTGGGTGAGCCTGTGCGTCCTTTGGGAGTGCTCGGCATCTTGCTGGTCGTGATGGGGATTTTGCTGATCGCCACGCAAGGCCATCTGCGTCGTTTCTTCAGCCCCGCTGCCTTGACGGGTGTGCGCTGGGGTATGCAGACAGGGATTCTGATTGCGGCCTATACCGTGGTGGATGCCTATGGCGTCAAAGTCTTGCTGATCTCGCCGTTTTTGCTGGACTGGTTCAGCAATGTGTTGCGTCTGGGCATGTTGGCTCCCTTCATTGCCAAGCGTGGGCGTGAAGGCTTCGTCAAACTTAAACCTTATTGGAAACTGGCGGCGGCCGTGGGCCTGCTCTCGCCTATGTCCTACATTCTGGTCTTGCAGGCATTAAGTATGGGGGCGCCCTTGTCCATGGTGGCTCCCGCCCGGGAAATGTCCATGATGGCCGGCACCATATTGGGTATGGTCGTCCTGCGCGAAAAGGCCAATGTCTGGAGTTTGCTCGGTTGCGCCATCATGATCAGCGGAGTCATTGCCCTGACATCCGGGCCGGCGGCCTGATCCGTCTCTTGAAATATGGTGGGTCGTCCCTATCTGTCTGCAATAGGGCGCGCTTTGGCGTGCGGCAATCAACCCATTTTTTTGCTTTTTCACCATGAGCCAGACTGACACTGCGAATACGTCCGAAACCTTGGGTTTTCAGGCTGAAGTCAAACAATTACTGCATTTGATGATTCACTCCTTGTACAGCAACAAGGAGATTTTCCTGCGTGAGCTGGTATCCAATGCGTCGGATGCCTGTGACAAACTGCGCTTTGAAGCTATCGACAATCCGGCTTTGCTGGAAGGCGACCCAGAAATGCGTATCCGCGTGGAGTTCGACAAGGACCAGCGCACGATCACCATTTCTGACAACGGCATTGGCATGTCCCGTGATGAAGCCATTGCCAACCTGGGCACCATCGCGCGCTCGGGCACCAAAGAGTTCTTCTCCCAACTGACGGGCGACAAGCAAAAAGACACCCAGCTGATTGGTCAGTTTGGCGTGGGCTTTTACTCCTCCTTTATCGTGGCCAATAAAGTGTCCGTGCTGACACGTCGTGCCGGTGGCGATCAGGAAGCCGTGCTGTGGGAGTCCGCTGGTGAAGGCGAGTTCACCATTGCCGCCGCTGAAAAAGCCGAGCGCGGAACCACCATCACCCTGCACCTGCGTGAAGGCGAGGACGATTTCCTGGACGGCTGGCGACTGCGCAACGTGCTGCGTCGCTACTCCGATCACATCTCCTTGCCCGTGCAAATGCGCAAGGAAGAGTGGGACGAAGAAAAGCAGCAACAAGTAAAGCAGGACGAGTGGGAAAGCGTGAACCAGGCCAGCGCCTTGTGGACACGCTCCAAGTCGGAAATCACCGACGAGCAGTACCAGGAGTTCTACAAGCATATCGCTCACGATTACGAGAACCCTCTGGCCTGGACACACAACCGGGTCGAAGGTCGTAGCGAATACACCCAGCTCTTGTTCGTCCCCAAGCAGGCCCCGTTTGACTTGTGGGACCGCGATGCTCGCCGTGGCGTGAAGCTGTACGTGAAACGCGTATTCATCATGGACGACGCCGAGCAGCTGCTGCCTGCTTACCTGCGTTTTGTGCGCGGTGTGATCGATTCGGCCGACCTGCCGCTGAACGTTTCGCGTGAAATCCTGCAAGAAAGCCGTGATGTGCGTGCCATCCGTGAGGGTAGTGCCAAGCGCATCCTGTCCTTGCTGGAAGATCTGGCCGAGAACCAACCCGAGCAATATGCCGAGTTCTGGAACCAGTTCGGCCAGGTCCTGAAAGAAGGCACTGGCGAAGACATGGGCAATCAGGCCCGTATCGCTGCCTTGCTGCGCTTTGCCTCCACGAATCAGGAAGGTTCGGCCCAGACCGTGTCCCTGAACGACTACATCGGTCGCATGAAAGAAGGTCAGGACAAGATTTACTACGTCACGGCTGACACTTTTGCCGCTGCATCTAACAGCCCGCATCTGGAAGTATTCCACAAGAAAGGCATCGAAGTGCTGTTGATGTCCGACCGTGTGGACGAGTGGATGTTGTCTTACTTGCGCGAATTTGAAGGCAAGCAACTGGTATCCGTGGCTAAGGGTGGCCTGGACCTGGATTCGCTGGCGGACGAGGAAGAAAAGAAACACCAGGCCGAAGTGGCTGAAACCTTCAAACCTCTGGTCGAGCGTCTGCAAACCACACTGGGCGAGAAGGTCAAGGAAGTGCGCATTACTGCCCGTCTGGTCGATTCCCCAGCTTGCGTGGTGGTCGATGCTAACGAACTGAGCCCGCACCTGCTGCGTATGCTGCAAGCCGCTGGCCAGGAAGCTCCCGAGGTCAAGCCGATTCTGGAAATCAACCCGGAGCACGCCTTGATCGCCAAAGTCCAGGCCGCTGACGACGAGGCTTTTGGTGAGTGGGCACAGTTGCTGCTGGAACAAGCCATGCTGGCCGAAGGTGCCGCATTGCAAGATCCCGCCAGTTTTGTGAAGCGTGTGAACCGCTTGCTGTTGAATCTGTAAACCTGAATCTTGCTGGCTCTGCCTGTGGGTGGAGTCAGCAAGCGTTTATCCTCATAGCCTTGATCTTCATTTTTAAGATCAAGGCTTTTTTGCGTCCATTGGCAGAGGTCTAAGGGGAGAAGCGGGAAGATAAGGGACTAAACAAACATTTGTGGCTAAGCGATTTTTTATTTTTTGTCCATCTTAATGAGAATTGATCGTAATACGATGTATGGACGCCACAATGTAAGGACAAAAACGCGGTTTTTGAACCGAATTTCAGGAAATCGTAAGATTTGGATGGACTTCATAATAAGAATGATTGATATTACCGCTTCCTTTAAAAGCGCTTATCTGGCAGCGAAACATCGCTAATAGCGAGCGATCGGACTTGATTCGATGGCACTGCCAAAAAAAGAGCGATAACTACCACATGGAGCTGGTGATGTTGTTTGTTTCCACCCTGCCGCCTCGTCGGTTCGCCGAGACGGTTTTGTCCGCAGCATTGTTTGCTGCTCTGACAACTCCTGCAATTGCTCAAACCGCCAATCCAGGCGTGACCGAGCTGCAATCCATCAAAGTTCAAGGCACGACGGATGCTAATGGCATTGATGGTTTTCAAGCGCATAAAGCGCAATCGGTGAAGTTTTCCGAGACATTGCTTAACACCCCGCGTTCCATCACCGTGATCCCGGAGGAGGTGATCAGGGACCGTGGCGCAACGTCGCTGCAAGATGTGTTGCGTACGACTCCTGGCATTACCCTGGGATCGGGCGAAGGAGGCACGCCTATGGGTGACCGTCCCTTTATCCGGGGTTACGAAGCCAGTACCGATATTTTCATCGACGGTGTGCGCGACTACTCCCGTGGCTCGCACGAGACCTTCAACCTGGAATCGGTTGAAGTCTTGAAAGGTCCCAGCTCGGCTTATACCGGCCGTGGCGGTACCGGCGGCAGCCTGAACCTGGTGACCAAGTCTCCCAAGCTGAAAGACTTCTTCCAGGTGGAAGCGGGCTATGGCACGTCTGATCAATATCGTCTGACTGCTGACGGTAACTACGCTTTCTCGGATACCGGCGCCATCCGTCTGAATCTGATGCGTATGGGCGGCGAAGTGGCAGGGCGCGATGGTGTAAAGATTGATCGTTGGGGCATTGCTCCTTCCATCGCCTTTGGTTTGGGTACGCCAACGCGTGTGACCTTGTCTTACTCGCGTCTTGAGAACAAGGACATGCCGGACTTGGGCTTTCCTTTCAAGAATGCTGCCAATCCGGATCGCGTCACCCCACTGGAAGCGGACCGCGATAACTTTTACGGTCGCCGCAATGTGGACTTTCGCAAGTACATTGCCGATAACGCTTCGGCCAGCGTCGAACATGATCTGAATGATCGTTTCACGGTGCGTAACGTCACGCGTTACAGCAAGACTCTGAATCACTATCTGATGACGCGTCCGTCTTTTGATAACTGCGCCGCAGGTGCAGGCGGGGCTTGCGCGACGGAAGGTGCTGGCTTGCAGTTCCGTCGTGACGACCGTACGAACTACCGTGTTGCTGAGTCTCTGTTGAACCAGACAGATGTTTACGGCAGCTTTAATACTGGTTCGATCAAGCATGACATCGTTGCAGGTGTGGAAATCAGTAAGGAGGAAATCCACAACAAAGCGATGACGGGTGGCCCAGGCCGTGATACTGACTCGTTCTACGACCCGAACCCTAATCGACAGTACAACTATTCGCTGCAGTACGGTCCCAAGACCAAAACCGGCGATATCAAGACCCGTTCGGCCTACATCTTTGACACTGTGACCTTGAATGATCAGTGGATGATCAATGGTGGTCTACGCTTTGATCGCTTTGAAGCCGACAACACCAAAGAGTCTCGCAAAGACGATATGTGGAACTACCAGTTGGGCGTGGTCTACAAACCCGCACAAAATGGTTCCATTTATCTGAGCTACGGTACATCTTCAAATCCTACGGGTGAAAACCTGGGTCAGGCCGGTGGTGCAGATGGCCCGGCAGGCGGAGCAGCAATTCGTGACTTGAAACCAGAGCGCAGCTACAGCTGGGAACTGGGGACCAAGTGGGATGTGGCTGACGAGAAGTTGTCTTTGACAGCGGCCATTTTCCAGACCGACAAGAAAGATGCTCGCTCTACTGATCCGTTGACCGGTGACGTGTCCTTGAGTGGCAGCAATCGTGTGCGTGGTCTGGAGTTGGGCGCGGCTGGTGCGATTACTCCGAACTGGAATCTGTGGGCTGGTTACACCTATCTGGACCCCAAGATCAAGAAATATCGCAGCGGCAATAACGTCTTTGACGGCAACCAGATGAAGTTCATCTCCAAGCAGAGCTTCAATATCTGGACAACCTACAAAATCATGCCCGAGTTGACCTTGGGCGCAGGTGCCACATTTGTAGGCAAGCGCTTTGTGGATGACGCCAACCAATTGAAACTGCCTTCTTACTGGCGTTACGATGCGATGGCGCGCTACGACCTGAACAAGAACGTGTCCTTCCAGTTCAACGTCAACAACATCAGCAATGTGCGCATGTATGATGCCTCTCACGTTGGTATTTTTGCCAACGTCGGTCCAGGCCGGTCCTACATGTTTAATGCCTCTTACCGCTTCGAGTAAGTTGCACCTTGTAGTGTAAAGTCAGATGGGCCGCCCTCTTGAGGCGGCCTGTCTGCTTCTCGTACGACTTTGTGTTTTTTTTGTTCTTGCAGGTATCCCATGCTGATTACTATCCCGGACGTTCTCAACGCTGAGCAATTGCGAGACTGTCGCCAGGCCCTGGAGCAGGCGCAGTGGGAGGATGGGCGTGCGACGGCGGGTTATCTGGCCCAGCACAGCAAACGGAACCTGCAACTGCCTCTGGATGCAGCCGTGTCTCGCCAGATGGGCGAGTTTCTGATGCACGTACTGGGTCAGCACAGCGGCTTTATTGCCGCTGCCTTGCCTTTGCGTATGCTGCCGCCACGCTTTAATCGTTACGAGGGTGGCGGGGAGTACGGCAAGCACATTGATAACGCGATTTTTACGGTTCCTGGCACGGCTCAGCGCTTGCGTACGGATGTGTCCACGACCTTGTTCTTTAGCGATCCGGATGAGTACGAGGGTGGGGAACTGGTTATTGAAGATGTGTATGGCACGCAGTCCATCAAGTTGCCTGCAGGACATATGGTGGTGTATCCCGGAACGAGTCTGCATCGCGTCCAGCCTGTCACTAAAGGAACGCGCTATGCCTCGTTTTTCTGGACGCAAAGCATGGTGCGCCATGCGCATCAACGCAAGTTGCTATGGGAGCTGGATCAGAGCATTCAACAACTGGCCAAGCAGAATGCGGATGCCCAGGAGCTGTCACGCCTGACGGGGATTTATCATAATTTGCTGCGTGAATGGAGCGATGTCTGATTGCCTGGAGCCTGATTGACCATGTCCCAAGAACGACTGCCCCCGCTCAGTAGCATCCCGGCTCAGATTGCCTGCCTGAGGGATTACGAACCGTATGCCCGTCAGCGTATGCGCGCGCAGGACTGGGCGTATTTCAGTGCAGGGGCGGCGGATGAGCTGACGCTGCAAGATAACCTGGCCAGCTTCGGGCGCTGGGGCTTATGGCCTGCTGCTTTAAGCACGTTTGATCAGCCTTCCACCTGTTTGACGCTGCAAGGGCAGTCCATGGACTACCCGATTCTTCTGGCTCCCGTGGCTTATCAGCGATTGGCTCACCCTGACGGTGAATTGGCCAGTGTGTTGGGCGCGGGTGCGATGGGAGCGACCAGTGTAATTAGCATGCAGTCCAGTCATTCCTTTGAAGAGATTGCCGCACAGGCGCATGCCCCCTTGTGGGCGCAGTGGTATTGGCAAAGGGATCGCGCATTTACTCTGGATTTACTGGGGCGGCTTGAAGCGGCAGGGTATACCGCGCTGATGCTGACAGTGGATGCTGCGGTAAATGGTGTGCGTAATCAGGAGCAGCGTGCGGGCTTTGCCTTGCCCGCAGGTGTGGATGCCGTGAATTTGCGGGGTGCCCCCACGCAGCAGGCGATTTTAGGCGCAGCAGGCACCAGTCCTTTGTTTGGCAGTGGTTTGCTAGATACGGCCCCGACTTGGGATGATCTGGCCTGGCTGGTGCAGAACTGTCCTTTGCCTGTTTGGGTGAAGGGAATCATGCGACCCCGTGATGCTCAGCGAGCCCTGGAGATGGGGGTTGCCGGGATTGTTGTGTCCAATCACGGTGGGCGAACCTTGGATGGTGCCCCCGCTTCTGTGGACGTCTTGGCTCAGGTTTGTCAGGTCGTGCAGGGCAGGGTGCCGGTCCTGATGGATGGCGGTATTCGTCGCGGAACAGATGTGCTCAAGGCATTGGCGCTGGGAGCAACAGCCGTGATGATTGGCCGTCCCTATATTTATGGCCTGGCCGCTGCAGGAGCGGCTGGTGTTGCTCATATCCTGCATATTTTGCGGGCGGAGCTGGAAGTGGCGATGGCGCTGACCGGCTGCAATACCTTGGCCGATATTGGCCCTGAACTACTTTATCGGTCTTGATCTGGCACTTGTCTTGGCTTTGGTCCCAACTCTTGTTCCGGCAAGGTTTCTTTGGGCCAGCCATGTTCCCGCTTCACCCGTTCCCAATCAAAGAAAGGGCCCGGATCTGTCTTGCGCCCCGGAGCGATGTGCTCATGGCCACGTACGGCGCGCAAGTTATGGCGCATACGTAAGGCGCGGCTCAGGCGGGATAGCTCCCGGTACTGCGCTTCTGTGAATGGCTCGAAATCGCTGCCTTCCAGTTCAATGCCAATAGAGAAATCATTGCAGCGCTCGCGGTCTTCAAAGCGCGACACACCCGCATGCCAGGCGCGGCGGGTAGTGGGAACAAACTGGATGATGTGGCCAGTGCGCTGGATCAGAAAGTGAGCCGAAACTTTCAGGTCCCGGATGTTCTCGAACCAGGGGTGGGCGCTGATATCCAGCTTGTTCTGAAAAAAATCCCGAATGTAGGGCCCGCCGAACTCTTGCGGTGGCAGGCTGATATTGTGCAGCACCAGCAAGGTCGGGGTGTCGCCCTCGGGGCGGTCATCCTGATTGGGTGACAGGGCGCGCAGGACATTGGCATGAGGTTTCAGCCAGCCCTGTCGGTCCAGGTCGTAAGCGTGGTGCATGCGGGCTATGGCGTTAACTGCGTGGGCCGCGCTTGGCGTGTTCCAGGCTGCACCAGGTGTGATGATTGCTCATCAAGGCTTCGGAGCGTGGCAGATAAATCCCACAGTGTGCGCAACGGACCATTTCTTCAGCAGCACCTTGCTTGCGCGGGGGACGCATGGTGGGGTTGGGTGGATTGCGCTTGCGGGCCTTGTTTTGCGACACGATGCGGGCAATGATCATGGCCGCCAGGATGGCGACAACCCAAAATAAGACTTTACCCAATTTTCCCTCGTTGCAAGATGACGTCTAGTACAAAGTGGCTGCCTGTATAGGCCAGCAGCAGGAAGGCAAAACCGGCCAAGGTCCAGCGCAAGGCAACGCGACCACGCCATCCATACTGTTTTCGACCCCATAATAAGCCACCAAATGTAACCCAGGATAGCAAGGTAAAGACAGTTTTGTGGTCGGCGGGCAAAAATTTACCGTCTATCGCCATGGAGACGGCGGCACCGCTCAGAATCGTGAAGGTCAGAATTACGAAAGAGACACGGATCAGGCGAAACAGCAGCTCCTCTTGCACCAGCAGGGGCGGCATGGTGTCCAGAACCCGGCTGAACAAACCGCGTTGCTCCTGATGAAGAATAGGGCGGTGCAACTGACGGTCCAGAGCCGTCATCAAAACGGCGTGCAAAGCCGCCACGGTGCTAAGCCCATAGGCGACCAGCGCAATCATCAAGTGAATCCGTAGCCATTCATTGCCGACATGATTGACGATATGGCCTTCGGGAAAGGCCATGGCCAGCAGGCTGACGATTGTGGCTGCAGGCAGTAGAATGAGCAGCAGGCTGTCCAGACGCAGATACAGGCTTTGGAACCAGAACACCACCATGCCCAGCCAGATTGCCGCTGACAAGGCCAGTGCCCAGCTCAGATGCAGCCCCTGGGGCAGCACAATAGTCAGCAGCAGGCCCGCTCCGTGCACAATGATGGCGCAGAGCAAGGCCACCCGGCTGGGGGCGTTCAGTACGGTTCGGGTGCTGCCGCGAGTCAACGGACGCCAGAGCGAGATCGACAGCACGATGTACGCCAGTGCGGCGAGCAAGTGAAATACAATACTTGCAGACATAAGTCCCGGATTTCCTGAAAAACGGTACGGGGCGTACCTCAAGTGGCCATTTTATTCTTATTCGTAGACCACACGATAACCTAGTTTAAGCGAACCCAGTCCTATGTTTGAAAATCTGACCCAGCGTATGTCGCGTGTGGTGAAAACCATGCGCGGACAGGCTCGTCTGACCGAATCCAATACTCAGGATATGTTGAGGGAAGTGCGTCTGGCTTTGCTGGAAGCGGACGTGGCTTTGCCCGTCGTGCGCGAGTTTGTCGCACGGGTCAAAGAAAAGGCGCTTGGTGTTGAAGTTGCCGACAGCTTGAATCCTGGCCAGGCACTGGTGGGTGTTGTTCACCAGGAGCTGACCAATCTGATGGGCGCAGACCTGGGTGACAACGCCAGCGAGCTGTCCCTGGCGGCTCAGCCTCCCGCGATTATTCTGATGGCCGGTCTGCAAGGTGCGGGTAAAACCACCACCACCGGTAAGCTCGCCAAATGGCTGAGCGAAGGCGGCCACGTTCAGCATGGTCGCAAGACAGGCAAGAAGAAAGTTCTGGTGGTCAGTGCCGACGTGTATCGTCCAGCCGCTATCGAGCAGCTGAAAACCGTTGCCGCCCAGGTGGGCGTCGAGTTCCTGCCCTCCGATCCCAGCCAGAAACCGGCCGACATTGCCCGCAATGCCCTGGATCACGCCAAGCGTCATCACTTTGATGTGCTGATTGTCGACACGGCCGGTCGCCTGGGTATTGACGAAGAAATGATGCGCGAAATTCGCGCTCTGTACGATCTGCTGAACCCGATTGAAACTTTGTTCGTGGTCGATGCCATGCAGGGGCAGGACGCGGTCAACGTGGCCAAGGCCTTTGCTGATGCCTTGCCGCTGACGGGTGTGGTGCTGACCAAGCTGGATGGTGATGCACGTGGTGGTGCGGCCTTGTCCGTACGTCATGTCACCGGCAAGCCGCTGAAGTTTGTGGGTGTTTCCGAAAAGCTGGATGGTCTGGAGCCATTCCACCCCGAGCGTATGGCTCAGCGCGTGCTGGGCATGGGCGATATTGTTTCGCTGGTTGAGCAGGCCCAGCGCAATATCGACATCGCCGAAGCGCAAAAGATTACCGACAAGATCAAATCGGGCGACAAGTTCGACCTGAACGACTTCCGTGACCAGCTGCAGCAAGTCAAGAAGCTGGGTGATATGGGTTCCTTGCTGGAAAAACTGCCTGCCCAGTTCTCGCAAGCCGCGTCCCAGTTGCAAGGTGGTCAGGCTGAACAGCAATTGCGTCGTACGGAAGGGATCTTGAACTCCATGACCCCGGCCGAGCGGGCCAAGCCCGAACTGCTCAAAGCCTCGCGCAAGCGTCGTATCGCTGCCGGTTCTGGCGTGCCAGTGCAAGAGGTCAACCGCTTGCTCAATCAGTTCGAGCAAATGCAAGGCATGATGAAGCAGATGAAAAAAGGCGGCATGGCCAAGATGATGCGCGGCCTGGGCGGTATGGGTGCCTTGAAAGGTCTGGCTGGCAAGGGCTTCAAGGGCTTTCGCTAAGAAGCGCTTGGAGCTTGCCGCAAAGGCGTGAATCGCTCTGGCAGGACCACCAACAAAAAAAGCCCGCATACGCGGGCTTTTTTTCGTCCTGAGCTGTTGTTGTTACAGCGCAGGAATACGCAGTACCTGACCGGGATAGATCTTGTCAGGATGGCTGAGCATCGGCTTGTTGGCTTCAAAAATAACCGTGTATTTTGCGCCGTTTGCCTTGCCGTAGTTGGTTTCAGCAATTTTCCACAGGGTGTCGCCTTTCTGTACGGTATACATGGTGGCTTCTGCGGAAGGCTGAGCAACGCTGAGCTGGTTGTCGACTTGAGAGACACCCAGGGTGTTACCCAGAGCCAGCACAATTTTTTCGGCTTGTTCGGTGGAGGCGGCTTGGCCGCTAACCGTGACTTTGTCGCCATCAACCGTCAGATTCAGACCGTCGGCGGAAAGTTGGTGTTTGGCCAGTTCTTTCTGGAGTTCGTCAGCTGTTGCTGCTTTGGCTTCGTTGGCACCAAAGAGTTTTTCGCCGACATCTTTAAGAAAACTGAATACGCCCATCGCTTTGCTCCTGAAGTTAGGGTTCTACGGCTGCCTGCTTGATGGCAGGCGAGACGGCCCATTATGACCTCATTTTTATCCCCGAAGCCGTAGCTGAATGTCAGCAATTGTGCATTTTAAAGGGCGAGTATCAGCCGCCACCGACGGCAACCACGATTTCAATGGTGTCGCCTTCTTTGATCGGGGTGCTGGCGTGCTGGCTTTTGGGCACGATATCGCCGTTCAGTTCCACGGCAATACGCTTGTTCTCGTAGCCCAGCTCGATAATCAGCGTGCCAACCGTGTCGGAGTTTGCCAGAGTCTTGCTCTGGCCGTTCAGGGTAATGTTCATTCTTGTCTCTGGATATGGTCCGGCCAGGGCCGGACGAGTGATTCAGATGGCAAATTTCTGGGTGGCGGCCAGCAGCCGGGCCAAAATGCCGGGTTCGTCGTAGGCGTGGCCTGCGTCCGCAACCATATGAAATTCTGCTTGGGGCCAGGCGCGATGCAGTTGCCAGGCTGTATGCGCCGGAGTGCACACATCATAGCGTCCCTGCACGATGACACCGGGAATGCCATGCAAGCGGTGGGCGTTTTTCAGCAACTGATCCGGCTCCAGAAAACCCCGGTTCATGAAATAGTGGTTTTCAATACGCGCAAAGGCCAAAGCGGCTTTATCACTGGACTTGGCATCCAGGTGATTCTGGCTGGGCAAGAGCGTGATCGTATTGCTTTCCCATTGTGACCAGGCGTGTGCGGCGCGTAGCTGCACAGCGGGGGCGTCGCCCGTCAGACGCTTGTGATAGGCGCTAATCAGATCCCCGTGCTCTTCCTTGGGAATCGGGGCCAGATACTGTTCCCAGATGTCCGGGAACAGGCGAGAGGCGCCTTCCTGATAAAACCAGTGCAGCTCTTCAGGGCGGGCCATGAAGATACCGCGCACAATCAGTTCACTGACGTGCTCGGGGTGAGTCTGGGCATAGGCCAGCGCCAGAGTCGAACCCCAGGAGCCGCCAAAGACCAGCAGCTTGTCGGCCTTGAGCTTTTCCTTGCGCAGTCGCTCCATGTCCTGCACCAGATGCCAGGTGGTGTTGTTCTCCAGGCTGGCATGAGGGTAGGAACGTCCGCAACCGCGCTGATCAAACAGCAGCACATTGTATTTTTGCGGATCGAACAAGCGACGGTGATCGGTAGAACATCCTGATCCCGGCCCACCGTGCAAGAAAATGGCCGGTTTACCTGCCGGGTTGCCGCAGCATTCCCAGTAGATATGGTGCCCATCATCGGTGTGCAACGTGCCTTGGACGTAAGGCTCTATAGGCGGGAACAGGGTAGCGCTCATTGTTCTTTCTTGGGCCAGTTCAGTTCAGGAGTAGGGGTGTCATTGCGGGTGAAGATCAGATCCCACACGCCATGACCCAGACGCAGCCCACGGTTCTCGAACTTGGTCAGTGGACGGAAGTCGGGGCGGGGTGCGTAGCCTTCGTGCGTGTTGCTGAGCATGGGCTCGGCGGACAGCACTTCCAGCATTTGTTCGGCGTAGTTTTCCCAGTCGGTGGCGCAATGGATGTAACCACCGGGTTTCAGACGGCTGGTCAGCAACTGAATAAAGGGCGATTGCACCAGACGACGCTTGTGATGGCGCTTCTTGGGCCAGGGGTCGGGGAAGTAGATATGAATACCGGCCAGCGAGCCGGGAGCGATCATGTCGCGCACCACTTCCACCGCGTCATGCTGGATGATGCGGATATTGCTGATCTGGTTGTCATCAATGCGCTTGAGCAAGGCACCGACACCGGCATTAAAGACTTCCACGCCCAGGAAATTGTCGTCCGGGCGGGCCTGGGCAATTTTCTGGGTGGTTTCACCCATGCCAAACCCGATTTCCAGAATCAGGGGATTGTCATTGCCAAACACCGTTTCCGGTTTCAGGATGTTGTCGCGGTAGCTGATCGACCACAGGGGCAAGAGGCGCGCCAGGGCTTGTTCCTGGCTGGGCGTAATGTGCGCGCGCCGATGAACAAAGCTACGGATATGGGTCTCGCCGGAATTGCTGTTCGCGACATTGGGCGACAGCAGGGATTGTTTTTCGTTGCTGGAGGTCATGGTTGTGGCGCGGGCATCAGGAATGGCTCGCGTATCAGCTAAAAGCGGGAAAACTCTATTGTAGTGAGTCTTGCCGCCGAATTCATGTGGTGGCACGCGAAAAAGATAGGGCCGGGGCAACGCATGAAGAAAAGATCGCGCTATAATTTTCGCTTCCCCATTCGCGGGATCGTCTGCTTTTGAGGCAGACCTCTCCATCAGGGCGGGTGTAGTTTAATGGTAAAACTGATGCTTCCCAAGCATCCGTCGTGGGTTCGATTCCCATCACCCGCTCCAGTTCTGATATCTCCCCCAATACTTTTATCGGCTGTTCACCGCACTGTCGCGTGATGAGCATATTGGCCATTTGCTTGTACAGGTGTCTTGTAGCGCTGTGCCGCTTCTTGGCGTGTGATCAAGCACCTGTACCCACTTGGGTATGGAGAGTTTCACTGAAAGCATATACTGCGTCCTTATTGTTCATATTTGAGTTCTTATGATTTATATTTGTTCATATATGAATGGATAAAAATATGACTGATTCAGAGAATAAAAATGCTCCTCGTAGTGTCATCTCGCGTCCTGTAGACCGTGCCTTGCTGCAGCTGGGGCGGGATATCTCTGCGGCTCGCCGTGCGCGACGATTAAGCCAAGAGGATTTGGCCCAGCGTATTGGTACGTCGTTGAGCACAGTCCGGCGCATGGAGGATGGTAATGCCGGTACTGCCTTGCATACCTTTTTAAGCGCTTTGCATGTGTTGGGACGCTTGAATGATGTGACTAAAGTAATGACCATGGAAAATGATGCCTTGGGGATGGACTTGCTGCGTGAGCAGTTGCCCCAGCGCGTCAGGCGGCCACGACGTATCAAAGCGGATCAAACCTCGGGGGCCAAGTCGCAAGATGATTCGGCCTCTGTGAATCCTGACAAGTTGGAAGGTTTCTGATGACGACACGATCTGCCAAGCGCTCAGACCTGGAGGTGCACCTGGGTTCCAGGTTCCAGTGCGCATGTTGTGGGGCACCATACTTCAGGTTAACGGTGAAGGAAGCAGAAGCAATCTGGGCGGAGATTGTTCAGGCTGTTAGTCGTTGGCGTAGCGTCGCCAAAGGGCTAGGCATGCAAAGTACGGATCTGGTGGATTGTGAGCCGGCATTTGCTTAACTTCATTCCCATGGCACTATACCCAGCATGCAAGAAGATCTTTTCGGCGATGCCATTCCCCAGCCACCCGCCTCAAAGCCCGCTGCTCCTTCCCGACGCAAAATCACCAAAGTCAGCCTTGCTGCTTCCGCGCTGGAGCTAAGTGATCTGGCCGCCCAGCTTCCTGAAACCTTGCGTTTCGGTGTCTCCACCTGGTCCTACCCCGGTTGGGAAGGCTTGATCTGGGATGGCGAGTACGAGTCGAGTATCTTGTCCAAGCACGGCCTGGAGGCCTATCACCAGCATCCCTTGATGCGCACCGTCTGTGTGGATCGCACCTTCTGGCGTCCTTTGACGGTCACGCAGTATTCCGCCTATGCCGCTCAGGTTGATGAAGATTTCCGCTTCGTTGTGAAATGTCCTTCCATGATTACGGATGCCCAAGTTCGTGATGAGCAGGGCAAGGTACGCAAATCTAATCCGGACTTTCTGGATATTCGTCTGGCTGTAGAGCAGTTCGTGCAGCCTGCAGTCGAGGGCTTGCGTGCAAAGTTGGGCGTCTTGGTCTTCCAGTTAAGCCCTCTGTCTTGGGGCTGGTTGAATCGTCCGGCAGAGTTGTTCGGCAAGTTGGGGCAGATGCTGGCAGCGGCGCGTGAGGCTTTGCCGCAAGGCTCACAGGTGGTGCTTGCGGTAGAGGTAAGAGATCCAGAGCTGTTGACTCAACATCTTGTCGATACGCTCAAGGCCAATGGCGCGACATTTTGTCTGGGGCTGCATGGCAAGATGCCGCCGATTGAAGAGCAACTGCCCGTCTTGCGCGCCTTGTGGCCGGGACCCTTGGTGTGTCGCTGGAACTTGAACCGGGAGTTTGGTGCTTATGGCTATGCCGATGCTCAAAAAAAGCATACCCCCTTCGATGCCATTGTCAGCGAGGACGTGCATACTCGCACGGTGCTGGCCCGCACGATTCGCGGGATCACGGGGGCGGGGCAGGCGGCGTATGTGACGATCAGCAATGATGCGGAAGGCTGTGCGCCGCTCTCCATTCAGCGGCTGGCGCAACTTGTTGTGGCACAAGAAAAATAACCACAGGTCTTGAGAAGCGATCCTTAAAAGTGGGGCGGTTCACAAGACCTGTGGTGCTGCCTGATGAGCTGGAGGCTCAATGCATGCAGGTTCTGGTCCGGTTCGTGATTATTGTCTGGATTTGTGAATCAGCTCATCCGTCGTCATGACATGCGCGGTGGATACCGCCAGCACCCCCAAGGTGACGCGGTGTACTTCTTCAGCCGGAATCGCCCCAAAGCCCATATCCGGGTAGTTGTAGGTGCCTGTGGCATCAGAGATAAAGGCCACTTTGTAGCCATGGAACATGGCATCGCGAGCCGTAGCGTGGCAGCAGTTTTCAGTGGTCACGCCGGTGATGACAACGGTGTCGATCTTGCGAGTACGCAAGATGATGTCCAGGTCGGTGCCAAAGAACGCGCTGTAACGGTGTTTTTTGATGACGACTTCGTCCCCCTGTGGGGCTACTTCGGGGTAGATATCAACGCCCGCTGTCTCATCTACCAGCCCCACCTGGTTTTGAATCGGAGGGTAAATCTCTCCGAACAGGCCCATATCGCAGCCGTTGCGGCGGTGGGCGTGGGCGGTGAAGATCACTTCCATGCCAGTTTGGCGAGCGTGGCCCAGCAGTTTTTGCAGGCGGGGCATCAACTCCATGCCCATGGGTGTTTCCAGTGGGGCGCCGGGTGCGATGAAGTCGTTCTGCATGTCGATCACAATGACCGCCGTGCTGCTGGGGTTGATTTGATCAATCTGAATAGCCATTTCATTCTCCTTTGGTTTGTTCACGGCCGGGCGACTGTGTATTTGGTATTGCCGCTGCCGGTGTCATAGACGCTTGTAGAGTAGGAGGGTGGCGCAGTTCTGGCTTGGCTGCCACTGCCAGTTTTACGTTTTTTTTGACTGTGCCTGCCATCCTGGACAGTACACGGGCAGGGAGCTGAGGCTTGGTATTTTCAGGGCTTGTCTGTCTTTGGGTAATGGACGTAATCTTGTTGAAAAACGATTAATCCATCGGTGCAGATAGCCCCGATTATGGAGACTGAACCTATGACAGCGATCATAGCGGTCAAGCCCGGAGACAGCTTTGAGCACTGGCACGAGGTCACTTGCAGGCAGTTTTCACAGACCGAGTGCAGCCAGATTGCCCGGCCCCAGTTTCAGGCGCGGGTCACCCTCACTAGTTTTGGTGGTTTGGGCCTGAGCAGCATCTGGTCTGCCACCCCTCAGGGGGAGGCGATACGGGTGAACAGACGGCCGGCCGATATCCGTAAAGATCAGCGCGACTGTTTCATGCTGTGGCTCATGCTGGATGGTCATATTCAACTGAGCCAGGACGGACGCTACGTCAGCCTGGGAACAGGGGATCTGGTACTTCAGGATCAATCTCGGCCTTTTGATCTGGAGCTGGGCTCTTTGGCTCACGCGGCCATGGTCATGATTCCCCGCCCCTTATTGGCATCGCGCTTGCCCTCGGTGGGCAATCTGGCAGCGCGTCGTATTGCAGCCCACTCGCGTCTGGGGCCGATGGCTGGTGCCTTGGTCAAGCAACTGCTTGGTATGGGGGAGGCGGCAGCGGACGGTATGGATCGGCGAGTGACGGCTTCTGTGCTGGATATCTTCTCCGCGGTATTCGAGTCTGACGCTCCTGCGCTTTCTCGGGGCACTCGTCAGGAGCGGCGGCTGGAGCAGGTTCAGGCTTATATGCGTGCACATTTGCATGAGGATACGCTGGATGTGGACCAGATTGCCCGTGCTTCGTCTATGGCGACTCGCACTTTGTACCGACTCTTTGCTTTTGAGGCGACAACCCCCATGCAATGGCTGTGGGAGCAGCGTTTGATCCATAGCTACCGTTTGCTGGAGGGCGGGAAACCTAAACGGGTGACCGAAGTGGCCATGGCCTGTGGCTTCAAGGACCTCTCTCATTTCAGCCGTCTATTTCAGGCGCGGTTTGGGCAATCTCCCTCGACGCTAGGCTACACGGGCAGGTCTTGAACTTTGCCTGTTCAAGTGGCTTTATATCCAGGCTGCGTGTTGGGGGGTAGCAACGCGCGCAGGTGCCAGCTGCAAATCTCGTTTTTATGGTCAGAACGTGTAGGCCCAAATAGACCAGCCAGCCAATCGGAATGCTTGCTGGTTGACTGGCTCTATATTCAAAAATGTAAAGTAAACATTACTTATTGACAAGTAGTTTTTACTTCTATAAAGTCAGGTTTACTTTACATTCAGGTGCTTAACCATGCTTGCCAACCGGAACTCTTCCTCTGCGCCGTCACCAGGTCGCAGCTATCTGATTCGCACTTTGCTCTTTATGGGCGTGTATATCCTGGTCAATGCCTTGACCATTCTGGGCCTGTTTGACAGCCTGCTCGGTCGGCCTGTTGGTTGGCTGATTGCCATAGCCGTCGCCTTGCCTGTGGCCGGACAAGTGTGGGTCACCTTGCGCTTGATGGCGCAAAGCGATGAGTTCGTGCGGGTGATTGTGGCCAAGTGCTTTGTGCTGGCTTCAGGAGCGACACTGACCTTGTGGACTGCCTGGGGCTTTGGGGAAACCTACGCCGCTGCGCCCCATATTCCTGCCTGGCTGATTTACCCCTTCTTTTGGGCTGTCTTCGCCTTGGTTTCACCCTTTGTCCGGACTAGCGATTAAATGAAAAATCGATTGCGTGTATTGCGGGCCGAGGCGAACTGGACGCAGGCAGATTTGGCGGAGCGCTTGGGGGTGTCCCGGCAGGCGGTCAATGCGCTGGAAACGGGCAAACATGCACCGTCCCTGGATTTGGCATTCAAGATTAGTGCCTTGTTCGAGCAGACCGTAGAAGATATTTTCGAGAACCCGTATCAGGAATCTCGGGCTTGAACGCGGTTACGTTCTGGCTGGCATTCCCACTTGTGGATGCCTTTTGGACATCCATGCGCAGGTATTGAGAAAAGCCAGTGCTCAAGCCCGAAGCAGTGATCTTGCAGGCTCAGACACTGGCTTGCCTTCTTACTTGGTGGTGTAACCACCGTTGATCAGAATGGTCTGGCCGGTAATCCACCAGCCGTCACTGACCAGATGACGGATAAAGGGCACGACATCTTCAATGTCCGTCAGCCCGGTCTTGGAGTAGGGGGACAGGGCGGCCGCGGTCCTGTGATAGGCCACGGCATCCTCCCCCTCGGCTGGATAGAAGAAGGGCGTATCCATAGGACCAGGGCCCACCGCCGTGACGGAAATACCGCGTGCGCCATATTCTTTGGCGGCGGCGCGGGTGTAGTGTTCTACCGGTGCTTTGGTGCCGGCATACGCGGCGTAAAAGGGGGTGAAGGCACCCAGCAGGGATGTGACCAGGGTGCAGACTTTACCATTGTCCTGTACGTGTTTGCCGGCTTCTTTCAGGAAGAAAAAAGCAGTTTTGGAGTTGATGTCGCTCATCTCCTCGTACTCAGCTTCACTCACTTCGGTCAGTGGCTTTTTCAGTACTTTGCCCACCGTGTTGATGGCGATATCAGGGCGGCCAATTGCGGCGACGGTATCGCTAAACAGTTTTTCCATGGCACTAGCCGAACGCAAGTCGGCCTGGAAGGCGACGGCTTGTGCACCAGTTGCCTGGATGGCTTTGACGGTGGCTTCGGCATCCGCTTGGGAGCTGTCGCTGTTGTAGTGAATGGCAATGGCGCGCGCTCCTTGCTCTGCCAGGTCGCGGGCGATCAGGCCGCCCAGATTCTTTGCCCCGCCTGCAATCAGAACGGTTTTACCTTTGATGCTGTGCTTTGCCATGATGACTCCTTGCTAGTGTGGGCTGCGGGCTGCAAGCCTTTTCGTTTTTTCATGATATAGGTCGCTGAAATTGTTTAAATCATCTAGTTCTGACATCATTTGTCTGAAAAAACGAACAATACGCACCGCCGCTTGAGTCAACCGGGTCTAGCAGTTCTGCCCGTGTTTTGCCGCTGCTTATCTGGAGAAAGTTATGGACCGCATTGACCTGTTTCGCATCTTTACGCGGGTCGTGGAGTGTGCCAATTTCACCCGCGCGGCGGATACCTTGGGTATGCCGCGCTCTTCGGTGTCGGCCGCCATTCAGGAGCTGGAAGGGCGAGTGGGCGCTCGCCTGTTGAATCGCACCACGCGCAAAGTGACAGTCACGCAAGATGGTGCGGCGTTTTATGAGCGCTGTCTGCGCGTGATTGCTGATGTGCAGGAAACCGAAAACCTGTTTCGCCAAGCCAGTGTAGGACCTAGTGGCACGATCAAGGTGGATGTGCCGGGGCGGGTAGGCCGCCTGATTGTGGCACCTGCGCTGCCGGAGTTTCTGGAGCGCTATCCGCATGTCCATGTGCATCTGGGCGTGACGGACCGCGAGGTGAATCTGATCGAGGAGCAGGTGGATTGTGTGCTGCGAGTGGGACCCCTAAGTGATTCGGGCCTGATCGCTAGAAAAATGGGCAGCTTGCCCTTGATCAATGTAGCCAGCCCCGCTTATCTTGCCCGTTATGGCATGCCCCAGACGCCAACGGATCTGGAAAACCATCAAGTGGTGCGTTATGCCTCGCCCACCAGCGAGCGTGTGGCTCCTTGGGAGTGGATGGAGCAGGACAAGCGTCAGGTGCTGGATCTGCCAGGTCGTGTGACGGTGAATAATGCCGAGGCCTATATTGCCTGCTGTCTGTCCGGCTTGGGGCTAATTCAGATCCCTGCTTACGATGTGCAGGCGCATTTGCAATCAGGTGAATTGGTGGAGGTGCTACCGGATCACCGTGCCGCTCCCATGCCCATGTCCTTGCTGTATTTGCATCGCCAACACTTGTCGCGTCGTTTTCAGGTGTTTGCGGATTGGCTGGAAAATTTGTTGCGTCATTCCGCCTTGGAATGAGGCTGGTCTCGAACGTTTTTTTCTGGGGCTGCTCCAAGCTGCAGCGGACAACTCAAAACGGGGTAGCGATGGAAATCAGAAGAATTCGTGCGACGGACTGGGACTGGATACAGCAATGGTTCCAGGACGAGGACTTGAACCGCGAGTTGGGGCCACTGGATCAGGAGTGGCTGGAGCACGTGTTGAACCAAAGCGATGGCGCCCAGCTGGTTGCCGAGCAGAACGGTCAGCCCATTGGTTTGATTGGGTGTGCCTGGGGAGATGGGCGAAATCTGCCACATGCAATTACCGATATTGCCGTTGCGCCGCCATTACGTGGCAATGGTCAGGCCGGAGCCATGCTGGAAGCGGTATTGGCTTGGCCAGGCCATCCCCCATGTCGTAAATGGGTTGCTTTTGTGTTCCCGGAGAACCAGCGTGCCTGCCGCTTTTTTACGCACCTGGGGTGGGAGCACGTGGACTTTGCCGATGGTATGAACGAGTTCGAGTACAAGTGTGTTCGTTCGGAACCGGATCGATCCTGAGCAGCTCGGTTTCTGTCAGTAAATCATAGACCTTGAGTGACAGGCGCTTGGGCCACGAAGGCCCGCTATGCTTGTCTGTCCCGTTGGATAGGTGCAAACAAAGCCGGTTTGGCTCTGTTTGCCTTGTTCTTCTCAGGGATAAAACAGCAGCAGCCCGAACACGGCGAAAACCATCAGGTGCATATAGCCTTGAATGGGCGAGGTTCGCTTGCCGCTAAAGCTCAAGATACTGAGCAGTGCCGTGATCAGAAACAACACGATTTCCATATTGCTGATGCCCATGATCACTTGTTTGCCGGTGATCAGACCAATCATCAGCACTACCGGCACAGTCAGCCCCACGGTAGAGACGAAGGCACCCAGACACAGATTGATGGCGCGCTGCATTTCATTATTCATGGCCGCCTTGATCGCAGTGATGGACTCCGGGGTGAATACGATAATTGCGATCAGTACACCGCCGACGGCAACGGGGGCGCCCGAGGCGGCGATACCGTAGTCCGTCACAATGGCCAGATCGTGTGCCAACAGGACGATAGGCAGGATCAGGGCGATCAGCACCAGACTGCGTATCAGCATCGCGCGAGTCGCCTGGGGATCACGCGGTGTGGGTGTCGTATCGTCAGTGCTTTGTATCGCCTGATCAGGCTGCACATAGTCATGGCGGTGACTGCCCATTTGCAGATATAGAAAGGTGGCATAGACCAGGCCCGTCAGAACCGAAATGCCAATGGCCTGGGTGGTGCCGAATTCGCCCGCATTGCTGGTGTAGTTGGGCAGAATCAGGCCCACACTGGTCAGCAAGACGATCATGGACAAGTAGGTATTGGTGCCTTGGCGATTGAACTCCTGATCGCCATTGCGCGCTGCGCCGGCAATCAGACACAGGCCGGTGATCAGGTTAAGGATGATCATCATCACGGCGTAGATCGAGTCCCGACCTATGGTGGGAAAGTCGCCCGGCCCCAGCAGTACCGAGGCAATCAGGATAACTTCGATCAGCACAATGGACAGGGTCAGGATCAGGGTGCCGTAGGGCTCGCCCAGTTGGTGGGCCAGGTGGTCGGCTTCACGGACCACACCAAACGAGGCCGCCAGGATGGTCACGAACAGCACCAGAAAGACGATGGCCGCCGTGGTGCCGTTCAGGGAGTCTCCCAGCCATTGCCCGCCGAAAATCATGAACAGGACAACAATGGACCAGGAACCGAGCAGACGCAGCCAGGTGATGGGAGTAATGAGTTGAGTTGAGGGTGATGCAGGGTGGGCCATCGTGGATGCTCCGCCAAAGAGGTAGGGCCGTCCCTGTACTGAAAAGGCAGATCCAGGTCGTCCCGGATCTGTTTTGAATTGAACTATTCAAGTAGCCACGATTTTATCACCTTGCCCCTTGGCGGCAAGTGCGGACCCTCTGAAACCGGATTTGTGTGGCGTGCAGCCATCTTTTTCTGTATCTGGCCAAGGTGGAGGCGTGAAGGGCGGGTTCCTTTATCACCTTCCTGGCATTGTTTCGTTCGGCTGTTTTATTTTTATGTGAGTCTGGATCGAGTCTCCTGTGGACCTTGTTCTTTTCCTGTTGCCATTTACGGCGGGCACCATCCAGATGAGAAAACAGGTGGGCCCATGGAGCGAATACATGGTGTGTTTTCTGTATAGGGTTTGTTCTTCTCCATAGCCTGGCGGAATTTTCCGGGAGACACTCCCGCATACGTTTTGAATGCGGTAGAGAAATTGGCCGGGCTGGAAAATCCTAAATCGGTTGCAATCACATCAATTTTCAAGGCCGTAGTCTTCAGCAAATACTCGGCCCGATACATACGCTGCAATCGGATATAACTGCTCACACTTAGGCCAAAATTACGCTGAAATATATTCATGATTTTTCGACGTGAAATCTTGAACATATCGCACAGTTCTTTTTGACTGGGTGGCGCACCCAGATTGGCATCAATGGTTTTCTGAATGGCATGGATCAGCATGCTGGTTTCGGCTGTCGTGCTGGGCCGCTGGCTTGGCATCTTGCCCGGTACAAGTGCAGGCGCCATCTGCTTGGGGCAGCGCAAGGGCACGTTGATACGTTCTTTGACTTCATCGACCGCATACGGATTGCCAATGTAATCAACCGCACCAGCTTTTAGAAAAGTGACGCATTCATCGCTGCTGCCATCCATGCGTGAATCCAGAATGATGATGGGGATTTGAGCCGTGGCTTTTAATCCTTGCAACATATGGGTCAAGGACAAAGCGTCTATCCCCGTCAATTGCTTATCCATCAGGATAAGCTCGGGTAGCGTTAATTGGGCCTTGGTATATCCTTGCACTCCGTCAGCAGCAACAGAAACCCGAAAAGCACCAGCCAGCAGGGCTTGAAGAAGTTGTTCGTGCTGTCGAGTGTTATTGGAGATCAGCAGAATCCTGATTTTTTGATCTGGCTGATACTTTATAGTGGCGTATTTGTTCAATATAAAGCCCCGCGCCCTTCTTCTGACGAAGACGGCTACCTTTACTGGCATTGCTCAAGTAGCCAATTTCCTCAGAATACAGACTCAATGAATAGATAAAATCTATCGATATGATTCGTACGGCAGACATAACATTCTGTATCAATGGAAAAAGTAAATTTTCAAAATTGCTCATTGCATTTCATTTTTGGCAGGCGGCATGCCGAAAGCCCGAAACTCGGGCCTTAAGGCGGACCCAAAAGTCCAATTTCAGGAATGCTACGCTGGCGTATCGGTGAATTTTCCTGGCAGGAAAAGGCGTGATTCTACGGCTTTTACCTCTGAATAAAGGACTATGTCCAGGCAGGCCAGCCGCGGTTTTGCCCGCACTAGTGTGCATCTGGATGAGGCCGTCCGGGGAAGATTGTGAGGCTCTTTGGGTGACGATTTGTTCAAGCAGCAAGCGCAGCCCGTAGCGAGGCGTTTATTTGCCGCTTTTTTGTTGGATTTTGACCAAGCACGGATGCTCGCCGTTGATGACTGTTATGGCTATTAGAGCGATTTCGGGATAGACCGTTTGAATCATTTTGATGGCTTGGGGGCAGGGCTTGAGCCTGCGAACCAAGCTGTAAACAAGTAGAGCGGGGCAAGGTAGATAAACCTTGCCCCGCCCTTGTTTTAAAAACAGTCAGGCTTGGTGTCGGGGTTGTGCTTCAAGCTGGCGCAGGATGCAGGGCGATGGCTTCGTCCAGCATGTCCAGCCTGTCCTGACCCCAGAACAGTTCGCCCTGATACACATAGGAGGGCGAACCGAAGACACCGGCTTTAATGGTCTCTTCGGTGTGGGCTTGATACTGCGCCTGCATCAGCGGTGCCTGTTTCAGCCAGTAGTCTGCATCCAGCTGCTGTGCTTGCAGGATTCGAGCCAGTTGCGTGGGGTCAGCAATGTTCTGCTCCTCGCACCATTGCGCCCGCAAAATGGCTTTGTACAGATCCAGTACCGGCAGACCAGCCTGATTGATAGCAATAACCAGGGTGGAGGCCAGCGTGGCGTCTGGGCACATGAAGCGCGGTGTGGGATTGACATGTATGTCCAATTTGCGACACCAGCGTTTAAGCTCTGCAATGCGATAAGCCTGACGTTCTGGTGAGCGCTGTCCCAGCAGGACCCCGCCTGTACGTGCATAGACTTGCGGCAAGTCCACGGGTTTGTAGTGGATAGGGATGCCATGCTTGCGAGCAATCGCTTCCAGTCTGTCGGCTCCCAGGTAGGCCCAGTCCGAATTCATCCAGAAGTAGTAGTGAATACCGGCTGCGTTCATGTGCGTACCTTTCGGCTGGATAGGGCGGGAAGGGAGAAGTGCGTCGGCCCATGCATGAACCAGGTACTGGCAAAAGCAATCAGACCCAGCGCGCTCAGGTACCAGACGATGTAGTCGGGTTGACCATCGCCATAGGCCAGCAGGGAGGTCGCCACCAAGGGAGCCAGGCCGCCACCGATGGCACCGGATACCTGCACGGCAATGGAGATGCCGCTGTACCGCACTTCAGGTGGAAATTGCGTGGAAAACAGGCCACCTTGCGGGCCATACAGCGCGGCATACACCAGCCCAATCGCAATCACCAAAGCCAGGGTGATGGTCCTGGAATCCAGGCTGCCCAGCATGGAAAAAAAGGTGGAGGAGAATGCCAGCATGCAGATCGTGCCTGCCATAAAGACCCATTTGAAGCCGATTCGGTCGCCCAATACGCCAAACAGGGGCATGGTGAACAAGGCCGCAAAGGCACCCCAGACGGTGGCATCCAGCATGACGCTGCGCTCTACTCCCAAGGTGGTGGTGGCGTAAGCCAGGGCAAAGGTCACCACGGTGTAGAACCAGGTCACTTCTGCCAGACGGCCTCCCACGACCAGCAGGACTTCGCGTGGGTAATGACGCAGAACTTCCAGAGCAGGAATCGGAACCTGTTTGCCCTTTTTGCTCATTTGCTCGAAGTCGGGGGATTCGGCCACTTTGGCACGTATCCACCAACCCACCAGCAGCAGGGCGACGCTGGCTAGAAAGGGCAGGCGCCAACCCCAGGACAGCATGTCTTCCTCAGGCAAGCTGGCGACGGCTCCCATAGCCAGGGAAGACAGGATCAGGCCGGGGGCTACCCCTGTTTGCGGCAAGCTGCCAAAAAAGCCCTTTTTGCCTTCCGGGGCATGTTCAACCGCCATCAACACGGCCCCGCCCCATTCTCCGCCTACTGCGATACCTTGCAGAAAGCGCATCAGCACCAGCAGCACAGCGGCCCAGTAGCCAATGCTTTCATAAGAGGGAATCAGGCCGATCAGGATGGTGGGGATTCCCATTAGAAAGAGCGTGATCAGTAGCATGGATTTTCGGCCCAGCTTGTCGCCAAAATGGCCGAAAACAAATCCTCCTAAAGGACGGGCGAAAAAGCCCACAGAGTAGGTGGCAAAGGCCGCCAGCGTGCCCGTAATCGGGTCAAAGGCGGGGAAAAAGATCTTGTTGAAAATCAGTGCGGCAGCGGTGCCGTACAGGAAAAAGTCATACCACTCTATGGTGGTTCCCATCATGCTGGCCAAGCCAGCGGTAACGTACTGGCGCGACGAACGCGCCTGTCCATTGTTAGGCATCGTCATGGCGACCTCCTGGTGGAAGCGGGGTATTGGTTGCGGGCGTCAGCGAGTTTTAGTTAAGGGCGCAATGCCTTGGGTCTGACGGGACCAGTAGTCAAAGGTAGCGTTAACAATGGAGGGCTTGAGCAGATAGTCGTGCGCTTCGGCCGCCAAGGTATCGTCCACAGGGGTAAGTGGGCCAAAGGCCGCTTGTGCACGCACTTGCAGACGTGCGGCGCGTTCCAGATACACCGACAGGTAAGTGGCTTCCTGGCAGCTTTTACCTGCGGTCAGATAACCGTGGTGGGCCAGAATAATGGCACGCTTGTCACCCAGGGCTTTGGAGATGATGACGCCTTCCTGATCGGCAATGGGCACGCCAGGCCATTCGCCCAAAAATGCACAGTCATTGTGCAGAGGCGTCATGTCCATTTGCGAAATCACCAAGGGCTGGCGGGCGGTGGCCAATACCGTGGCCCAGGGCGAGTGTGTATGGATGATGGAATTGACGTCGGGGCGAGCTTCGTAGACCCACAGGTGAAAGCGGGTGGCCGGGTTGGCCATGCCTTCGCCGCTAAGGGTATTCAAGTCGCGGTCAACTTCAATGAAGTCTTCGGGGGTGGCTTCGTCAAAACCCAGACCAAAGCGCAAGGTCCAATACGCACCGGGGCGCTCGGAACGGACGCTGATCTGGCCGGCCAAACCAGCTTCCTGCTCGGTCATGGCCAGGATGCGGCAGGCAAATGCCATGGTTTCGCGGGTGTCGCGTTGCACTTGCTGCAGATGAGTGGCCATCTCTTTGGTGGCGCGTTCGTCAAAATAGGATTTGTCTCTGAGTGGGGTATCCATGTGCTTGTCTCCTTTGGTTGGCCTCGTCGATCCTTGTGCCGACGATGGGATTCATTGTCTTGATTTACATCAAGAGGAGCTATGCGCGCTGGCTCATAGCTCCTATTCCATTTGCTTGGGGCCTTATCAAGGAGACGAGCCCGGCAGTGGGGCCGGGCCGGGAGACAAGCGCAAGGGCATTAGCCCTGGCGCCAGCGGGAGCGCTCGCGGCGTCGCGAGCGGGACCAAGGATGCTGCACCTTATGCGGCTGTGGCCGGGGGTCGGGTGGATGTCGCGTGTCATTGCTTTCCACGGGATTGGAGTCCGGTTTAGGCGAGTCCAGAAAGACATTGATGGAACAATCGCAATCGAGGTACATGGACAGTCCTTTGTCAACGTGAAGAAAGGGGAGGCGGTACGCAGGCTCCGTTCCGGACCTGAGTGTCTCCCGAAAAAAACGTGTCGTAGCTGTCTTGCAGGGCATGCAGGATCATTTCGGGGTAATGGTCATGCTCGGTGGGCAGATGCAATTGCAGCTGTGCCAGATGCTCGTTGTCCTGCTGCCCGCCCCACTGCTTGTGATAGTGGCCGTGCTGATAGCCGCGCAGTTGGCGCAAGCGGTTCAGGGCATTCTTGCCCGCGTAGGAGTGGTAGAGCGTGTCCAGTGTCAGACCACAAAGAGCAGCCAGTTGGGCAAAGCCGCTGAAATCGAACTGGCGTGTCTCCAGAACGCGCAAGGTAAAGCGTTCCAGAGCCGTCATGATGGCCGTAGAGTCGCTGGCGGTGGCTGAAGCGTGCTGGAGCTGATCCAGTGCGGTGGCGGCTTCTTGCTCGCGCAGCGCATCGTTGGCACGCAGTACATCGCACAGACCAAAATGCAGGATGTCGATCAGCTCCAGTTGGAGTTGCGGCAGATTGCGCTCGCTATGCTGCCACCACTTCCAGTCCAGGTAATCGGCCAGCTCCGCACATTCCACCCAGATCGCCCGGTAGTAGTCCTGCTTGGCCACTCGCCAGTTCGGATCAATCAGCTGATTCAGCTCGGTTTGCAGGGCCAGCATTTGCTTTAAGCGGCAGGCCCCGGGACCAGCTGGAGCGACAGTTGTTTGCTGCCCCAAACGATGTTTCTGACGACCTTGATCGTCAAAGTTTTCAGGTGCCAGCCAGGCCTGGAAATTCGCTTTCAGGGCTGGCCAGTCCTGGTCGGTAATGGAGAACCAGGCTGTATCGCGCGAGCGGCCCTTGTACACAATCGCCTGACGGAAGATACCTTCATAACGAAAGCCCAATCGTCGTGCAGCGGCTTGGGAGGGGGCATTGTGTGTGTCGCACTTCCATTCGTAGCGACGGTAGCCCAGTCCATCAATTGCATAAGCCATCAACAGGTAGTGGGCTTCGGTGGCCATACGGGTTTGTTTCAGAGCGGGTGACCAGGCTACAAAGCCCACTTCAATGCAGCCGTTTTGCGGGTCGATACGCATCAGGGACAAGGTGCCCAATGCGCGACCCGTGGTTTGTTCGACGACGGCGTAATGCACGGCATTGCTGGCCTGGCTGATGGTTTGCAGGTGCTGGTCGAACTGTGCGCGGTTGTTAAAGGGGCCTACAGACAAATAGGTCCAGTCGCGGCCATCGCTGGCGTTGCTGTAGGCCTCGTACAGGCTGTCGCCATGTTGTTCCGGGTTCACGGCTTCCAGACGGCAGTATTTGCCGTGCAGAACGCAGCGTGCTGGCTGCGGGCGGGCCTGCCAATGAGGGAGCGAGGGGCCAATAGGCTGGTGATACGCGTTCAGCTGAACCATGACTTGTCTTCAATAGAAAACGCTCCAGAAATGCCAATCTGTGGCACAGCTGGAGGCGGGAAAGGGAGTGTGGGGCCGGGAGACAAGAGGCGTCTTGCTAGGCCACTAATTGATTCTATTGAGCAAGTGGCCGGTTGCAGCAATCCGCTTTGCTGCTTGTTTCCAGACCGCATTGCTAAAACAGCGTTGAAACGCCCAAGAGCCAGCGATGGCGGGCCTTGGCTTAGGGCTTGAACAGCGGACAAAACTATCCTGCGGCCAAGGCACAGATGAGGGGCAGGCCGCCTGGCAGACCAAAGTGGCAGGTACAAAAAAAGCCGAGCTGCCTTGTGGGCAGTCTCGGCTTGGGACCAGGCTTTAAGCCAGGGGCTTAGAGCTGATTCAGGTTCAGACGCAGAACGCTGTCCTTGGCACCTTTCAGGTAGTGCGGGCTCTTGTCGCCATGAGGGATTTTGATAGTGACAAAAGCGGTCTGGCCGTCAGCGCTCAGCGTGACGCTGTTGGGGTGCACAGGGGCGCTGATACGGTGTTTAACAGCCAAGGTGTTGGCATCCAGAATGGTGACCGAACCGGTACCGGCTGGTGTTTCACGATCCACGCCACGGTTGGTGGCGATCAGCTCTTTGCGAGCGTCGTTGTACACGATATCCAGCAGCCCCAGACCCACTTCAGCCGTGTTTTCCACTTTGCCGGAGCTGGTGTCGAATTGGTAGATCTTGCCGGTATTGGCGTCAGCACCAAACAGTTTCTTGCCATCCGCGCTCAGGGCGATGTTCACGAAGAAGTGGCGGGAATCTTCACGTTTATCGCTTTTTGCATCGCCAGTGGTGAAGCGCTGTTCGATAGCGCCGGTGGCCGGGTTGATGACGGCAATTTCATCCTTGCCGCCGTGGCCCACGAACAGACGCTTGGTGTTGGCATCGTAGGCAGCGCCAGCAGGCCACAAGCCCACGTTATCGATATTGTGCAGGATACGACCGTCGGCGCCATCGACAATCCATACGCGACCCCCTTCGGAGGGGTTGGTTACGAAGATGCGGTTGTCTTGCTCGTCAATAACGACTTTACGGGTGTGTTCCCAGCCGCCCTTGTCTTCTTTTTGACCCAGTTGGATCAGTTGCTTGACGGTGCCATTCAGGCTGTTGATTGCCAGCAGCGAGCCGTCCAGGGTGTTGCCCACGTACAGAGTGTGAGTTTTCTGGTTCAGGCCCAGTGCAAAGGCACGGCGCGGCAATTGGATCAACTGCGATTCACGCAGCGTGTCCTGGTCCAGGACGTGCAGGAAGCCAGCAGCACGGTCTTCAAACAAAGGAGTAGCAGCAACAAACAACTGCTTGCTGTCCTTGGCGGCCAGAATTTCGTAGGCACCATCAATGGTGTCCTGACGGAAAGTGACCTGTGCCTGAGGCGCAGTCGCATTAAAGGACGATGTTTGGCCCGCTTGTTGCGATTGCGGTGCAGTCTGGCATGCACTGAGCAGCAAAGCGCCCATTACGGAGGCAACAATCATTTTTAAAGAGGCTGGGCGGGACGCAATCATGTATTTCCTTTGGGATTCAATAAATGAGAATCGTTACTATAACTGCTCTGTTTTATAAACTTTTCTGACTTGTCTGTCTATGTAAATACGCAAAACCCTGCTTGATGGCAGGGTTTTGAATGGTCTTTGTTTTAGTCCTGCTTGGAGCCGTTTCCAAACCGGGCTTGCCAGGCTTCATACACTTTGCGTTTTTCAGGCAAGGGCAGGTGCTCCATTTTCACGCCCTGCTTGCCAAAGTCCTGCTGCATTTTTTTGTAGAAGGATTCGGTGGACCAGCCAAAGGGTTCGCCTTCCTCATCGTCGGCGCAATACACCACGCGCTCCACGCCCGAGGCGATCATGGCGGCCATGCACATGGGGCAGGGGATGCCGCTGGCATACATGGTGCTGCCTGCATGGCTGCTGCTTTTCACGTTCTGGCTGGCAGTACGCAGCGCCTGGATCTCAGCGTGTGCGGTGGGATCATGGGCAATGTAGGTCTCATTAACCCCTTCGGCCAGAACTTGACCATCGCGCACCAGCACTGCGCCAAAGGGCTGGCCGCCGCGGGCGACATTCTCTTCGGCGATCTGGATGGAGCGCAGCAGATAGTGTTTATCGTTCATGTTTTTCTCCTGTAGAGAAGCAAGGTTGGAATGAGCCTTGAAACCAGAGTCCCTATTTGCGCCTTGTGGGACACCTGCGGGCACAGGCGGCATCAGGGGGACGCGTTCCGGTTTGGCGTGTTTGTAATGCAAAACAGCCGCTGACGGGCAGCGGCTGTTCTGTTTCAGACCATATTAGCGAGTGCCGCCAAGTGTCAGATTGGCATGACGGTTTACGTCTTTGTACAGCAAGTAGCGGAAACGGCCTGGTCCGCCTGCGTAGCAAGCCTGCGGGCAGAAAGCGCGCAGCCACATGAAGTCACCGGCTTCCACTTCAACCCAGTCCTGGTTCAGACGGTACACCGCCTTACCTTCCAGAACGTACAGACCGTGTTCCATCACGTGCGTTTCAGCGAAAGGGATCACGCCACCGGGTTCAAAGTTCACGATGTTCACGTGCATGTCGTGACGCAGGTCGGACATGTCGGTGAAACGGGTGGTGCTCCAACGGCCTTCGGTGTCAGGCATGACGCCAGGTTTCACGTCTTTTTCGTTGGTCACAAAGGCTTCAGGGGCATCCAGGCCTTCCACACGCTGGTAGCGCTTGCGAATCCAGTGGAAGTTGGCCAGCTCGCCCGTGCGGTTGTGCAAGGTCCAGTTGGTGGAAGGAGGAATAAAGGCATAGCCGCCTTCTTCCATGATGTGCTTGGTGCCTTCCAGAACCAGTTCCAGCTGGCCCTTGACGACAAAAATCACGCCTTCGGCTTCGGGGTCGGACTCAGGATTGTTGCTGCCACCCTGTGGGCCTACTTCCATGATGTATTGGGAGAAGGTCTCGGCAAAGCCGGACAGAGGACGTGCCAATACCCACAGACGGGTATTTTCCCAACCGGGCAGGTAGCTGGTCACGATGTCTTGCAGCACGCCTTTGGGCAGCACGGCATAGGCCTCGGTGAACATGGCGCGGTCCGTCAGCAACTGAGTCTGAGGAGGATGGCCACCTGGAGGGGCGTAGTAATTGACTTTGGACATGTTGATTCCCATTGAAATTCAGTAAGGAAAAATCTGTCGAACGGCACGGCGCAATCCCGGCGGCTGGCAAAAGGCACAGGCGGGATGTCGTTGTAATGCGCGGGACCAATACACCTTAACGACTGCTGGTGATATTTACAAATTAAATGTATAAATCTCTAGTATTTGTTTTTTGAATAAAAGGGCGGTGGGGTGGATTGCCCTGGCGGATTTCAGAAAGGGTTTGAGCATATGGATCATCAACTATCAAGCAGTCCCAGCCTGAATCGGCCTTTGTACGATCTGGACCTGCTGCTGGCCTTGTTGACGGTAGTCGATTGCGGCAGCTTCACGGCGGCCGCAACGCGTTTGCATTCCACGCAGTCCACGATCAGCCAGAAAGTGCGGCGCCTGGAGGAACTGGCCGGGCTGCGTCTGCTGGACCGGGCTAGCCGGGGCGTCAGCACGACTGAAGCGGGGCAGACCCTGTTGGGTTACGCCCGCCAGATGCTGGCTTTGAATCATCAGCTGTCTGAAGCCCTGTCCGGTTCTCTGGTGACTATTTCCGTGCGTCTTGGCGTGCCTGAGGACTTTACCAATGGACAGACCATGCGGGCCTTGGCGGGCTTCAACCGTCGCTTCCCGCAGGTGCGTCTGGAAGTCAGTAGCGGCTTGAGCAGCGACCTGCTGGCCGCTTACGATCAGGGTGAGCTGGATCTGGTGCTGGTCAAGCAGCGTCACAATGCCCGTGAAGCGGTGGCTTGTCTACCCGAGCAGACAGCCTGGGTGGATAGCGCGACTGATCCGGTCTTTCATCTGGACCCCATCCCCTTGGTGACCTTCCCGCGTCGGGGTGTGTATCGAGAGGAAATCATCAGTGCTGTCGAGTCCTTGGGACGTCGTTGGCGTATCAGCTTTACCAGTTCCAGCTTGAGCGGTATTCAGGGGGCGGTGGCAGACGGGATGGGGATCAGCTTGCTGCCGCGGCGTGCGGTGCGCGATGACCATGTTGAATTGGGGCAAGCACAAGGTCTGCCCCGTATCGATGCTTTTGAACTGGCGATTTTGCATCGACCCCATGCCAATGAGATGGTGACGGCCTTGTCCCGTGTGCTGGTGGAGATGCTGGCGCCCGAGAGCGCCCGCCGTCCTGGATAGCCTGCTGTTGGGCTGGCGAGGCTCGTAGAGCTTAGACAGGGTTTAGCGCTTGGGTGTGACCGGATCAAAGTGTGTCATGACATCCAGCACGGGCTCTTCGGCCATCACACGGTCCCGTGCGGCCACGGCAATGGCATGACCTTGAGCAATAGTCAGGGTGCTGTCCATTTCCAGATCCACTTCTACCCAGATCATGTCCCCCAGTTTGCGGGTCCGTAGCTGGTGTATGCCTTCCACACCGGGGGTCTCGCGCAAGAGCTTGGCAATGCGCTCTTCTGTTTCCTGATCGACCGCTTTATCGGTCAGGTCGTGAAATGCGCCAATAGAAAACTTCCAGCCCATGCGCAGAATCATCAAACCGACAATACTGGCGGCCAAGGGGTCGCCCAAGGGCAGACCTGCCAGGTTGGCCATCACCCCGACGCTAACGACCAGCGAGGAGGCAGCGTCGGAGCGCGCGTGCCAGGCATTGGCAACCAGCATGGTCGAGCGCAAACGCTTCGCGACACGCAACATGTAGCGAAACAGGAGTTCTTTACTACAGAGTGCGATGAAGGCAATGGCCAGGGCAATCGGGTGTACTGCTTCGATGCTGCTGGGGTCGCGCAAGGAAGACACAGCATTCCATAACATGCCCAGTCCTACGGCCAGCAAGAGGCCGCCAATGGCCAGGGTGGCCGCCGTTTCGTACCGCAAATGTCCGTAAGGGTGATCTGCGTCCGGACCTCGACGGCTATGGCGGTTGGCGATCAGCACTACAAAGTCTGACAGCAGGTCGGACAGGGAGTGGATGGCGTCAGCAATCAGGGCCTGCGAATGAGCAAACAGACCCACCACAATTTGCAGCACGCTCAAACTGATATTGACGATGACACTGACCCAGGTGGAGCGCTGTGCACCAAGGTGCCGATCCAGTTCAGAAGGGGGGATGTTTTCCATGCCAAGAGGTCCTTGCATTCAAAGCAGCAGACTGTGCATCAATACAGCAGTTTCAAGATAAAGAGTGTATCGGCTTTCCTGGGTTACGGGTCGCTGAAAGGGGCTTGGCAGGCTGTTTTGAGCCTGTTCTTTGGTATATGTAGACAAAAAAGCCTCGCTTTTTCGGCGAGGCTCTTTTGCGTATCAGGAATGCGTCTTAATTGATGCGCATACCGGGCTGGGCACCGGGGAATGGTTCCAGAATATAGATGCCTTGATCCACGGCATCATCCGCATGGCTGGCCGCCAGAACCATGCCCTCGGATACGCCGAAACGCATCTTGCGAGGAGCCAGGTTAGCGACCAGTACCGTCAGCTTGCCGATCAGATCTTCGGGCTGGTAAGCCGACTTGATGCCGGAGAACACTTGGCGCAAGCGGCCTTCGCCAGCGTCCAGGCTCAGACGCAGCAGCTTGTCCGAGCCTTCCACGGCTTCGCAACTGACGATTTTGGCAATGCGCAGGTCCACCTTGATGAAGTCCTTGATGTCGATGGTTTCGGCAATGGCTTCGCCACCGGGCAACACGACGGGAGCGGGTGGCGGAGCCAGCAGCTCGTCCACCATGGCGCTGTCGACACGCTGCATCAGATGCTTGAAGGGAGCGATGTGATCAGGCAAGGCAGCCACGTCGTCCCAGACAAAGTCGCGGTCCAGACCAAACAGTTCGTGGGCCACGCGATGGGTCAGGGTGGGCAAGATGGCGGTCAGCATGACGGACAAGCCCTTGAAGCCAGCCAGGGTGCGCGAGCAAATATCTTGCAGCGCATCTTTCTGAGCTTGCTCGGCCGTCGCAATGCCTTTGGCCATGACCCAGGGCTGGGCCGTATCGAACGCCTGGTTGATGATGTCGGCCTGAGCCATGATCTGGCGCACGGCACGACCATACTCGCGGCTTTCCAAGTCGGCGCGGACTTTCTCGGCGACTTCCTTGAGCTGGTTTTGCAGTTCGGAGGTGTCGCCCTGGTATGCCAGCTTGCCATCAAAATGCTTGCTGATGAAGTTGGCGGCACGGCTGGCGATGTTCACGTACTTGCCAATCAGGTCGCTGTTGACGCGGGCAATGAAGTCGTCAGGATTGAAATCCATGTCTTCGACGTGCGAGTTTAGCTTGGCGGCCATGTAATAGCGCATCCACTCTGCATCCATGCCCAGCTCCAGGTAGCGCAGAGGCGAAATGCCGGTGCCACGGCTCTTGGACATTTTCTCGCCGCTAACCGTGATGAAACCGTGCACGTTCAATGCATCAGGCACTTTACGGCCGGAGAACTTCAGCATGGCAGGCCAGAACAGGGCGTGGAAATACACGATGTCCTTGCCGATGAAGTGGACCTGCTCGGTGCTGCCTTCCGGATCCAGCAAGGCATCAAAGTCCAGACCGGCCTTGGCGCAGTAGGCTTTCAAGGAGGCCAGGTAACCCACAGGGGCGTCCAGCCAGACGTAGAAATACTTGCCGGGAGCGTCCGGAATCGGGATGCCGTAGTAGGGCTCGTCGCGGGAAATGTCCCAGTCGTTCAGAGAGGCCTCTGCGCCTTCGCCTGTACCCAGCCATTCGCGGGTCTTGCCCAGCACTTCCGATTGCAGACGCGGCTTGCCCTGGGCGTTCTTGCCCGTGGTCCACTCTTGCAGGAAGGCCACGCAGCGCGGGTCGGACAGACGGAAGAAAAAGTGCTCCGACGTCTTTAACACCGGACGCGCATTGGTCAGGGTGGAGTAGGGCTCGATCAGTTCGGTAGGAGCGTAAACCGCGCTACAGACTTCGCAGCTGTCGCCGTACTGGTCCTTGGCGTGACACTTGGGGCACTCGCCCTTGATGTAACGATCGGGCAGGAACATGCCTTTGACCGGATCGTAGAACTGTTCGATGGTGCGGGTGTCAATAAAGCCGGCGCTTTTCAGCGTGCGGTAGATATCCTGGGCCAGTTCGACGTTGTCTGGCGAGTCCGTACGGTGCCAGTGGTCGAATTTGACGTTAAAGCCGTTCAGGTAGGTGGGGCGCTCGGCCGCAATCTTGTCCACCAACTGAGCGGGGGTAATGCCAGCGCTTTCTGCCTTGAGCATGATGGGCGCGCCATGGGCGTCGTCCGCACACACAAAATGCACAGTATGTCCCGACATTCGCATGGACCGAACCCAGATGTCGGCCTGGATATATTCCATGATGTGGCCGATGTGAAACGAGCCGTTGGCATACGGCAGGGCGGTCGTAACAAATATCGTTCGTGACATGACTTAACAAAATAAAAGAGAAAGGGAACAAGGATTCTACGGTCTATTGCACACTTGTGCTGCGCCAGACCGAGGAATGTCCACGGGCAAAGTGCTGATGGGCAATTGCGAATGATACAAATGCACACACCCTGAGCCTTTGACGACTCAGGGTGTTCGGGGGCAGTGCCTAATCAGCGTTGCTGCTCGCCAAAGGCTTGGCGAACAGTCAAGAACTGTTAAGGAATCTCGCGCATCTCGATGTCGGTGACATCACGCGAACGTGGTGTGGTCGACTGTTTGCTGGCAGCGGCAGGGCGGCGGCGCTGGTCCCAGTAGGCTTTAACGCCGAAAGGACGGCCACTAATACGCGCCACAATGTATAAAATGCCGATCGCAATAGCGGTAGAAACCATGAAGATAAACGCCATGATTGCACCGAAAATTGTCAGCAAGACAAAGAGGGCTGTGCGGATAATCTGGTTAAATGTGTTCATAGGGTTAGTATGACATCATAAGTGTAAAAAAATTCCTCTTGAACCGCTAATTTTCTGGTTTAAAGGTATGGTGATGTTTCTTTATATCAAGGTTTTGGATAAATGACAGTGAGTTCCGAGCGCGTGTTGCAAGCCCTGGCGAGTGTGACCGATCCCAACACGTTAAAGAAGTTATCGGTCGATGCGGGTCGATGCGAGCTGAGCATTGACCAGAACCAGGTTGAGCTGACTTTGCACCTGCCCTATACGGCTTATGACATTCAGGGACAGCTGCGCGAACGTATCGAGCAAGCCTTGGCAGGCGTGGGTGCCACCCTGTCCAAGCTGCATTTGAATCCCCGCATTGGCGTGCATGCTGTGCAGGAAGGGTTGCGACCCATGCCCAATATCCGCAACATTATTGCGGTGTCCTCGGGTAAGGGCGGTGTGGGTAAAAGTACAACGTCGGTGAACCTGGCTTTGGCCTTGCATATGCAAGGTGCGCGTGTTGGTTTGCTGGATGCGGATATTTATGGCCCTAGCGTGCCCACCATGCTGGGCCTGCACGAGCGCCCGCGCAGTGCAGACGGCAAGATGATGGAGCCGCTGATCGGTCACGGTCTGCAAGCCAACTCGATTGGTTTCCTGCTGGACGAAGACGCTCCCGCAATCTGGCGCGGCCCGATGGCAACCCAGGCGTTGACACAGCTGCTTACACAAACGCGTTGGGATGATCTGGACTACCTGATTATCGATATGCCTCCCGGCACTGGCGATATCGCCTTGACCTTGTCGCAGAAAGTGCCTTTGACGGGCGCGGTGATTGTGACCACCCCTCAGGATCTGGCGCTGATCGACGCCAAGCGTGGCTTGAACATGTTCCAGAAGGTGAATGTGCCTGTTCTGGGTATTGTGGAAAACATGTCGGTCCATATCTGCTCGAACTGTGGTCATGCTGACCCGGTCTTCGGTCAGCATGGTGGTCGCGATATGGCTAGCCAGTTCAACGTGCCTTGGCTGGGTGCCTTGCCGTTGGCATTGAGCATTCGGGCTCAGACCGACTCCGGTACCCCGACGGTGATTGCCAGCGCAGACAGTCCCGAGGCCCGCCTGTATCACGAGATTGCCAATCGCGTTTCGGCTAACTTGTCGCAACTTCCTCCAGACACGTCGGGGCAGCGCCCCAAGGTTGTTCCTCGTCCTCTTTGAGTACGTATGCGCAAATCCGGCTTTTGCCTGTTGTTTTCGATAGTCCTGAGCCCTGCAGTATGGGCTCAGTCTTCCGTTCCCGATGTCATTATTGATCCGGGGGGCGTGCCCCCCCAGGCGCTGAAAGAAATTCAGCGCGCGGTCAGTGCCATTACACGTTTGGCGGAAGACCAGGACTTGGGAGAGGTCTCGCGTCTGCGGCGCCGGGCTCACGATGCGACCGTCTCCGCCTTGCAGACTCAGGGTTATTTTGATTCTGTAGTCACGCTGGAGGTGGGCGAGGATTCCAGCGGTGAATATTGGGACATCATTATTCAGCCGGGCGAAATCACGCGTGTACGAGACATTGCCCTGGACTTCAAAGGCAAGATTCAGGAGCCGGAATACCAGGTGCGTCTGGAAGGGATAAAAGCCAGCTTTCCTTTGAAAGTGAACGATTCCTTTTTGAATTCGGTCTGGTCCTCCGCCAAATCGGATCTGCTGGAAAGCGTACAGCGCCAGGACTTTTACTACGCTCGTTACATAGACACGCGGGCGACCGTATTGGCCGATGAAGGCGTGGCCGACCTTTCCCTGAAAGTGGATAGCGGGCCGAGGGTTCGCATGGGGCCGCTGGAAACCACTGGCCTGAAGCGAGTTCCCCAGTCTCTGGTAGACCGTTATGTGCGCTATACCCCCGGTGATCCTTACGATCAGGACAAGCTGGACGAGTGGCAGCAATCTTTGGCTGCCACCACTTTTTTCCGGGGTGCCTTTGTCACCCTGGATGAAGAAGCCGGCAAAAAGAAAGAGCTTCCAGATGGTGATGTAGAACTGCCTGTACGTGTACGGGTTACAGAAGCGCCATCCAGGCAGTTCACCGGTTCTTTGGGTTTTGACAGCGACCACGGTGCGCGTGTTGAGGCCTTGTATCGAAAGAATATTGTGTTTGGCCTGCCGATCTGGACCGAGGCCGGTATTGGCGTGGATAAAAAACGTCAGCGGGCCTTTTATGACATTCACTTGCCGCCCACCATTAGCGGCTACAAGAACAGTTTTGGTGTCTTGTACGATCGTTCCGACATTGAAGGTTTGGACACGGAGCGGGCGGCCCTGGGCTGGAAGCTGCGCCAGGAACGACAGGCAGCGGGCAATAGCCGCGTGGAATATGAAACCGAATGGGGCTTACTGGGCGCCTGGGACAAGACCAAGATTTCCGGTCTGCCCACCCGTGAAACACCTTCTGCCATTGCAACCTGGCAATGGCTGCGTCGGGACGTAGACAAGAAGTACGATCCGCGCGAAGGCAGTCTGATTGATTTCGGCGTAGGTGCCGGTGTCACGCTGGACAAGGGCGAGACCTTTTACCGCAGTAATTTGCGATTGCAGCAGTGGTGGCCAGTTGGGGAGCGGGATATTTTGTCCCTGCGGGGTGAAATCGGTAAGGTTTGGCGCATGACGGACCGCACACCGCCTGACTTCGGTTATCGCACCGGGGGCGCTCGCAGTGTCCGTGGCTACAAGTATCAAAGCATTGGCCTTCGACAAGGCGACGCCGTGGTGGGGGCGCCAGCCATGGCCGTAGCCAGCGTGGAATACACGCACTTTTTCACCAGCATGTATGGCATGCGCGCTTTTGTTGACGTGGGTGACGCTGCGCCCAGCTTTGGTGATATGGATTTAGCCTGGGGCTACGGTTTGGGTGCGGTGGTGCGCACCCCTGCTGGCCCTTTCAATCTTGATCTGGCCTATGGTCAGCGAGACAAACGCGTACGTTTGAGCTTTTCTTTGGGAATCGCATTTTAATGGCTTGGGTTCGGCGCTGGTTCCGATATTTCGCTTTGTGGGGCATTCCCTTTGTGGTGATTGCCCTGCTGCTTGTTTGCGGCTTTGTGTATTGGGTGCTGGCCAGTCAGGCCGGTACAAGCTGGGCCTTGCGCACGGCTTTGCCCTATGCGCAGGGCAGCGCCCAAGGCGTGCGCGGAACCATTTGGGATGGCTTGAGTATCGACCACCTGGTGCTGGGCTTGCCGGACACCCATGTGGATATCGAGCGTTTGCGCTTGCAGGCCAACTGGAAAGAACTGTGGGAACGCCGCCTGCACGTGGTAGAGCTTAGTGCTCAGAAAGTGGATGTGGCCTTGACCTCCTCGGACGAGCCCAAGTCCGATGAGCCCTTCACAATGCCCGAGCTGCCTATCAGTATTGCCGTGGACAAGCTGGCTTTGGGGCAGTTCTTGTTAACGCAGGATGGCACGCCCTTGCCGGTCGCGATTGCGGATTTGTCTTCGGCACTGGCGTTGGATTCCGACAGCGCGCAGCTTCGACTGTACGATTTGATGGTGGCTAATGAGTCCATCCGCGCTGGTTTTCAGGGTGAGGTGGAATTGGCGGGACTGCAAGCGCCTTACCCGGCACGAGCCGATATTCAAATCATTGCTCGCGGTTTGACGGCCGATTCGCCTATTTGTGCGAAACAGTATTTGCCTGCTTATGCAGAGCCGTCGAAATCCGGCAAACCTGCCGAGAAGGCAGTAGTCGATCGGTCCAAACAAACAGCCACTGTTGAAACGGCCAAGACCAGTGCCAAGGCTGCAATAACACAGCAAGGTCAAGCTGAGGCCAGCGCCCCGAGTCATGCAACTCCTGCCAGCCCGCCAGTCGATCAGCCCGTAGACGCCCATGGTGTCGCCGGAGTCATCAGCTCCGAGCCCGAGGGTAGTACGGGTCTTGGCGATGAAGAACGTATCCAGGAACCAGTTGCTGTTCCTGAGCCCGAGCCTTTGCCCGATTGTGTGGTCAACGCTCAAATCACCTTGAATGGCTCTCTGGAACAAGCCACCTTGCTGCTTAACGGTCAGGGCCAGGGCTATAGCCTGGACGCCAGCGCAGAATTGAGCCCGCTGGATTCCGTGCCAGTGCGTCAGGCCAAGGTGGCGGTGAAACTGCCGGACGAGTCCTCGCTGGATGCAGACTTCGCCTGGGATGCCACGCAGGAAGGTGTGCACGTTCAGGATCATTTCAAAGGTCAGTTCCGCAGCGACAAGCTGGATCTGCATGCCTTGTTGGGCGATGTGCTGCCCGACGCCCTGATCAATACCCAAGGCCAGTTCGATGTGGTCTTGGCGGATAAAGAACAATTGCTCTCCGCGGATGTGGATGTGCAGCTTTTGCAGGGCAGTCGCTGGAACAAGCAGGCCGCTATCGGGCAGATCAAGGCAAAAGCGTCGGCTCCGGCTCAGCCGGGCCAAGCGGATTGGTGGCGTTTGCTGTCGGTTTCGGATGTGCTCACCGATATGAAGATCGGGGATAACCAGGTTCAGTTGAAAGGTGGTTTTGGCATGTCTGGCAAGGCCGAGCTGGATTTGCTGGCGAAGATGCCTCGTGCCGAGCAACTGTGGCCTGGCCTGGAGCTGGGCAAGGCGTCGGCAGAAGGGCAGTTGCGTGGCGATATCGCTCATCACACCCTGCAGTTGAAGGGTCAGTACGACTTGGGCGGCAAGGCCAAGGGGCAGTTGGGCCAAGGCATGGCCGAGGCCGATCTGGCACTGGAAGGTGGCTGGCATTTTGCCGATCAGGGCAAGGCCGCGTATTGGGATGGCAAGGTAAACCGTTTGGTGGCCGACCATGCCGGATTGATCGTGCGTTTGCAGTCGGCACTGCCTGTGCGTTTTACCGATGCTCTGCGGGCGCCGGAGCCTCCTGTTCAAGTTGCCACAGCAGAGGCCAAGGGCCAATCCAAGGTTGAAGGTGGTGCAGCAGGCCAGGGGGCCGCCAAGGAAGAAGGAGCGGCTCAGGCCGGTATAAATCCTGAAACTAAGGGCAGCCCCGATACTAAGCCTGCTGCTGCGGCCAATGCTGCTCCGTCTGCTTCATCGGCAGCAGAGCAAGCGAAGGCACAGGCTGGCGTTCCCGAAAATGCAGCCGATAAAACAGCAAACGCTCCCAAGGCACCCGAGCCATTGGCTCCCTGGTCAGTGCGAGTTGGTGCCGGTACGTTGAGCACCACGGTTGATGGCGAACCCTGGATCAATCTGCGTCATCAGGAATCCACTTACCAGCCTGGACAATGGGCCAGCCGTGGTGAGTTGTTGGATCTGGTGCTGTCCGAGCCTCGCATCGCGCGCTTGCTGCGTAAAGTCGGCGTAGAAGAAAACGCTGACAAGGCCAAGGGTGGCGTCAAGATTGCCAAGAACAAGAAAACCCAGCCGCCCGAAATTGATATCAAAGCGCGCTGGGACCTGAAATTTAATGGCGCCTTGTCCGGCCAGGTGCGGGTCGACCGCGTGGCGGGGGATGTACAGGTTTTTGCTGAGCCGCCCATGTCCCTGGGGCTGGAAGATCTGAGTATCGTCATCAATGCGAAACCTACCTCGGCCACGACCAGCCGTCTGGATGCCCAGATGGATGTGCGTACCAAGGAAATGGGTTACGTCACAGCCAAGGCCCAGACTCCTCTTCACGGGCTGGCCTTGAATGAGAACGATCGCAAAACGGTCAGCATACAAGCCAATATTGACGACTTGAGCTGGACACGCCTGTTCCTGGGCGATGCCATGGAGCTGGGCGGTCGCTTGAATGCAGACGTGAATATTGATGTGGGTGCGAAATGGGCCTGGACCAGTCGTGGCACGGTAAGGGGCCGCGAGTTGCGTTTCACACGTCTGGATGACGGCATCCGTCTAATTGACGGTCAGTTGGATGCCCGTTTCGATGGTGACATCTTCCGCCTGGAGTCCTTGACGTTCCCGGCTCGCCCACGAGTAGAGCCGCAGGAATGGCGTACCGCAACCTGGCTGAAAGAGAGCCCGGACGCCAAGGATGGCAAGCTGACTGTGTCGGGGCAGTGGAACCTGAGCACTCAGCAAGGGGCCTTTGACGTGGATATTTTCCGCTTCCCGATTCTGCAGCGCTCCGATCGTTACGCCATGATGTCCGGCAATATCAATCTGGACATGGAACTGCCGCGTATTGCCATTACCGGCAAGGTTGTTGCTGATGCGGGCTGGTTCAACCTGGACATGTTGGGTGGTATTCCCACTGTTGATAGCGATGTGGTGATTGTGCGGGCAGGCGACGAACCGGCTTCCGAGCCTTCCCAGGCTGCAACCGACATGAGCATGGAAATTGATGTGGATCTGGGGCCGCGTTTTTACCTGACGGGTTACGGCGTGAACTCCGGTCTGGTTGGCAGCCTGAGGGTCACCATGATCGGCGGCAAGTTGACCGGCATGGGTGCCTTGCGCACTCGTGGCGGGCGAATTGAGCTCTATGGTCAGAAGTTGCTGCTCAAGCGCGGAACCGTGACCTTCCAGGGTGACATTACCTCGCCTATTCTGGACATCGAAGCCTTGCGTACCGGTCAGGCAGTAGAGGCAGGTGTTAAGGTAGCCGGTACGGCTCGCAAGCCCAGAATTGATTTGGTGTCCTACCCGGAAGTCAGCGAAGTTGAAAAACTGTCCTGGCTCCTGCTGGGCCACGGGCCGGATGATTCTGGTGGTGACATGGCCTTGCTGCTCAGTGTCGGGACGTCCTTCCTGGGCGATGGCGAGCCCTTCTACCGCAAGTTCGGGATTGATGAAGTGGCCATGCGCTCGGGCGACCTGGGCAGTGCCGGTAGCATTTTGCCGGTGGAAAGTGTGGTCAAATCCCTGAACAGCGGCACCAGCAACGAAGAGCGCAAGTTTATTGCGATCACCAAGGCACTGACGGCGGATATTTCCGTTAGCCTGGAGCAGGCCATGGCCGATACCGGAACGGTGGGTCGAGCCAGCTACCGCCTGGCACGAGGCCTGACGGCTGAGGTCAGCGCCGGTACGGTAAACGGTCTGGCCCTGATTTACCGCTGGTTCTCGAAGGATTGATGCGGGCTTGCCCGGCGCAAAGCGGGCAGAGAATTGTGGCGCAAATGACATATTTGCGCCGCAATTGGCTTGTGTGTGTATCTAAACGATAAAATAACCGGTTACTGATTTAAGGCGGCTAATTTCTTATGAGTATCAAAAGCGACCGTTGGATTCGGCGGGCTGCTGCCCAGGGCATGATCGAGCCTTTCGAACCAGGCCAAGTGCGCAATGTAGACGGACAACGTATCGTCAGCTACGGCACCAGCAGCTATGGCTACGATGTGCGTTGTGCCAACGAATTCAAGATTTTCACCAACATCAACTCGACCATCGTGGACCCCAAGGCTTTCGATGAGAAATCCTTTGTGGATTTTGTCGGTGATGTGTGCATTATTCCGCCCAATTCTTTCGCGCTGGCCCGCACGGTTGAGTACTTCCGTATTCCTCGCAGTGTGTTGACCATGTGTCTGGGCAAGAGCACCTATGCCCGTTGCGGCATCATCGTGAACGTGACTCCGCTGGAACCCGAGTGGGAAGGCCACGTCACCCTGGAGTTTTCCAACACCACCCCGCTGCCAGCCAAGATTTACGCCGGTGAAGGGTGTGCACAGATGTTGTTCTTTGAAAGCGATGAAGTGTGCGAAGTGTCGTACCGCGACCGCGGCGGCAAATATCAAGGTCAGCTAGGCGTTACCCTGCCTCGTACCTAGGAGTTCTGGATGAAGTTTCGTTTTCCCATCGTCATCATCGACGAAGACTACCGTTCCGAAAATACGTCGGGCCTGGGCATTCGAGCCCTGGCCTCGGCGATAGAGGCCGAAGGCGTAGAGGTTCTCGGGGTCACCAGCTATGGTGACCTTAGTTCTTTTGCGCAACAGCAAAGCCGCGCGAGCGCCTTCATTTTGTCGATTGATGATGAGGAATTCGATGTGGATTCCCCGGAGGATGTCGCCAATGCGATCAAGAACCTGCGCTCCTTTATTGGCGAGCTGCGGTTCCGCAACGAGGACATCCCCATCTATCTGTACGGCGAGACACGCACCTCGCAGCATATCCCCAACGATATTTTGCGCGAGCTGCACGGCTTCATTCACATGTTTGAGGACACGCCCGAGTTCGTGGCGCGTCACATCATCCGCGAAGCCCGCTCCTACCTGGAAAGCCTGGCGCCGCCGTTTTTCCGCGAGCTGGTCAAGTACGCTTCTGACGGTTCCTATTCCTGGCACTGCCCAGGGCATTCGGGAGGCGTAGCCTTTCTGAAAAGCCCGGTTGGCCAGATGTTTCACCAGTTTTTTGGTGAAAACATGCTGCGTGCCGACGTCTGTAATGCGGTCGATGAATTGGGCCAGCTGCTGGACCACACCGGCCCGGTGGCCGAGGCCGAGCGCAATGCTGCCCGCATCTTCCATGCCGACCACTGCTTTTTCGTGACGAACGGCACGTCCACGTCCAACAAGATCGTCTGGCACGCCAATGTGGCCAATAACGACGTGGTGGTTGTGGACCGTAACTGCCACAAGTCGATTCTGCACGCCATTACCATGACGGGCGCTATCCCGGTGTTTCTGCGCCCCACGCGCAACCACCTGGGCATTATTGGCCCGATTCCGCAAGACGAGTTCCTGCCGGAAAACATTGCGCGCAAGATCGAGGCCAATCCCTTTGCCAGCAAGGCCAAGAACAAAAAGCCCCGTATTCTGACGCTGACGCAAAGTACTTACGATGGCGTGATCTACAACGTGGAAATGATCAAGGAGACTCTGGATTCCAAGATCCCCACGCTGCATTTTGATGAGGCCTGGTTGCCGCATGCGGCGTTCCACGATTTCTATCACGACATGCACGCCATTGGTGCGGACCGTCCGCGCACCAAAGACACCATGATCTACGCCACGCACTCCACGCATAAAATGCTGGCTGGCTTGTCGCAGGCGTCCCAGATTACGGTGCAGGATGCGGAGAACCGCCCCTTGGACCGCAACGTGTTCAATGAAGCCTACCTGATGCACACCAGCACCAGCCCGCAGTACGCGATTATTGCGTCCTGTGATGTGGCGGCGGCCATGATGGAGCCGCCTGGCGGCACCGCATTGGTCGAAGAAAGCATTTGCGAGGCCATGGACTTTCGTCGCGCCATGCGAAAGGTGTCCAAGGAATACGGCGAGAACGACTGGTGGTTCAAGGTTTGGGGACCGGACAATCTGCCTGAAGAAGGCATAGGCGAGCGTGACGACTGGATTCTGCGCTCCGATGCGGAGTGGCACGGCTTTGGCAAGTTGTCGACCAACTTCAACATGCTGGACCCGGTCAAAGCCACGGTAGTGACTCCTGGCCTGGATATTTCCGGCACCTTTGCTGAACAGGGTATTCCTGCCGCTCTGGTCTCCAAGTATCTGGCCGAGCACGGCGTGGTAGTCGAGAAAACCGGCCTGTACTCCTTCTTTATTCTGTTCACTATTGGCATCACCAAGGGCCGCTGGAATACCTTGCTGACCGCCTTGCAGCAGTTCAAGGACGATTACGACCGCAATCAGCCCATGTGGCGCATTTTGCCGGACTTCTGCAAGACTCAGCCTACCTACGAGCGCATGGGTTTGCGTGACCTGTGTCAGCAGATTCACCAGGCCTATCGCAAGTATGATCTGGCCCGTCTGACGACCGAGGTGTACCTGAGCGACATGGTTCCCGCTTTGAAGCCTTCGGATGCCTATGCCAAGATGGCGCACGGCGATATCGAGCGCGTTGGCATTGACGAACTGGAAGGCCGTGTGACGGGTGTCTTGCTGACGCCTTACCCGCCCGGTATTCCCTTGCTGATTCCTGGCGAACGCTTTAACTCGCGCATTGTGGAGTACCTGCAATTTGCACGCGAGTTCAATGCCCGCTTCCCTGGCTTTGAGACCTATGTGCATGGACTGGCGCAGGATATCGGCCCTGATGGACTGCCACGCTACTACGTAGATTGTGTGCTTGAGTCTGAAACCAACGAGTAAATCCGCGTGATCCCTTTTTTTGATGTTGCCGTCATCGGCGCAGGTGCGGCCGGTATGATGGCTGCCAGTATCGCAGGCCAGCGTGGCTTGCGAGTGGTACTGATTGATCACGCTGAAAAGCTGGCCGAGAAAATCCGTATTTCCGGTGGAGGGCGCTGCAACTTCACCAACACGGGCACCTCGCCAGAGAATTTTCTGTCCAAGAATCCGCATTTTTGCCGTTCGGCCTTGGCGGGCTATACCCCCCAGGATTTTCTGGAGCTGGTGCGAGAGTACCGCATCGGCTTTCATGAAAAGCACAAAGGCCAGTTGTTCTGTGATGACTCCAGCGAGTCCATCATCCAGATGCTGCGCCAGGAGTGTTTGAAAGGGCTGGTGTCCTGGCGCATGCCCTGTTCGGTGCAGTCCATCGGCCGTACCGAGGATGGCTTTGTACTGCGCACCGGTCAGGGGGATTTGAATGCCTTGCAAGTGGTGATTGCCACGGGTGGCATGGCGATTCCGCAGCTGGGTTCCACGGACTATGCCTTGCGCGTGGCACGTCACTTCGGCTTGAAAGTGATTGAGCCACACCCCGCTCTAGTCCCTTTGACCTTTGACGGTCGGGATTGGAAACCATTCTCTGCCTTGAGCGGCATGGCTTTGGAGGTGGAAGTCAGCACAGGGCAGGGCAAGCAACGTCAGGCCTTTTTGGAAGATCTGCTGTTTACGCACCGTGGCTTGTCCGGGCCGGGTATCTTGCAGATCTCCAGCTACTGGCAGTCGGGCGAGAGCATTAGTGTGGACCTGGCTCCCGGTCAGGACATCGCGCAACAATTATTGGATCTGAAAGCGGGTAACCGTCAGCAACTGGTCACGGTCTTGTCGACCTTGTGGCCGCGCCGTCTGGTCGAACAATGGCTGGATACCTCGGACTTGTTGCCCAAAGGCGTGGGACAGCAACGTCTGGCTGATCTGCCGGATCGCGTGTTGCGCACGGTGGGACAGGTGATTAATGGCTGGGAGTTGAAACCTAGTGGCACCGCAGGCTATAAAAAGGCGGAAGTGATGAGCGGTGGCGTGGATACACGCGAGCTCAATCAGAAGAGCATGGAAGCGCGTAAAGTACCTGGTCTGTACTTCATCGGTGAAGCGGTCGATGTCACCGGCTGGCTGGGCGGGTATAACTTCCAATGGGCCTGGGCGTCGGCAGCAGCGTGTGCACGTGCTTTGAAGGCACAGGCAGAGCAGGGTTAAGTATGCGAGCAGGAAGGGCAGTGGGCATGGTCTGCTGCCGTTTCTGAAATCATCGGAATTGTTGGCTGGTCAGTCAGGGAGGCGATATGCAGCTGCCAGGAGATAGAAAGTACGTGGTAAGCCACGAGTGGGCCAAAGATGAAGACGGTGTTGTGCTGGTTGGCATTACCGACTTTGCTCAAGATCAGTTGGGCGACCTGGTGTTTGTGGGTGACTTCACCCCAGGGACGCGTCTGGCTGCGGGTGCTACAGCGGGTGTGGTGGAGTCGGTGAAGGCCGCCTCCGACATTTACGCGCCTGTGGCGGGCGAGCTGGTGGAGTTCAACCAGGCCTTGTCCGATGCACCGCATCTGATCAATGAAGCTCCATTTGATACCTGGATTTTCAAGCTCAAGGCTGACAATCCTGCTGATCTGCAAGGTTTGCTGGATGGCCCTGCTTATGCCGCGGTGGCTGAGTAAGTTCAGATATTGAGTTAGCAGGAATACGCCTTGGTCTTGCCTGATTTCGGCGGACTGATCGCAAAAAAGGCCTGAAGCCGTGTCATCGGATTCAGGCCTTTTATTTGGTTTCGAGCCTACGCGGTTAAGCGTGCAGTGAGACGGATAGCTTGGGCCAAGTAGCCGGTTTTCTTAACTACGGCGGCGGTACGTCACGTAGTCGTAAGTGAAACCGTTTTCCTCAGGCTGAGGCAGGCGCTCCACTTCTTGCCACTCTCCGGTAGGCAGTTCGGGAAAGAAAGTATCTCCGTCCACATCAGCCTTGATCTCGGTCGCAATCAGTTCTTGCGCCACAGGCAGGGCCAGACGGAACAGCTGTTCGCCACCAATCACACAAGCGGTTTCAAAGCCGGGGCAGGCTGCCAGGGCTTCGTCCAGATTGCTGAATACCTGCGCACCTTTTGCCTGGTAATCCGCATTGCGGCTGATCACCAGATTCGGGCGGCCGGGCAAGGGGCGGCCCAGAGACTCCCAGGTTTTACGGCCCATGATGATGGGCAAACCCATGGTTACGCGTTTGAAGTGCTGCAAATCGGAAGGCAGGCGCCAGGGCAGGTCATTGTCCTTGCCAATGCAGCGATTGGCCGCATAGGCAACGACCAGGCGAATGAAAGGAGTGGAACTCATACGGCAACCGGCGCCTTGATGTGGGGATGAGGATCGTAGTCGGTGATTTCGAAGTCTTCGTACTCGTAATCAAACAGACTGGCGGGTTTGCGCTTGATCGTCAGCTTGGGGTAGGGGCGAGGCTCGCGCGAGAGCTGTAGCTCTGCTTGTTCGAAGTGGTTGGAGTACAGGTGACAGTCACCACCAGTCCAGATGAAATCACCCACTTCCAGATCACATTGCTGCGCCATCATGTGAGTCAGCAAGGCGTAGCTGGCGATATTGAAGGGCACGCCCAGGAAAATATCGGCACTGCGCTGGTAGAGCTGGCAGGACAGCTTGCCGTCGGCCACATAAAACTGGAACAGGGCGTGGCATGGGGGCAGGGCCATCTGGCCCACATCCGCTACGTTCCAGGCCGAAACAATCAGGCGACGTGAGTCGGGATTCTTGCGAATTTGCTCCACCAACTGGCTGATCTGGTCGATATGACGGCCATCGGGAGTGGGCCAGGAACGCCATTGCACACCATAGACCGGGCCCAGATTGCCGTCCTTGTCGGCCCATTCGTCCCAGATGGATACGCCGCGCTCTTGCAGCCAGCGCACATTGGACTCACCACGCAAAAACCACAGCAACTCAATAAAGATGCTGCGGGTATGCAGTTTCTTGGTGGTGATCAGCGGGAAACCCTGCGACAGATCGAAGCGCATTTGGTGACCAAATACCGAGTTCGTGCCGGTGCCGGTGCGGTCCCCTTTGGGAGTGCCTTGGGTGTAGACCAGGCGCAGCAGGTCTTCGTAGGGATACAGGGACATGGTGGCCTCAGGCTTGCTGAATGTCGACGGAATAGGTGATCTCGGCTGTTTTGCCCAGCATGGCCGAAGCGGAGCAGTACTTGTCGTGCGACAGTTGTACGGCACGCTCAACGGCGGCCTGGGGCAGATCCTTGCCAGTGACCACAAAAGTGAAGTGAATCTTGGTAAAGACTTTGGGGTCGGTGTCGGCGCGTTCGGCGGTCAGCTTGACCTGGCAGCCGGTAATGGCGTGCCGACCACGCTTGAGGATCAGCACCACGTCGTAGGCTGCGCAGCCACCGGCGCCGGTCAGCAGCATTTCCATGGGGCGTGGAGCCAGGTTATTGCCGCCACCTTCGGGTGCACCGTCCATGGCCGTCACATGACCACTGCCTGTACGGGCAACGAACAACATTCCGTCTTTGCCGCCCCAGTCGATTGTGCATTCCATATGAATTCCTTTGTTTGCAGTGCGAGCCAAGACTCGTCAGTAGATTGATAGCGGTGATTGTACTTTTTGATGAGGGCTGTGTCGCGCCTGGATGGAAACCAGGTTTAGCGTGATTTGACGCGGATTTTTGCAGCTTTATTGCTAATTGAAATGTGAAGCCCGGATGTGAGCCTTGTTACTTCTCAGGGCATCTGATGGTGGCGGATGTGGCACCCGTATAAGAAATTCCATATGGACAAATCAGAGCAGAACCATGCTCTTTGTAAGATTTAGACTGGTTTTGTTGTTTGTCCTAGGATAAACTGCTGTGCGGTACACGGCATTTTGAAACAGATATGTCACAGGGGTTTACCCTCGCCTATAATGGCTGTCGCCCGTATACCAAAAAATGTCGTGCTCGTATTTGTTCTGTCTCAATAAACCTTGCTTTCAATGGGGGCTTTATTCGGACGTCACAAGCGGGTGTTTTAACATGACGGCTCTCGCGACCTAGGCAGTCGCAGATTTTTTGCGTCCATGCTCTTTTGATCTGCGACGCGTCAAGGTGCCGCCGAGCTGCTTGGCAGCTTCACATTAACCAGGCCTGGATCATTGTGAATACCGTTTCAATACTGCTACTAGCTTTCATATTGTCCGTTACAGGACTCTTTGTTTTCATCTGGTCGTTACGCCGTAACTTCTTTGACCACAGTCCCGCTGCTTCGCGAGAGATCTTCTCCAAAGGCGAAATCGGGCAGGTAGATGACCCCTCCGCCACCCCTGAACAACGTCAGGCACTTCAAGAAGAGATGGGCCGCAAGGCAATTTCGGCTGAAGATCGTCAGGCGCTGAGCCTTGAATTGGCAGAACGCGTGGAAGCCGACCGCTCCTCCGCCAAGGTCACTTTCATTTTGCTGGCCTGTTCGGTCTTCTGGCTGCTCTTTGCCTCGACGGCAGGCTTGATCAGCTCGATCAAGCTGCACGATCCCGAATTTCTGACGCAACACGCCTGGATGACCTTTGGTCGCATGCGTACGCTGCACCTGAACGGTGTGGCTTACGGCTGGGCTCCAATGGCCGCGTTCGGCGTTGCCATGTGGATGCTGCCTCGTTTGCTCAAGACTCCCCTGATCGGTGCGCGTTATGCCATCACGGGCGGGATCTTGTGGAACATTGGTCTGGCTATCGGTCTGACATGTATCGCGATGGGTATCACCGACGGTATGGAATGGCTGGAAATGCCTTGGCAGGTTGATATCCTGATGGTTATCGGTGGTGCTCTGGCAGCCTTGCCTTTGGTCTTCACCTTGCAAAACCGTCGTGCTCACCACCTGTATGTGTCGGTGTGGTACATGGGCGCAGCCCTGTTCTGGTTCCCCATCCTGTTCCTGGTCGGCAACCTGCCTGCCGTGCACGTGGGTGTTGAACAAGCAACCATGAACTGGTGGTTTGGCCACAACGTGCTGGGTCTGTTCTACACCCCGATGGCTCTGGCTTCGGTGTACTACTTCCTGCCCAAGATCATCGGTCAGCCTATCAGCTCCTACAACCTGTCTCTGGTGGGTTTTTGGGGTCTGGCATTTTTCTACGGTCAGGTTGGTGGTCACCACCTGGTTGGTGGTCCTGTGCCGCAGTGGATGGTTACCCTGTCCATCGTCCAAAGCATGATGATGATCATCCCCGTGCTGGCTTTCTCGATCAACCAGCACTACACCATGAAGGGTCACTTCCGTACCCTGATTCACTCGCCTACCCTGCGCTTTATCGTGCTGGGCGGCATGATGTACACCGTCAGCTCCATTCAAGGTTCTTTTGAAGCGCTGCGCAGCATCAACACGATTACCCACTTCACGCACTTCACGGTTGCCCACGCCCATATCGGCTTGTACGGCTTCTTTACCATCGTGATGTTCGGTGCCATCTACTACGTGATGCCACGCGTGATGTCCTGGGAATGGCCTTACCCCAAACTGATCTCCCTGCACTTCTGGCTGGTTGTGATTGGTTTCTCCATCTACGCTATTGGTCTGAGTATTGGCGGTTGGCTGCAAGGTCTGGCCATGCTTGATCCTGCCAAAGCCTTCATGGAATCGGTGTTTGTCACGATGCCTTACCTGAAGTCGCGCTCGATTGGTGGTGGTTTGATGACTCTGGGTCACCTTGTGTTTGCCTTCCACTTTGTGGCAATGGCTTTGCGCTATGGCAGCCGTCGTATTGGTCCAGCCCTGTTTCACCAGCGCTCGGCAACTCGCAATGTAGTGGAGGCATGATTTAGTCATGGAAAGCGAATACAAACTATTGGGCGGCGCCATGGTGACGCTCGCCCTGGCCACATCGGCTCTGGTCGTTGTCCCTTACCTGCAAGTTAAAAGGGTGGAGCCTTCTCCAGGCCTGAAGCCTTACACGGAAGTGCAACTGCGCGGTCGTCAGCAATACATTGATATGGGCTGTGTCTACTGTCACTCGCAGCAGCCACGCAGCCAGAACCAGGCTCCTGACTTCCAGCGTGGCTGGGGTCGTGCCTCGGTAGCAGGCGACTACTTCTACGACACACCTCACCTGCTCGGCACCATGCGTACTGGTCCAGACTTGCTCAATATTGGTGCTCGTCAGCCTAGCGTGGACTGGCACCTGGGTCACTTGTATCAGCCTCGTGCTTATACTCCTGGCAGCAATATGCCTTCTTACCCCTTCATGTTCGAGCTCAAGGACAAGGCAGAGGAAGGCGACAAGGTTGTCAACTTGCCAGGTGATTTCGCACCAGAAGGCAAGGTGGTTGTGGCCAAGCAAGAGGCCCTGGACCTGGTTGAATACCTGTTGGCGCTGGATCGTACGTATCCCGTAGCGCCAGCCAGCGTTATCAAATAAACAGGCATTGCTGAGCTAGCGCGCCCCGCAAGGCGGGGCGCCTCGGAGAATTAGAATGAGCGACAATCGTAAATATGAAGCACAGCTGCGTGAGCATTCCGATCCGGAAGAAAACGCAGCACCGATCCCTTGGGTGGTTCTGCTGATCATTGCAGGTCTGTTCCTGTGGGGCATCTACTATATTTTCAGCAGTGACCTGAGCCATGACGCAACCGTGGGCGACAACCGTATCGTTGCCGACTTCGAATTGCCGGAAGGCGCAGTCGATGGTCAGCAGCTGTTCGTGGCCCAATGTGCCGCCTGTCACCAGGCAACGGGTGCTGGTGTTCCTGGCGTGTTCCCTCCACTGGTGGGTTCCGAGTGGGTGCTGCGCAAGCCTGAAGTTTTGGTCCAGATCATGCTGCACGGTATTACGGGTGAGATCACGGTCAAGGGTAATAAGTACAATGGTGCGATGCCCGAGTTCCGCGAGAAGTTCAATGACGAGGAAATGACGGCCGTTGTTAATTACCTGCGTACAGAATTGGGTGGCAATAGCGCCGATCCTGTGGACGTGGCCTTTGTCAAAGCCGAACGTGAAAAAACAGCTGATAAAACCGATCATTGGAATGGGGACGCTGATCTGGCTCCCATGGAAGAGTAAGACTGAAATGATGGGCCAGCGATGAGACTATTTATAAGTATTCTCCTGGTCTTCGCCCTGGGTATTGGGGCACTGGCCCATTTGACGCAAGGGTTCTCCGCCCTGACAGCCGAGACGGCCCGTCGCAATGATGTTGCCGCCTCGCCGCGTCTGATCTCCGATGTCGAAGTACTGCTCCCTGCCGGGGGCAGTACCCAGCTAAGCTCTCTGCTGCAAAACGATGGCCGTATTACCATCGTCAATTTCATCTATACCCGCTGTGTCACGCTATGTCTGGCGATGGGCTCGGAGTATCAGCAACTGCAAAAAGCGATTGTGGACGAAGGCTTGCAGGACCGTATCCGCCTGCTGAGCATCAGTTTTGATCCCACCGATTCGCCTGATCACCTGCGCCGCTATAGCAAAACCATGAAGGCCAACCCGGACGTCTGGCAATTTGTCACCATGATGCCCGGCGAACAGCGTCAACGTGTGCTGGATGATTTTGGTATCGTCGTTATTCCCGCCCCTTTTGATGAGTACGAGCACAACGCGGCCTATCACGTTGTCAGTGCCGAACCGCGCCTGGGTCGTATCGTGGATTACGGTGAACCTATGTTGGCCCTGGCGTATGCCAAGCGTGCCCTCGAGGATCTGGATAAGAAGGGAGCGATGTAATGTCCTTAAAACGTGTCGTCGAATCCCCTAAAGTACGTCCTTATTTTGGTAGTGCCCTGGCATTGGTGGCAGCTTTGCTGTTTGCTGCCGCAGCCTTCTGGGATCGCCCGCTGACCGCCTCCATGAGTCTGCACATGCTGGTGCATATTCCCTTGTTGGTCCTGTCGGGCATTACCTTGCAACTGGCCTTGCGCTACCAGGGAGTTGGACGTTCGGCTGCCATGCAGTCTTTACTACGCCCGTATTACGCCTTGAATGAATATGGTTTGCCTGGCCTGATCATGGTCAGCTTTGCGGCGGCTTACTGGATGGTTCCCAAAGCACTGGACGATGTGCTGGTATCGCCTCCCATGGCCACTGCCAAATATATCGGTCTGGTCTTGATGGGCATGTTGTTCATGGAGTCCTGGCGCCGCGCCCATCTGGTGTTTCGTCTGTTCTTCTTTGGTAACTTCAGTTGGATGATGGCCATTGTTGGTCTGCTTTATTACGACAACCCGGTTCGGCTCTGTAATTTCTATCTGCAGTCTGACCAAGAGATTGCCGGCATAGGCCTGGTTATCATGGCTTGTGTGCTGCCATTGCTTTGGCTCTTGTCTGAGAGCAAGGCAGTGATCGCCTTTTTGCGGCAATAATACCCATCCATTTTGTTTTGCAGGTGTCCTCATGAGCCATACCGTTTCCAACAGCGATACCCGTCTGTACCGACGCAACAGCTTTTTTGACCAGATTCTGAGCGAGACGAATCGGGCCCTGGAAGTATTGGGACGTTCGGCACGCGCGTCGCGCCCGAATCCCGCTGGCAAGGAAGTGTCCGAGATTACGGCTGACGAAGCCCGCCATGCTGCCGGCTTGATGCGTGTGAACCATGTAGGCGAGATTTGCGCCCAAGCCTTGTACCGTAGCCAGGCCATGTTGTGCAAAGATCCCCAGGCAACCGAAGTGCTGCTGCAAGCTGCGCAGGAAGAGGTGGATCACCTGTCCTGGTGCGATGACCGTTTGCGCGAGCTCGATAGCCGCCCCAGCGTGTTCAACCCCTTGTGGTATGCCGGTTCTTTCGCGTTAGGCTTGCTCGCCAGCCGGGCAGGGGTGCCTTATAACCTGGGCTTTATGGCCGAGACCGAGCGCCAGGTTGAAGAGCATCTGGAAAGCCATCTGGAGTCCTTGCCTGCTACAGACAATCGCTCGCGCCGGATCGTAGAAAAAATGCGCGATGACGAGATTGAGCATCGTCGTACCGCCGAGAATCACGGGGCTGTGGGTTTGCCTCCACCCGTTAAAACCTTGATGCGCATGATGTCCAAAGTCATGACGACGACGGCTTATCGCCTGTAAAACGGGTTCTGGGCCAAATCACTTATTGATGAGTGCCGAGCCTTCATGGATGCAAGTAGCAAAACGGGTCAGTAATTGCCCCGTTTTTCTTTGTAGGTTTGGAGCTTGTTTGGCGACCTAGGGTTAACGACTAGATACCTGGGCTGATATTTGCGTTAGGAAATTGATGCATTAATGCGACAAGATACGCATCTAAGGGTTTTCCACAGCATTTATCTTGCATTGCACCATTTTTGTGGGTAGACTTTAGTTATTGGATGTTGAAAAGAAAGCGGGAAAAACAAGCGTAATAACCCTTAGCTTTCTGGCTCGATACTTTATCTGGTAGCCCAACTTGCCACGATTGTCTCCTCCACCCTCCTCCTTTGGTGGATTTGCCCGAGATCTCTAGATCTCGGGTTTTTTTTTGCCCGCATCTTTTGTTTGTGAGTGTCCTGTCTTGAAGGGCCAGCATTTACGGGGCTTCTGGCCTTGTTGATGCCCGTGCGGCTCGCCGCCGCTGTTTTGGCTTCACATGAAAAAAATACTGCACAGTCTGAATAGGAAAAGCCTTGCCCATCATTGTGGATGGACAAGGCTTTTTTTATCGCCAAGGTTGAGCGAACTTACTTCTGTGGAACCGTGGCCACATGCAGCAGGTTGGTGCGACCGCTGGTGCCAAAAGGAACACCGGCAATCATCACGATGGTGTCGCCCGCCTGGGCGAACTCATGTTGCGCTGCCATATCGGTAGCGTGGTCGATCATCTCGCCCAGATCGCTGACGTCCTCGCAAGGCACGGCATGGACGCCCCAGGCCAAGGCCAGACGGCGTGCGGTTTCCACACGGGGTGTCAGTGCCAGGATAGGGGCGATGGGCCGTTCACGGCTGGCACGCAAGGCGCTAAAGCCAGTCGTGGTGTAGGCCACGTTCGTTGCCGGTTCCAGAATGCTGGCCACGCGACGCAGGGCGCAGCAGATCGCGTCTGCGGTGCTGGCTTCAGCGGTGCTGTGGTTGGCTTCCAGAATGGTGCGCCAGCTAGGATCGTTTTCGATTTCCTTGATGATGCTGTCCATGATGGACACCGCTTCCAGTGGAAACTGGCCGGAGGCCGATTCGGCGGACAGCATGACGGCATCGGCACCCGAATAGATGGCGGTAGCCACATCGGAAGCTTCAGCACGTGTAGGCACAGGCGAGGTAATCATGGATTCCAGCATCTGTGTAGCGACGACCACCGGACGGCCTGCCGCACGGGCAGTACGCACGATTTGACGCTGCAACACAGGCACGCGTTGGGGTGGGACTTCCACGCCCAGGTCGCCACGTGCCACCATCACGCCATCACACAGCTGGACAATTTCTTCCAGGTGTTCCAGCGCTTGCGGTTTTTCCAGCTTGGCCATGATCCAGGCTTTGTCGCCGATCAGCTCGCGGGCTTCACGGATGTCGCCAGGACGTTGCACAAAGGACAGCGCAACCCAATCCACGCCCAATTCCAGTCCAAACTTCAGATCGATCAGGTCTTTTTCGGTCAAGGGCGAGATGGGCAGTACCACGCCGGGTACGTTCACGCCCTTGCGGTCGGACAGCGGGCCGCCGACCATGACCGTGGTTTCTGCAAAATCCGGACCAAAGCTGTCCACACGCAGACGCAGCTTGCCGTCATCGAGCAGCAGGTCTGTCCCATCTTCCAGTGCAGCGAAGATTTCGGGGTGAGGCAGGTAGGCACGCTGGCTGGTCCCTTCGGCGGGGTCCAGGTCCAGGCGGAATTTCTGGCCGGTTTCCAATGTCACGCGGCCATCTTGCATTTTGCCAACGCGCAGCTTGGGCCCTTGCAGGTCCATCAGAATACCGATACTGCGACCGGTTTCCTTTTCAATCTGACGAATGGTGTGATAGCGCGCGGCATGGTCTTCATGTGTGCCGTGGCTGAAGTTCAGGCGGAACACATCAGCGCCGGCCTCGAACAGTTCACGAATGCGTTCTGGCGTAGAACTGGCAGGACCCAGGGTAGCCAGAATGCGGGAATGACGTTGACGTTTCATGGGTTGTTGTCCTTAGGGGGATCGATAGCTCAAAGAGCAGCGATACCGGCGCGGGCGATCTGAGCGTCTTCAGGTGCCTTTACGCCGGACACGCCGACTGCACCAATGACTTGACCGTCCACCACAATCGGCTCGCCGCCTTCCAGTGGCGTGATGGGCATGGACAGAGCGGCAAAGCGACCATTGTTGACCATGTCTTCAAAAACCTTGCTGGGCTTGCCACCGCCCAGCACGCATGTGTGTGCCTTGGCGGGAGCAACCTGCGCGCTCATCAAGGGAGCGCCGTCCATACGTTGCATCCAGAGCGCGTGACCGCCTGCATCGCAAATGGCGATGCTGACAGCCCAGTTGTTCTTCAGCGCTTCTTGCTCGGCAGCAGCAGCAATTTTTTTAACATCGGCCAGGGTCAGTACTTTCGTGTCTCTCATGTCCAGTCCTTTAAGAAAAGCGTTAATCGCTAGGGGGTAAAACCAGAATTGCACGGAAATCGTTGACGTTGGTCAGGGTAGGGCCCGTAACCAATGCGTCATCCAAGGCTTCAAAGAAGCCATGACCATCATTATTGTCCAGACTGGCCCTTGGGCGTATACCTTGTTGCCAGGCACGCTCCAAAGTGTCCGGACCGCAGAAGGCTCCGGCAATTTCTTCCTGGCCATCCACACCGTCGGTATCGCCTGCCAAACCGTAGATACCGGGTGCCCCGTTCAAGGCAATGGCGGTGGACAACAGAAACTCCACATTGCGACCGCCACGGCCCTGGCCGCGCAAGGTCACGGTGGTTTCTCCGCCCGAGAGCAGCACGCAGGGGGCCTGGGCAGGCTGGCCATGCTGGGAAACGCTCAGGGCAATACCAGCCATGACTTTGCCTACATCGCGCGCTTCGCCTTCAATGCTGTCGCCCAGCAAGACGGGACGCACGCCACGGGCTTCAGCGACACGAGCTGCAGCCAGCAGGGCCAATTGGGGTGTAGCAACCAGATGGGTGGTGACATGAGCCAGGCGTGGATCGTCGGGTTTGATGGTTTCGCCATCGCCGCTCTCCAGCAGGGCACGGGCTGCGGCAGGAATCTCGATGCCGTAGCGGGTGATGATTTCCAGCGCTTGCTCGCACGTGGTGGGATCTGCCACCGTGGGGCCAGAAGCGATGTCCATGGGCTTGTCGCCGGGAACATCGGAAATCAGCAGGTTCAGGACGCGGGCGGGGGCACAAGCCGCTGCCAGACGGCCACCTTTGATGGCAGACAAGTGGCGGCGTACCGTGTTCATCTCACCAATTGAAGCGCCCGATTTGAGCAGCGCTTTGTTGATGGCTTGCTTGTCCGCCAGGGTGATGCCTTCTCCGGCAAGAGGCAGCAGAGACGAGCCGCCACCGGAAATCAGGCAAATAACCAGATCGTCTTCGTTCAGATCGCTGACCGTGCGCAAAATTTCGCGGGCCGCGTCTTCACCGGCCTGGTCCGGCACGGGGTGAGAGGCCTCCAGAATCTTGATGTGATCACAAGGCACGCCGTAGCCATAGCGGGTGACGACAACACCGCTGATGGGGCCTTTGTCCCAGTGACGCTCCAGTGCCTGGGCCATCGCTGCCGATGCTTTGCCAGCACCGATCACAATGGTGCGGCCTTTGGGAGCATCGGGCAGATAAGGCGGGATGCAATGTTCAGGCTGAGCCGCGTTGACGGCAGCTTGAAACATTTTGCTGAGTAAGTCTTGTGGCTCGATCTTCATGGGTCAATCCTAATGCAGAGTGACGGCAACAAACCATCTTACTGCGCTACAACACGCCTTCACCTCCCCGCTTTGACTTGCAGCCTTCTAGAAAGGGTGTGCTGTCTGGGGGGCTTGGCGGTAAAAAAAAGCGGGCCGCAGCCCGCTTGCTGGATGTCCCGGTCGTACTGGCTTGATATCTGGAAAAAACCAGTCCGGACGGGAGCATCCTTGAACCGATCTTATTGACCAATCTCGTAGTTGGCCATGATTTCCAGAGCGCGGACCATGGCGGAGTGGTCTTGTGCGGCGCCACCGTGGGCGGCGCAGGTATTGAACAGCTCCTGAGCCGTTGCGGTGTTGGGCAGTGCTACACCCAGCTGGCGCGCCGTGGTCAGGGCCAGGTTCAAGTCTTTCTGGTGCAGTTCGATGCGGAAGCCTGGATCAAACGTGCGCTTGACCATGCGCTCACCGTGAACTTCCAGAATACGGGAGTTGGCGAAACCGCCCATCAGCGCTTCACGAACCTTGCCCGCATCGGCACCGGCCTTGGAGGCCAGCAGCAGGGCTTCGCCCACGGCTTCAATGGTCAAGGCCACGATGATCTGGTTGGCCACTTTGGTGATCTGGCCGTCGCCGTAGCCGCCGACCAGGGTGATGTTCTTGCCCATCAATTCAAACAGGGGCTTGACCTTGTCGAAGGCTTCCTGCTTGCCGCCGACCATGATGGTCAGCGAGCCAGCCTTGGCACCGACTTCGCCACCGGACACAGGAGCGTCCAGGTATTCGCAGCCCAGCTTGACGATGCGCTCGGCAAAGTCTTTCGTGGCCACGGGGGAGATGGAGCTCATGTCCACCACGATCTTGCCAGCGCTCAGACCGGCGGCAATGCCGTCTTCGCCAAACAGCGCATCTTCCACGTGCGGGGTGTCGGGCACCATCGTGATGATGATGTCAGCCTGACGGGTTACTTCGGTGCCGTTGGCGCAAACGGTGGCGCCAGCTTCTTTCACGCTTTTGGGGAAGTCGCCACGGGTGTAGGCAAACAGCTCATGACCACCTTTGATCAGGTTGACGGCCATGGGTGCGCCCATGATGCCCAAACCAATAAAACCGATTTTAGCCATTGTGTAATCTCCTAATAATTATCTGCAGGTATTCGACGATCAGGCAGTGACTTCAGTCAGTTCAGTCATCCAGCCCAGGCCATCCTTGGTCACGCCGGCGGGCTTGTACTCGCCGCCGATCCAGCCCTGGTAGCCAATGCTGTCGATGTACTTGAACAGCCAGGCGTAGTTGATCTCGCCTGTGCCCGGTTCGTTGCGGCCTGGGTTATCCGCGATCTGGATGTGTGCAATCTTGTCCAGGTGCTTTTTCATGGTGGCAGCCAGCTCGCCTTCCATGCGCTGGGCGTGGTAGACGTCGTACTGGATGAACAGATTGTCCGAACCCACGTCCTGCAACAGCGCCGCGGCCTGTTCGGTACGGTTCAGGTAGAAACCTGGAATGTCGAAGGTATTGATGGGTTCAACCAGCAGGCGCAGGCCGGCGTCTTTCAACTTGGCGGCAGCAAACTGCAGATTGCTGACCAAGGTCTTGTGAGCCAGTTCGCGGTCTGCACCTTCGGCCAGCTTGCCAGCCAGGCAGTTGACTTGCTTGCAGCCCAGCGCGGTGGCGTATTCAATGGCACGGCCTACGCCGTCCTGGAATTCACCCACGCGCTCGGGCAGGATTGCAATGCCGCGCTCGCCGCCGTCCCAGTCGCCCGCAGGCAGGTTGTGCAACACTTGGGTCAAACCGTGTTGTTGCAGTTTGTCAGCCAGCTGCTGTTTGTCGTAGGCGTAGGGGAACAGGTACTCCACTCCCTTGAAACCAGCTTCGGCCGCTGCCTGGAAGCGATCCAGGAAGTCGTGCTCGTTAAACAGCATGGTCAGGTTGGCGGCAAATTTTGGCATAGTGCTACTCCGTTTTTTAAATCAGCAATCAGTCCATCAGCGAGATGGCGGTGGGGGCGTCAATACCCGCTTCGGCCAGGGACTCGAATTCCGTCACATTGTGCAGTTCGGTACCCATGGCAATGTTGGTGACGCGCTCCAGGATCAGTTCGATCACAACCGGCACGCTGAACTCTTTCATCCATGCGCGAGCCTGTTCAATGGCAGGCTGGATGTCTTCGGGTTTGTGTACGCGGATGGCCTTGCAACCCAGACCTTCCACCACGGTGATGTGATCCACACCATAACCTTCGGTTTCTGGGGCGTTGATGTTGTCAAAGGCCAGCTGTACACAATAGTCCATCTCAAAGCCGCGCTGTGCCTGACGGATCAGACCCAGGTAGGCGTTGTTGACCAGAATGTGGAGGTAAGGCAGCTTGAATTGTGCGCCTACGGCCAGCTCTTCAATCATGAACTGGAAGTCGTAGTCGCCCGAAATGGCTACCACTTCGCGACCGGGGTCAGCCGCAACCACACCCAGTGCAGCAGGAATCGTCCAGCCCAATGGGCCTGCCTGACCGCAGTTGATCCAGTGACGTGGCTTGTACACGTGCAGGAACTGGGCGGCAGCAATCTGCGACAGGCCAATGGTGCTGACGTAGGTGGTCGAAGGGCCAAAGGCGCGGTTCATTTCTTCGTAAACGCGCTGAGGCTTCAGGGGCACGTTGTCGAAATTGGTCTTGCGCTGCAAGGTGGCCTTGCGTTTCTGGCAGTCGGCTACCCAGGCGGCGCGGTCGCGCAGCTTGCCGGCAGCCTTGTACTCCTTGGCCACTTCAATGAACAGCTTCAGTGCAGCGCCAGCGTCCGAGGCAATACCCAGATCAGGGCCAAATACACGGCCGATCTGTGTAGGCTCAATGTCCACGTGCACGAACTTGCGGCCTTCGGTGTAGACGTCTACGGAACCGGTGTGGCGGTTGGCCCAGCGGTTACCGATACCGAATACAAAGTCCGATGCCAGCAAGGTCTGGTTGCCGTAGCGGTGCGAGGTTTGCAGGCCAACCATGCCAGCCATCAATGGGTGATCGTCGGCCACAGTACCCCAGCCCATCAGAGTCGGGATAACGGGTACGTTGACCAGCTCGGCAAATTCCTGCAGCAGCTCGGATGCGTTGGCGTTGATGACGCCGCCACCGGATACGATCAGCGGACGCTCGGAAGCGTTCAGCAGTTCGATGGCTTTTTCAGCCTGGGCACGGGTGGCAGCAGGCTTGTAGGCTTCCAGCGGGGAGTAGGTATCCAGATCAAATTCGATCTCGGCCATTTGCACGTCGATAGGCATATCGATCAGCACAGGACCAGGACGGCCAGAGCGCATGATGTGGAAAGCCTGCTGGAACACGCGCGGGATCAGATCGGGTTCGCGCACGGTGACGGCCCACTTGGTCACGGGCTTGGCAATGGATTCAATGTCCACGGCCTGGAAGTCTTCCTTGTACAGGCGGGCACGAGGGGCCTGGCCGGTAATGCACAGAATTGGGATCGAGTCAGCCGATGCGGAGTACAGGCCGGTGATCATGTCTGTGCCAGCGGGGCCGGAAGTACCGATACATACGCCGATATTGCCGGGATTGGCACGGGTAAAACCTTCGGCCATGTGGGAAGCTCCTTCCACGTGGCGGGCGAGAATGTGATCAAAGCCACCTTCCTTGCGCAGTGCGGAGTAGAAGGGGTTGATTGCGGCGCCAGGCACGCCAAATACGGTGCTCACGCCTTCTTTACGTAAAATCGCGGCGGCGGCGTCCACTGCTCTCATTCGAGCCATTGATATCTCCTAGATCATCGTTTGACGAAATTCACAACTCGATAATAAGGAGTGATAGCCCTGCCTAGAAATGGTGGTACGATTGTTTCTATCGATACTTGGAGTATTGAATGAGCCGTTATACCGAAATTCGAAGTTTTGCGCTGGTCGCTGAAAAAGGCAGTTTTGCGGCTGCGTCCGTGATCGAAGGCGTTACCCCGGTGGTGATGGGTAGGCGCCTGGATGCCTTGGAGCAGAGACTGGGAGTGCGTTTGATGCACCGGTCCACGCGCGGGCTGACGTTGACTGATCTGGGCGAGCAGTTTCTGGAGCAGTGCAAACAAATTCTGAAGGACTTTGAAGAGGCCGAAGCCAGCATCAGCGCCCAGCGTAAAGTGGTGCGCGGGCACCTGGTGGTATCGGCTCCGGCTGCCTTTGGGCGTCGTCATGTGGCACCGCATGCCTTGTCCTTCAAGAAGCGTTACCCCGAGCTGAAGCTGTCTTTCAACTTCACCGACAGCGTGGTGGATCTGGTGCGCGAAGGTTATGACATGGCCTTGCGTATTGGCGAGGTCACAGACCCCAACTATGTGGCGGTACGTCTGTATCCGAACCGGCGTGTGGTGTGTGGTACGCCCGAGTATTTCGAGCGTCACGGGGTGCCGCGCGTACCGGAAGATCTGGCTCGTCATAACTGCCTGGCGTTCAATTTGCAGGGTGGGCAGCAACGCGGTTGGACCTTCTTGCGGGATGGTCGTCCTTTGGCGGTACGGGTTGATGGTGATCTGGACTGCAATGACGGTGAATTGCTCTTTAATTGGGTCAAGCAAGGTTGGGGGATTGGCTGGCGCTCCACCTGGGAAATTCAGCCAGAACTCAAGCGAGGCGAGCTGGTGACGGTGCTGAATGAGTTCGAGATTCCCAGCTACGACATCCAGGCGGTGTATCAGCAACAGCGTTATCTGCCAGCCAAAGTGCGACGTTTTATCGACTATTTGCGAGCCATCTACAACACCCCGGGTTATTGGGACGGCGAGGTGCAGTTCTAACTGCTTTGGTCTTCTGAATAAAAAAAACCGCTTCGAAAAGCGGTTTTTTTTATGCTGCATGGCGCTTAGAAGTGCCATTCCACTTGTACGGTGGGGGCGCTGGTTTTGATGCCAGGCTTCAGGTTGCCGTTCGCCATATAGCGATTACCGAACTTGTTGTACCAGTACTCGTAGCCAATACCCACCCACAGGGTGTTCTTCTTGTCGAAGGCCACTTTACCCACGTCAGCCATCAGGGAGGTACGAACCAGCACTTCAGACTTGGTGCTGATGCCTGCGTAGTCGTCACCTTTGGGGCCGGCGTAGTTGGCAAAGCCCTGGAACTTCAGCGGGACCGAACCCACATCGAAGGGCAGGTTCCAGTTCAGGCTGGCCAGAAACTGGGTGTGGAAGGAGCTGCGGCTGTCGGGGCAGGCGGGGGCACCCAGACCGCAGTGGTTCCATTCCTTACCCACCATCAGGCTCAGGTCCACAAAACCTCGGGGGACATCGAATTTGAAGGTCGGGCCCAGCACCAGCAGGCGTTTGCGAGGTGCAAAGGCAGTGTTCTTGGTGTTCAGGTCAAAGCCTGCAGTAATGGCCACATCTTTCACGGGACCAAAGCTCAGATCCTTGTCGAATACCTTGCCCATGGAGAGCTGGTGACGGTAGGTGGCGTAGAACTCGGTGGCGCCATTGCTGCCATTGCCGCTGGACGGGTCGTAGCGATCCGACTGCAGAATATCCAGGTTAAAGAAGTTCTGGCCCAGGCTGTAGCCGTTAACGTGTGTCAGGCTCAGGATGTGCTTCTGGATAGTCCGATCGTTCATCGGCTCGGTGTATTGCGTGCTGAAGCGGTAGCCTAAAAAGGTGTCGCTCCAGTCGGCTGCCAAGGCGGGGCTGGACAGCAGTGGGGCGGCCAGCAGGGCGCATGCCCAGCGAGCAGGATGTAGCTTTTTCATGGTGTCTCCTCTTTGTTTGAGCGCAAGCAGGTCCTTGGGATCTGATGTCCCTTACGGCCTGCGGCCTTAGTTTTCTTTGAGTGGGTGTTACTGACCTTGCTTAGATTAATTATGGACAGTCGATACTTTTATGAAGGTACTGCGGAAATTTGAACAGCCGCCCATTTCAGGCAGGGCGGCTGATCAAAAAGGGGCTTAGCCGTTTTGCGAGGCCAGGTGATTGCCGCTGTCTTCAGTCACTTTTTGAGCGGCGGCCTGTTTGCGGGCCTGGGTAGCAGCGGTGGATTCAACGGTGTGACCTTGGTCGGCGTATTTTTCCATGCCGTTGAAAAACAGGTTCAACAAGATGGCAGATACGGCAGCCAGCAAGATGCCGCTATGCAGCAAGGGAGCCAGAGCAGGGGGCATCTTGTCCAGCAGGTGCTCGGCAACCAGGGGAATCATGCCAAAGCCCAGGCTGATGGCCACGATATAGGGGTTGTAAGGGTTGCGGTTCAGGTTGGCCGACATCAGGATCTTGATGCCGGTAGCGGCCACCATGCCGAACATCACAATGCCAGCACCGCCCAGAACGTAGTTGGGGATGGAGGCCACAATGAAAGCCATTTTGGGGAACAGGCCCAGCATGATCAGGAAGGCACCCCCCATGACACATACCCAGCGGCTGCGCACGCCGGTCACGCTGACCAGGCCCACGTTTTGCGAGAACGAGCTGTGCGGGAAGGTGTTCATGATGCCGCCCACCAGGGTACCCAGACCGTCGGTACGCAGACCGCGCACCAGCGCTTCTCGGTCGGTAGGACGGCCGCAGATGGAACCCAATGCCAGGAACATGCCCAGAGACTCAACCATGATCACCACCATGATCAGGGACAGGACTGCCGCTGCGCCCAGCAGGGCCCAGCTGAAAGTAGGCACGCCAAAGTGGAATGGAGTCACCACCGCAAACCAGCTGGTCTGATCCAGACCTTCAAAGGTGATGCGACCCATGGCCAAAGAGACAAAGAAACCGACCAGCAGGCCAATCAGCACTGCCACGTTTGCCAGGAAACCGCGTGCAAACTTGGTGATCAGCAGGATCACAGTCAGCACCATCAGGGCAATGCCCAGGTTTTCCAGCGAGCCGTATTCGGGGTTGGGGATGGACAGGCCGGTGGCCGGATCTGTAATAGTGGGAGCGCCGCCACCAATCCAGTTCAGACCTACACGCATCAGTGTCACACCAATAACGGTGATGATGATGCCGGTCACGACCGGGGGGAACAGGCCCATCAGACGGCTAAATACCGGAGCAATCAGAATACTGAAGATACCGGCCAGAATGGTGGCGCCGAAAATACCGGGCAGGCCCAGTTGCGGATCCAGGCCAATGGCGATCATGGGGCTGACCGCTGCAAAGGACACGCCCATCATGACGGGCAGTTTGATACCAAACATACCCAGGCCACGAGCCTGGATGATGGTGATCAGGCCACAGCACAGCAGGTCGGCATTAATCAGGAATGCGATCTGTTCCTTGGACAGGCCCAAGGCCGCACCAATGATCAGGGGGACAGCAACTGCGCCCGCGTACATCACCATGACGTGTTGCAAACCAAGGGTTGCCAGGCGCCCCGTTGGTAGGCGTTCGTCTACACCGTCACAAGCAGCAGGTGTGGACACTTCTGGGTTGGCGGACATCCGGGTCTCCTTATTAATACGTTATGCGCAGCCGATGCCTGGGCCGCGTAAGCATAAAGTTATCGGATGGGCCGTATCACTGGAAGGCAGTACGGCTTGATAAGTAGAATACGTAAAAGCGTATGGCAGGCTGATGCTGACAGGGGGGAAAGGATATAAGCCCTGTAGATGGGGCCTGTGTTCAGGCCACGCCCTAGCAGATTCCTGCTTTTTTCATGCATTTTTCAGTGCTAGGGGTATTGCCCACCTAGTCCGTCCTGAAAATCTATGTTAGCAGCCTCCAAACTACTGTTTGATTTACGTTTGAAGAGCCGTTAAGGTGCTGAAAGATATAAAAAAAGCGGCCCTGTGGCCGCTTTTTCATGGGTCTGATTTATTTGTCCGACCACAGGACGCCGGCCGTGGCCCAGTCCTCGCGTTTGACGTCGGTAAAGACCACATCGACGGCCTCCGGGGTACAGCCAAGCACGCGACAGGCTTCTTTAGTCAGGGCCTGGGCGAGCTCACGCTTGATTTCCACGGGACGGCCGTCGAATAGTTGTACGTTAATAGAAGGCATAAAAGCTCCGTAGGGGTGGAAAGGGTCTTAGCGGCAAAAATCCGGCTCGCTCTGATAGAGCTTGCGCAGCAAGGCTGGCCATTCTAACAAGCCCTCTGGCTCATCCCCGGGTAAAAGCTGGCGATGTGTCAAATCCAGCACATCCGTTGGGGGCAGGTGCAGTTGCGGGCTGGCAGCCATGGCCGAGAGCTGAATGCGACAGGCGCGCTCCAAGGCATCCATCAGGACATAAGCTTCGGCAACAGTACGGCCACAGGTCAGGGCACCGTGATTGCGCAAGAGCAGGGCGGGATAGGAGCCTAATTGCTTGAGCAGGGCCTCTTGCTCCTGGGGTGGGAAGGCCAGACCGGCATAGTCGTGATAGCCAATATCCTGCCAGAACCGCATGGCGTGTTGCGATAGAGGCAGCAGTCCACAGGACAGAGCCGAGACGGCAATCGAGGCATCTGTATGTAAGTGGATGACACAGTGTGCATCCGCTCGGGCGCGGTGAACGGCGCCGTGAATGGCAAAACCGCTGGGGTTGGCACGACGGCCTGTGCCGTCCACAACCTGGCCCTGGGTATCAATCAAGAGCAGATTGGAAGCGCAGATTTCATCAAAGCGCAAACCGAAGGGATTGATCAGGAAAGTGTCGTCGTGGCCGGGCAGGCGCAGGGAAATATGGGTGTAGATGATATCGTCCCAGCCCTGGCGGGCCGCCAGCCGGTAGGCGGCGGCCAGATTGACACGGGCGCGCCAGTGCTCAGGATCAATATCGGCCGGACGATGGGCGTAAATGGCCGCTATGTCCGGCGTGATGGGACAGGACTGGCTCACGCTGCTGTGGTTTCCAGTTCAGCAATGATGGCTTTTTCTTCCAGCTGAATCACATCGCAGTTGTCGCCGGGACCTTTGCGATCAATCACGATGAAGTCGGCCACTTGATTCAGTGCCATCAAGGGGTGGTGCCAAACGCCAGTTGCGTAGTTCACGCCCTGGTCGCCACGGGCCAGGAACAGGCGTAGATCGCCTGCCTTGGGAGTCGGGCCAGCAGGGGCCACAATCACCAGATACGGTTGGCCGGACTGCGGAATGAAGGCCTGGCTACCTTTGGGGTGGCGTTCCATCATTTCCACGGTAAAGGGCAGGGTGCGTGGCTGGCCACGGAAAATGGACACAATCGCGTGGCCGTCTGCACCCGGCTCGATCTTGGCCAGGTCGTGGTAGCGCTCGGTATTGCCTTCATTGATGGTGAAGTGCTGAACCGTGTCGGAGGCCTCGATGACATCACCAAAGGGGGCGAAGGCTTCGGCTGTCAGGGTTTCCAACTTCAATGTGATTGTCATGGTAGAGGTCCTTGGTAGGGCAGACCCGCGTGGGGCTGAAAGCAGCCGCGCCACGAAGGGTCAGAGGAAACAAAGGGCAGCGTGCCCGCAGGCTGGCGCTACCCCGTGAACTGGATGGGTCAACAAGACCCGGCAGGCAGCAAAATCAGCCCAGCAGCGCATCCAGACGGAAACGGGCAATCTTGCCGATTTCAGTCAGACAAGCTTGAAACTCGGTTTCAGCACTGTTGTTCAGACGAGCTTCTACTGTATCCATGATTTGGTAACGGCTCAAACCCTTGACGGCAATCACGAAGGGAAAACCGAAGCGCTCACGGTATTGGGCATTCAGGCCACGCAGACGGGCCAGCTCTTCGGCCGAACACTGATCCAGGCCGGCGCCACGTTGTTCGCCTGTCGATGCGGTGGTCAGGGTCCCTTGCTCGGCTTCTTTACCAGCCAGCTCGGGGTGAGCACAGATCAGGTTCTTCTGTTCTTCGTGCGATGCTTCTTGGACCACTTGCACCATGCAGGCGTGCAACTGATCCACGCTTTCAAAGGGACGCTGGTTCCAGCTACGCTCAGGGACCCAGGGGGAATGTTCAAAAATACCTTCGAGCTTGTCCACAAATTGGCTCTGATCCAGGCTGGAGAGTTCGGTGAGCGCCTGTGTGGTGGTAAGGGTTTGAGTAGTCATGTGTCAGTCCGATTATCTAAGCGTAAATAGTGCGAGCCGAGGCGGCTCCAGGACCAGGCCTGGAGGCCGTTTTATCAAGGGTAATGGGTGGGCGTTTACACGGTATGTTTGATTTATTCAAACCCTTATAAACCACCGCCTGTGGGCTATGATTTTCTTATATGGGACCAGTTTAAGTTTTCTGTTTATAAATAAAATAGAATTAGGCGTATAAATGATATATGCCATCTCGTATTGTGCATGTATGTCATTATCATGCTGGAAAAAAGCGTAAGAAGGAGAGAATAAGATGGCCGCCCGACGTGGGGATAACCCGCTTGATACCTATCTCTTGAGGGTATTTTGCTTACTCGTTACCGAGCGCAGCGTCTCGCGTACCGCGTTCAAAATGAACCAGTCGCAGCCTGCTATCAGTGCGGCCTTACGACGCTTGCGTGACATTATTGGCGATCCTTTGCTGGTGCGCGAAAAAGGGGGCATGGTGCCTACCGAGCGCGCCATTGGCCTGCTGGCCCACGCTAAAGGAGCCCTGGCCGAGATCGACTGTATGGTTAATGCGCCCGACAGTTTCGACCCTCAGGTAAGTCGCAGTGAGTTTCATATCGGAGCGCCAGATTATCTGGCGCCTGTCTTTATTGGCGGAGTGGTCGAGCGCATGCGTCGCGAGGCACCGGGGGCACGCTTGAATCTGCATTCTCTGGATGCCAGCTTTGATTTTGAGCGTTCTTTGGCGGAAGGCGACCTGGATATGGTCATTGGGAACTGGCCCGAACCGCCCGATCGCATGCATCTGTCCGTGCTGCTGGAAGATCAGATTGTCTGCCTGGTAGCGGCAACGCACCCCTTGGCTCGCAAGGGGCTGACCATGGATGATTACGTGCGGGCGCGCCATGTGGTGCCCATGCCGTATTCCATCAACCAGCGCGGTGTCATCGATACAACCTTGGCGACCTTACGTATTCAGCGTGATGAAAGCGTGGCGGTGCAGTCCTTTTCGGCAGCACCGTATTTGCTACAGAATACAGACCTGATTTTTACGACTTCGCGTCATTTCGCCGAGTTTTATTGTCGACTATTGCCCCTGGCGATTCTGGAGGCCCCGCTGGAGTTTCCGCCCATGCGCTTTTATCAGCTCTGGCATGAACGTAACCGGCATTCGCCCAGCCATCGCTGGTTACGGCGACTCCTGACCGAGTGCGGTAATCAGCTGGCCTCGACAGAACCGTTGCCGCAACCCGATTCCTGAGCCCCAATCCCGCAAAATACTTGCTTTCGGGCTCGCGCTCGGGCAAATTAGCGAGCTACTCCTGCCTACACGAAAGTGATACGGGACTTGACGGAAATTGTTGCATTTAATGCGACTGGTCACGGACACAAGCCGGAAGGCAGGTTGATAATGTGTAGTTCCTAACCTAGCAGGTGTTTTGCGGTGTCTTTACCTCAGATGGGGGAGTCTCTTACCTGGTTGTATATCTGTGTCGTGGCTTTTATGGTCGGCGGGCTGATCGTGGCCTCCGAACGTTGGCATGGCCGTCTGACCGGGGACAGCGACCTTAGTAAACCCCAAGCGTCCCATTCTCGTCCTACCCCGCGTGTGGGTGGTCTGGCCGTGGTGGCAGGCAGTTTGGCTGGCTTGCTGGTCCTTGGGCCCAGCAATATGACACTGACCTGGCTGTGGCCGGTCTTGTTTCTGGCTGCCATGCCGGTATTTGTGGCGGGCCTGGTCGAGGACATCACCAAGGACGTAGGTTCCCTGAAACGCTTGCTGGCCGCTTTCCTGTCGGCCGCGATTGCCTGGTGGTTGCTGGGCGGTGTGTCGCGTGTTGGGGTGAGCTGGGCTGATTGGGTTCTGGGTTTCTGGCCCATTTCGCTGCTCTTTACCATGATTGCGGTAGGCGGCTGTACCCATGCCCTGAATATTATTGACGGTATGAATGGCCTGGCCGGCATGATCGCCACCTTGATGGCGCTGTCCTTGGCTCTGGTGGCCTTGCAGGTGCAGGACATTCCGATTTTCCTGATTGCCGCCTCGCTGGCGTCGGCCACCCTGGGCTTTCTGGTATGGAACTTTCCTTTTGGACGGGTTTTTCTGGGGGATGGCGGCGCGTATTTCCTGGGCTTCATGCTGGCTGAACTGGCTGTGCAACTGGTGGTGCGCAACCCCAGTGTGTCGCCGTTTTACGCCTTGGCCGTGCTGTTTTACCCTGTTTTTGAAACCATGTTTTCGATCTGGCGTCGCCGTTTCAAACGCGGTGTGCCTGTGGACCAGCCGGACGCGCTGCACCTGCATCAACTGGTGTTCCGTCGTCTGGTGCGTTCCACGTTCAGTCGTGACAGTGGCGGAGCCTTGCCCGCGTTTTGTAATGCCATGACCTCGCCGTACCTGTGGGTACTGGCCCTGATCGGTTTGGTGCCGGCCACGATCTGGTGGGACAATACCTGGGCTTTGTGTGCCAGCATGCTGGCCTTCTCACTGGTTTATATCTGGCTCTATTCCCGTCTGGTTTCGTGGCGTCGCCCTTCCTGGCTGCTGCTACCCTCGGTACGGCGGCGGATAGATCGGGACTGATACTGTCAGGCGTTCAAGATTATTCCTTGCGCATAGCGCTAACTGGAGAATGAAGTTGCAACTTGAGAATGTGAAACTGGCCGTCATCGGCTTGGGATATGTCGGTTTGCCTTTGGCTGTAGAGTTTGGCAAAAAGCGTTCCGTTATTGGTTTTGACATTAACGCGCGTCGTGTCGCCGAACTCAAGGAAGGGGTAGACCGCACGTTGGAGGTCGAGAGCGAAGAACTGGCCCAGGCCAGTGGCTTGAGCTACTCCTGCGAGGCCGATGAACTGGCCCAGGCCAATGTGTTCATTGTGACTGTGCCCACGCCTATCGATGAATTCAAGCAGCCTGATCTGACTCCTCTGGTCCGCGCTTCCGAGACCATCGGTAAAGTGCTCAAGCGTGGTGACATCGTGGTTTACGAGTCCACGGTTTACCCCGGTGCGACCGAAGAAGTGTGTGTGCCTGTGCTGGAGCAAGTGTCGGGCCTGCGCTTTAACGAAGATTTCTACGCGGGGTACAGTCCGGAGCGTATCAATCCAGGCGACAAGGAACACCGCGTCTCCACAATCAAGAAAGTCACTTCCGGCTCGACCCCTGAAGTCGCTGAATTGGTCGACGCCTTGTACCGCGAGATCATTGTGGTGGGTACCTTCAAGGCTAGCTCCATTCGTGTGGCAGAAGCGGCCAAGGTGATCGAGAACACCCAGCGCGACGTGAATATCGCCCTGATCAACGAATTGGCTCTGATCTTCAACCGTCTGGGCATCGATACCCTGGACGTGCTGGAAGCGGCGGGCACCAAGTGGAACTTCCTGCCTTTCCGTCCTGGTCTGGTGGGTGGTCACTGCATTGGCGTGGACCCGTACTACCTGACCCACAAGGCGCAAGCCATTGGCTACCACCCCGAGATCATTCTGGCTGGCCGCCGTCTGAACGACTCCATGGGCGGCTATGTGGCCTCCCAACTGGTTAAAGCCATGACCAAGCGCCGCATTCAGGTGCAAGGTTCGCGCGTCTTGTTGCTGGGTCTGGCCTTTAAAGAAAACTGCCCGGACCTGCGTAACACCCGTATTGTCGATATCGTGCATGAACTCAAGCAATACGATGTTCACGTAGATGTATACGATCCATGGGTTGACCCTAAAGAAGCGCAACATGAATACGGTATTACTCCGGTCGAGACTCCTAAAGCGGGTGAGTACGACGGGGTGATCGTGGCTGTGGCCCACAAGCAGTTCAAGGAACTGGGTGTGGAAGGTGTGCGCCAATGGGGCAAGCCCGAGCATGTGCTCTACGACTTGAAGTATGTGTTTGATCGCGAACAATCCGATCTGCGTCTTTAATTTTGGAAAGCATTATGAGCGCTGCATTTGAACAGGCGAGCCAGCAACTGCGTAATCAGCCTAAAACCTGGCTGGTTACGGGTTGTGCCGGCTTTATCGGTTCCAACCTGCTGGAAGCCCTGCTGAAAATGGATCAGCAGGTGGTAGGTCTGGATAACTTTGCAACCGGCCATCAATACAATCTGGACGAAGTGCGTGATCAGGTTGGTGCCGAGCGCTGGGCTCGTTTTCGCTTTATTGAAGGCGATATCCGCAATCTGGATACCTGTCGCGAAGCTGTTAAAGGCGTGGACTATGTGCTGCACCAGGCCGCTTTGGGGTCGGTGCCTCGTTCCTTGAACGATCCGCTGACTTCCAATGAGGTCAACGTGAACGGCGCCTTGAACGTGATGGTGGCTGCGCGTGACGAACAGGTTAAAGCCTTTGTTTATGCGGCTTCCAGTTCCACCTATGGCGACCATCCCGGTTTGCCCAAGGTGGAGGATACGATTGGTCGTCCACTGTCCCCCTACGCCGTCACCAAGTTCGTGAACGAGCTGTATGCGGACGTGTTTGCCCGTGCCTATGGCTTTTCCAGCGTGGGCCTGCGTTACTTCAATGTATTTGGCAAACGTCAGGACCCTAACGGTGCTTACGCTGCGGTGATCCCCAAATGGGTATCGGCCATGATCCAGAACCAGGATGTGCAAATCAATGGGGATGGCCAGACCAGCCGCGATTTCTGCTTTATCGACAACGTTATTCAGATGAATATCTTGGCCGCCGTGCAGCAAAAACCTGCTGTGGCCGAAGTCTATAACGTGGCCGTCAATGCTCGCACCAGTTTGAACGAGCTGTTCGAGCACTTGAAGCAGACCTTGAGTGCAAATGGTGTGAACTACACCAAACAGCCCATCTATGCGGACTTCCGCGCGGGCGATGTGCTGCACTCTCAAGCCGATATCACTAAGGCTCGCACCCAATTGGGTTACGAGCCGACTCACACGATTTTGCAGGGCCTGAACACAGCCATGCCCTGGTACGTGGCGTTTCTGAGTTGATTTGGGCCAGCCTGAAAGCACGTCTGTCTAGTTTGCATGACGACCACCGTCGCATCGCCCTGGGGGCGATGCGGGTGGCGTTTTTTCTGTTGCTGGGCAAGGCAGCGGGCGCTTTCAAAGAAATGGCGGTGGCTTATCGCTACGGTGTGAGCGATGTAGTCGATGCCTATCAGTTCACGATGGTCATGGCCAATTGGCTGCCAGTGACAATCGTTGGCTCCATGTCCGTTGTGCTGATTCCCGTTCTGGTGCGCTTGCATCGTCTGGAACCGGCTGCGCGCAGCCGTTTTCTGGGTGAACTCAAGGCCTGGTGCATTGTGCTGGGCTGCGTGCTGGGTGCATTGATCTGGATTAGCTGGCCCTGGGTGCTGCAATGGACGGGACAGGGTTTAAGTCCTGCAGTCCATGAAATGAGCCAGGAACTGCTGTTTGCCTTTGCGCCAGCGGCGGCTCTGACCCTGATGATTGGCCTGAGTGCCGCCCGTTTGCGGGCGCATGAGCGTCACATCAACACCTTGCTGGAAAGTGTTCCTGCCTTTGTCATCCTGATCTGGGTGCTGGCCGCAGGCGCCAATGCTGGCATTGGCCCCTTGTTGTGGGGCACCTTGCTGGGCATGACTATCCAGGCCGTGTGGCTGATGATTCTGGCTTCTCGGGCTGATCAGATCTGGGCTCGTCCCACGATCAGCTTGCGTGCCGAACAGTGGCCGGATTTGCTCAAGGCCGCCACCATCATGCTGGTGGGGCAGGTTGCCATGAGCTTTGTCGGCCCTATCGACCAATATACGGCGGCCAATCTGGGCGCGAATGCCAACGCGACCTTGGGTTATGCCACGCGCTTGCTGGCCCTGGTTCTAGGTGTGGGGGCGGCCTCTGTAGGTCGTGCTGCCTTGCCTGTGCTGGCTGATATTCAAAGCCGGGGCGATAACGCCCGTGCTCGTTCCATGGCCTTGAAATGGTCGGTCATGATGTTGGCGGCTGGTGGAGTAGCGGCGGCCATCGGCGTCCTGCTGGCTCCTTGGGGCGTGGCACTGCTGTTTGAACGTGGCGCGTTTACCGCGCAGGATACGGCTACCGTCGCCCAGGTTTTTAGCTGGGGACTGGTGCAACTGCCCTTTTATTTTGGGGTGCTGATTCTGGTACAGCTATTGGCCAGTCAGAACCGTTATAAATCCATGGCAATTATTGCCGTGATCAATTTTTTGGTGAAAGCGGCCCTGAACCCGATTCTGGCGGCGCGCATGGGCCCGTCGGGCATCATGCTGGCGACCAGCCTGATGTATGCGGCTTCTTTCACTTGTTATTTCATCTTGGCCTTGAGGCCAGCCAGTGCCTTCGCATCTGGTTCGCAGGAATAGGAAAACGTGCACAGTCATTCGGGAGTTCGCCCTCATATCATGCTGCTTATCCACTCTTTGGGTGGGGGCGGGGCAGAACGTGTCGCCGTCGATTTAAGCGCAGCCTGGGTGGCGCGCGGCTATCGAGTGTCTCTGGTGACGCAGGCCGGCCGTGACAAAGACGCGTATACCGTAGCAGAGGGCGTAGAGCGCCACGTGCTGGGAACGGCAGGCAGCAGTCGTGGCCGCCTGGATGCCTTGTGGAAGAACTGGCGGCGCGTGAGCCGGGTGCGATCCCTGATACGCAAGAACAAGCCCGATGTGGTGCTGGGCATGATGACCACTTCCTCGGTACTGGCCATTTCTGCCGCCAAAGGCTTGCCCTGCAAGGTGATTGCTACCGAGCATACGCATCCGCCCTCCCAGTCCTTGTCCTCTTTCTGGCAAAAAGCCCGTTTGCGTACCTATCCGCAAGCTCATGCCGTGATCGCGCTGACTGCTGGTACTGCAGACTGGTTGCGCGAGCATGTGCCCGGCAGCCAGGTTCAGGTAATTCCTAATGCCGTACGCTGGCCTATGGATAGTGCCGAGCCTGTCGTGCCGGTGCCCGAACTGCCAGAAGGCCGCAAACGTTTGCTGGCGGTGGGGCGACTGCACCCGGTTAAAGGGTTTGACACCCTGATCGAATCCTTTGCCATGTTGTCCAACTATTTCCCGGACTGGGACTTGGTGATTCTGGGCGAGGGCGAGCAGCGTGCTCCTCTGGAAGCACGAATTGAAGAGTTGGAGCTGCAAGAGCGGATTCAGCTTCCCGGTCGCGTCGGCAATATGGCGGACTGGTACGAGCAGTCAGATCTGTATGTACTCAGCTCCCGCATGGAAGGCTTGTCCAACAGCCTGCTGGAAGCCATGGCCAGCGGTTTGACCGCTGTTGCCTTTGATTGCGATACCGGCCCGCGCGAGATTATCCGCGCCAATATTGACGGCGTCTTGGTACGCCCGATTGAAGACGTGGAAGCCCTGGCAGCCCATTTATCCGACCTGATGTCCAACGACGACAAGCGTCAGCGATTGGCACGCCGCGCCACGGATGTGCGCGATCGTTTTTCCTCGGCCCGAGTTCTGGCGCTATGGCAGCAAGTGTTGGAACAGTGCTTGCGTCGGCCTTAAAATGGCGCTTTGCCTAGTGCCAGCAGGCCCAAGCTACCCGGTCGATGAGCCCACGGAGGCCCAGTGAATATTCTGTTTTTCGTCAGCTCCCTGAACGCAGGCGGCGCCGAGCGCGTCGCTTCCACCCTGGCCAATGCCTGGGGTTTGCGGGGCGATCAGGTCACCCTGGTGCCTACTTATAGTGGAGGAGGCAGCGCCTTTTACCCTATTGACTCCAAGGTGGAACTGGTGTGGCTGGCCCATCGCATGCGCGGTAGCTGGTTGCCCAAACCCTTGGCCAAGCTGCGCGCCATGCGCAAGCTGGTGCATGAAAAACAGCCTGATGTCATCGTGTCTTTTCTGACCAATGTGAATATCAATGTGTTGCTGGGGCTGGGCGGCATGGGCGTCCCTATTGTGGTGGGTGAACGCACCAACCCGGCCTTTAGCAGCAGCGCAGGCAAGCTGCTGCAAAGCCTGCGCCGCCGTCTGTACCCCAAGGCGCAGGTAGTGACTGTGCAAACCCGAGCCAGTGTGGCGGCGTTCCAGGCCATGGTGCCGGGCATGAAGCAGGTCATGGTGGTTCCCAACCCCTTGCCGCAGGCCTTGAATGCCGTGCAGCGCGAGGTGCGGGTGGAGGAGAACCGTCACTGCACCTTGATGGCCATGGGGCGTCTGGTGCCCTCCAAACGTTTTGATGTCTTGATCCGCGTATTTGCAGGCCTGGCCGCCGAGCATCCGGAGTGGAAATTGAAAATCTGGGGTGATGGCCCGCAGCGAGCCCAATTGGTGCAGCAGATTGCCATGTCCGGCGCGGGCGACCGTATCGAACTGGCCGGCAAGACCGCTGAGCCCTGGCAGGAAATGGCGCGCTCCCATGCCTTTGTCATGACTTCGGAAGTAGAGGGCTTTCCGAACGTGTTGCTGGAAGCCATGGCCATGGGCCTGCCCGCCGTGACGGTTGATTGCCCCAGCGGCCCGCGCGAAATCAGTTCCGATGGCAAGGATGCCCTGCTGGTGCCGGTAGGGGATGAAGGTGCCTTGACTGCCGCCCTGGCCGAGCTGATGGGGGATGGCGTCTTTCGGGGCGTCTTGGGCCGTCGTGCCGCTGCAGCGGTGCGTCAGCGTTATGAACTAGAGCAGGTTTTGCTTAACTGGGACCAGGTCTTTCAGGCCGCCCGTGGCGGTATCGAAGAGGGAGCCAAAGCATGAGTGCAATGCAGCCAAGGTCGTTCAATCAGGACACAGACGCCGTGGATGACAAGCTGGAGAAAGTAACGCCGCCCTTGCGAGTCGTGCATATTATTGCGGGACTGGGGCAGGGTGGGGCAGAAACCGTCTTGTTCCGCTTGGTGACAGCACCCGGTCAAGATACCGAACATATTGTGATTTCTCTGGGCGAGGAAGATGTTTTCGGGCCGCAACTACGGGCTGCAGACATTCCTTTGTACTGCCTGCACATGCACTCGCCGCTGGGCTTTCTGAAAGGTCTGCGATCGCTGACGCGCTTGCTGCGCGATTTGCAGCCCGATGTGGTGCAGACCTGGATGTATCACTCCGATCTGATCGGTGGTGCCGCAGCGCGACTGGTCGGCATTCCGGCTGTGTCCTGGGGTATTCGTAACTCGGGCGCGAATCTGTATCAAGGCAGCCCGAAAGCTCGTATGGTGGCCTGGCTGTGCGCCCGCCTGTCACGTTTTATTCCCAATTTGATTGTGTCCTGCGCAGAAAATGCCGCCCGACGTCACAAGCAGTGGGGTTATCGTGCGGACATCATGAAAGTGATTCCCAATGGCTACGATCTAAGCCGTTGGCATCCTGACCCGCAGGCACGTGAAGAAGTGCGCGAAGAATTGGGCCTGTCACTGGATACGCCTGTTATTGGCAGTGTGGCCCGCTGGAATCCGCTTAAAGATCATCCCAATCTGCTGGCCGCCTTAGCTCGCAGCCTGCACCGTCATCCAGGCTTGCGTTGCCTTTTGATTGGCGATGGCATGGACAGTAATAACGAAACCTTGATGCGCTTGCTGGATCAGCATCAGTTGCGCGAGAGCGTCATCCTGATGGGACGACGCAGCGATGTCCCTCGCCTGATGAATGCGCTGGACGTGCATGTCTTGTCCAGCTCGGCAGAAGGTTTTCCCAACGTGGTCTGCGAAGCAATGGCTGCGGGGGTGTCCAATGTGGTCACCGATGTGGGTGATGCTGCCTTGATCGTCGGTAATGAGGGCTGGATTGTACCCCCCAGCAATGCTGAAGCCTTGGCAGGCGCGATCAATAGCGCGGTTGATGAACTGGGTGCACCTTCCTGGCAGGCTCGTCATGAGCATGCGCGTGAACGGGTTGCCCGCCTGTTCTCCCTGGAAGGCATGGTCAAGAATTACACGCAGGCCTGGAAGACCTTGACGGCGCAGTATCCCCCCAAGCGCAAGCGCAGCCGTCAGGCCTTGAGTGCCTTGACGGACAATACCAGCAAGAAAACGCGCATGCTGATGTTCGTGGTCAATAACCCCGCTTTTTTCCTGTCGCATCGTTTGCCTTTGGCGCAAGCCGCTCAACGTGAGGGTTATGACGTGCATGTCGCTACCATGGACGGCCCGGCGGTTGCCGAGATCGAGCGTCACGGCCTGCATCACCATGTTTTGCCCATGACACGCAGCGGGACCAACCCCTTGCAAGAGCTGCAAACTATTTGGGCCCTGTGGCGTTTGTTTCGCCGTGAGCGTCCGGAGCTGGTGCATGCGGTCACCATCAAGCCGGTTCTGTATGGCGGGATTGCAGCGCGACTGGCCGGTGTGCCTGGTTTTCTGGCCGCTGTATCCGGGCTGGGCTATGTATTTACCAAGCGCGACAAGTCCTTTGATCCGGTGCGCTGGATTGCCCTGCAGCTTTACCGCATTGCCTTGGGACATCCGAATAGCCGCGTGATTTTCCAGAACAGCAATGACCGTGATGTCTTGCTGGAAGACCGTGTTGTCAAACGCGATCAGTGCGTCCTGATTCGTGGCTCAGGCGTGGACTTGAATCAGTTTCAGGCTTTGCCAGAGCCCGAAGGCCCGCCCGTTGCCCTGATGGTATCGCGCCTGCTGGTAGATAAAGGTGTGCGTGAGTTTGTTGAAGCTGCACGCATCAGCGCTGCTCAAGGTAGCCCGGTTAAATGGGTACTGGCTGGCAGTCCCGACCCCGGTAATCCGGCCAGTATCAGCGATCAGGAGTGGCAGAGCTGGCAAAAGCAGGGCGTGGTGGAGTGTCTGGGCGAACGTAGCGATATTGCGCAGCTTTACGCTCAATCACACATTGCCGTGCTGCCGTCCTACCGTGAGGGCCTGCCTAAGTCCTTGGTAGAAGCCGCAGCCTGCGGGCGCGCGGTGGTTACAACGGATGTACCCGGTTGCCGTGATGCCATCGAACCTGGCGTGACCGGTGTGCTGGTGCCAGTGCGTAATGCGCAGGCATTGGCGGCGGCTGTGATGGACTTGGGTGAAGATACGGCCAAGCGGCAAGCCATGGGGGCGGAAAGCCGCCGTCTGGCTGAAGAGGCTTTTGATATAGGCCGTATCAGCGAGGCTCATCTGGATCTGTATCAGTATTTGAGCCGTTAAGGCTTTGGCTGCCTGGGGCTTGGGCCAAGGCATAAAAAACGGGCTGAACTGCTTGCTGTGACTTGGGGTTGAATCCAAGGTTTCAGAGGCAGTGCAGCTCTTTTTTTATCGCTGTGCTGCCCCAAGGCTAGTCGTCCCGGTAAAAAGTGCCCCCTTGGGGGACAGCAAGCCAAAGTTGCCGCGTGGAGGCATTTTTATACTGCGCTGGAGACTAGAGACTAGAGACTAGAGACTAGAGACCAGCGAGCAGGGATCTGGGCATGAGTGAACTTCCACGGCTTTAGAAAGGCAATGCTGCATCCGGCTTCAAAGCCAGCAGTGCCGCCCGGAATTCTCCCTGGATCCGATCCAGCGCCTCTTGGGACTGGGCCTCAAAACGCAGCACAATCACTGGAGTGGTATTGGAGGCGCGAGCCAGACCGAAGCCGTCCGGATACTCGGCACGTACACCATCAATCGTGTTGAGCTGATTGGAACTGGGGAAACGGCCTTCTTTTTGCAGGCGGGCAATCAAGGCATGAGGCTCGCCTTCGGCCAGCGGCAGTTTCAGTTCCGGTGTGGACAGGTCTTGCGGCAAGGCTTCCAACTCTGCCGTCGGGTTGTCACCGCGCGAGAGAATCGCCAGCAGACGTGCGCCTGTGTACAAGCCATCATCAAAGCCGTACCAGCCTTCCTTGAAGAACACGTGGCCGCTCATTTCGCCCGCTAAAGGGGCACCCGTTTCGGCCAGTTTGGCCTTGATCAGCGAATGGCCGGTTTGCCACATCAAGGGCTCACCCCCGGCCTTGGCAATTTCCAGAGCGACGTGGCGGCTGCATTTCACGTCAAAAATAATCGTGGAGCCAGGTTCGCGCTGCAAAATATCGCGCGCGTACAGAATCAACTGACGATCAGGCCAGATGATCTGACCCGTTCGAGTCACCACACCCAGGCGGTCAGCATCACCGTCAAAGGCCAGACCCACTTCGCAGTCCGTGTTTTGAACATGGGAGATCAGGTCTTGCAGGTTGTGCGGCTCGGCCGGGTCCGGGTGGTGATTGGGGAAGCTGCCGTCTACATCCTCAAACAGCATGTCCACTTCGCAACCCAGGGCCTTGAACAGGCGAGCAGCCACGACGCCCCCCACGCCGTTGCCGCAGTCCAGGGCGATTTTCATGGGACGGGCCAGTTTGACACGTTCGGCGATGGTGCTGACGTACTGGTCCAGCAAGTCCTTTTTCTCGCCGGTGCCTGCTTGAGCCGCAGGCTCAATACCGGCTTGCATGCGTTTCATCAGACCCTGGATATCCTGGCCGTGCAAGGTCTTGCCGGCCATCATCATCTTGAAGCCGTTGTAGTTGGACGGATTATGGCTACCTGTGATGGCTACGCCCGAGCCGGTTTCCAGTACATTGGCCGCAAAATAGACGACGGGAGTAGGAACCATACCCAGATCGACTGTGTTGATTCCGCCTGCTTGGATCCCTTGTTGCAGGGCACGAGACAGAGCAGGGCTGCTGTGGCGGCCGTCGTAACCCACTACCAGGGTTTGCACGTTTTGTTCACGGGCCAAGGCCGCCAGGGCCAGACCTAATTGGTAGGCGAAGTCGGGATTCAGTTGCTCGGGAACGGTGCCCCGAATATCGTAGGCTTTGAATACAGCGGTCGGTAGAGCGGGAATGTGGGTCACTGTCGCGTCCTGAACGAATACACAAAGAAAGAAGTTTAGCGCGAATGCCACCGGCTTTCGTGAGTTACCATTAAGAGCTGTAGCGCGACAGCAAGAGCGCCTGATTGTTTTTCTTGAGTGGCTTGGGTCATGACTTTTCTGAACGAACTTGAACAGCGTATTGGTCAGCAACATGTGCTGACAGGACAATCCATGCAGCAGTACCTGGAGGATTGGCGTGGACGCTATACCGGTACTGCCTTGGCGGTGGCCCGGCCTGCAACGACAGAAGAAGTGGCCCAGGTCGTGCGTCTATGTGCCGAGCATCGCGTGCCTATTGTCCCTCAAGGCGGCAATACCGGTTTGTGCGGGGGCGCAACGCCGGACAACAGCGCCACTGCGCTGGTGCTGTCTTTGGAGCGCCTGAACAAGATTCGCAGCGTGGATACCGACAACGACACCATGGTGGTGGAAGCAGGCTGCATTTTGCAAAATGTGCAGCAGGCCGCCCGCGATCATCAGCGTCTGTTCCCCTTGAGTCTGGCCGCAGAAGGCAGCTGCACGATTGGCGGCAATCTGGCCACCAATGCAGGCGGTACACAGGTTTTGCGTTACGGCAATGCTCGTGACCTGACCCTGGGATTGGAAGTGGTGACTGCCCAAGGTGAAATTCTGCATGGGCTGCTTGGGCTGCGCAAAGACAATACCGGTTACGACCTGCGCAACCTGTTTATTGGTAGCGAAGGCACTCTCGGTATCATCACCGCCGCGACCATCAAGCTCTATCCCCAGCCTGTAGCAGCGTGCACCGCCTTGCTGGCATTGAATACGATTGAAGATGCCGTTCAGGTGCTGGCATTGGCCCGTCAGGGTCTGGCGGCGTCCTTGACCGGCTTTGAGTTGATTGCAGGCAACTGCTTGCAAGCTGTGTTGCACTGCTACCCCGATCAACGCATGCCGTTCCAGGGTCCAGCTGAAAAAGCAGCCTGGTATGCCTTGCTGGAGCTGTCTGATAGCGAAAGCCTGGAGCATGCTCGCGAGCGTTTTGAAAGCGTGATCGGTCAGGCTCTGGAGCAAGATCTGGTGCAAGACGCCGTTATCGCCGAGACCATCGCACAAAGCAAGGCGCTCTGGCATTTGCGTGAAAGCATTCCACTGGCAGAGAAAGCCTATGGGAAAAGCATCAAGCATGATGTGTCCATCCCTGTGTCTGTGATGTCCCAGTTCGTGCACGAGACGGACAAGGCTTTGCAAGAAGCCTTCCCGGGTCTGGAGAACGTGACATTCGGGCATTTGGGTGATGGCAACCTGCACTACAACGTTGCGCGCGGCACGGCTTTCACGGAAGAGGAGCTGCTGAAGCGTCAGGATGAGATCTATGCGCTGGTCCATGACAGCGTGCACCGTTTCCATGGCTCCATCAGTGCCGAACATGGCGTAGGCCAGCTCAAGCGCCAACTGCTGCCCCGTTATAAAGACCCAGTTTCCCTGGCCTTGATGAAGCAGATCAAGACGGCGCTGGATCCTTTGGGGATCATGAACCCCGGTAAAGTATTGCCCGACTGATTGAAGCTACTTGGTGTGTAGATGTTTTTTCGTCCTTATATCGTTGCCAGTGCCGTTTTTTTTACTGTTTTGGGAATCGTTGCGGCAGTGACGATGGGTTCAGCAACGGACCTGTCACTCAGTGCCTATTTCTATGACCCACAAGTCCAGGATTTTTCCTGGCGATTGCAGCCTTTTGTCGATTTATTCGGGCGCAGGCTGGTGTGGTTCGTTCCCTTTGGCGGCGCAGTGGTATGGACGATCGTGGCCTGGCGGCAGCCCAAGGGCTCCCGCCGCCAACTGGCCTGGGCGGGGGCGGCTTTCTTCATGGGTAGTGGCCCGTTAATGGTAGGCGTACTGAAACATCTGACCGCCATGCCACGCCCCTTTAATCTGGCCATGTTTGGCGGTACAGAATCCATGCCCACCTACTTCTGGGCGTACTCCTGGGCTGAAGCAGGCAATGCCTTGCCCAGTGCTCATGCCGCATCCGGCTTTGTGCTCCTGTCCCTGTTCTTTGTGGGCGTCATGACAGGCTGCCGAAAATTGGCCGCCGGGGGCTTTGTGCTGGGTGTCAGCGCCGGTTTGTTGTTCGGCTTTTTACGTATCATGCAGGGCTACCATTTTCTTAGCCAAGTGCTGGCTTCAGGCGCTGTTCTGGGGCTGTATGGCTGCGTGCTGTTTTATATCTTGTGGTCTTGGGCCAGACATAAGCAATTGCCTGCCTAGTGGCTCCATGAATCTGCAAAAAGGGACTTCAAGTCCCTTTTTTGTTTTTGCGAGCCTGTTTCTATAGGTTTTACGTAACAACACCCCGAAGCCAGGTAGCGGCTGCGGGGTGTTGTTCACAAGCAAGCGTCTCTTGCCAATCAGACCTTCGCAGGTTTTGGTGCCTTGAACTTAAGGCACGGCAGGCAATACTCGACCGGCACATTCACCAAAAGACAGGGTCGGGTAGCCATCTTGACGGCACAGGCCTTTCAAAATGATCTCGTCCTGATCTTCCAGGAATTTACGCTGTTCGCCCCAAGGCAGGTCGATGGGGTTTTTGCCGCCCTGGTTCATTTCCAGCAAGGAGCCTTCCTGACCCTTGGCCGGGCCGGACAAGGTGCCGGTGCCCAGCAGGTCTCCAGTTTGCAGATTGCAGCCGTTGACGCTGTGATGGGCGACCAATTGGGCCACAGTCCAATACGCTTCCTTGAAGTTGCTGCGCGAGAGCAAAGCGGGGTCTTTCTTTTGCTGGCGAGACTGTTCGGTGCTCAGGTACACCTCCAGTTCCACGTCCAGAACGCCACTTTCCTGGTTGGTCTGATCCTGCAAATAAGGCAGAGGCTGGGGATCAGACTCGGGGCGGCTGAAGGGGCGACGGAAGGGAGCCAGGGCTTCCAGTGTCACTACCCAGGGGGAGATCGTCGAGGCAAAGTTCTTGGCCAGGAAGGGGCCCAGAGGCTGGTATTCCCAGGCTTGCAGATCGCGCGCCGACCAGTCATTGAACAGGCACAGGCCAAAAACGTGCTCGTCTGCCTGAGCGATAGGGATACGGCGACCGGCTTCGTTGCCTTTGCCAATCAGAATGCCCATTTCCAGTTCGAAGTCCAGGCGTTGGCAAGGACCAAAATTGGGCTGCTCCTGCCCTTCGGGTGGGCGGGTCTGGCCGACGGGTCGTGGGAATTGCTGGCCGGACACACCGATGCTGGAGGCACGGCCGTGGTAGCCAATGGGTACCCACTTGTAGTTGGGCAGCAAGGGCGCATCAGGGCGGAACTGTTTGCCCACCGCCGTTGCGTGGTGCACGGAAATATAGAAATCGGTGTAGTCCCCAATTTGGGCGGGCAGGGCGTATTCCAGCTTGCTGCGCTCGATCAGCATGGGGCGCAGGCGCGACTCCGCAGAGGAGCCTTGGCGCAAGTCATGTGACAAGGCGGCACGCAGCGCGCTCCAGTATTCCTGGCCCAAGGCCATCAGGCCGTTCAGTGCAGGTTTGACGCAAGCGGCCAGGGCGTCGGCGGCTTTGCCGTGCCAGGGGGTATCGCAGGCCAGCAGGCCCAGGTCCAGCGCGTAGGGGCCAATGGCCACCATGACGCGGAAGTCTTCCTGACTGTCACGGCGACGGGCCACGGCAAAGGGCAGGTTCTGGATAGGGAAACCGTTATCGGCCTCGTTGGCGCCGGGCACCCAGCTTTGCAGCTTGGGGTCGTGAGTGTCATTCAGATAAGGTCGGGTCATGCCTTTTGTTCCGTAGAGAAGTGTTTTTCCAGTCCGTCCCAGACGGCATCGTAATTGGCTTGCAGGCTGTCGCTTTGCAAGGCCTGTGGCGAGGGGCGGATGACTTTGCGGGTCTCGAACATAAAGGCCATGGTACCGCGCAGATAGTCTGCCTTGCTCAAGTCCGCACTGCTGGCCTTGTCAAAGGTGTTGGCATCGGGGCCATGCGGGCTCATGCAATTGTGCAGGCTGGAGCCGCCGGGTGCAAAGCCATCGGCCTTGGCATCGTACACACCTTGGATCAGACCCATGAATTCGCTGGCGAAGTTACGGTGGAACCAAGGGGGGCGGAAGGTGTTTTCCATGGCCAGAATGCGTGGCGGGAAAATAGCAAAGTCCAGGTTGGCCGTGCCGGGTGTGTCGGAGGGCGAGGTCAATACGCTGAAAATGCAGGGATCGGGGTGATCGTAGCTGATCGAGCCGATCACATTGAAGTCACGTAAATCGTATTTGTAGGGGGCGTGCGTGCCATGCCAGGCCACGACGTCCAAGGGCGAGTGCGTCAGTTGCGCAACCCAGAAGCCGCCTGTGAATTTGGTGACCAGCTCATGCGGCTCGCTGACATCTTCGTACCAGGCTACCGGTGTTTTGAAGTCGCGGGCATTGGCCAGGCCGTTGGAGCCGATCGGACCCAGTTCGGGCAAACGCAGAGGAGCGCCGAAGTTTTCCAGCAAGTAGCCACGGGCCACATCGTCCAGCAACTCTACCTTGAAGCGGACGCCACGCGGCATGACGGCAATCTCGCAAGGCTCGATTTCCATGATGCCCAGTTCGCTGACCAGCCGCAGGCGACCCTGCTCGGGCACGAACATCATTTCGGCGTCGGCGTTATAGAACACGCGCCGTCCCATGGACTGGTTGATGGCGTACAGATGGATGGCAACGCCGCTTTGCGAGTCGCTGCTGCCATTGCCTGCCCAGGTATGGACACCAGCCAGAAAATCGGTCGGCTTGCCGGGCAGATTCAGCGGGTTCCAGCGCAGGCGATTGGGGTTGGCCGGGCCTTGACCAAAGTCTTCATTCCAGTGGGGAGCGCCTTCAAATGCCGTAAATGCTCCTTGCTTGGCGCTGGGGCGAATGCGGTACAGCCAGGAGCGGCGGTTATCGGCGCGCGGAGCGGTAAAGGCCGTGCCGGACAACTGCTCGGCATACAGCCCGTAAGGGCAGCGCTGCGGCGAGTTGCGTCCCAGTGGCAGCGCACCGGGCAGAGCCTCGGTGGCAAAAGCGTTACCAAAACCAATCTGATAATTCAAAGAGCTCATTAGGGGTCTCCAGATTCAGGCAGCCTGCTCCAGGCAGGTCTGGCGGGCGGCGTCCAAGGCTTGCTTGATCACATCCAGCGAGCCGACATGATTGCACAGCAACAGCACCAAAGCGGCATTCATGGCATGACTTTGTGCTGTGCTCAGGCCTTGGTGGGCATCAATCAACATTTGGTAGAAGTCGTCAGCCCGTTCCAGGGGGGTATCGGTATTCAGTGTAGACATGAAGCACTCTCCAGGAAATGGCCACAGGCTTTGTGCAAGGCAGCCCGGACAGCTTGCCCATCCAGATGACGCCAGCGGGCGCACAGGTGTTGATCGGGGCGAATCAGATAGCAGGAACCGGGTTGGGCGTCGTAACGCTGGCGCAGCATATCCTGGCTGTCGATGATGCCGCCCTGGGCCTGGGTAGCGCTGGTGCCAGCGGGCCAGACACGCAGGCGGGTCAAGAGACCTTGGGCGACCAGTTCGTCTACCACTTCAGACTGGCTGGCCTGGCCTTCGCCAAACTCCAGCAGAGTGAAGCCGCTGCCCAATTGACCCAGCCACCAGCCTTGCTGACCGTTTTGTTCTATAGGTGCATCGGGGACGCAGGCTCCTAGCGGTGTGGCCGTGGCGGAGAACTCGTGTGTGTCAGCCGTATTCAAGGGGCTGTCCGGGTAGGCGCTGGGCAAGGACAGGCGGCCGCTATTGACCAGTACACGGGCAAAGGCGTGGCGACGCGCCAGAATCAGGGCCGCATCACGGAACAGGCGGCTGACTTCGCTTTTAGGCGTGATGAAATCTGTTGAACGGCTGGAATGGCGAATGTTCTCGTCTGCAGCCAATTCACGTTCATGGCTGTAGCTGTCCAGCAGGCTGTCGGGAGCCTGGGCATTCAGAACCAGATTCAGCTTCCAGGCCAGGTTGTCGGCGTCCTGGATACCGCTGTTGGCGCCGCGTGCGCCAAAAGGCGAGACACGGTGGGCCGAGTCTCCAGCAAACAGAATACGGCCATGGCGAAAGCGCTCCATGCGCTCGCAAGCAAAGGTGTAAATGCTGACCCATTCCAGCTCAAAGGGGGCGTCGGCACCCAGGAGGGCACGAATGCGGGGCAGCACGTTTTCTGGTTTGACGGCTTCAACCGGGTCGGCATCCCAGCCCAATTGGAAGTCGATACGCCAGACGTTGTCCGGCTGGCTGTGCAACAAGACAGATTGATTGGGGTGGAAGGGTGGGTCAAACCAGAACCAGCGCTCGGCGGGGAAGTCGGCTTGCATGCGTACGTCTGCAATCAGGAAACGGTCCTTGAATACGCGTCCGCTGCTGCTTTCACCCAAGGCACGGCGAATGGCCGAGCGCGAGCCGTCGCAGGCCAGCAGCCATTCTGCTTCCAGGGTGTAATTGCCTTGCTGCGTTTCTACGTCCAGATGCACGCCTTCTGCCTGATTCACCACGTTCAGCACTTTATGGCCGGAACGCAGTTCAATCAGGGGCTGAGCGCAGACTGCTTCGTAGAGATAACCTTCGCAGTAATACTGCTGCAAATTGATAAAGGCGGGGCGCTGGTGGCCTTCTTCGGGCCGCAAATTGAAGCTCCAGACTTCCTGATTGCGGAAAAAAACCTTGCCCACATTCCAGGACACGCCTTTGTCCATCATGCGCGAGCCCACGCCCAATCGATCCCAGATATCCAGGGTGCGTTTGGCAAAGCAAATGGCCCGTGACCCTTTGGACAGCGTGGTGTCGTCGTCCAGAATCACGACCCGGTGGCCTTTGGCCGCCAGATCCAGGGCCATGGTCAGCCCCACCGGGCCGGCACCCACCACCACAACGGGGTGGCGGGCATGGGTAGCCGGTGGGGGCGCTTGCGTCAGCTCCAGGGTCTGGTAATTAATGTCTCCCATTTTCTTTCTCCCTGGCCTTGCGTCTTACTGACCTTCGAGCTGTTTCCACATCTCCAGATCGCGTTCGGCGGTCCAGATGCGTGGGTCTTCGTGGCCGTTGACTTCGTCGTAGGCACGGGACACGTCAAAGGGCATGCAGTGATCAAAAATGACCCAGTCTGCGTAGCGAGGCTTCATGAAATCGTAGGTTTCACGGTAAATGGTCTTCAGGTCTTTACCGGCTGCCGCGCCTTGCTGCACGCTGGAGTACAGGTCTGTCAAAAACGCGCGCGTGCCGGCCAGGGCCTGACGCACTTCGGTGGCGTTTTTCAGTGCCGGGCCACGGCCAGGAACCATTTGTTCAGCTTTGAAGTCTCCCAGACGGTCCAGTGTGCGGGGCCATTCGCGAAAGTAGCAGTCGCCTGCGTACGGGGTGGATTGGTATTCCACCAGGTCACCGGCGAACAGTATTTTCTGCTTGGGTAGCCAGGCGATGGTGTCGCCCTTGGTGTGGCCACGACCCACTTGCATCAGGTGTACTTCCAGATTGCCCAGGTCCACCGTCATATGACCTTCAAAGGTCATGGTGGGCCAGGTCAGGCCGGGAGGAATGGATTCGGCGTTGCGGAACAGGCGGGGGAAACGGCCGATTTCGCTGGCCTTGTCCTGCTCGCCACGTTCCACGATCAGGTCGTAGGTGTCGCGGCTGGCCAGGATTTCCTGGGCGTTGTAGGCCGAGGCACCCAGCACCCGTACGGCGTGGTAGTGCGACAGCAAGACATACTTGATGGGTTTGTCGCTGACTTCGCGGATGCGACGAATCACGTCTTCAGCCATGACCGGCGTGGCCTGGGTGTCGATCACCATAATGGCCTCGTCACCAATGATGATGCCCGTGTTGGGATCACCTTCAGCCGTATAGGCGTAGGCGTTGTCGGACAGTTTTTCAAAGGCAACGACTTTGTCTTCCAGGTCGTTATGCGAGGCGAAGGACTTGCTCATGAAAATGACTCCACAGTCGATAGGGATGGTGTCAGATTAGTTTATGGTGAATCAGTTAGATATAGGTGAATACCTGAATAGGGTAGGCTTAGTTGGCAAAAAAGCAGACGAGCGCCTGCCTGCCGGAACCGGCATCAGACGCTGTCAGAAAAAAGGGGGAGGGTTTAGCGGCGCTGGCAGCGCGAGCAGTAATAGGTCGCGCGTTGGCCTTGGACTATCCGTTTGATAGGTTGTTGGCAGCGTGGGCAGGGTTTGCCGGCACGCTCATATACATTGGCGTGAATGTCGAAGTAAGCGCCCGGTTCACCACTTGCATTGACGTAATCGCGCAAGGTGCTGCCCCCGGAGTCCAGGGCGGATTGCAAGGTGCTCAAGATGGCCGAGTGCAGTTTTTCGCAACGATGCAAGGAAACTTCACCGGCGGGCAGTTCGGGGTGAATACCGGCCAGGAACAAGGATTCGGAAGCGTAGATATTGCCGACTCCCACCACAATCTTGCCGCCCAGCAGGGCCTGTTTGATGGCGACACGCCGCCCTTGCAGATGTCGGTGCAGATACTCGGGGGTGAACAGGGGGTCGAAAGGCTCTACGCCTAAAGTACGTAGCAAAAGGTGGTTTTCCAGAGGGCCGTCCCTATGGGCATGCCATAATATCGCACCAAATCGTCGTGGGTCGTGCAGCAGGAAGCGGGCCTCATCAAAGATCCATTCCGCATGATCATGCTTGCGGCGTTCTTCATCCAGATCCACACGACGCAAGGAGCCGGACATTCCTAAATGGACGATCTGGACACCTTGTTCAAAATGCAACAACAAGTATTTGCCTCGACGCGTGCAATTCCGGACGACCTGGCCTTCAATCCATTGTGGCAAAGAGGCAGGCACGGGCCAGCGCAGACGGGGCTCGTGAACCAGGAATTGTCGGACATTTTTTCCCTGGATAACCGTCGCAATTCCGCGACGAGTTGTTTCAACTTCTGGCAGTTCAGGCATGGGGGGGTGATACCATCAACAAATCTGATTCCTTTATTGTGCCATCGGGCGTTTTGTCGCGCGTATCAGGGCACGGGTTTTTCTGGATGAATGCTCTGACCTTAGCACTAAAGCTGGGCCTGATGTCGTTGCTTGCAGCGGTTTCGGTGCAAGCCCAACCCTCACTTCCCATACTCAAGGCGGAGCCGCCTGCTGACAAGATTCGTTTGCGCAGCGGGCAATTGCCTTTGGTCAGCCTGACTTCGGACATTCTGTATCGCATTCTGGTTGCCGAAGTGGCTGCTTCGCGTGGTGAATACGACGTTGCCAGCCAGACTTTCCTGTCTTTGGCGCGTGACACCAGCGATCCTCGCCTGGCTCAAAACGCCTTTCAATACGCCATGGCCGACCGTGATTTGGGTCGTGCGCTGCGCGCCGCTAAAGAATGGGCCTTGCTGGCCCCGAATGATCCCGAAGCTAAAGCAACGGCTCTGGCCCTGGAAGCCTCCAGCGGTCAGACCGAAGGCTTGGCCGATGCCTTGTGGCTGCGTATCTCTCGCGCCCAGGATAAAGAGCAGGCCGTGGTCCAAGCCATGAGCATGGTCAGCAAGATGGTGGATCGCCGTTTGGCGCTGGAAGTGCTGGACAAGGCCTTGCAGCAACCCGTGCGCTCCTTGCCCATTGCCCGTCTGGCCTTGGCGGATACCGCCTGGAGTGCCGGGGACATGAGCCGGGCCGAGCGCGAAGCACGGGAAGCCCTGAAGCTGGACCCGCATTCCGAAGCCGCCGCGCAGCGCGTGCTGGAATACGGTATCAAGATTGATCCTTCGGCTGCCTTGCAAAGTGCACGTACCTTCGTGCGAGCCAATCCGGATAGCCGCAAGTTGCAACTGCTGCTGGCCAACCGGCTGGTAGAGCGCCAGCAGTTCGACGAAGCCCAGTCCATCGTCAGCGCCTTGCAACGCGCCAATCCTGAAGATTTTGATCTGCTCTACACCCAGGCCGAAATTCATATTCGTGCCCAGGAGTTTGACCAGGCCCGTAAATTGCTGGAGCAATACATTGCGGTCCAGCAGCAGCGCCGCCAGTCCTTGAACGACGCCGTCAACACGGCTTTGGCCAGTATTTCTGAAGCCCGCTTGTCCTTGGTGCAAATTGCTGAAGCTCAGGGCGATATGAACGAAGCCATTCGCCAGCTGGACTTGATTGAAGAGCCCGCGCTGCGTTTCCAGGCCCAGATTCATAAAGCCGTCCTGCAGGCTCGCCAAGGCAATCTGCCGCAAGCACGTCGTACCCTTGAAAACTCCCGGCCACGCGACATGAGCGAACAGGTCGTTGTGGCTTTGACGTATTCCTCTATCTACCAAGACAGCGGTCGTACCGACCAGGCTCTGGAAGTGCTGGAGCGGGCGGACCGTGAGTTGCCCGATAGCGCCGAGATCAAATACAACCTGGCCATGTTGTACGAGCAGCGCGCCAAGCACGACAAGTTTGAAACCTTGATGCGTCGTGTTATTGAGCTGCGCCCGGACCATGCTAATGCGTATAACGCCTTGGGCTACACCTATGCGGATCAGAATCGCCGTCTGGACGAGGCCCAGGATTTGCTGGAACGAGCCATGGAGCTGGAGCCGGACAATCCTTATATTCTGGACAGCGTGGGCTGGTATCTGTTCCGTGTTGGCGATCTGCAAGCCGCGCTGGAATACTTGCAGCGTTCCTACGAGCGCCTGCCTGAAGCGGACGTTGCCGCCCATCTGGGTGAAGTGCTGTGGGTCAAAGGCCGTCGTGATGATGCCATGCTGGTCTTTCGGGCTGGCCTGAGCAAAGACCCCGAAAACCGAACACTGACAGAAACCATCAAGCGTCTGGGAGTACCGCTGCCGTGAGTATCTTGAAACAGCGGGCTTGGACCCGAGCAGGGGCTTTGGCCCTGGTTGCTTTGCTCAGTGCTTGTGCGACACCGCCCAAATCTGACCTTGGCAGCGTTACGGATGCGTCGCAAGAGGCAAGCGCCTTGTCTCGTTCAGGCCGTTTTGCGCTGAGCGTGACTCATTCCAGCTCGCAGGTCGAAGCCGTGCAGGGGGGCTTTTCCTGGCGCGACGACGGCCAAAAGCTGATGCTGGATTTGAGCAATCCTTTGGGTAATACCTTGGCGCGAGTCTGGGTGTTACCGGGGCGCGCCATTCTGGAACGCACAGACGGTAGTCAGGAAATGGCCTCCCATCCCGATGCCCTGGTTGAACAGGTCTTGGGCAGTCCTGTTCCTGTTGCAGGCTTGCGTGACTGGCTGCATGGCCGCACGGGTAGTGCCCCGGTTCAAAGCGAACGCCGGGATGACCAGCAAAAGCTAAGCAGTTTTGAGCAGTCCGGCTGGCGTGTGACGCTCTCGCGTTACGACGAACAAGGCCCGCGCCTGCTGCAATTGAATCGTCATGAAGCCAACCGCTCCATCAGCGTGCGCTTGGTCGTGGATCAGTAAAGTCCCGAGCAGGTTTGTGTAATGGCGCTCTACAACGTCCCGGCTCCGGCCAAGATCAATCTGTTTTTGCACGTCACGGGTCGTCGTGAGGACGGCTACCATTTCTTGCAAACTGCTTTTCGTTTTGTCGACCTGAATGATTACCTGAGCTTCGTACCACGTAGCGATGGGCAGATCCATCGGGCACACAGTACCTTGAGCGATGTGGAGCCTGAGCAGGATCTGGTGATCAAAGCGGCTCGTGCCCTGCAACAAGCGACCGGCGCTCGGCAAGGCGTAGACATCTCTTGTATCAAGAATATTCCTTCGGGAGCGGGGATGGGCGGCGGCTCCAGCGATGCGGCCACCACCTTGATTGCCCTGAATCGTTTATGGAACCTGGGCCTGAGCCGTCAGGCCCTGATGGATATTGGCTTGCCCCTGGGCGCCGATGTACCGGTTTTTGTATTCGGACAGGCCGCATTTGCCCAAGGGGTGGGCGAGCAGTTGCAAGCCATTCAGATGCCGCCACGACACTACATCATCATCCGTCCGCCGCAATTTATATCCACGGGGGAAATATTTACCTCCGAATGCTTGACACGTGATGAAAAACCCATCACAATGACGTTCTTTACTGATTGGCAAGAAAAATTCTGGCAAGCCAAGGACGACAATCCTTATTTTGGCAGAAACAATCTGGAGTCAGTAGCATTCAGTCTTTATCCTGGTTTAAGAAATTTAAAACGGGGCTTGCAAAGATTAAAATTGAATGCTAGAATGACGGGCTCAGGTTCTTGTTTGTTTGTTGAGTGCAGAGACGAACAAAGCGCCAAGACAGGTCAGTTTGAAATTGACCAAAATAGCAGTAAAATAGATTTTTCTGGTAGCGAAGAATCAAATGGTGGTAAATTGCTGGTCGAACAAACTTGGGTTTGTTCAGGTTTGCAAGATCATCCGCTACGCGACTGGATTAAGTAAGTATTTGGGGAATCGCCAAGCTGGTTAAGGCACTGGATTTTGATTCCAGCATGCGAAGGTTCGAATCCTTCTTCCCCAGCCACCTTTCAGGCCTAGCCTGCGATAATGTAAAGCTGTTGAGTCGTTTCCTTGTAGGGGTTTCGATCAACAGCTTTGCTTTTCCTGCATCAAAATCTATCTCCCATCATGGCACAAGACCGATTCATGATCTTCACCGGCACGGCTAATCCTCGCCTTGCTGTCGATGTCGTCAACCACCTTGATATGTCGCTGGGGAAAATGACGGTGGGTCGCTTCTCTGATGGGGAAGCCATGGTTGAAATCAACGAGAACGTGCGCGGTCGCGATGTTTTCGTTCTGCAGCCCACCTGTGCTCCCACCAACGACAATCTGATGGAAATCATGGTGATGGTCGATGCCTTGCGCCGTGCTTCGGCCGGTCGCATCACCGCCGCCATCCCTTACTTTGGTTACGCCCGCCAGGATCGACGCCCCCGTTCGGCGCGTGTGTCGATCTCTGCCAAAGTCGTGGCCAATATGTTGCAAGTGGTCGGTGTCGATCGCGTCATGATGATGGATCTGCACGCTGACCAAATCCAGGGTTTCTTCGATATCCCTGTCGACAATATCTACGCTTCCCCCATTTTGCTGGGCGATATCTGGCGCTGTAACTACCAGGATATGGTGGTTGTTTCGCCTGACATCGGCGGTGTGGTGCGCGCACGTGCACTGGCCAAGCAACTGGAAGTGGACCTGGCCATTATCGACAAGCGTCGCCCACGTGCCAACGTCTCCGAAGTCATGAATATCATTGGTGATGTCAATGGACGCACCTGCATCCTGATGGACGATATGGTGGATACGGCCGGTACGCTGTGCAAAGCGGCTGAAGCTCTGAAAGAGCGCGGTGCCAAGGCGGTTTACGCCTACTGTACGCACCCTGTGCTCTCGGGCGAAGCTATCGAACGTATTACGCAGTCCCAATTGAACGAGCTGGTTGTAACGGACACCATTCCTTTGTCCGCCAAGGCACGTGAATGCAGCAAGATTCGCCAGCTGTCCTGTGCAGCACTGTTGGGCGAGACCATCTTGCGTATCTCCAACGCCGAGTCCGTCAGCTCCTTGTTCACTGATTAAGTTTTTTAGCGTGCGCTGGTCGCGGCGCACGTCAACTTGGTAGTTCGCTACCACTTTCCGCAGTACGTATTAAGCGTTCTGCAATTGGAGTTCTACATGAAATTCACCGCTACTTCGCGTGATGTACAGGGTACGGGTGCGAGCCGCCGCCTGCGTCGCGCTGGCCAGGTTCCAGCTATCGTTTACGGTGGCGACGAACAACCCGTCGTGATCGCTCTGGATCACAACGAGACCTACCACAACCTGCGCAAAGAAGCCTTCCACGCTTCCATCCTGACGATGGAACTGGACGGTAAAGCTGAAAAAGTGCTGTTGCGCTCGGTTCAGTGGCACCCTTACAAGCAGCAAGTTCTGCACGTTGATTTCCAACGCGTTCTGGCTTCGCAAGCCATCACCACCAAAGTTCCTCTGAACTTTGAAGGTGGCGACGTGTCCCCAGCCGTCAAGCTGAGCAGCCAAGTTATCAGCCACATCCTGACCGATCTGGAAATCACCTGCTTGCCAGCTAACCTGCCAGCGTCCATCACTGTGGACCTGAGCGGCATGACTGCCAACGCCAACGTACACCTGGACAGCATCAAGCTGCCACGTGGTGTTACTTACGCTGGTAACGAAGCCAACCCTCTGCTGGCTGCTGCTTTGCCAGTTGGCGGTGGTGCTGCTGCTTCGGAAGCAACAGAAGAAAGCGCCGAGTAATCAAGATTGCCAGCCGGCTTCGGTCGGCTCGCAGCTTGGCGAATCAACCCCTGTCAGCGTATGCTGGCGGGGGTTTGTTATTTGTGCCTGCGCCTTTGCCGGAGCAGGCGCTTTCTGCGAAAACATTCATGTCTGAGCCTATCCGTTTGATTGTTGGCCTGGGTAATCCTGGCCCTGAGTACGAAACCACCCGTCACAATGCGGGCTTTTGGTTGGCAGACCAGTTGGCTGATGATCTGCATGCAACGTTCAACCTGGAAAAATCCTTTTTCTCCTGGGTGGCCAAAGCGCGTTTTGAAGGTGAAAACGTCATCATCGCCAAACCCATTACCTTCATGAACAAGTCCGGGCAAGCCGCCGGTGCCTTGATGCGTTTCTACAAGCTCAAACCCGAACAGGTGCTGGTCCTGCATGACGAACTGGATTTGCTGCCCGGTCAGGTGAAGATGAAAAAAGGCGGTGGGCACGCCGGGCATAACGGCCTGCGCGACATCCAGTCCGCCTTTGGGACACCGGATTTCTGGCGCTTGCGCCTGGGCATTGGTCACCCTCGCACCTTGGGCCTGGCCCAGCAAGTGGTGAACTTTGTACTGCATACCCCTCGCAATGAAGAGCTGCGCGAGATCGAGGACGGTATGAACCGTTGCCGCGTCATGATGCCTGCTTTGCTGCGTGGCGACTTTGAGCAGGCGACCCGCCAGCTTTACGCGCCCCAGAAGGCTTGACGCATGAAGCCAGCGCCAAGCAGCCAGATGCGTTTCCGGGACGAGCTTAAAGATTTCTTTTATTTTCTGCGTCACCCTCGCAGCGCCCGGCGTTTGCCTGGCAGAGTCCAGGGTGACGGCTGGTATCTGGACTGGTTTGCTCCCTTGCCCTGGAAGCGTCTGCTGCAATGGGCGGGCATGCTTTGGCTGATTAATGCGCTGGTACTGGGCCCGATCGCTGTCTCGGTAGCAGGTGTGGGCGGTGCGCAGCATCGCCTGGACCCGACGCGTATTCCCTGGGTGCAAGCCATTATCTGGGCACCCATTGTGGAAGAGCTGGTCTTTCGTTTCGTGCTGAGACGGCCGTCACAATGGCTGACGGTTGTTCCGCTGGCGGTGTTCCTGATGTTTCAGGGACCAGGCTGGTGGTTGATACAAGGCTTGCTGGTCTTGTGCCTGGCTGTCTGGGTTAGCCGTTATACCGGCATGCCACGCCAAGCCTTGCCCGCAGGCAGTAGCTGGTGGCGCAAGCTGGTGGGTGCCTTGCAGGGAAGGGCATGGCGCTTTTCATCCATGCGACGCTATTGGCGTTTCTTTCCCTGGGTGTTTTATGGTGCAACGCTGGCCTTTGGAGCGCTGCATTTGTATAACTTCCAGCTCAACAGTATGAGCTGGTATTTGCTGCCCATGCTGGTGCTGCCCCAATGTTTGACAGGGTTGGTACTGGCCTGGTTGCGAGTGCGTCGAGGCATTGGTGCATCGATCGTGCTGCATGCCATCTTCAATGGTGGCCCGGTCTTGCTGATTATTGGCCTGCTCAAGCTGTTTGACGGCATTCCTGTATAGGCAAGCCCGGGTTTCAAGGCGCTAGCCTGTGTCCCCGGCACGACTGTTCTGACCCGTCTGCAGGCTCTGTAGCGCCCAAGGGCGCTACAATAGCGCATCGTTTATATAACTCTTTGATTTTCAGGATACTCATGGCACTGCAATGCGGCATCGTTGGCTTGCCCAACGTTGGTAAATCCACTCTGTTCAACGCTCTGACCAAAGCCGGCATTGCGGCTGAAAACTACCCCTTCTGCACCATCGAACCGAACGTCGGTGTGGTCGAAGTTCCTGACCAGCGTTTGCAAGATCTGGCCAAGATCGTGAACCCCGAGCGCATTTTGCCTGCCGTGGTGGAATTTGTAGACATCGCTGGTCTGGTCGCCGGTGCTTCCAAAGGCGAAGGCCTAGGTAACCAGTTCCTGGCCAACATCCGTGAAACCGACGCCACCGTGCACGTGGTGCGCTGTTTTGCCGATGACAACGTGATTCACGTTGCCGGTAAAGTGGACCCCTTGGCTGACATTGAAATCATCAACACCGAGCTGGCGCTGGCCGACCTGGGCGTGGTTGAAAAAGCCGTGCACCGTAACCAGAAACTGGCTCGCTCGGGCGATAAAGACGCTGCCAAGCTGGTAGCTCTGCTGGAGCGTATCGAGAAAGCACTGGGCGAAGGCAAGTCCGTGCGTTCGCTGAAGCTGGACGAAGACGAACTGCACCAGATCAAATCCTACGGCTTCATCACCGCCAAGCCCACCATGTACGTGGCCAACGTGAAAGAAGACGGTTTCACCAACAACCCACACCTGGAAGCCGTGCAGAACTATGCTGCCGCTGATGGCGCTCCTGTTGTCGCTGTATGTGCTGCCGTAGAAGCTGAAATCGCTGAACTGGACGACGCTGACAAGATTGAGTTCTTGTCCGATCTGGGCATGGAAGAGCCAGGCCTGAACCGCGTTATCCGCGCCGCCTACAGCCTGCTGGGCCTGCAAACTTACTTCACTGCAGGTGTTAAAGAAGTCCGCGCCTGGACCATCCGCGTGGGCGATACCGCCCCCCAAGCTGCAGGCGTGATCCACACCGACTTTGAGCGCGGCTTCATCCGTGCACAGACCATCGCCTTTGACGACTTCGTAGCCTGCAAGGGCGAACAAGGTGCCAAGGAAGCCGGCAAGATGCGCGCTGAAGGCAAGGAATACGTTGTGAAAGATGGTGACGTGCTGAACTTCTTGTTCAACGTCTAATACCCTAGAGCGTCTTTTGACGTGCAGAGTAAATAGCAGGCCTTTGGATATTCCAAAGGCCTGTTTTTTTATGACGCGTGACGTTGCTCTTAAAGGTTATAAAAAAAGCCAGAAAATTAAGCTAATGAAAAGCGAGCGTTAGACTTAATAAACCGGCACTTCCCTGCTCGTCGCCAGATACTGGCTAGGCGGTTGCCCCAAAGCGCGACGAAAAATAGTAGAAAATGCGCTGGGGCTGCTAAAGCCCAGATCCGAGGCCACTCGGGTGACCGGCTCTCCATTTCCCAAACGAGTAATCGACACCAGCAGGCACATTTGCTGTCGCCAGGCCAGGTACGTCATGCCCATATGCTCCTTGAAGCGACGGGTGAAGGTGCGGCGGCTTAGCATGGCCCAGGCGGCCATCTCATCAGTAGAGATATTCTGGGTGGGATTATCCAGAAAGCGCTGACAGGCGGCCCCGAGTCTGCTGTCAGAGGGCAAGGGGGCACTCAGGCCCAGCCTGGGCATCAGCCGGATTTCTTCTACCAGTAGACCAATGACGTGATGAGTACGTTCGCAATCCGGCCGTTCGGCAGGTAGTTCCATGGCTGCGCTAAAGAGATGTCGCAGCAAGGGCGAGACGCCGAACACCTGGCAGTCGTCAGGCAGTTGCGCCTGTTCGATTGCCTGTCGTGTCAGATAAGTATTCACCATCGTGACATCGCCACGCATATGCATTTCATGCGCCACGCCCGGCGGCACCCACAGTGCCCTTTTGCTGGGCACGACCCAGTTTCCCTTTTCCGTGAACATCGACAAAACCCCCGATGCGGCATAGGCAAGCTGTCCGCACTGGTGCACGTGCTTGGGAAAGATCGACCCTGATGTGAAGGCACGCAGGCTGACTTCCACATCCCAGTTCGAGTTTTCCAGAGGGTAGTCATTCACGGAAATGCTCATGGCCCAATTTTGCCAAAAACTGACCCACTTTTAAAGGTGGGAATCCGGCAGTCCCCATAAGATCAGCAAACATTAATTACTTGGGGATAAGAGGGAATGGACGATTTTGAGTATTTAACGGTGCAGCAGGAAGGTGCGGTGCTGCTGGTGGGTTTGAACCGGCCAGAAAAGCGCAATGCCATGTCCTTGGCGGTGATGCATGAATTGCGTCGTGTTTTTTCCACGATAGGCAGCGACATTGGGGCAGCTGTTCTCTACAGCACCAGCAAGCATTTTTGTGCGGGCCTGGATCTGGGTGAAGTGCGCAATCAGTCGGTGATTGATTGTGTGCATTTCTTCCGTGAGTGGCACGAGACCTTCGAGCTGATTCAGTACGGCAAGGTCCCCGTCGTGGCGGCCATGTCGGGCGCGGCAATTGGTGGTGGACTGGAAATTGCCACGGCATGCCATATCCGAGTGGTCGATGAGACTGCCTTTTTCTCTTTGCCTGAAGGCATGCGTGGTCTTTACGTGGGGGTAGGTGGCTCCGTGCGCCTGCCTCGTCTGGCGGGCTTGAGCCTGATGACGGACATGATGCTGACAGGCCGTAGCGTTTATGCCGAGGAGAGCATCACCAAAGGTATTGCCCAGTATCTGACGCCCGAAGGCGAGGCCCTGGCCAAAGCCAAGGAGCTGGCCAGGACGATTGCCTCCAATCTGCCCATGACCAATTACGCCATTACTCATGTGCTGCCGCGTATCACGGATCAAAGCCAGCAAGACGGTTTGCTGACCGAGGCCTTGATTGCCGCCGTGGTTCAGTCTGATCCGGAAACCAGTGCCAGGCTGGCAGATTTTCTGGACAAGAAAAAGAACAAGGTGAGCTAAGCCCGGCATCAGCAAGAAGCAGAAGTTTCTCAATTAAATCGCCAATCAAGCGATGGCGCTGTGACTTGGCATCAAAAACAAATGAGCAGTAAGGGAGAGCTGTATGTGTGGTTATGTCGGTGTGTTCTCTGCAGTCCCTACGGACTTGCCCCGAAATATGTTTGATCAGGCTTTGCGCGAAATTCACCATCGCGGGCCCGATAGCTCCAGCACCTGGTTTGACCCCATGGGGCAAGTGGGTTTTGGTTATGTGCGACTGGGTTTGGTGGGCCTGGGAAATGGCACCCAGCCTATTGTCGCGGACGAGGGTGATCTGGTTCTGATGGTGAATGGCGAGTTTTATGACTACAAACGCATTCGCAAAGAACTGGAAGACAGTGGTTGCCGCTTTAAAACATCGTCAGACAGTGAAATTGCACTGCATTTGTACCGGCGACATGGTGTGCGTGCGCTTAAAGAGCTGCGCGGCGAGTTCTCGATTCTGTTGTATGACCGTGCACGTCGCCAACTGATTGCGATCCGGGACCGGATCGGGGTCAAGCCCCTGTACTACGCCGAGCATAATGGCCGATGGTACTTCGGCTCCGAGATCAAAGCCTTGCTGGCAGCTGGTGTGCCGGCTCAGTGGGATGAGGATTCGTACGCGAATCGCTATTTCATTTTGCGCGATCGTACCGTGTTCCAGAAGATCCGCAGCGTGCGACCAGGCTCTTGGCTGATCGTGGATCAAAGCGGCGTTCAGACCGAGAGCTATTGGGATTGGAGCTTTCCGGATTCAGGCCAGACTCTGGAAGCGCGCTCTGAACAAGAGCAGATTGAGGGGCTGCGCGCAGTGGTCGAGGAGTCGGTCAAACTGCGTCTGCATGCGGATGTACCAATTGGGGTTTGCCTGAGTGGTGGCCTGGACTCTTCAGCCATGCTGGGCATGTGCACGCAATTGCAAGGTCAGCAGCTGCAAGCATTTCACCTGTCTTTTGAGGGTGAAGAGGGTTACGACGAGCGCCATTTTGCCGAGATTGCTGCCCGGCATAACCAAGCACACATGAATGTGCTTAGCGTCAGCTCCAATGACCTTGCAGACAATTACGAACATGCTCTCTGGCACGCTGAAGTGCCCTTCACCAATGCTCATAGCGTAGGCAAGTACCTATTGTGCAAATTTGTACAGAGCAATGGGATGCGAGCCGTTATTACCGGCGAAGGGGCAGACGAGGTGTTTGCCGGTTATCCCCATAGCCGCCGTGACATGCTGTTGTACGACAACCAGGGGCAGGACCAGACCGTAGTGTCCGAGTTGTTGCAGCAGATGGGGGCAGGTTCTGGCCGTTATCTGGATAGTCAGGAAGTAGGGACGGCCTGGGTGAATCGCGAGTTGGGACACAAAGTCTCCTGGCTGGATGGGCAGGCCGGAATTTTTGATCCTTTGGCCAGCCTGTACAGCACGGGCTTTATGGACAGAAATGCGTATCGCGATCCTTATGGCCAGTTCTATAACCGCCTCAAGCCGCATTCCTTTGCGTCCTGGTCGCCTGTGAATCGGGCCCTGTATATGGTGGCCAAATCCAGTTTGCCCAATCTGGTGCTGACGTCGCTGGGTGACCGCATGGAGATGGCAGGCAGTCTGGAGGGACGTCCTCCGCTGCTGGATCACCGTGTCGTGGAGTATGCGTGCAACCTGTCCATTCCCATGAAAGTACGCGGCAAAACGGAGAAGTACGCCTTGCGTGAAGCAATGCGGCCTTACCTGCCTGCTGAAATCTACGAGCGCAAAAAACAGTACTTCCGTGCGCCGCCAGCCAGTCTGGCACCTCAGTCGCGGCTGCATCAGTTTGTCAGTGACACCCTTCATAGCGATCTCTTGAATCGGGTGCCCTTTTTCGATGCCGGTCGAGTCAGAAATTTCCTGAAGAAAATCCCCACGCTTTCTAGTGAGCAGCGCTTGTCTGCTGATCACTTGTTGATGGAAATCGCGGGGCTTTGCCTGATGCAGAAGCGGTTTTCAATCAACTAGTGGAGCAGGCCGGGGGAATTGACCCCCCGGCCTCGTCTGGAGCTGTCGGACATGCAAAAAAAACACCTGATTCTTGCCATTTTGGTCACTCTGGTTTGGGGAGTGAATTTCCCGATCACCAAGCTGGGCTTGCTTTCCATGGAGCCTTTTCTGCTTACGGGGATACGTTTTACTCTGGCGGCCTTGCCGCTGGTGTTCTTCATTCCCAGACCCAATATCCCGTTTCGCTATGTGGTGATTTATGGCTTTATTTTTGGCCTGGGCATGTGGGGGATTATCAACTATGGCATTCAGGTGGGTGTCCATCCGGGCGTGGCCTCGCTGCTGATTCAGCTTAGTGCCTTCTTTACGATGGGCTGGGGCGCTTTGCTGTTCAAGGAACGCTTGCGAGCGACGCAACTGCTGGGAGCCTTGATCGCGTTTGTGGGCCTGGTGGGCATTATCTTGTCTCAGGGTGGTGGGGATGCCACCTTCGGGCTGGTGCTGGTTGTGTTGAGTGCCGTGTCCTGGAGTATCGGGAATGTGATCATCAAACTGTCCGGTGTGAAGGAGATTTTCTCGTTCATGGTGTGGGCCAGCCTGTTTCCACCTATTCCACTTTTTCTGGTTTCGTACTGGCTGCACGGGGCCGAACCCTTCACGACTCTGCCAGAGGCGATCAACCTGATGTCGGTCATGTCGATTCTGTTTCAGGTTTATCTGGCTACGCACTTTTCTTACTGGGGCTGGAATTCCTTGCTCAAGCTGTATCCGGTGTCCACGGTAGCCCCCTTGTCCTTGCTGATTCCGGTGTTTGGTTTGGGCAGTTCCATGCTGATATTGGGCGAGCAAGTAAGTTTTGTTGAGGCCTTGTCGATCAGCGCGATTATTGCGGGTCTGGCCTTTGGGCTTTATAAAGGGCCAGTGCGTCCGGTTTCGTATCCAGCGACGCGCTAAGAGTTTGACGGGCAGTCGGGGTTTGTGAGGGTGCATGGCAGGAAGGGGCCACCAACCTTGATGGCTGTCTTATGTCGCTAATCCTGTTTTTGAAGAGACTTTGTTGAATGCTGGATTCAGAAAATCCAAACAACCAGTTGCGCGCTACCTTGGAACTCGTACAAAAAATCTTGACCCCTAATGTGCAAGCTCTTTATCTGCACGGTTCCGCTGTGGCCGGAGGGCTCCGGCCACATAGCGATCTGGATATATTGGCGGTGGTTGATGCTCCCCTGTCAGATGAACAGCGTCAGGATCTGATTGCAGCTTTATTGTCTGTTTCAGCCCCTCATCCGGCCACGCCTGGTGGTCCGCGTTGTATCGAGCTGGTGGTGTGTCGTCTGGCAGATCTTCAACGCAATGTTCATCCGGCCAAGGTGGAGTTTATTTACGGTGAATGGCTGCGGGATGCCTTCAAGGAGGGCTACTTGTCCGACGCCTCTGCTGACCCGGAATATACCTTGCTCTTGGCCCAGGCCCGCCAGCAGGCGCAGTTGTTATGGGGGAGCGATGTGCTGGCAGATGTTCCGGCTACACCGATCGAGCATATACGCCAGGCAATGCGGGATGGTGTAGATCCCTTGCATGAAGGGCTGCGTGGAGACGAGCGCAATGTTCTGCTGACCTTGGCGCGCATGTGGCGAACAGGTGTTCATGGGGATTTTGTGACTAAAGAGCAGGCAGCAGAGTGGGCTATTCCCAGGCTGTCCGCGGAGCTGGCAAAGACCTTGGAATATGCGCGTCTGGCGTATGTCGGTGAGGTGGTTGATCGTTGGGATACGAGGGGTGAGGAAGCAGAGCGTTTGGCAAGGGAACTACTTGGGAACCTTAGGCAGACTTTGTACGAGTGCATCTAAAATCATGCAGCTTCGATGCTTTGGAAAGCGTCAGGTTTTTCGCGTAAAGACAGTGAATTTGAAGTGATAGTTCAATTCATTAAGCGCAGCAGCTTCAAAACCTTGTTATTAGTGGGCAATTGCTCCGGAATTCGGATCTCGGATCCACCGCCATCAGTGTTTGCAGTCAAGATAGCGGGGGCGAGTCACTTATGTTTTTGCTCCGCTACCAAGGCCGTAATTTCCAGCCTTCTTCACTAAATTCCAGCCGTTCCGTCAGCCCAAGATTGTTCATGAAGGCATCGTCGTGCGAGACCACCATCAGCGTGCCCTGGTAGCTGCTCAACATGGTTTCCAGGGCCAAGGTTGAAGGCAGATCCAAATGGTTGCTGGGTTCATCCAGAAGCAGCAGTTGTGGCGGAGGATCCGCGTACAGCACGCAGGCCAGGGCGGCTTTCAGGCGTTCGCCACCGCTCAGGGCAGCGCTGGGGCCGGTGACTTTTTGGGCGTCCAGTCCCAGTTGTGCCAGACGCATGCGCAAGTCGCCTTCGCTGCTTTTGCGGTTGACGGCCTGTATCTGCTCCAGCACGGTTTGCTGTGGATCCAGATCGGCCAAGCCCTGATCCAGATAAACATGTTGTGGCACTACTTTGCAGTGGCCTGAAACGGGTGCCAATTGGCCTGCAATGACCTTGAGTAGCGTGGATTTCCCGCATCCGTTCGGGCCTATGACACCTATCCGTTGCTGGCCGCTTAGTAGCATCGAGATTGGGGTTTGGTCTACCGGGGCAAAAGGGAGCTTTACTTCATCCAGCTCCACAACGCGTTGGCGGCTTAGCGGCACCAAGGGCAGGGCATGCAGATTGATGGCGCTGTCCTGTTCGATCAACTCGGCCGCTTCCTGCACGCGTTGCGCTAACTGCTTTTGAGCCGTCACGTGTTGTTGACGCAGTTTGCCGGTGGTGGCTTCACTGCGGCCCTTTTGCCTGTCCAGCAGGATTTTGGCCTGATTGGCCTGCTTGCCCTGTTGATTGCCACGTGCCTGTCTACGCTCCTGACGTTGACGCTGCTCTTGCATGGTGCTTTCTGCGCGCTGACGCTCCAGCTTGCGGTGCTCAAGCTGGTCCATGGCGCTTTGCTGCTCCAAGGCTTTCTGCTCGGCGTAGTGGCTGTAATTGCCGCCATAGCTACGTAGCCCCAGGGAAGACAGCTCCACAATGTGCTCCATCGTGTCCAGTAGTTGGCGATCATGGCTGATGACCAGCAGGCCATGGGGCCAGTGTCGTAGCTGCTCAATCAGCGCAAGCCGGTTGTCGCGATCCAGGTGGTTGCTGGGTTCATCCAGAATCAGGAAATCGGCCTGAGACAGCAAGGCATTGATTAGCGACACCCGCATGGCCTGGCCGCCGCTTAATGTTTCGGCAGGCGTCTCGGCAGTCAGATGACCCAGGCCATTGCGCTCCAGCGCTTCCTGCAATTGCTGTCGAATATCCCAACGGTCTTCGATCAGATTGAAGTCTTCTACGGCGCTACTGCCGGATTCAATCCGGGCAAGGGCGTCCAGTGCCGGTTTTACGCCCGCCAGATCGGCGACGCGCAAGCCGCTGACAGAAGCCACTTGCTGCGCCAGATAATGCACTTTTCCCGAGCGCAGGCAACGGCCGCTGCCAGGCTGAATTTCTCCGGCCAGGATTTGAGCCAGAATGGTTTTGCCCACACCGTTGCGTCCGACAAGGCCAGTGCGCCGCGAGTCGAAGGTTTCGTTCAGTTGGGAAAACAGGGTCTTGCCTTGCGGCAAGGTATAGGACACGCTTTCCAGCGTCAGATAAGGATTCGTCATGCGTAATGCTTCCATTAATGCCAGGAACTCCCCCTGCGTTGTGGGGGCTGGTGGAGACTGGCCGTCAAAGAGACGGCGGCATTAGTGGCGCATTGGACGAATACCTCACGGGAAATGAATCGAAGCCACACTATAAAAGCATTGTGCCGGGAAGGTAAAGCCGGTCGGGCTCTCAAGGGAGCCATGAAGGTCGTGTGATTCCAACACAGGAGCGGGTTTGGGCTCAGAAGCCTGGGCTTGTCTCACAGTTTTGGGATCTTGTTTTACAAGCTTCAGCGCGGTGAGGCCTGTGCTGCTGCAGGCCGCTTGAAATATTGAGCCGCGAGAGGCTGCCACCTGTCAGGAAATGAAGTTTATTTCCTGACGTTTATTCAATAAAGTGGAGTCCTCGTCTTTTTATCCTCTGTGTCATTTCATGTCTGGGGGCTAGGATCAGGAGTGCCGTTTCTCTCCCATTCCGGGAAGCCACACCATTTTGAAGGAATGTCATGAACACATTCAATTTACCCGCTCGTTCGATTGTGTATGTGCAGGATGTGTATTGCGGTTGGTGCTGGGGCTTTGCCGAACGCATGGTCGAGTTCGAGGCGGCCAATAAGCACCGCATTCCTTTTACTGCTATCTCGGGTGGCTTGTTCGTGGGTGACCGGGCTGCGCCCATGTCCCGCTACCCTTATATTTCCGAATCCAACGAGCGCATCGCGCAAATGACGGGGGCGACGTTTGGGGCTGCTTATAAAGCCTTGGCAGAGGAGGGCTCGACTGTCATGGATTCACTGGAAGCGGCCACGGCCTTGGCGGTGCTGCGAGCGCAAGATCCGGAGCAGGCCATTCATTGGGTGCACGAGTTGCAGCAGGCTTTCTACTTGAACGGACGCAGCTTGTCTGATCAGGAGGTCTGCCTGGGAATCGCTGCTGCCAATGGCCTGGATGTAGATGCTGTGCGACGCCATTTGACTGACGGTTCAGGCCGGGAACAAGCCTTGGCTGATTTTGCCCTGGCTCGGGCTTTAGGCGCGCAATCCTATCCGACCTTGCTGTATGTGGATGGTCGAAAAGTGACTAAGCTACCGGCGGTTGGTACTCCTTTGGAAACGCTGAATCAGACCCTGGATTCCTTGTTGGGCTGATCAGCAGATCGGTACGTAAAGCAGATTGAAATTGCGGCATCCTGGCCAGGCCAGGATGCCGCAATAGTTGTGAAGACTTGCCGACTTAGAAGCGGTAAGCCGTATTCAGGTACAAGGCTGTTTGAGCGCTGGTGCCTTTACCAACCTGGGTGCTGACACCGGCTCCCAGCGTCCAGTTATTGCTTAGCTGACCCGTCGCACCCAATTCCAACAGGCCTGTGTCACGCACGCGCTCTTGATCCGTAGGCAGATAAAAGTGGTGGTGGTTGTAGACGCCGTCCTGCAAGCGTGCGCCCAGCAGCTCTGCCGGTTTCTTGAATTCATGCAGCCACTGTGCGGAGGCATGAACGGCCCACTGATTGCTGACAGCAACATTGATCTGGTAACCGAGGCTGCTTTGTACCGAAGTCTGGTCCTGAGCATCAAAACCCATGGAGGTAGACAAACCTCGGCCATCTTCCGACAGAGCCTTGATCTTGGATTTCTGCATGCTCAGGCTTAACAACGGGCCATGGGTGACGGCACCGGCCTGCCAGTCGTAACCCGTGCTGATCTTGCCGCCGTATTGGCTGCCACCTGCTTTGGCCTGGTGCTCGCGCGTGGCGGCACCCAGACGGATATGACGGCGGGTTTTATTGTCTAGATCGCTGTAGAAAAGCTGGGCGTTCACCCATAGATTCTCGGCCTGCCAGCGGCCGTACAGACCAGCGGACTGACGCTTCTGGCTATAAGTGCCTTTTTCGTCCGTATCGCCATCCAGATTGTCGTAAGACAGGTAGGCACCGACCGTCCAATCAGCCAGACGCTTATCCAAACCCAGCTTCCAGGCTGCCTGCGTGCCATCCAGACGTGAGTTCGCACTGCTGCCATTGCGCGTGATGGCCTCTCCCTGGAACCAGACTGCCAGATCCCTGTCTTGTGACGAACTGACGGTTTGCAGACGACGGTCAATGTGCTGCATTTGCATCTGCCCGGCGGTATTGGCTGCGGAGGCCAGCATGGCTACCTGACTGGGGGCGCTGACGACAGCGTGGGCATAGTCGGCAATAACAGCATGGCCGCCTGACGTGGGGTGGACACCATCAGCAAACAGATAGTTCTGGTCTGCACCAGGAGCCACCAGATCGGCAGGCGTACACAGGCGAGAGGACACACTGCCGCAAGCTGCTGTATTGACGTTGCTGAAGCCGTAGGCCTGCGGGTCGGCAGCCACTTCATGCAAGAGTGCCGAGACGTTCAAGGGAATGATATTGGCAGAGCTGGAACTGAGCTGCTGGGTAAACGCCTGGTTGTAGCTGTCACTGAGCAAGGTGGCGATACCCGCGCTGATAGGGGAGCCGGCGAACTCTGGAGTCATGCCCAGATCAGGAATGTTGGGGACCAGAATGTAGCGAGCGCCCGCTTGCGATAGCGTGTTGATCAAGGCGGCTTGATTGCCGACGGAATCAGCCACGATTTGGGACATATTGAACGGATCTTTTACGGCGGCAAACAAGTCATTTGCGCCACCCCAGACGGTGTACAGGGCCTGTCCGTCCAGGCGTCCATTGTGCATGGCCAGCAGTTGAGCGGTCTGCGTGGTCATGGCGGGCAAAGGGGGATTAGTGGGGCTGGGAGGCTTGCTGGGATCCAGCAGCTCATCGACAGCCACGCGGGCTCCGCCGACGGCATAGTTGTTACCACCTTGGCTGCTAGGGGCCGCGTCGGTTCCCAGTTTCTGAGCCAGTACCTGGGACCAGACCTGGCCAGGATTGGTGGTAAAGCGCGAGCCGAACTGCCCACTGTCAGTCAGGCTGTCGCCGATAAAGTAGGTGTTGGAGAAGCCTTGTGCCTGTGTCCCGGCATGCAAGGCCATCAAGGCCAGGGCAAGACATGTTTTTTTCATTGTTCAGCCATTAAAAAAGAGTCTCCGAGCGGCATGTTCTGAACAGCGCTTTGCTTGTTATATCCTGATGTTCAAGATGAACGCGCGACCCGGATGGAACAGAGGGATGAAAAGATCATCGGTTCAGGACCATCATAGTGGGGAGGCGTTTATTCCTGACACAGACAGGCACAGGTTTTTGAGGGGGGGATAAACGTAGGCAGGTAGCAAAAAAAACGCCATGCAAATGCATGGCGTTTTTTATTTTGTCCGCTAGGAACTTATCGGCGTACCAAGGGAGCAGCACATACATCCGGGTTGTCAGCCAGGGACACAAATTTCATGCTGCCACCGTCATAGGCGTCGATCGTGCCCGACTCAATGTCGTAGACCCAGCCGTGCAGGGTCAAGCGGCCTTCGGACATGGCCAGACGCACGGAAGGGTGAGTCTGGATATTGGCCAACTGGGCCACCACGTTCTCACGCACCATGGAAGAGATGCGTTCCTGCTCGTTGGCGTGGGTGCGGGCTTCATTCACCAAGCGGGCCGAGTCGGCGTAGCGTAGCCAGTGTTCTACAGCGGGCATATGGTCCAGGCACTGACAGGAGGCAATGGCGGTCATGGCACCACAATCCGAGTGTCCACAAATCACGACGTCGGATACACGCAGGGCGGACACGGCGTATTCCACGGAGGCGGTCACACCACCGGGTTCCGGACCATAGGAGGGAACGATGTTGCCAGCGTTACGAATCACGAACAGATCGCCGGGTTCACGTTGTGTTACCAGCTCGGGGACCAGACGGCTATCGGAGCAAGAGATAAACAAAGCGCGGGGGTTTTGTTGTGTGGCCAGATTTTTGAAGAGCTTGGCGCGCTTGGGATAGGCTTCCCGTTGGAATTTCAGGAAACCGTCGATAATGTCTTTCATCCTTGTCCTTGTAGTTCGGCTTGGATAGAAGATTAACCCTTCAGGGTCATAAGGTAAAATACCGATTTCTGATGCTTTGCATTGGGTTTGCTTATAGAAGGGTCCCTTGTGCTTTTGCGCCATCTTAATTATTTTCTGGCGGTTGCCCAGTATCAAAGCTTTACCCGCGCCGCACGCGCCTTGCACGTGTCTCAACCGGCCTTGTCTCAGCAGGTACGCCAGCTGGAAGAACATCTGGGCGCACAACTGTTTGATCGCACCGGACGTCTTGTGCGTTTGACGGATGCGGGCGAGGTCTACTTGCGCTATGCCCGGCAAGCCTTGCAGGATCTGGAAGAGGGGCGGCGGGCCTTGCATGACGTCAGCGATTTGAGTCGAGGCTCCTTGCGAGTGGCGGTGGCGCCTACCTTTACGTCTTACTTGATTGGCCCTTTGGTGGAAGCCTTTTACCGACGCTATCCCAATGTGCGCCTGGTGGTGCAGGAAATGCTGCAGGAGCGTGTGGAAACGCAATTGGTCGAAGACGAGCTGGATATTGGTATCGCTTTTGAAAAGCCGACTTCGGCTGCCGTGGAGTTTCAGCCTTTACTGGTGGAGACGCTGGCGTTGGTGATGAGCCGCACGCACCCCTTGGCCGAGCGCCGCAGCATCGATAGGGATACGCTGATGCGTGAGTCTTTGGTTTTGTTGACGCCCGAGTTCGCCACGCGTGGGCAGATCGAACGCCATTGCCGTCAGCATGATCTGGATTTGAAGGTTTCGATGGAGTCGAACTCGCTCAATGCCGTGATCGAGGTGGTTCGGCGCACGGGTCTGGCGACCTTGTTGCCTGCCGCGATTGCCGGCAATAGCGAGTATTTGGTGGCTGTGAGTCTGGACCCGGCCCCGCCGCAACGGCGGGCCATTTTGATGCAGCGCAAGGGCGCCTATCAATCTGCTGCAATGCGCGCCTTTATTGAGCTGGCGCTGAAATACGGCGCGGCATCGACGTTTTGATGCGGGTGTCGGGCAGAGCGATGGTCGCGCTCTGCTGCGGGCACCTTATAGCGCCACCACCACGCTTTGTTCCAGAGGACGCAACTCGCTTTCCGTGGCGGGTTCGCCCTCGTTCAAATGGGCGACCAGATCTACCGTGGTAGAGATGCGCGTCAACATCAGACAGGCCACTTCACCCCCAGCAACCCGACTGCTGTGCCAGCAACCGGGTCGCATGCACACACCTTGTCCTTGAGGGATACGGAAGGCTTTCAGGGTGGACAGATCCGGGCCGCCTTCGGCTTTGCTTTCGGCCACGATATGGACTACTTCGCCAGTCAGCGGGATCAGTGCCTGTTGCGTCAGCAGGTGGTTTTCCAGGGTCGTGATGTTGGGGTCTTGAATGCGGTAATTCACCCATAGCACTTCGGTCTGACCGCTTGGACCTGTGTCAAACGCATGTTCGTGCCAGAAGTCAGTGGCGGCATTGCTGAAGGCGGCCGTCGCCGGCGCCGTGGCCAGACCTTTACCCAACATCCAGCCATAAGGAGCAAAAGCCTCGGGGCTGAGGGGCTGGGGAGTCAGGGTGATTGGGGTGCTCATGGTTTATTGCTCAAAGAAAGTACTAAGGCAGCATCTTATCAAGAATGCAGCCTTGAACCCGGATTGGCCTAGATCAATAAGCTTGAGTTTCTCGTGGGTATTGTGGAACTAAGTAAAACATCCCCTGTCTTGAAGAGGGCTCGTCTTTACTTAGCGAGCTAAGCAAGCCGCCTTTTTTCAGGGGCGGCTTCGCTCTGTTTGCTTTCTTGACAAGGGGTTGCTGTGCTTCAAGCTGTTTCGCTGACCTGTAGACGGGGCCAGCGTCGTGTGTTCTCCGAGCTGAGCCTAAGGCTTGAAGCTGGCCAATGTTGTTTGGTCAGTGGGCCCAATGGCAGCGGCAAAACCAGCTTGTTGCGTATCCTGGCCAATATCGCCCAGGCCGACGAAGGCCAACTGATCTGGCACGGCCGTCTCGTGCAAAGCAATGATAGCGATTACCGACGGCAGCTGGTGTATGGCGGGCATGCGCCGGGGCTTAATGGCAGCTTGTCGGTGCAAGAGAATCTGGACAGCCTGCTCATGCAGGATCGTGTGCCGCTGGAACAGGGGGCTTGTGATCAGGCTCTGTTGGCTGGCGGTTTGCTGGCTTACCGTCGCGTGCCTGTACGGCAACTGTCAGCCGGACAACGTCGCCGCGTGTTTCTGGTGCGCCTGTCCCTGAGCAATCGCCCCTTGTGGATTCTGGACGAGCAGCTGACTGCGCTGGACAGCGCCGGTCAGAAGTTTCTGGGCGAGTTGATTGCGCAGCATCTGCATAAGCAGGGCGCTGTCATTCTAACTAGCCACCAGACCTTGCCCTGGGATTTGAAGGTGCAGCACCTGGATTTGGGGCAGGCATGTTGAGTCTCTTTTTAGCCTTGATGAAGCGTGAGTGGCGCCTGGCGATGCGTCGCCCCGGCGATGTCCTGATTCCACTGGTTTTCTTTTTGGTGGTGTGCAGCCTGTTTCCCTTGGGTGTGGGGGCGGATGCGGCCTTGCTGTCCAAGATGGCGCCTGGCGTGCTGTGGGTGTCGGCCTTGCTGGCCACCATGCTGTCGCTAAGCCGCCTGTTTGAACAGGACGAGCAGGATGGTGCACTGGAGCAGGTTCTGTTTTCTCACCTGCCGCTTAGCCTTTGGGTTTTGGGCAAGGTGCTGGCACATACCTTTTTGACAGGCTTGCCCTTGCTTTTGCTGGCTCCGATTCTGGGGCTGCAATTCAGTCTGCCTACGTCCAGCCTGGGCGTGCTGATGCTGTCCCTGGCGCTGGGCCTGCCCGTTCTGACCTTGTTGGGGGCGATTGGCGCGGCTCTGGTGTTGGGCCTGCGCTCGGCAGGGGTTTTGCTGGCTTTATTGATTTTGCCCTTTTACGTGCCCGTGCTGGTTTTCGGGGCGGGGGCGGTGCAAGCGGTTCAGGCCGGATTGGGTGCGCAAGCGCATCTGTCCGTTCTGGCCGCTTTTTTACTGTTGGCTTTGTTCTTTGCGCCACCTGCTACGGCAGCGGCGTTGCGCCTTGCTCTTGAGTAAATTCCATGAACTTTCTGTATCGCTACGCCGCTCCTCAAAACTTCTATGTTCTGGCCGGGCGCATTATCCCTTGGGCTGCCATCCTGGCCTTTCTGCTGTTTCTGGTCGGCGCTTATGTAGGCTTCTTTTTGGCCCCTACCGACTTCCAGCAAGGCGAAGGCTATCGCATCATTTTCCTGCATGTGCCCGTGTCCTGGATGTCCATGCTGATCTATCTGGCCATGGGCTTCTGGTCCTTGATCTGCCTGGTTTTCAATAGTCGTACCGCCGCCATGATGGCAGCCGCGCTGGCCCCGACCGGGGCGATCTGTACGGTCTTGTCCCTGGTCACCGGAGCCCTGTGGGGTAAGCCTATGTGGGGCGCCTGGTGGGTCTGGGATGCCCGTCTGACTTCCGAATTGTTGCTGCTGTTCTTGTACATGGGTTTCATGGGCTTGCGTGGTGCCATCGACGACCCGCGCCGGGCGGACAAAGCCGCTTCCATCCTGGCCTTGGTCGGGGTGGTGAATGTGCCCGTTATCTATTTCTCGGTGCAGTGGTGGAACACCTTGCATCAGGGGGCTTCGGTATCGCTGACCAGCTCGCCATCCATGGCCACCGTCATGCTGACAGGCATGTTGCTGATGAGTCTGGCCATGTGGTGCTACAGCATTGCTATCGCACTGTACCGGGTGCGCAATTTGATTCTTGAACGTGAGGCGCATACCGCCTGGGTTCGCAACTTGACGGAGGGCTGATGATGCATTGGTCGAGTGTGGGCGATTTTTTCGCTATGGGCGGCTATGCCGTGTATGTGTGGGGCTCGGTGCTGGCCTGTACCGTGTTGATGCTGGGTGAAGTGCTCAGCGTCCGGGCAGGGCGGGCACGGGCCTGGCAGCGGGTACGTGATGAGCGCGCCCTGGGGGACCAGCGCCATGACTAAGCGACAAAATCGTCTGGTCCTGATTCTGGGCGCATTGATCGTGTTGGGGGCGGCAACCGCCCTGATCCTCAATGCCTTCCAAAGCAGCCTGGTGTTCTTTTTTACCCCTACTGAAGTCAGCCAGGGGCAAAGCCCTGAAAACCGGACCTTCCGGGTGGGCGGCATTGTGCAGATGGACAGCATTCGCCGTGGTGGCGCCCAAGGCATGGCCGTGAACTTTGTGGTGACAGACGGCGCGGCCCAGGTGCCTGTCAGCTATACGGGAATTTTGCCGGACCTGTTTCAAGAAGGGAAAGGCGTGGTGGCCCAAGGTCGTTTGAACGAACAGGGCCATTTTGTGGCGGAAGAAGTGCTGGCCAAGCACGATGAAAACTACATGCCGCCCGAGGCCATGCATGCCATGGAGCAGGCCGAGCGCGCGAAACAAGGAGCCCAGCCATGATCCCGGAGCTTGGACACTTTGCCCTGATTCTGACTTTTGTACTGGCGCTGGCCCAAGGCATTGTGTCCTTGTATGGTGCCTGGCGTGGCAATTTGGCCTGGATGGCTTTTGCACGTCCCGCAGCCCGCTGGCAATTCGGTTTGGTGGCCTTCAGCTTGCTGTGTCTGGCCTGGTCCTTTGTGAGCTTTGATTTCTCTGTTGCCTATGTGGCGCAGAACTCCAGCACTAAACTGCCTTTGTTCTACCGCATTGCTGCAGTGTGGGGCGGGCATGAGGGCTCGCTGCTGCTCTGGATGTTCATGCAAACGGGTTGGGCCTTTGCTGTCAGCATTTATTCGCGTTCCTTGCCGGAAGCCATGCTGGCCCGTGTGCTGGGCGTCTTGGGTCTGATTACCGCCGGTTTTCTGCTGTTTGTGTTGATTAGCTCCAACCCCTTTGAGCGCATGTTCCCGGTTCCGGCCGAAGGTCTGGATCTGAACACGCTCTTGCAGGATATTGGCCTGATTGTTCACCCTCCCTTGCTGTATATGGGCTATGTGGGCTTTTCGGTGGCCTTTGCTTTCGCGATTGCCGCTTTGCTGGCAGGCCGTCTAGACGCCAGTTGGGCGCGTTGGTCACGTCCCTGGACAACCTCGGCCTGGCTTTTTCTGACCTTGGGTATTGCCGTAGGTAGCTGGTGGGCCTATTACGAGCTGGGTTGGGGCGGCTGGTGGTTCTGGGACCCGGTAGAGAACTCCTCCTTTGTGCCCTGGTTGGCGGGTACCGCCCTGATTCACTCGTTGGCGGTCACGGAGAAACGTGGCAGCTTCAAGAACTGGACCGTGTTGCTGGCAATCAGCACCTTCTCGCTGTCCATTTTGGGCGCTTTCCTGGTGCGCTCCGGCGTGCTGACGTCAGTACACGCGTTTGCTACAGATCCGGCCCGAGGTGTGTTCATTCTGAGTCTGTTCGCCGTCATTGTGGGCAGCTCCCTGATCCTGTTTGCCTGGCGCGCACCGCGTGTCGGAGCAGGTGGGCAGTTTGCCGTGGTGTCGCGTGAGTCCTTGCTGCTGGTCAACAACGTTTTGCTGGTAGTGGTGACGGGCACGGTGCTGTTGGGGACCTTGTATCCCCTGATTATGGATACGCTGGGCCTGGGCAAAATCTCCGTGGGGCCACCTTATTTCAACAAGGTGTTTGTGCCTTTGATGATCCCGGCTCTGGTTCTGATCGTGTTTGGCGTCATGGCGAATTGGAAGCGTGCCAGCATGATGGATATGGTGCGCCAACTGGCCCTGGTGATCGTGTTCAGTATCGTGCTGGGTGCAGCCATTCCTTTGCTGTACGGCCAGTGGCAGGGCACTGCCGCCTTGGGCGCGGGTCTGGCCATGTGGATTGTTTTGGGCAGCTTGTTTGATGTGGTCAAGCGTGTGCGCGCCACGCGGTCCGGCGTGTTCTCGCAACCACGCAGTTGGCTGGGTCAGCACTTGGCCCACATCGGGGTCGCTGTCTTTGTCCTGGGGGTGACCATGGTCAGCCACTACGAGACAGAAACCGATGTCTTGTTGCAGCCCGGTCAGACGGCGCAGGTGGGCGCGTATGACGCGCGCTTCCAGGGCGTGCGTATTGTGCCCGGCCCGAACTATTCAGCCGAACGCGGCACGGTAGAACTGCTGCAGGATGGCAAGGTGGTGTCCACCTTGTATCCGGAAAAGCGCACCTATCTGTCCTCGGCCTTGCCTATGACGGAATCGGCCATCAACGCCAATGGTTTGCGTCATATTTACGTGGCGCTGGGCGACAACTTTGATCAGGGCGGTTGGAGTGTTCGTCTGTACTACAAGCCTCTGGTGGACTTTATCTGGCTGGGTTGTTTGCTGATGGCCTTGGGCGGTGCACTGGCAATCAGTGATCGACGCTATCGCGCCAAGCAAACCCGCGCCGCTGTGCAAAACAAAGCTATGAATACGCAGGTGCAGGCATGAACCGTTTTACTGTTCCCTTGATCGGGTTTGTACTGTTGCTGGTATTTCTGGGCATTGGTTTGACCTTGAAGCCCAGCGAAGTGCCTTCGCCCTTGGTCGATAAACCGGCCCCAGCGTTCAGCCTGCCTCAATTGCACAATCCCGAAGCCAGTTTTTCGGGGGAGCAAATGAAGGGACGCGTCTGGTTGCTGAACGTGTGGGCCTCGTGGTGCTACCCGTGCCTGACCGAACATGCTTTCATCAAAGAGCTGTCCACCAAACACAAGGTGCCGATTGTGGGCTTGAACTACAAGGACGTACCTGAAGAAAGCCGCGAGTGGCTGCTACGCAATGGCAATTCTTATGAGGTCTCTGTCATGGACAGGGACGGTCGTGTGGGCATTGATTTCGGCGTGTACGGTGTGCCGGAAACCTTTGTGATCGACAAGCAGGGTATTGTGCGCTTCAAGCACATAGGCCCCGTGTCGCGTGAATCCATGGAGGAAACCTTGTTGCCTTTGATCCGTCGTTTGGAGCAGCAGCCATGATGATGCGTCAATGGATGGCGGCCTTGATGGCCAGTGTGTGGTTTCTGGTGCCGGCGGCGCAGGCCCAGTCGGGGGGGCAGGGTGCCCAGGAATCGGTGATGCTGGAAATTGCGGCCGAGCTGCGTTGTCTGGTGTGCCAGAACGAATCCATTGCGGCATCGCGTGCCGAGCTGGCGGTGGACTTGCGTCAGCAGATCATGGAGCAGTTGGGGCAGGGGCGCAGCCCCGATCAGATCCGCACGTATATGGTGGATCGCTATGGCGACTTCATTTTGTATCGCCCGCCCTTTAAATCCACCACCTTGCTGCTCTGGTTCGGGCCAGCTCTGTTATTGCTGACTGGCTTTCTGGTTTATGCCTTTACGCTGCGCCGTCGACGCCGCGCGGGTGATGACACGGCCTTGACCGAGGAACAACGTCGTCAAGCCGATGCTCTCTTGCAGGGCTCTTCTCGGGATGAACAATCGTGACTATTGTTTTTTATATTGTGGCCGCGCTACTGGTGCTGCTGTGCGCGGTGTATTTGATGTTGAGCGTCAAGCGCAAGCCCGCCGTGCAGCGTGTGGTTGAACACAAGCAGGCCAATTTGGCAATTCTGCGTGAGCAGCTCAAGGAAATCGAACGGGACAAGCAGGCCGGTGTCTTGTCTGCTCAGGACTTTGAACAGGCGCAGATGGATTTGCGCCAGCGTGTGCTGGAAGAAAACGAAGGGCTGAAAACGGAATCTGTGCAGCAAGCAGGCGCACCGAAGTTGGCCTGGACCTTGATGGTCAGCATCCCGGTCGCGGCTATCGCCTTGTACTTTTATCTGGGAAATCCGGCCATGCTCGATCCTGCCGCCGTGCAGCAGCAGGCCAACGCACAGCCCGTGGATATTGAGGCCATGGTGGCCCGTCTGGAGCAGCGTCTGAAAGAAAACCCGGACGATCCGGGCGCCTGGTTGATGATGGCCCGTTCGCATCGCTATTACGGCCGCCATCAGGAAGCGACACAGGCGTATGCCAAGGCCATGGCCGTGGTGGATGGAGACCCGACGGCATTGGCTGAATATGCTGAATCCATGCTGCTGGCCGGTGTCGATACCTTGGACGGTTTGCCGGGTCGTTTGGTCAAGCGATCGCTGGAGCTGTATCCCGAAGAGCCATTGGGCTTGATGCTGGCCGGCGCTGCCGCTTTGCATAAAGAGGAGTATCCGGCTGCGATCGACTACTGGCAGCGTTTGCTGGCGCAGTTTCCACCCGATTCGGAAACCGCCAAGGTCGTGAACCAGGGCTTGCAACTGGCGCGCGAACGTATGCGTATGCCGGCCGCCCCTGCAGCGGAACCTGCCACGGCCCCTTGATATGGAAATAGTGTCTTTGGATTTGGGCCTGATCGCCCTGATAACGGCGTTTCTGGCGGGGATGGCTTCGTTTCTCTCCCCCTGCGTCTTGCCCTTGGTTCCCGGCTATCTGTCTTATCTGGCCGGGGACGGGCAGGTGTATACGCAGGTCAAGCGCAGCCAGCTACTGGGCCGCAGCGTTTGTTTTGTGGCTGGCTTTTCGCTGGTTTTTATCGCCTTGGGAGCCAGCCTCTCTTACCTTGGTCAGCTGTTGATGGCCTATCGCTATGAGTTGAATGTGGCGGCAGGTGTCATGGTGGCTTTGGCGGGCTTTAGTGTGATGGGGGTGCTGCGCATGCCCTTGAGTCTGCAACGCTACTATCGCTTTGAATCCGGCAAAGCGGCAGGCCCTGGCGGGGCAACGGTAATGGGGCTGGCGTTCGGCTTTGGCTGGACTCCCTGCATCGGCCCGATTCTGGCGGGCATTTTGATGATGGGAGCCAGCACGGCCAGTGCGGGCAAGGCCAGTATCCTGTTGTCCGTCTACGCTTTGGGTCTGGGCGTACCTTTCATCTTGGCCGCCTGCTTCCTGACCCCCTTCTTGCAGCGCATGACCCAGATCAGGAAGATCGGGCGCTATGTGCGCTGGGGGGCGGGTCTGGTGCTGATTGTGATGGGTTGGGCCATGGCAACCGGCGAGCTGGCGCGGTTTGCTATCTGGGTGCTCAAGACCTTCCCGGTGTTAGGGCAACTGGGCTAACAAGCCTCAGTATTTGCCTGTTATCAGTGTGGTGCTTCATCAGCTATCAGGAAGCACCGCATTGTCACTTCACGGCCGCATTGCCACCATCCGCGAACAAGGCGGAGCCGGTCACAAAACTGGACATGGGGCTGGCCAGAAAGAGCGCTGCGGACGCAATTTCTTCAGGTTGGGCGATTCGCTTCATGGCGTGCAGCCCCGCCGCCCAATCCTTGGTGCTCTGATCTCCGGCAATGTCTGTGTCAGTTCCGCCAGGCAAAAGAGCGTTGGCACGTATACCTTGCGCCGCATAGTCCGCCGTGATGCCTTTGACCAGCCCCATGAGCGCCGCTTTAGCGGCACCATAAGCGCTCATACCGGGCAGGCCGACACTGGTACCTACAAAGCTCGATGTGAAAACAATCGAGCCGCCTCCGCGATGGAGCATGGCCGGAATCTGGCTACGGGCACCCAGAAAGGCTGCCTCAAGATTGGTATTCAGTGTTGCTTGCCATTCTTCCAGTGTCATCTCGGCCAGCGGCTTGAGGGCACCGACAATACCGGCGTTATTGATCGCAATATCCAGCCCACCGAATCTGCTGGTCGCGGCTTCGATCAGTTGCTCATGGGTTTCAGCCTGCGTAATGTCCCCCGTCACAAACTCGGCACGGCCGCCAGACTGCCGGATCTCCTTGGCGACGGCCTCAAGCAATGCGCCACGCCTTGCCGTAAGAACAAGTGCCGCTCCCTGCTCAGCAAACTTCAATGCGATGGCGCGTCCAATACCAGAGGATGCGCCGGTAACAAGGGCAACCTTTCCATCAAGCAAAGCCATGAGTGAAATCTCCTGTATTTCTATTGGGAGCTCACATCGTATGTGTCCTGGCCTGACGGGGAACTCCGTTTCTTGCCTTCAAAACCCGTTCTTGATGATTGGGCAGGCAGCCAACTATCAGTCTTGTACTTCGCGGCGTAGCAGTTCACGTTTTCGGTCTATCCCCCAGCGGTAACCGGCCAGATCGCCATCTCGGCGTACGACGCGGTGGCATGGGATGGCCACGGCAATGTGGTTGTTGGCGCAAGCCTGGGCCACGGCACGCACAGCTTTGGGCGAGCCTATGCGTTCGGCGATGTCGGTGTAGCTGACGGTGACGCCTGGCGGGATCTCACAGAGCGCGCGCCAGACTCGTTCCTGGAAGGCCGTTCCTTGTACATCCAGTGGCAGGTGCAAGCCAATAGAGGGCGTTTCGATGAAGCCCACGACTTGAGCGATCAATTGCTCGAACTCGCCGTCGCAGCCGATGATTTCGGCTTTGGGAAACTGATCTTGCAGGTCACGAACCAGTTGATCGGGATCGTCGCCCAGCAAGATGGCGCAGATGCCGCGTTGGCTTTGGGCTACCAGAATCGCTCCTAGAGAGCACTGACCTACAGCGAAACGGATGACAGCACCGGCCCCTCCAGCCCGGTAGTCCCGTGCACGCATGCCTAACAACTGTTCAGAGGCTTCGTAGAATCGGCTGTTGGAGTTGAATCCGCTGTCGTAGATCGCATTGGTGATGGTCGTATCCGGACTGCTCAGTTCCTCGCGCAGTCTGCGAGCACGATAGGCCGAGCTGTATGCCTTGGGCGTCAAACCTGTTTCGGCTTTGAACAGCCGATGAAAATGGAAGGGGCTTTTGCCCACCGCGGCTGCCAGCGTGTCCAGCGATGGCGGCGTCTCCGAAGTTTCGATCAGGCGGCAGGCACGAGCCACGATGGCGGCCCGTTCGGCTGCGGTGCTGGTTTGAGAGCCATGGGCCCTACGGCTATAACGATAGCCTGCCGCTTCAGCGCTCTGGGGCGAATCGAAAAATTCGACATTCTCGCGCTTGGGCAACCGTGTTGTTGAGCTGGGTTGGCAGTACACGCCTGTGGTACGCACCGCATAGACGAACTGGCCATCGGCAGCGGGGTCTCGCGCCTGCACAGCCGCCCAGCGCTGATCGTCGGTTTTGTAAGCAGGGTTCGTAGTCATAGGGCAGGGATCCTGACATCATCAATTACGAAGCCAGAATACGCGGGTCTTTCATCGCAAGCACTCCGATTCTTGCGGTCAATATTGACAGACCCGGCTGACACCACACAAGAGCCTGTCAGTTGTTGACGGTATGTGCGTGCTAAACGAAGCAGTATGAAAAAAAGGCCGGTATCAACCGGCCTTTTTGTTGGCTCTGAAGCGCTGGCACCGTGAAAGGCGCGCCGTGCTTACAGGGCGCTGGGGGTGTAACCCGCTTCTTCAATCACTTTCAGGGCTTGTGCGCCATCCAGACCTTGAACGGTAACCTGGTGTTTTTCCAGATCCGTGCTGACGGTGGCTTGAGGGGCGACAGCCTGAATGGCTTCAGTGATGCTGCGTACACAGTGGCCGCAGGTCATGTCGGGTACGGAGAAGGTGGACATAGCTGACTCCTTTGATAAAAACAATGGAGTCAGCTTAAGGCTTGCCACGGGGGCAAGGTCAAGTGCTGTTTTTTTAAAACAGGGCCGGTGACATCAGGCGGATCTGATCAAACTCGGGATTGCCCAGCCATTGAATCTGGCTGCTGGCCAAACCTGGGCCTGATTCCTTGTTTTCCACAAAAGCACCGTAGGAGATGGTCTGCTTTTGGGTGTCCAGTAGCACTACGTAGCTGGAGCTAGTGCAGTCATGGGGTTTGCAGCCCTGGAAAACCTGGTAGTCGCGGCCATCCAGAGACACGGTTTCGCCCGGCGAAGCCGTACCGAAATCTTTAACCCAGCTGGCGTTTTTGGCGACGTCCTGCATCAGGCTCTGATACTGCTGGGCCACTTGCTTGTTGGACTTGGCCAGGTCAGCCAGATAAACGGATTCCGAGGACTGTGCATTGCTCAGGAAAGGGGCGAGCAGGGCGCTGCCAAGGACAAGGCGGCACAGAGAATGGGAAATACGCATGGGATCTCCAATAATGAGGCGAGCCCTCAGTTTAGCAGCGCGCTTAGTGCGGGATTGTTAACAAAATCAAGGAAAACCTGCATAAACGGCTATCCCTACAGTCGTTATAGTGCTTATCCGTCCATGGGATTGGCACGGGGCTTTGTTCCCTGTCGAATTACCAGGGCATTTGAGGGGTGTAGGTAAAAACCACAGCTTGCCAGCAAAATTGTTTCATAACTAAACTATTTATAAATGAATGGTTGGCATAGTTGAATTTGTAGTTCGATCTGCTGTGCATCTTATTTAAAGACAGCCTATAAGCGCGGTGGCGCAAGGAGATAACATGAAACGTATTGCATTGACCGTAGCTCTGGCGGCGGCTTTTGGCGGTTCTTTGGCTCATGCCGATACCATCAAAGTGGGGATGGCAATGGACACATCCGGTCCGTTCGCTGCCGTTGGTGGTGAAGTTCGTGATGGCTTTAATCTGGCCATCAAACAACTGGACGGCAAGCTGGGCGGTTTCCCGGCCGAGTTCATTCAACAAGATATGGCCGGTAATCCCGACCAGGCCCGCCAATTGGTCAATCGCTTCGTGCAGCGCGACAAGATCGACTTCTTTACCGGCCCCGTGGGTTCCAACGTAGCCCTGGCAGTGGCTCCCGCTCTGTTCTCGGCCAAAGTGCCCTACCTGACCAGCAATCCGGGTCCTAGCCAATTGGCCGGTGCCGGTTGTAATCCGTACTTCTTTGGCGTGTCCTACCAGAACGATGCCTTTGACGAGGCCGCCGGTAAAGTGGCTGCGGATCGCAACTACGAAAAAATGTTCATCATTGCCCCTGATTATCCAGCCGGCAAGGATCACCTGAACGGCTTCAAGCGTGGTTACGGCAAACCCGTCAACGACGAGCTCTACACCAAGCTGGGCCAGATTGACTACTCGGCTGAACTGGCACAGATCCGTGCGGCCAAGCCCCAGGCCGTGTTCTTCTTCCTGCCCGGCGCCATGGGCATCAACTTCATCAAACAGTTCGTGGCCGCTGGCCTGAATAAAGATGTGGTGTTGCTGGGCCCAGCCTTCTCGGGTGACGAGGACATCATCCCCGCCGTGGGCGAGCCTATCCTGGGCATGTTGAACACGGCTCAGTGGTCGCCTGACCTGGATGTTCCTGCCAACAAGACCTTTGTGGAAGAGTTCCGCAAAGCCTACGACGGCCGCTATCCATCGGTTTACGCTGCTCAGGCCTATGACGTGATTCTGGCTATCGACGCCGCCGTCAAACAGGTTGATGGCAAGGTGTCCGACCGCGAAGCGGTGCTCAAGGCACTGAAAGCCGCCGACTACAACTCGGTTCGCGGCCCATTTACCTACGGCAACAACAACTTCCCCGTGCAGGCTTATTACTTGCGTGAAGTGGTCAAGGATCAGGACGGACGTCTTGTGAACCGTATGGTCAGCAAGGTGTTTGACTCCTACCAGGACGTCTACGCCAAAGAATGCAAACTTAATTAAGATTCACAGGTGGTAAAAGCATGTCGCTTATTCTGATTAGCGAGCAATTGCTGAATGGTTTGCAGTTTGGTTTGATGTTGTTTCTGATTGCCGCGGGCCTGACTTTGGTCTTCGGCATTATGGATATCATGAACCTGGCCCACGGCTCCCTCTATATGGCGGGAGCCTATGTGGCCGCGGAAACCATGCAGCGTACAGGGTCTTTTACCGCCGCCATTGTGGTGGCGGTGGCGGTGACAGCCCTGGTCGGTATTGCCTTGGAAATTCTCATTCTGCGCAAGCTGGTCACTCGTGATCACCTGGCTCAGGTACTGGGAACCTACGCCGTTATTTTGATCGCCAATGATGTGGTCAAAATGATTTGGGGCCCAACCCCCGTTATGTTGAATATGCCTGCCTTGTTGTCCGGGCCGGTAGAACTCTTGCCTGACTTTCTCTATCCCGCCTTCCGTCTGATGATTATTGCGGTCGGTCTGGTGATGGCGCTGGCCCTGTATGCCTTCGTGACCAAAACACGAGCTGGGGTGCTGGTGCGAGCAGGTGCCTCCAACCGACAAATGGCCACCCTGATGGGGGTACGCGTTCCCATCCTGTTCCTGGGTGTGTTCACTCTGGGAGCCGCTCTGGCTGCGCTGGCTGGTGCCTTGTTGGGTCCGATTACCGCGGTTCAGATCGGTATGGGCGAGGACATTCTGATCCTGGTTCTGGTCTGCATCGTGATTGGCGGGATTGGTTCGATTCGTGGCGCGTTTGTAGGTGCCTTGCTGGTGGGTATGGTTGATACCGCTGGCCGTGCATTCCTGCCCATGTTGCTGCGTAACGTTTTCCCGGCAGATGTGGCTTCCAGCGTCGGTCCTACGATTGCCGCCATTTCGATCTATGTCCTGATGGCGGTTGTTCTTGTTTTCCGTCCTTCGGGCCTGTTCCCGGCGCGAGGTTAATGTATGTCTACTTCGCGTATTTTTTCCGCCCTGGTGCTGGTGGCCTTATTGGCTTTCCCCTTGATTGCACCGATGTACGGACTTGAGTTCTACATTTCGTTTGTACGCCGTATCTTCATCTATGCCCTGGCTGCTAGCGCCTTGAATCTGGTGCTGGGTTATGGCGGGATGGTGGCCCTGGGCCATGCCGCGTTTTTCGGGGCAGGGGCCTACACCGTGGGTATCCTGGCTACCGAAGGCGTGCAAAGCGGCCTGATTGCCTGGCCTGCCGCCATGGTGATCTCCGGCTTGCTGGCTTTCCTGACCGGTGCCGTGTCGCTGCGTACTCGTGGTGTGTACTTCATCATGATCACGCTGGCGTTTGCCCAGATGATCTTTTATCTGTTTATTTCCTTGCGCCAGTACGGTGGCGAGGACGGCCTGAACATGTACAGCCATTCATCCTTGCCCGGGATTGATCTGAGCAATGAGCTGAGCTTTTACTACCTGGTTCTGGCTATTCTGGTGGCGGTGCTGTTCCTGTTCAATCGTCTGGTTAAAGCCCGTTTCGGGCAGGCCTTGATGGGCACGCGTGAAAACGAAAGCCGCATGACAACCTTGGGTTACCCCGTCTACCGCATTCGCCTGACGGCTTACACCTTGAGCGGAGCCATCATGGGTCTGGCTGGTGCCTTGCTGGCCAACCACAACCTGTTTGTCTCGCCCAGCCTGATGAACTGGACCCAGTCGGCTGACCTGATCATCATGGTGCTGGTGGGGGGGATTGGCTTGCTGTATGGCGGTGCTCTGGGCGCGTTCGTGATGTTGGTGCTGGAAGAGTTGCTGCGCAACTGGACCGAGTACTGGCACATGCCTTTGGGTATCTTGTTGCTGCTGGTGGTGTTTTTTGCACCCAAGGGGCTGGCCGGACTGGTGCGTATCCGCTCGGCCGCTGATCCCGCTACTACCGCCAAGGAGCAAGCATGACGAACACGATAGCAACCGCCTCCAAGGCGGGCAGCGGCTCGGCCGCTTTGCAAGCGCGTAGTCTGATGAAGCGCTTTGGTGCTTTGCAGGCTACCAATGATGTGTCCCTGGACCTGGTGCCCGGTGAAATTCATGGTTTGATCGGCCCGAACGGCGCAGGTAAATCGACCCTGATTCACTTGCTGTCGGGCACCTTGACCCCGGATTCGGGCCAGCTCTTGCTGGGTGGCCGGGATGTGACTTCCTTGTCGGGTCACCAGCGTGTGGCTGCCGGTCTGGCACGTTCGTTCCAGATCACCAACATCTTCAAGAACTACACGGTGCTGGATAACCTGGTGCTGGCTTTGCAGGCATGCAGTGGCAGCAGCTTCCGCTTCTGGCGTGCTCGTCAGGCGGAAACCGAGCTGTACGAGCAAGCCCGTGCTTTGGCCGCCGAATGTGCCATTGATGCGTCCTTGCTGCATACCCAGGCCGGTGTGTTGCCGCATGGCGAGCAGCGCAAGGTGGAGTTCGCCCTGGCTTTGGCCAGCCGTCCGCAAGTTCTGTTGCTGGACGAGCCTATGGCCGGGATGGGGCCGGACGAAACGCTGCGCCTGACTGAATTGATCGAAACCATGCGTGGCAAAGCCACCATGTTGCTGGTCGAGCATGATATGGAAGCCGTTTTCCGTCTGGCTGACCGGATTTCTGTGCTGGTGGCGGGGCACATCATTGCTACCGGCACGGCTGCCGAAATCCGCGATAACGAGGCTGTGCGTCAAGCTTATCTGGGCGACGACGACACGCCAGTTCCAACCAAGGTGGAAAGCCATGCTTGAAACGACTCAATTACAAAGCGGCTATGGCGCCAGCCAGGTGCTGTTCGGGGTAGATCTGTCCATTCGTAGCGGGCAGGTTGTGACTGTGCTGGGCCGTAATGGCATGGGCAAGACCACCTTGCTGAAAACCATTCTGGGCCAGTTGCCGGTGCGCGGCGGCGATGTGAAGTTCGACGGCCAGTCCATTGCGGGCTGGAATCCGGACCGTATTGCCCGTGCCGGGATTGCCATTGTGCCCGAAGGGCGTCAGTGCTTTCCCAACCTGACCGTGGCCGAGCACTTGACGGCCTTTGCTTGCAACCGCAACCCCAAAGCCAACAAGACCTGGACGCCCGAGCGTGTCTATGACTTTTTCCCGCGCTTGCGTGAGCGTGCGTCCAATATGGGCAACCAGCTCTCGGGCGGTGAACAGCAAATGCTGGCCATTGGCCGTGCGCTGGTCACCAACCCCAAGCTGCTGATTCTGGATGAAGCCTCCGAGGGACTGGCGCCCAAGGTGCGTGAAGAAATCTGGAACTGTCTGGCCGTCTTGCGTGAAGAAGGGCAAACCATCTTGCTGATTGACAAATATGTCGAGCGGCTGATGGCCTTGTCGGATCACCACATTATTCTGGAACGTGGCAAATTGGTCTGGCAGGGGAACTCCGAAGCATTGGGGGCTGATCGCACCTTGTGGACGCGCTATTTGGGCGTGTAAAAAAACACAAACTGCAACAATCCCAAGATGCCGCCTGCTTGATTGCAGGCGGCATTTTTTATGCGTTTCGTCAAGGCGCTATAGGGGATTGTGGCGGAGTAGTTGCACTTTCTTCTGAAAGTTCCCTAAGCATCTCTGGAAAGATTATTTCCTTGCGATGTATCAATGTGTAATGAAATGGCATTCCTTACGATGTCCATAAGGCCAGCAGGGTTATGGGTCCTAACCGGACCACTCACTGGCAGGAAGCTCTGTCATCCCATAAGGAAGTTGTTATGAAATTACGCCTGTTCACTCTCTCTGCTCTGGCCGCCGGTCTACTGCTCGGCAGTGCCGCGCAAGCTCAGGAAAATGAGCCTGTACAGCCGATTCCCGCCGCAGTTGTCACTGATCCGGCACGCGTTGAACTGGGCAAGAAGCTGTGGTTTGAACCTCGCCTGTCCCGTTCTGGTTTCATCTCCTGTAACTCCTGTCATAACCTGAGCATGGGTGGCACGGACAATATCCGTACCTCCATCGGGGATCGCTGGCAGGAAGGCCCCATCAACTCGCCTACCGTCCTGAACTCCAGCCTGAACGTGGCCCAGTTCTGGGACGGCCGTGCCAGCGACCTGAAAGAGCAGGCCGGTGGCCCGATTGCCAACCCCAAGGAAATGGCGTTCACACACGAGCTGGCCATGGAGTTCCTGAGCTCCATCCCCGAGTACAAGGCCGAGTTCAAGCAAGTCTTTGGCAAGGCCGACTTCGGTATTGATGAAGTCACCTCCGCAATTGCTGCCTTTGAAGAAACCTTGGTGACGCCCGATTCCCGCTTTGACCTGTGGTTGAAGGGTGACAAGAAAGCCATTACCGATCAGGAGCTGGCTGGCTATCAACTGTTCAAGAATAGTGGTTGCGTGGCCTGCCACAACGGTCCTAATCTGGGCGGTACCTCCTTCCAGAAAATGGGTCTGATCGAGCCGTACCAAACCACCAACCCGGCTGAAGGCCGTGCGGCTGTGACGGGTAAGGATGCTGACCGTTTCAACTTCAAGGTTCCTACCTTGCGTAACGTCGAGCTGACCTACCCTTACTTCCACGATGGTGCCGTCAATACCTTGACTGAAGCAGTGGATACAATGGGTCGTCTGCAGTTGGGTCGCAGTTTCTCTGCAGAGGAAAATGCCCAGATCGTCGCGTTCCTGAAAACGCTGACGGGCAAACAGCCTGAAATCGTGCTGCCAATTCTGCCACCTTCGCGTGACAACACACCACGTCCGGTGCCATTTGGTTCTTGATAGCAGGCTATTCAGGCGGCTTTTCATGAGCTAGGCCGCCTTGAAGTGACCCAGGTCCTGGATTTTTTATTTTCCTGGCCTGGGTTTTTGTATTTGGCTGTGGATTCATGGCCTTGCTTGGTTTCAAGACAAGAATCCCCTGCTGTTATTGTTGATGCTCGATCAGGCGGGCTAAAAAAATAGTACCATTTAGATACTATTTCAATGACTGGAACCATCATGAGTCGCATTGTCCTGTTTGAGAACATTCATCCTAGCGCCCGTGAAGTTTTTGAGGCTGCGGGTTTGACCGATATTCAGACCTACAAGGGAGCCTTGTCGGGTCAGGAGCTGCTGGACGCTGTCAAAGGCGCCGAAGTTGTCGGAATTCGTTCCCGTACCCAGTTTGACAGCCGGGTGCTGGAGCACGCAGACCAGCTCAAAGTGCTGGGATGCTTTTGTATTGGTACCAACCAGGTGGATCTGGATCAAGCCCAGAACCATGGTGTACCGGTCTTTAATGCGCCGTTCTCCAATACCCGCTCCGTTGCCGAGCTGGTGCTGGGTGAGGCCATCTTGTTGCTACGTCGTATCCCCGAGAAGAACCTGCGCGTACACCAGGGTTTCTGGGACAAAAGTGCCGATGGCGCTTTCGAGATCCGTGGCAAGACTTTGGGCGTGATTGGTTACGGCAATATTGGTTCCCAAGTCGGTACTCTGGCCGAAGCGCTGGGTATGCGCGTGCTCTACCACGATGTGGAATCCAAACTGCCGCTGAGCAATGCCCGTGTCTATGGCAGCTTGAAGCAGATGCTGGCCGAGTCCGATGTGGTCACCTTGCACGTACCAGGCGGGCAGGGCACGCACAACATCATGAATGCCGAGACGATTGCGGCCATGAAACCCGGTTCCATCCTGATCAACGCTTCTCGCGGCACGGTGGTGGATATTGATGCCTTGCACCAGGCTTTGCTTAGCGGTCATCTGGCGGGTGCTGCGCTGGACGTGTTCCCAACCGAACCGAAAAGCGTGGACGAACCTTTGAAGAGCCCCTTGATCGGTATGCCTAATGTGATCCTGACGCCGCATATTGGCGGTAGTACTCAGGAATCCCAGGAAAACATTGGCCGTGAAGTGGCCGAGAAACTGGTTAGCTATTTGCGTAGCGGCGCTACCAAGGGCGCGGTGAACTTCCCCGAAGTGTCTTACTACGACATCCAGGGTGCTGTGCGCCTGCTGCATGTTCATCGCAACGTTCCCGGCGCGATGGGTGGCTTGAACAATATTCTGGCCCAGCACGGTATCAACATCACCCGCCAGCAGCTGCAAACGCAAGGCGAGTTGGGTTATGCCATGACGGACCTGGATCGTGTTCCCGAGCAGGGTTTGCTGGAAGCTGTGCGTGCCCATCCTGGTACTGTACGGAGCGATCTGATTTTCCCGGCTTGAAGCGGTAGTCGGACCCTAAACAAACGGCCCCGGATTCTTTTGAATCCGGGGCCGTCTGCTATCCGTCCGTCTGCGATCAGGCCGAGTGCATGGACTTGGTGGGCCAGGCAATTGTCTGTTCCGGGCTGCTGCCAGGAACAATAATGTCGCGCAAGGTGTAGTTATCCAGATAACTCAGGAACTGGGCCAGCGCCTGTTTAAGGATATTGCTCAGGTTGCAGCGACCGCTCAGGATGCAGTGGGTGCCGCTGCCCAGGCACTCCACCACCGCCAGATCGGTTTCGGTATAGCGCACCAGCTCGCCCAGATTGATGTCTTCCGGCGCACGGGCCAGCCGCATTCCGCCGTTTTTCCCGCGCTGTGTCTGAATCCACCCGCCCTTGGCGAGCAGGTGGGTGACTTTCATCAGATGGGCTTGGGAAATCTGGTGGTACTGGGCAATTTCCGCGATGGTACAGAGCCTGTCTTCGTTCTGACCCAGATACATCAATTGACGCAGGGCGTAGTCGGTAAGGTTGGTCAGACGCATGATCAGGGCAGTTGCAGCTCGCTGGCCACTTGAGTGGGGTTGTGCTGGAATTGGTAGCCAAACCAGAAGCTGCGGGCGATGCGCTGGGCATATTCCAATGCCAGCGCGGCCATGGCCTGGTTTTCACGCTCCTGGCAGGTTTCCTTGAACAGGCGTAGCCATTGTTCAAAGTGGCTGGCCTGAATATGCTTGAGCGACAAATGCTTGGCCATGGGATTGCCATTGAAGCCATCGGTCTTGAGCAATAGAGATGACCAGAACTCTTCCATTACGCCCAGATGCGTATCCCAATCCTTGATGCGCTCGGAGAAAATGGGGCCAAGGACGTCGTCCATGCGGATGCGATCGTAAAAGTCCCAGACCAGGTCATGAATTTCCTGGCGGGTACACAAAGGGTTTAGAGCCATAATATTTTGAATTTAAAGATATATATTTTATCTATCTTATTGGTAGGACTCATCGGGGTCAAGCCGGAAAGAAAACGCTTGGGAACGGGACATTTTCACGCCGGATTTCACGCTGATTCAACGCTTGCTTTCCTACACTGCTTGCACGTTTCAGCGTATGGATGTTGCGTTTGCGGTGTTTGGCCAGTCTGGCCGGCTCGCAAGGGCTGTACAAGTCTTGAACGGTGCTCTTTAAGAAAGACAAGTATCACCGAAGGTAAATTGCACTAGGCGGTCTGGCGGGCTACGATTACTTTTTGTTGGCTAGACCTTGGTTTTGTTACAGCACGGTGCTCAAGGAATAATGATTACAAAACGACAGGCCCAAACGCTTTCTTGCGTTATCCCTGGTTTGAATGAAGCAGAAAACCTGCCCGCATTGCTGCCGGTTTTGGTGGCGAAGTTGCGCGAACTGGTTCCGGACTTTGAAATCATTTTCGTTGACGATGGCAGTACCGACGCAACGCCTTTGGTTATTGAGCAATTGCGTCAAACCTACCCTCAATTGGTTTATTTGCAGTTATCGCGCAACTTTGGCAAAGAGGCGGCGTTGACGGCAGGGCTGGAGGCCAGCCGCGGGCAGGTAGTCGTGTGCATGGATGCGGATTTGCAGCATCCCCCTGCCTTGATCGAAGCCATGCTGGAGCGCTGGTCTACAGGCCTGGAAATGGTCTATGCCGTGCGGGAAACCCGTGACGACGAGACCTGGATGAAGCGGGCGGGCACCAGTTTGTTTTACAAGCTGATGCGCACGTCTAACGGTTTGCGTGTGCCGCGTGATGCAGGCGATTTTCGCCTGATGGATCGCTGTGTCGTTGATGCCTTGATGGCCTTGCCCGAGCGCAGCCGCTTCATGAAAGGCTTGTTTGCCTGGGTGGGTTTTCCGTCCGAGCCCATTTACTACTCGCCTGCCGAACGCTTGCATGGTGTCAGCCGATTCCGCCCCACTAAACTATTGCGCTTTGCGGTGGATGGTTTGACGGCATTCACCACCTGGCCACTGCGGTTGTTGAGCCTGTTAGGGGCAGTGTTGGCCATGCTGTCTTTCAGCTACGGCTTGTTCATTATCTTCAAGCACTTGTTGTATGGGGATGCCGTTCGGGGCTGGGCAACCTTGATTACGGTGGTACTGTTTTTCGCGGGGGTGAATATGCTCTCGCTGGGTGTGGTGGGCGAGTATGTCGCCAGCATCTTTGCCGAGGTCAAGCATCGGCCCTTGTATCTGGTGCATCGTCGCCGGGGGCAGGGACTGGCTCAGGCCTCTGAACCGGCACCTGACCAGAAGCAGTTAGCGACCCCCGATCAGGACCCGCAGCAAGGCTGAAGGCAAGCCTGGTTTTGAAGGCAGGCCGGATCGTTTAATTGGCGAACTGCTCTCATTTGTAATTGAACGCTACATCGATATTCTGAATCGCTTCGACAGCTACACAAGTAGCTGCCTACCCCTATTGGTTTGGCTTTGAGCGATGAGTATCGATAATTCCTTTTCCTCTTCCGGTGCAACGCTACCGCTTGGACAAGCGCGTGGACCGGCCTATTGGTTACGTTGCGGCGTCCAGCGCCTGGGTACGCTCTCTAGTGTGTCCGTGGGGCTGCTGGCACTGCTGTGGTTTGCGCTGACCCTGGGGGCGTACCCCTTGTTGATTCCGGATGAGGGGCGCTATGTCGGCGTGGCCCTGTCCATGCTGGAATCCGGTGATTATCTGGTGCCGCGTCTGGACGGCCTGCCGTTTTTCCATAAACCTCCCTTGCATTATTGGCTGACTGCCCTGAGCCTGAAAGTGTTGGGTGTGAATTTTGTGGCTGCTCGTCTGGTACCTGCCTTGATGGCGGCCTTGTTGATTGCCGGTATGCACGCGTTCTTGAAGCGTCATGCCAGCCAGCAACATGCGGGCTGGACGGCTTTGATTCTGGTCAGCAGCCCCTTGCTTTTCGGTGCTTCCCATTACGCCAATCTGGACATGACGGTTGCTGCCTTGATCAGTAGCTGTGTGCTCTTGGGTGGTCATGCTGCCTTGCAGATGGAGCAGGGGCGCTCCTATCGTTGGGCCTTGATGGGGCTGTATGCCACCGCAGGCCTGGCTTTTCTGGCAAAAGGCTTGATCGGGATTTTGATCCCCGGCGGTATCTTGGTGTTCTGGCTGCTGGGTCGAGGCCAGTGGCGTACGTTGTTGCGTCTGTTTTCTGTGACAGGCCTGGGAGTCTTGCTGCTGGTTGCCACGCCCTGGATGTGGGCCATGCAGGCGCGCTACCCCGGATTTTTTGACTATTACATCGTCTATCAGCACTTCCAGCGCTTTCTGGAAACCGGCTTTAACAACCCTCAGCCTTTCTGGTTCTACTTTGCCCTGATGCCTGTTGCCACCTTGGGTTGGACGCCATTCTTGTTCAAGCGCTTTCGTGGTTCTGCTAATGCTTCCGACGGTTTGGGAGCAGTACGAGGCTTGATGCTGTCGGCATTGCTGACTGTGCTGGTTTTCTTTTCCATTCCTACGTCCAAGCTGGTGGGCTATGTCCTGCCTGCGATTGGCCCTTGGGCTTTTTTTCTGGCGGATGTGGTGATTCGCCGTAGTCAGCGGGATGGGGAAGCAAAGGTAGAGCGCTTTGCGGTCTGGAGCATGGGTGTTTGTGTTGCGATTTGTGCGTTTGCCGTGGTGACGATGATGTTGCGCCCACAGGTTAACAGTCAGGCCTTGGGCCGTGTACTGGCCAGTGAATACCAAAAGGGTGACCGTGTCGTCTTTCTGAATAATTACCGTTATGACCTGGGTTTCTATGTTCCGGGCCTGCAGAACATCAGCGTGATGGGACGCTGGGATGATCCGGAAATCATGCGCACCGATAGTTGGCGCAAGGAGCTGCTGGAGGCAGCTCGCTTTGAGCCGCAACGTGGGGCGCTGACCTTGATAGATCGGGCAACCCTTCGTCAGCAGTTATGTCGGGACAGCAAGGCGGTAGTCTGGTTGATCGGCTCGCCAGATGCCGTGCGCCAAAGCCAGGTGCTTAACCATGCTCAGCGCCTGTATGAAGATCAGCGTATTGCTCTGTGGCGCTTTGATCACGACGAGTACGAGCTTATGTGCGGCGAAACGCCCAAAGCCGCCCAGCCAGAAACGTCAGCACAGCCAAACCGATAAGAATCAGGCCCAGCAGCAAGTCGTAACGCAGACCGGAATGATTCAGTAAAAACGCATAGCTGGCTTCGTTGACGGCGAAGCCAGCGGCAGACACCAGAAAAAAACGTGTCAGAGCCGGCAGAAAGCGGGCATTCTGGGAGCGGAATGTCAGCCAGTAGTGGCCACCAAAGGACACCAGGAACGCAATCAGCCAGCCAAAAAGATTGGCCAGCAGCGGAGACAGGCTCAGCGTTTGCACCAGGGCGATTACAATGCCCCAGTGTGTGAAGGCGGCCAAAGTGCCGACCAGTATGAACAGAATGATTTGACGAGACATAAAGCGGAGCGAGCAGTGGCCAAGGACAGGCAGATCAGTATATGCGCGGATGATTTTGGCATGGCCCCCGCCGTGGACGAGGCCATACTGAAATTGGCCCAGGCCCGACGCCTGACAGGAACATCCTGCCTGGTCGATGGGGACAGCTTTGTGCAAAATGCACCAGCACTGCGCCAGAGCACGCTGCAAAAAGGTTTGCACCTGAATTTTACCGAGTTTGCTTCCCAAGCGGGCGTGTATGCCATGCCGCTCAAGCAGGTGATTATCCGCAGCCTGCTGCATCGTCTGGATGATCAGAAGGTCAAGGATAGCGTGGCTCGCCAGCTGGATCGTTTTGAAGAGTTGATGGGGCAGGGCCCGGACTATATCGACGGGCATCAGCACGTGCATCAGCTACCCATGATTCGCGAGGCCTTGCTGGCAGAAATGGAGCGTCGTTACGCGGCTTCCATGCCTTGGCTGCGTTATACCGGTGCCCAGCGTCTGGCTACGGGTTTTGCGTTTAAGGACCGATTCAAGGCGCAGATTATTGCCGGGCTGGGTTCCAGAGATTTGTTGCGTCTGGCCAGAGCCAAAGGTGCCACCTTGAATAGCAGCTTTACCGGTGTATACGACTTTCAGGGTGGCAAGGAGCGCTACAGTGCCCTGGTCAAAGCCTGGCTGGCGGTGATGCAGCACGGGGACAGCATGATGTGCCATCCCTCCTTGAGCAGCGTGCAGGACGATCCTGTAGGCTTGCAACGTCAGGCAGAGTACGAGGTGCTGGCTGGCGATGAGATGCAGCAATGGCTGGATCAATACAGCCTGCGCATTGCCTGAGAAGGAAGATCAGGGCGTCTGGGCTGGCTGGCTTTGGCTGCCGTCACCCAGACTGCGCTGCATGATGACCACGTCAATCCACTGCTGGAATTTATAGCCTACCGCTGGCTGAGTACCTACATGGGCAAAGCCCAGCGAACGGTGCAGAGCAATCGAGCCCCGGCTGTCATGGCCGGAGATGATGGCCACCATTTGCCGCCACGGGCCTTTCTCGCATTCCAGCAGCAATTGTTCCAGCAAGGCTTTGCCCAGACCTTTGCCAATCTGACCTTGAGCCAGATAGATGGAGTCTTCTATCGTGAATCGATAGGCCGGGCGGGAGCGATACGTGCCTGCATAGGCATAGCCCACGATCTGCCCGTCCAGTTCCGCGACCAGCCAGGGCAAGTTTTGCTCGCGCACTTGTATATAGCGGGCACCCATTTCCTGTTCGTCGGGCGGGCTTTGTTCAAAGGTCGCCGTGCTGTGCAGCACGTGATAGGCATAGATGTTTTGCACTGCTGCCATATCGTCCAAGGTCGCGTGACGTATCAGCAAGGCGCTGGCGTGATTGCCTTGTGGCAGGGACGCAGAGAAAGGGGCTTGCGTACTCTCAGGGGGGAACATACTATTTTTCCTTTGAACTGATTTAGTTTATCCCGATTTCAGGAGTTTCTATGTCCTTCCCGCACCAGTTTTTGACCGAGCAATTGGCCGTCGCCCCTCAATTATCGGGAGAGGACATGCAAGCCGTGGCCGATGCCGGTTTTAAAAGTGTCATCATCAATCGTCCCGATATGGAAGGCGGTCCCGACCAGCCCTTGTCGGCAGACGTGATGAAGGCCGCCCAGGCGGCAGGCTTGCAGGTGGAGTATCAGCCAGTAGTGGGTAGCGCTATTACTTCTGCTGATGTTGCCCGTTTTGGTCAATTGCTTGAAGCCTTGCCAGGCCCGACTTTGGCCTACTGCCGCACGGGTACTCGCTGTGCCGTATTGTTCCGCGCATTGAACGAATCCTGACCTGGCTCAAGGTTCAGGTCTGTACTAGCTTGTCCTGTGTCGGTATGCAGCGGTAAGCTATCTGTCTCCATTCAAAGGGGTTATGCCATGTTCAAGAAAATTCTGATTCCAACTGACGGTTCCGAGCTCTCCTCCCAAGCAGCCAACAAAGGCGTGACCTTTGCCCGCCAAATTGGTGCCGAGGTTCTGGCTTTGCACGTGACGCAGCCATTTGCTGCCACCGTTGGTTTTGATGGTATGGCTGCTGCCTACGCCATCACCGACGAGGACTACGACAAGACTGCCAAGGAACAGTCGCAGAAGTACTTGCAGCAGATTCTGGACCGTGCCGAGACCGCTGGCGTCAAGGCCACTGGTAGATCCGTATCGAATTTCAATGTGGCCGATGGGATTGTGCAGGTCGCTGAGCAGGAAGGCTGCGACCTGATCTTTATCGGTAGCCACGGCCGCAGTGGTCTTTCCCGCCTGTTGCTGGGTAGCGTGACCATCAAGGTGCTGAATATGGCCAAGAATACCGTGCTGGTGTACCGCGTCAAAGAAAGCGATTAATCGTTTTCAGCCCAAAGAAAAAGCCCGCCTAGGCGGGCTTTTCTGTGTCTGCGGCACGTCTTATTGGCTGCGTGGCTCCAGCTGCTGTTTATGGGTCACGACTGCCTGCAAAACAATAGGCAGCAGCTCGCCATCTTCGCTTTTACCGCTGGGATTTTGTTCCACAAAATCCAGCAGGGAGCGGCGCATCCGCGGGTCCCAGAATTTCTGGATATGTTCCGCAATCTCGCGCAGTCCTTGCTCCCGATTGCTCAGGATTTCAAAGAACTGACCGATCTGGTTGGCCATGGGAATCAAAGGAACAATGTTCATGGTGATGTGGCCGAGCGTGACTCGGCAGAATTCAGATAGTGGGGATGGCTGTACAGCGTGAAGCTGCGGTCACGGGCGAAGGCGGCCAGCATGACACCCAGTTCATCGGCAATCTGCACGGCATAGGCGGTGGGGGCGGAGACGGCCACCACAAAGTTGATGCCCATGGCAGCGGCCTTCTGGACCATCTCGAAGCTGGCACGGCTGGAGATCAGCACCATGCCAGAGCGGGGATCAATATCGTTGCGCAGCATGTGGCCCAGCAGCTTGTCCAGCGCGTTGTGGCGACCTACATCCTCACGCACGGCCAGGATATCGCCTTGCAGATTGCACCAGGCAGCCGCATGGGTAGCGCCCGTCAGACGATGCAAGGGCTGGCTGGAGCGCAAGGCATCCAGGGCCTGGAAGATGGCGGCAGCTTCGGGGCGGTGCTCGGGAGCGTCCAGACGGGGTAGCTGTCGGCGTACCTCGTCCAGACTTTCCAGTCCACACAGGCCACAGCCTGTACGGCCAGCCAGCTGACGGCGACGCGCCTTGAGCTGATGCTGGCAAGCACTGGCAATCTCGATTTGCAGCAGGCTGCCGCGCTCGCCTTCCAGCACATCCACGCCGCGTATATCGTCAGCGGTACGGATGATGCCCTCGGTCATGGAAAATCCGTAAGCCAGATCCTCCAGATCGCTGGGGCTGCATAACAAGGCACTATGGCTGATGCCATTGAACTCCAGAGCCACGGCCTGTTCGCGCGCCAGCGCATCCTGATCCTCTTGGGGCAGGGTGTCAGCTTGTGCTTCTGCTGGGGTACGCGCCTGCCGCCATACGGTGGCAGGGGCGCTGGCATCACGAAAATCTGCCTGGCTCACGTGGGCAACTCCTTAGGGCCTGTTGGGACGCATCATACTTTCGCGACGGCCTCGGCATGCTCATGCGAATGGCTGTGATCCGCCTGGGCCAAATCCTCGGCCGGGACGGTCTCGCCTTGCAGGAGACGCTGCTGAATATCGTGGAAACGGTTCCAGCGATTTTGCCAGGCCGACTCGGAGGTCACGCGCTGAATCTGCACGGCCGTCACCTTGTACTCGGGGCAGTTGGTTGCCCAGTCCGAGTTGTTGGTGGTGACCACGTTGGCGCCCGACTCGGGAAAGTGGAAAGTAGTATAGACCACCCCTGGCTGCACTCGTTCGGTCACCGTCGCGCGCAGGGCGGTCTCGCCCGCACGGCTCTTGACCGAGACTTTGTCGCCACTGCGAATGCCGCGATCTTCGGCATCCACCGGGTGAATTTCCAGCAAGTCCTCTGCATGCCAGGCCACGTTGTCGGTACGGCGGGTTTGTGCGCCCACGTTGTATTGCGACAGGATACGGCCGGTGGTCAGTAGCAAGGGGAACTTGCGGCTGCTGCGCTCTTCGGTGGGCACGTACTGAGTCAGCATGAAGCGGCCCTTGCCGCGCACGAACTCGTCGATGTGCATGGTGGGGGTGCCTTCAGGCGCCTGTTCGTTGCAAGGCCATTGCACGCTGCCACCCAGCTCCTGGATACGATCGTAAGACACGCCGGCAAAGGTCGGGGTCAGACGGGCGATCTCGTCCATGATCTGGCCGGGATGCTCGTAATTCATGGGGTAGCCCAAAGCACGGGCCAGAGCGCAGGTGACTTCCCAGTCGGCCATGCCCGCCTTGGGCTCCATCACTTTGCGTACGCGCGAAATGCGGCGCTCGGCGTTGGTGAAGGTGCCGTCTTTTTCCAGGAAGGATGAACCGGGCAGGAACACGTGGGCGTACTTGGCGGTTTCGTTCAGGAACAGATCCTGTACCACCACACACTCCATGGCAGCCATGGCGGCGGCCACGTGCTGGGTGTTCGGGTCGGACTGAACAATGTCTTCGCCCTGGCAGTACAGTCCCTTGAAGCTGCCACTCAAGGCGGCGTCAAACATATTGGGAATGCGCAGACCGGGTTCAGATTGCAGAGATACGCCCCAGGCCTCTTCAAACTGCTGGCGTACGCTGGTGTCGGAGACGTGACGGTAGCCGGGGAACTCGTGCGGGAAGGAGCCCATATCGCAGGAGCCTTGCACGTTGTTCTGACCACGCAGCGGGTTCACACCCACGCCTTCGCGGCCTACGTTACCCGTAGCCATGGCCAGGTTAGCAATGGCCATCACGGTGGTGGAGCCTTGGCTGTGTTCTGTCACACCCAGGCCGTAGTAGATCGAACCGTTACCGCCGGTGGCATATAGACGGGCTGCGCCACGGATGTCGTCGGCGGACACACCGCAGATCTCGGCCATGGCTTCCGGCGAGTTCTGGGGCTGGCTGACAAAGCTGCGCCATTCATTGAAGGCCGCGGTATCGCAGCGTTCGGCCACATAGGCCTCGTTCACCAGATTTTCGGTGACGATCACGTGGGCCATGGCGGTCAGCATGGCGGTGTTGGTGCCTGGACGCAGGGGCAGGTGATAGTCGGCCTGGATGTGCGGCGAGCTGACCAGTTCAGTCTGACGCGGGTCGATCACGATCAGGCGGGCACCCTGGCGCAGGCGACGTTTCAGGCGCGACGCAAATACGGGGTGAGCGGCGCTGGGGTTGGCACCCATCACGATCACTACGTCGGTGTGCATCACCGAGTCAAAGGTTTGCGTACCGGCGGACTCACCCAGGGTCATCTTCAGGCCGTAGCCGGTCGGGGAGTGACACACGCGGGCGCAGGTGTCCACGTTATTGGTACCAAAGGCAGCGCGAACCAGCTTTTGCACCAGATAGGTTTCTTCGTTGGTGCAACGCGAGGAGGTGATACCGCCCACCGCGTCACGACCGTGCTGATCCTGAATGCGACGGAACTCGGAGGCGGCGTAATTGATGGCCTCGTCCCACGACACTTCCTGCCAGGGGTCCGTAATGCTCTTGCGTATCATGGGGCTCAGGATACGGTCCTGGTGCGTGGCGTAACCCCAGGCGAAACGACCTTTCACGCAGGCGTGGCCACGGTTGGCCTTGCCGTCTTTCCAGGGTGTCATGCGAATGACTTTGTCGCCCTTCATCTCGGCCTTGAAGCCGCAACCGACACCGCAATAGGCGCAGGTGGTGATGACGGCGTGCTCGGGCTGACCCAGGTCGATAACCGACTTTTCCATCAAGGAAGAAGTCGGGCAGGCCTGGACACAAGCACCGCAGGAGACGCAATCGCTGCCCAGAAAACCATCGTTCTGGCCGGCGGTGACACGTGATTCAAAACCGCGTTTGTCGATAGTCAGCGCAAAGGTGCCCTGAACTTCCTCACAGGCACGTACGCAGCGATTGCAGACAATGCATTTGCTGGAGTCGTAGGCAAAGTAAGGGTTGGAATTGTCGGTAGTATCGTCCAGGTGGTTGGCACCATCAAAGCCATAGCGCACGCTGCGCAGGCCCACCACACCGGCCATGTCTTGCAGTTCGCAATTGCCGTTGGCAGGACAGGTCAGGCAGTCCAGCGGGTGATCGGAGATGTACAGCTCCATCACGTTGCGGCGCAGCTTGTGCAGGGTGTCGTTTTCGGTTTGGACGACCATGCCTTCTTCCACCAGGGTGGTGCAGGAAGCAGGGTGGCCGCGACGGCCTTCAATGTCCACCAGGCACAGACGGCAGGAGCCAAAGGCCTCCAGCGAATCGGTGGCGCACAGCTTGGGAATATTGATGCCGGCCAAGGCGGCTGCGTGCATCACGGAAGTGCCGACGGGCACTTCAATCAATTTGCCATCGATGGTCAGGTTGACCATCTCGGTCTGGGTCGAGGCTGGGGTGCCCAGGTCACGTTCGCGTACGGCGACTGTTTCTTTCATGGTGATCTCCGTCTTAGACCTTGGCCAGGTCCTGCTCGGTTTGCGGGGCCAGTCCAAAATCCTGGGGGAAGTGTTCCAGCGCGGACAGGACGGGATAAGGGGTCATGCCGCCCAAGGCGCACAAGGACCCGGAGAACATGGTGTCGCACAGGTCGCGCAGCAGCTCGACATGGTTATCCATGTCTTCGCGGCGACGGATCTTCTGGATGGTCTCCACACCACGCGTAGAGCCGATGCGACAGGGTGTGCATTTGCCACAGGATTCGATGGCACAGAATTCCATGGCGTACTGCGCCATGTGGGCCATGTCTACTGTGTCGTCAAAGGCCACCAGGCCACCGTGGCCGACCATGGCATTGATTTTCATGTAGGCTTCATAGTCCAGCGGGACATCCCACTGGTGTTCGGGCAGATAGGCTCCCAAGGGGCCACCGACTTGCACTGCACGCAAGGGACGACCGCTGGCGCTGCCGCCACCGTAGTCGTACAGCAATTCGCGCAGGGTGACGCCAAAGGCTTTTTCCACCAAGCCACCGTTTTGCAGATTGCCGGTCAATTGGAATGCCAGCGTGCCACGCGAGCGGCCCATGCCGTAGTTCTGGTAGTAAGCACCGCCCTTGGCCAGAATAACTGGCACGGAAGCCAGGGACACTACGTTATTGATGACCGTAGGCTGACCAAACAAACCTTTGATGGCGGGCAGAGGCGGTTTCACACGCACCACGCCGCGCTTGCCTTCCAGACTGTCGAGCAGGGCGGTTTCTTCACCACAGATGTAGGCGCCGGCTGCTTTGCGCACTTCCAGATCGAACTCGCAGCCGCTGCCTTGAATGTTCTTGCCCAGCCAGCCTGCTGCGCGCGCCGCCACGATGGCTTCGTTCAACGCTTGCACGGCCAGCGGGTATTCGGAACGCACGTAGATGTAGCCATAGTTCGCACCTACAGCCAGCCCGGCAATCGCCATGCCTTCAACCAGGCACAGCGGATCGCCTTCCATCAACATGCGATCAGAAAACGTGCCCGAGTCGCCTTCGTCGGCATTACAGACAATGTACTTCTGCTGTGCCGGGGTGTTCAGTACCGTGTTCCATTTGATGCCGGTCGGGAAAGCCGCACCGCCACGACCTCGCAGGCCGGAGTCGGTCACTTCTTTCACAATCGCGGCCGGTTCCATGCTCAGCGCCTTGCGCAAACCTTCGAAGCCACCACAGGATTGGTAATCGGCCACGCTGACCGGATCAATAATCCCCACACGGGCAAAAGTCAGGCGTTCCTGATTCTTCAGGTAAGGGATGGCGTCCGTCAGGCCGTGGCACAACTTATGTGCACCGCCTTGCAGAAAACCAGCGTCGAACAGACCGGGCAGATCTTCAGTCTGGACAGGGCCGTAAGCGACGCGGCCTTCAGCCGTTTGCACTTCCACCATGGGCTCCAGCCATAGCAAACCGCGCGAGCCATTGCGCACAATCTGCACATCCAGACCGCGCTCCTGAGCCTGGGCCGCCAGTTGCCGGGCAATCTCATGGGCGCCCATGGCGACCGCTGCGGTGTCGCGCGGAACGTAAACGGTAATGGTGCTCATGACTGGGCCTCCTGGCTGCTTAGCAGGGCGTCCAGTTTTTCGGGGGTGACGCGTGCATGGGGTACGCCGTCCAGCATGACAGCGGGGGATTGGGCGCACAGACCCAGACAGTAGACGGGCTCCAGTGTGTACTGGCCGTCGTCGCTGTTTTCATGGAAGTCGCAGTTCAGACGGCGACGGGCATGAGCCGTCAGCTCCAGTCCGCCCCGCGCCTGACAGGCTTCAGCCCGGCAGATTTCCAGGGTATGAGTCGCGTGGGGCTGGGTGCGGAAGTGGGCGTAAAAAGAGATAACGCCATGGATTTCCGCACGGGACAGCGCCAGCTGCTCGGCCAGCACCGGCACCACGGACTCGGGAATACAGGCAATCCGGTCCTGAATCGTGTGCAAAATAGGCAACAGGTTACCTTTCTGGCCGGCGTGCTCCTGCACGGCCTGCAAGGCGACCTCTTCAGGAGTCAGACCGGACAGGTCCTGCTCCTGGTGATGAGGGGTTGTTTGCATGTCCTGTGTGCGCGGTGCCCGGATAGGGAGCCTGCGCCTCCATGTTTTTTTATGCACAGCCGTGCATATTATTTGACAGTGTTTTCCCTTGTAATCTAACCACTTAAGTCCATAACTTCAATAAGCAATATTTCGCATATATAATGTTTGGTACATGCAGCACAAAACATAAATACGAAAACACACTGGTCTTAAAAACACATGACCAAACAGAAATTCAAAGCCCGGCTGCGCTCTGAATGGATTCTGGAAAATGCAGACGGCGTGGACCTTCCCATGGGGGATGTGTTGCGTTTGTTGGGTGCCATCGAGCGACTGGGGCACTTGGCGGGAGCCAGCAAGGAATGCCAGTTTTCCTACAGACATGCCTGGGGCTTGTTGCGTAATGCCGAAAAACAGTTTGATGCGGCCCTGCTGGAAACCTCCCGGCGCAAAGGCACCAAACTGACCGAGTTCGCCCAGCGTTTGCTGTGGGCGAATCGGCGACTGGATGCGCGTCTGACGCCAACCCTGGAGAGCATGGCTTCCGAGCTGGAAGAGGAGCTGGGCCGCTTGTATGCGCAGCCTCTGGACCGTTTGCGCTTTCAGGCCAGTCACGGATTTGCGATTGAAGGCCTGATGCGCTTTGCCAATGAGCACGATGGTCTGCCGCTGGAGCTGCGCTACCGCACAGCCATTGAAGCGCTGGCTTCGCTGGAGCGCGGGGATTGCGATCTGGCCGGTTTTCAGGTTCCGGTGGGTGAGTTCGAGGTGGCTGCCATGCGCCGTTATGGGCAGTGGCTGTCTCCAGCGCGTCACAGGCTGATTTTCCTTTCCACTCGCCGGACCGGCTTGTTTGTGGAGAAGGGCAATCCCAAGAACATCACCGGCATGGCGGACTTGTTGCGGCCCGATGTGCGCTTTGTGAACCGTCAGATGGGGTCCAGTACCCGCTTTCTGGCGACCTTGCTGCTGGGGCAGTTAGGGGTAAACACGAATGCGGTGCTGGGCTTTGAAACAACAGAATTGACGCATATGGCGGTGGCGGCTCACGTTGCCAGTGGCATGGCCGATACCGGCCTGGGTGTGGAAACAGCGGCCAGCCGATGCGGGCTGGAGTTCATTCCCCTGGCCCAGGAGCGTTATTTCATTGCGGTCGAGCAAGAAGCGCTGGATAAGGCTCCTATGCAGGAACTGATGAACGTGATTGGCGGTTCCGCGTATAGTCAATTCATGGAAGATCTGGTGGGTTACGACCCACGGGGTTTGGGACAGATCATGACGCTGGAACAGGCATTCGGGCAGGCTGCCGACATGCTCTGGCGTTAGACCCCATTGCATGACGAAAACACACACCATGAGACGGGGACGAACCCTGTCCTTGAAAAAGAGAACACCATGAGCGATGAGCATGGGCCAAAACGTGAACCGGTGTCCGTAGACCAGGTTCAGTACAGGCCATATCAAGAAGCAGCTCCCCCAGGTTCCGAGGCCCGGCCCTTGGAGCCGAGTGACCCGCAGCCTGCTGGAGCGGGGGTTATGCCGTCCGGCATCGAGCAGGGGGCGCAAGCGGGTGCTGCAGAGCCTGCACGCCGCCCGACCGTGCGGATTGCCGCTGTGTCAGGGCAACCTTTGGACAAGCGTCACCGCCCATTTCGTGACCTGCGCATTTCCCTGACTGACAAGTGCAATTTCCGCTGTACCTACTGTATGCCGCGGGAAGTCTTTGGCACGGACTACGAGTTCCTGCCTCATTCTTCCCTGCTCAGTTTTGAAGAGATTGAGCGCGTAGCACGGCAGGCCGTTGCTCTGGGCGTGCGCAAGCTGCGCCTGACGGGTGGCGAACCGCTATTGCGTCGAAATATTGAAGTGCTGATTGCCATGTTGGCCAAGCTGCGTACACCGGAAGGGGATGCGGTGGAGCTGACTTTGACCACCAATGGCACCTTGCTGGGTCGCAAGGCTCAGGCCTTGAAAGACGCGGGTCTGAATCGTGTCACCGTCAGCTTGGACGCCTTGGACGATGCCCGTTTTACTCAATTGAGTGATAGCGGCGTGTCGGTCTCCACCGTGCTGGATGGCATTGCCAAGGCACAGGCCGTGGGTTTGAGCCCGGTAAAGGTCAATATGGTGGTGCGCAAAGGGCTGAACGATGATCAGATCTTGCCCATGGTGGAGCACTTCAAAGGCTCGGGCCAGATTCTGCGTTTTATTGAATATATGGACGTGGGCACCAGCAATGGCTGGAATCTGCAAGAAGTGCTCAGCGGTGCGGAGATTGTGGAACGTATCCAGTCCCGTTTCGAGTTGGAGCCAGTGGCCGCCCAATACCGTGGCGAAGTCGCCAGCCGCTGGCGCTTCAAGGATGGGACGGGCGAAGTTGGCGTGATCACCAGCGTCACTCAACCCTTCTGTGGAGACTGTTCGCGCATGCGTCTTTCGCCCGAAGGACGCCTGTTTCTGTGCCTGTTTGCTTCCCAGGGTTATGATGTGCGGGCGCAATTGCGCTCGGGTGCGTCCGACGAACAGTTAGCCGCCTATATGCACGGCGTCTGGACGGGACGGCAGGACCGATATTCCGAGATTCGGGGTGAGCAAACCACGAGTCGTGACCGTATCGAAATGAGTTATATCGGCGGATGATAAGCACACAGGACATCAGCGGTATTGTGCTGGCGGGCGGACGAGCCCGCCGTTTTGATTTGTCGGGCCAGATCGATAAAGGCTTGCTGCTCTTGCAGGGCCAGCCTTTGGTGCAGCATCTGGTACGTCGCCTGCGTCCGCAGGTGGGGACTATCCTGATCAGTGCCAATCGCAATCCCGAGCAGTATGTCCATTGGGGGTGTGTGGTCCCTGATGCCTTGGAGCTGGAGGGCTATCTGGGTCCGCTGGCCGGTTTGGCCAGTGTGCTGGATCAGATCAGTACGCCGTGGGCCTTGTCCTGCCCGGTGGATTTGCCTTTTGTGCCAGTGGATCTGGGCAAGCGTTTGATCAAGGCCGTTGAGGAGCAGGGCGCTGTGGCTGCCTACGCGCAGGCAGAGCGTAGCCACCCTTTATGCCTGTTACTGCGCACCGATCAGGCTGCGGGCCTGAAAGACTATCTGCTTAGCGGCGAGCGCCGTGTCATGAGCTGGCTGGAGAGCATAGGTGCGGTGGAAGTGGATTTCCGCGATGCGCCTGAACATGCTTTTTTCAATATCAACACGCCGCAGGATCTGGATCAGGCGCAAAGCTGGTAAGCCTGTTGCAGTGGCTTTGCTGCGCAAGTATTGATGAGCAGAGGAAAGCAGAGGCGGGGCTGGCTGTTCGTGCATGAGTGTTCCGTTATGCGGGCCTCCTGAGCAGTAGGCTGGCTTTACGTGAAGTATCTTTAAATAGCTCCAGACCAAAACAAACAACACAAAAAAAACCGCCCTGATCAGGGCGGTTTTTGTATGGCAAGGCCAAAGCGTGAATAAGCGTCCGAGCTTATGCCTGCCACTGGCTGTATTCGTACAGACGCACCACATCTCCGGGGGCGATATGAGAGTCAGCAGGGATACGTGCCAGCGCTTGTGCCCAAGGCAAGGAGCTGATGACGCCCGAACCCTGATTGTCGAAGGGGCGCACCAACAGGCGGCCTTGCTCGTCGTTGTCTACTTGTACGCGGATGAATTCTTCGCGGTCACCTTCAAAGTGGCGTTCACCTTGCAGCACGCCGTAACGTGTGGTCGGCAGCACGTGTTGGCGGCCTTGCAGACGACGAATCAGCGGCGAAACCATCAAGGAAAACACGGCGTAAGAAGATACCGGATTGCCGGGCAGGCAGACCAGAGGCTTATCGGCAATGTAGGCCAGCGCCAGTGGTTTGCCCGGCTTCATGCGCACTTTCCACAGATCCAGCTGGCCGCCTATGCCTTCGATGGCAGGCTTCACAAAGTCTTTTTCCCCGACCGAGACACCGCCTACGGTCAGTACCAGGTCGCAGCGTTGCAGCAGCTCTTTCAGGGCGTCCTGAATGGCTTCCAGCGTGTCTTTGGCATGCACCGCATGCACAGTTTCAACACCCAGCGCCTGCAGCTGCGCACGCAGCATGGGGGCGTTGGAGTTGTAGATCTGGCCGGCTTTCAAAGGCTGGCCAGCAGGAGTCAGCTCGTCGCCTGTGGTCAGAATGCCGACGGTCAGCAGCGGGTACACCTGTAGCTGAGCATGGCCTTGCGCAGCCAGCTGAGCAATATGGGCTGCGGTCAGTTTGGTGCCTGTTGTGATCAGCACTTCACCAATGCGCATGTCCTCGCCCCGGCGGCGGATGTTCACGCCAGCCACGGGCATTTCCAGAATGCGCACACCTTGTTCGTCCTCCTGGCAGTTTTCCTGAATCACTACCGTGTCCGCACCGGGTGGCAGCATGCTGCCGGTAAAGATGCGAATCGCCATGTTCTCTTTCAGTGTTTCAGGAATATCGCCGGCATAGCAGCGCTGCTGAATGGGCAGGACCTTGCCGTCGGCAATATCCGCCAGGCGCAGGGCATAGCCATCCATGGCGCTATTGTCGGCGGGTGGCATGTCCAGCTGAGCTTGAATATCCTGGGCCAGAATGCGTCCCAAGGCTTGCGACAGATCGCAGGTTTCGGTTTGGGTGGGAACTTGCCCTGCCTGGGCCAGCCTTTGCTGTGCTACGTCAAATTCGATCATAGGATGGATAAATTCGATAAAACAATTCGTGGCTCGGTGCGTCAGAGCACGGTGGAAAGGAGGTCGTTCGGGAGCTGTCGCTGTCATACCGTTGCAGGTATCAGGGCTTGGCTGGCTCCAGATATTCAGAGGCAAAATTGCAAGGGCGATGGTGGCTGTCCAACTGCTCTTTCAAGATTTTTTCCCAAGCCAGCTTGCACGCACCGCCCGAGCCGGGAATGCAGAACAGCAAGGTTCGGTTGGCTGTTCCCGCCAGAGCATCGGATTGCAGGGCAGAGGAGCCAATATCCTGGTACGACAGGTAGCGGAACTGCTCGCCAAAGCCGGTAATGACCTGATCGAGCAAAGGCGTGACCGCTGCAATCGTGGATTTCTTATGACTGAAACCCGTACCGCCATTGCAAATAATGACATTGATTTCCGGGTCCAGAATCCATTGGCTGAGCAGGGCGCGGATGGCGTAGATATTGTCCCTGCTGATGGCGCGCTGCACGCAGTAATGGCCGCTGTCAGTCAGGCTGGCCGCCAGATAATCGCCGGAGGTGTCATCATCCGGGCCACGGCGGTCCGAAATGGTCAGCACAGCAGCGTTCAGGCGAACAGCGGGTAAATCGGTCTTGGCTTTAGACATACTTGTCGGTGTCCGCAGAGGTATTCCAGGAGTCCGTTTTCTGGGCGTCGCTGTCGCGCTGCTGTACCCAGAAACGCTTGCCGTCAGCCAGGGTTTCGCGCTTCCAGAAAGGGGCGCGGGTTTTCAGCACGTCCATGATGAATTCGCAGGCGCGAAAAGCGTCGCCACGGTGGGCGCTGGTGACGCCAACATAAACGATTTGTTCGGTCAGGTGCAGTTCGCCCACGCGGTGCACGACCAGCGTATCCAGTATGGGCCAGCGTTGACGGGCCTGATCGCAAACCGCTTCAATTTCGCGCTCGCACATGCCGGGGTAGTGTTCCAGGAACAGGGATTCGGTGGCGGTGCCATCGGCCTGATCGCGCACATAACCGGTAAATGTCACCATGGCACCGGCCTTGCCGCCAGCCGTGGCGCGCAGCTCGGCATTCAGGGCGGCAACATCAAAATCTTCAGTCTGGATACGAATCATCTCAACCTCCGGTGACGGGCTCGAACACGGCCACTTCATCGCCGGGGCGGACAGGGTCGGTAGGCTTGGCGTGAAACTGGTTGACGGCCACATGCAGGCGGCCGGCCATATCGCTTAAATTCGGGTGGCGTTGCAGCAGGGCCTCGGTCCATTGCTGGACGGTACCTTCCTGGGGCCATTCCCAGTTTTCCTGGCGCTGGCCTGTGCGTTCGGCCACTTGGGCGAAGTACAGGACGCGCAATGTCAAAGGGCTTGTCATGCTATCTCCGTGAAAGGGCTTAGAGCTGGGCAGTCCAGGTCCCGCTTTTGCCGCCGGTTTTCTCCAGCAAACGGGTCTGTTCGATCACAATGCCTTTGTCGGCCGCTTTGCACATATCGTAAATGGTCAGGGCGGCAATGGAGCAGGCCGTCATGGCTTCCATCTCTACGCCGGTGGTGTAGCGGGTGCGGCAGGTGGCCAGCACGGCAATGGTGCCTGCTGCGGCGTCGCTTTCAAAATCAATGCCGACAAAATCCAGGGGCAGGCTGTGGCACATGGGAATCAGTTCGGCACAGCGCTTGGCGGCCAGCACACCGGCCACGCGTGCGGTGTTCAGCACTTCGCCCTTGGCATTGTGCTGAGCCGACAGCAACTGGTAAGCAGCGGGACTCAAACGCACCACGGCGCGGGCCGTGGCCGAGCGGGAGGTGGCGGATTTGTGGCTGACATCGACCATCTGAACTTTTCCATCTTCGTCCAGATGGGAAAGGTGCAAATCTGTGTTTTCGGTAGTGGTGCTCATGATCGCTCCGGGACCGGGCCTAGTGCGCGGTTCTAATTGTTTATGGTTGCATTATATACACCCGGCGCGGTGGCTCTGGCTAAGGCCCCGGCGGGTTGCGGTCTTCCCGCAAGCGGGCCGGGTCCAGCAGTCGGGCCAGTTCGATCAGGGTGCGAGCCTGCATTTTTTCCAGTGCCCGAGCGCGGTGCACTTCCACAGTGCGCATGGTGATGCTCAGGTCCTGGGCAATCTGCTTGTTCAGCCGTCCCTCCAGGGCAAGGGCCAGCACTTCGCGCTCGCGCTGCGACAGGGTGTCCAGCCGCTCCTCCAGTGCCTGCTCGTTGTCCCGTTCTTCCTGACTGGCTTCGTAGCTGCGCAGCACGTCCAGTACCCGGTCCACCAGATCGTTATCGTTAAAGGGCTTTTCGATGAAATCCGCCGCGCCTTGTTTCAGCGCGGTCACGGCCAGGGGCAGGTCGCCGTGGCCGGTCAGGAAAATAACGGGCAGAAGGGATTGGCGCTCGCGCAATTGCTCGAACACTTCCAGGCCGGACAGTCCATCCATACGTATGTCGAGCAGGATGCAGCCCTGCGTTTCGGGGCTCAGGGCATGCAGAAAAGCCTCGCCGCTGTCCCAGAGTTCGGTGTTGACCTGACGGGTGGAGAACAGCCAGGCCAGGGCATCGCGGATGGCCGGGTCGTCGTCCACGATGTGGACCAAAGGAGCGCGCTTAGTCATGTTCGATCAAGGGTAGGGAAAACAGGAAAGTGGCACCGTGGGGAACCCCGTTTTCAAACCAGAGTTTGCCATGGTGCAACTCCACGATGGAGCGGCAAATATTCAAGCCAATACCCAGGCCTTGGGCTTTGGTGGTGGTAAAGGCCTGGAACACTTCTGCCATGATCGTTGCTGCCACGCCGGGGCCCTGGTCGGCCACCATCACCAGCACGACACCATTGCTGGCCTGCATGGTCACTTCCAGTGCCCGGCGTTCTGGCTCCAGGCCCGACATGGCTTCGGCGGCATTGCGCAGCAGGTTGAAAATCAGTTGTTCCAGCAGTACCTTGTCGCCCATTACGGGCAGGTTTTCGGGGTGGGAGGGCACAATCAATTGAATCTGGTGATGGCGCAGACCTGCCTTGGCCATGGCCAAGGCGCCTTGCAAGGCATCGGGCAAATTCAGAGGGCTAAGCTGCGGATCGCGCTTGCGCACAAAGTCGTGAATGCGGTGGATGATTTGCCCTGCGCGGCGGGTTTGTTCCGCCAGGCTTTCCAGACCGCGACGCAGCTGTTTCGGGTCCAGCGGTTCATTTCCCAGCAGGTTCAGGGAACCAGCCGCATAGCTGGCAATGGCCGAGAGCGGCTGGTTCAGCTCGTGGGCCAGTGTGGAGGCCATTTCACCCATGGTAATGAGCTTGGCCGTGTGGTGGAGCTGTTCGGATTGGGAACTGGCCAGGGCTTCGGCCTGCTTGCGCGAGCTGATATCGATGATGGAACTGATCCAGCCCACGTGCCGTTTTTGCGCGTCAATCAGCGGGGATTCAAAGACCTGCACATCAACACGTGAGCCGTCCGGGCGCTGGAACAGGGTGTCAAAAACTTGCACCGAGCGGGAGGATTTCAGTCGATCTCGACGCTCCAGTGTTTCATCCATCATCTCCGGCACCCACCAGGGCATGGGTGGGGCCAGACCAATAATTTCTTCGCTGCTGCGGCCCACCAGTTCGCAAAACGCCGGGTTCACATACAGCACCTTGCCGTCCAGATCGCGGGCGCGCATGCCAGTCACCATGGAGTTTTCGATTGCGCTGCGAAAGGCTTGCTCCTGCATCAGGGCCAGCTCGGCTTCACGGCGCTTGCGGGCGTAGTGATGTTGCATCGCCAGGTTCACCACAGCCAGCAGGGCCAGGCCCGCAATCACGGTCAGTAGCAAGGTGAAGGTGGGGATGTTCTTTTGTGGGTAAGGCGTCATCAGTAAACGCACACCATGCAAGGGCGGGTCTACCGACATGGCGTAGCGCAACTGGCTTTCGCCCGGCTCGCCTTTGGAGCGTGTGGCCAGCGTCTGGTCGCTTTGGTCGATCAGGGAGACGTGATATTGCTCGGCAATCCACCAGGGCACGTTTTCCATCAGGATGGTGGCCAGGGAAAAGGTGGCGCGCAAGGTGCCGACAATATCGTTGTCTTCGTAGATCGGAACCACCAGGTCCAGCACGCTTTCCTGGTGTTCATTGGAGTAGTAGGCCGGCAGCCAGGTGGACGTGCGCGGCGTGCTGACGTGGGCTGCAATCCGGGTATCAGCACCGGGCGGGCGCACCAGCAAGGTGGTGCCAAAGCGATCCTGCACGGCCACTTTCAGCAGATCCGGGTGGATGGTCTTGAAGTGCTGTAATTGCGTCAGCGCGGTCTGGGTCGTGACGGGCTGGGACTGGACTTCAATTTCGCTGGCAATGCGGCTTAAATTGTTCTCGTGCGAGCGCAGCTGAAAGGACAGGGATTGCTCCACCCACAAGGCATTGCGTATCAGCTCGTTGGACTGCTCCTCATCCCGTTCCTTATTGACCGCCCAGGCAAACACGCCCATCAGCAGCACAATAATCAGGATGGCCAAAATAGGCACATAGGTGCTGATCGGGTAGGCCGCCAGAGTGCGCGAGGCCGCTTGGCGTATGAATCCGGACGGACGGGCAAGACGCATCATGACAAATGGTTTCGGATTTCCACAATAGATAATTCGGGACCGCTTTTTTAAGCTACACGCTTTCAAGCACATCAATCAATAAAACGTGTCGGCTCTTAACCGACCGGAGGCAAACATGAAAAAGACCCTTGTGGCCAGCTTGCTGGCGTCCGTATTCTTGTCCGCGCCTGTTCTGGCTAACCCCATGATCATCAAGTTCAGCCACGTTGTATCGCCAGATACACCCAAGGGCAAGGGCGCCGTGCGCTTTAAGGAACTGGCCGAAAAGTACACCGAGGGCAAGGTGGTTGTCGAGGTCTACCCGAACTCGCAGCTGTACAAGGACAAGGAAGAACTGGAAGCCCTGCAACTGGGCGCCGTGCACATGCTGGCTCCGTCGCTGGCCAAGTTTGGCCCTCTGGGCGTACGCGAATTTGAAGTGTTCGACCTGCCTTTCATTTTTCAGAACCGTGAGGACCTGCGTAAGGTGACTGAAGGTCCTGTAGGCCGCATGTTGCTGGACAAGCTGGAGCCCAAGGGCATCAAGGGTCTGTCCTACTGGGATAACGGCTTCAAGGTCATGAGCGCCAACACGCCCCTGAAAAGCGTGGATGATTTCCTGGGTCTGAAGATGCGCATCCAGTCCTCCAAGGTTCTGGAAGCCCAGTTCAAGGCACTGGACGCTGTGCCTCAGGTGATGGCCTTCTCCGAGGTGTACCAGGCTCTGCAAACGGGTGTGGTCGACGGCACCGAGAACCCGCCATCGAACATGTACACCCAGAAAATGCACGAAGTGCAAAAGCACGCCACCGTGTCCAACCACGGTTACCTGGGTTATGCCGTGATCGTGAACAAGAAGTTCTGGGAAGGTCTGCCTGACGATATTCGCCAAGGTATGGAAAAAGCCATGGAAGAAGCCACGGTTTACGCCAACGACATTGCAGAGCAAGAGAACAACGATTCCATGAAGGCCATGGAAGAGTCCGGCAAGACCCAGTTCTACCAACTGAGCGATGCCGAGCGTCAGGAATGGGTCAAGCAGCTGCGTCCCGTGCACAAGGAAATGGCTTCGCGTATCGGCCAGGACGTGATCGACGCCTTCTACAAGGCTACCGAATAAAGCCTGCTTCATCTGATTGTCTTGTACAGGTCTGATTCAGACCTGTTCTTCTTTTCTTCCCGCTACATGCTTGTGTCTGCCCGGCCCCCGGGCGGGCAGACTGTAGTCTGGAGCTACCCATGTTTTTACGATTTCTGGACCGCTTTGAGGAAATGTTCATCTCATTTCTGATGGTGGCGGCCGTAGTGATTATTTTTGTAGCGGTCTGCCAGCGCTACTCGGTCAGCCTGCTGGCGGATCTGGTGTCCTGGTCGCGGGCTCAGGGTTATGAGTCCATTACCGCCATGGCCCGTTCTACCTACCGAAGCGTGGCCGGCGTCAACTTGCTCTGGGCACAGGAGCTGTGCATTTACCTGTTTGTCTGGATGGCCAAATTCGGCGCCGCTTACGGCGTTCGTGTTGGTATTCACGTGGGTGTGGACGTGCTGGTAAACGCTGTGGGCCCACGCTGGCGTCATCTGCTGGTAGTGATTTCCCTGTTCGCCGGTGCCTTGTTTACAGCCATTGTTGCCTGGATTGGTGGCCGCTTTGTGTATGGCATTGCCCAGACTGCTCAGGTGTCGGCTGACCTGGAAGTGCCGGTGTGGATTGTGTATCTGGCGGTGCCTGCGGGCTCCTTGCTGATGTGCTTCCGCTTCCTGCAAGCCTTGATGAATTTTATCCAGACGGGCCATTTGCCTCATCACGAGCCTGCGGCGGATCTGATCGCTGAAACAGAGCGCGGTGTGTCTGAATCCGAAGGAGCGCGCGCATGACCGCCCTGATTATTTTTGCCTTGCTGGCTATCCTGTTGCTGACAGGCATGCCGGTATCGATTGCCCTGGGTCTGACGGTGATGGGTTTCCTGTTCACCATGACCGAAGTACCGATGGACAGTATTGCGCTCAAGCTGTTCACCGGGATCGAGAAGTTCGAGATCATGGCGATTCCGTTCTTCATCCTGGCCGGTAGCTTCCTCACGCATGGCGGGGTCGCACAACGCATGATTCGCTTTGCCGCTTCCATGGTCGGCCACTTGCCCGGCGGCATGGGTTTGGCTGCTGTACTGGCTTGCGCGCTGTTTGCATCGATCAGTGGCTCCTCGCCTGCTACCGTGGCGGCCATTGGTTCCATCATGATTCCGGCCATGGTCAAACAAGGTTACCCCGTGCAATTCGGGACTGGCATTGTGGCGACTTCCGGCGGTCTGGGCATCTTGCTGCCACCCTCGATTGTGATGGTGATGTACGCCGTGGCAACCAGCGGCATGATGGTTGAAGGCCCGGATGGGGTCAAGGTCGGTACGGCTTCTATTGGTCAGCTGTTTATTGCCGGTGTGGTTCCGGGTTTGATTCTGGCGTTTTTCCTGGGTGCCACGACCATGTTCCGCGCCTGGAAACTGGGTTACCCCCGTATGCCCCGCGCATCCTACAAGGAACGCTGGCGTGCCTTCATGGACTCCATCTGGGGCCTGATGCTGATCGTTATCGTGATGGGCGGGATTTACTCCGGTGTGTTCACGCCTACCGAAGCAGCAGCTATCAGTGCGGTTTACGCCTTTGTGATTGCGGTCTGGGTCTACAAGGATGTGAAGCTGCGCGAGGTCAAACGCATTGTGCTGGAATCGGCAGCCATGAGTGCCATGCTGCTGTACATCATCACCAACGCGGTCATGTTCGCCTTCATTCTGACGTCCGAGCAGATTCCACAGGCCATCGCGGAATGGATCGTGTCGCAAGGCATGGGCCTGATCGCCTTCCTGCTGTTCGTGAACGTCCTGTTGCTGGTGATCGGTATGGTGATGGAGCCCTCGGGACTGATTCTGATCATGGCTCCCATCCTGTTCCCTGTCGCCATGAAGCTGGGCATGGACCCGGTTCACTTTGGCATCATGCTGGTGGTGAACATGGAGATTGGGCTGGCGACACCACCAGTGGGTTTGAACCTGTATGTGGCGTCCAGCATATCGAAGTTGGGCCTGACCGAAGTTACCAAGTCCACATTGCCTTGGTTGCTGACTGGTTTGGCCTTCCTGTTGATGATTACCTTCGTACCTGAAATTACGCTTTGGCTGCCCCGCATGATGGGATGGCTGTAGTAGTCCTGATCGCTATCCGCGAGCAGGGCAAGGTGAGCCCATGATGTGGCAGTACGGCTTGATGCAAGCTGCGCAAGACGTGAATCACCTTGAAGGCCGGGCAAAAAGCCCGGCCTTTTTTGTGAGCGATCGCTTGGGATCTCGAAAAGTTTATCGCTGCACTGACTGGGTGCAGTGGGTTAACGGTTCAGCGTTCTGTACCTTGTTTACAAAAAGGCTCAAGACCAGCGATCAAGCTGTTCAAGCCGAAATCGAACGCGGCATCCATGCCTTCCTGTTCAACTTCCTGAAACAGGGACAGCAGGTCTGGGGGAGTGTCCGCTTGCGTTGCTGAAGTGCTGGGAGCATCCGTGTCTTGCTGCTCGGATTGCGCTGCTTGCTGTTCCAGTACCGACCCCACCACATAATGGCTGATCGTCCATAGCGCCCAAACGGCATTTTTCGCCTCAAAGCCTGCCTTGCACAAAAAGCCGATCTGGGCCTGTGCAATGTCCAATTGCAATTCAGTGGGCCGAGTCCCTGCGTGGATGCGGGCACCATCCCGGTAAGACAACAACGCCGCCCGGAAACCCTGAGCATTTTTCCTCAGGAAGATACGCCAGTCCTCGTTATCTTCCGGGAGGGCGTGGCTATGTTTATTGACTAGCATGGCATGGGCCAGGGCATCAAAGAGAGCGCGCTTATCCCGAAAGTGCCAGTACAGGGCGGGTTGCTGCACCTGAAGCCGTTCAGCCAGCTTGCGTGTGCTCAATCCGTCCATGCCCACTTCATTGAGCAGCTCCAGGGCTGTCTCGATGACGGTTTCTTTGCTGATCTTCTTCATGTGGGCTGGATCTCCGTGCTCGTAATTTATCAATGATAATCGACCGCGCATTAAGGTAAGGCTGCAAACGGCAGGGCTGCGCCTTGTTCTGCAGGGCAGTGGTGCTGTACTTGCTAATTTATCACTGATAAGTTAAAAATAAGGCCAACTTATCGGTGATAAATTAGATGCCTGATTCCAGTGCCCACCACAGTCTGTTGAACAATCGCTCTTGCTTGATTGCTCTGTTGATCCTTTGCCTGGATGCGGTAGGGATAGGTTTGATCATGCCGGTGCTGCCTTCCCTGTTGCGAGAACTGCTTCCAGTAGAGCAGGTGGCACGTCATTACGGCGTCTTGTTGTCTTTGTATGCCCTGATGCAAATTGTGTTTGCGCCTTTACTGGGGCGCTTGTCCGACAGGTATGGGCGGCGGCCTGTGCTGTTGGCCTCATTAGCTGGAGCAGCGCTGGATTACACCGTCATGGCTTTGGCACCCGTTTTATGGGTGTTGTATATAGGGCGACTTGTCTCTGGGATCACGGGGGCGACAGCTGCGGTGGTGGCTTCCACCATTGCCGATGCTTCCCCGGAGCAAGAGCGGGCACGCTGGTTTGCTTATATCGGGGCATGCTACGGCCTGGGCATGATTGCCGGGCCTGCCTTGGGCGGGACCTTGGCGGGCTTGTCGACTCATGCGCCCTTTGTGGGAGCGGCGCTGCTTAATGCCAGTGCTTTTGTTCTGGCCTGCCTTTTTCTGCTTGAAACACGTGTAGCTTGTGGATCGGCGGAAAAGAAGCAGGCGCCGCATCTCAGCTCCTTTGGTTTTTTGGGCTTGAAGGATTTAGGGCAGGGCTTGCTGGGCTTGGGCGTCGTATTCTTTATTGTCCAGCTGATCGGCCAACTGCCTGCCGCCTTGTGGGTGATTTTCGGAGAGGATCGCTTTGCTTGGGACACCATGACGGTGGGCTTGTCCCTGACCGCTTATGGCATCACTCATGCCTTGTTCCAGGCCTTTGCTGTGGGTCCCTTGTCGCAGCGCCTGGGTGAGCGCAAGACCTTGATGTTGGGCATGATGGCTGACGCCGCAGGTTTTGTGTTGCTGGCTTTTGCTTTGCATAGCTGGATGATCTTCCCTGTGCTGGCTTTGCTGGCGGCAGGTGGTGTGGGCATGCCTGCGCTGCAATCCATGATGTCCAAGCGCGTTGTCAACGATCAACAAGGGACCTTGCAGGGCGTGTTGGGTAGTTTGAATAATCTGGGCGCCTTGATCGGCCCGCTGGGGTTCACGCAGCTCTACAGTTATACCGCTACGCAGTGGAACGGTTGGGTTTGGCTACTGGGGGGATGTCTGTATGTGCTGTGTTTCCCCATCTTGTGGCGCGCTTTGCAGCTTGTGGACTAAGAGGCCGTTGTTTCGCTGTTTGGCAAAGGGTTTGCTCGGAAACGGTTTTTTTGCTGTTGAAGGCGCGTTTTCTCTGGGGCGTGTAGGCAAGTGAAACGTACTGATAAGTATTATTTGCCTATTAGGCAGGCCAGTCTATTAGTATCATAGATTGTTCGGGCCGCCATACTGGCGGTATTTATTCATACGGAGACCTTATGTCCATTTCAGTCGGTGCGCGCGTTCCAGACGCGACCCTTAGCGAGTACATTGAAACCGCCACAGAAAGCTGCCCTATGGGCCCCAACAACTTTCAGGTGGCTGATCTGGTTAAAGGCAAGAAAATTGCCGTGTTCGCCGTTCCTGGCGCTTTCACCCCCACCTGCTCCGAGCAGCACTTGCCTGGCTTTATTGCCAAGGCAGACGAGTTCAAGGCTGCCGGCGTAGACGAGATCTGGTGCGTGGCAGTGAACGATCCTTTCGTAATGGGCGCTTGGGGCAAGTCCCTGAACGTTAATGGCAAAGTACGTTTGCTGGCCGACGGCAGTGCTGTCTGGACCAAAGCATTGGGTCTGGAATTTGACCTGACGTCCAAAGGCCTGGGTGTGCGCTCCAAGCGTTTCTCTGCCTTGCTGGAAGACGGCGTTGTCAAACAACTGAACATTGATAACGACGGCGGCCTGCACACATCGGATGCAGACACCCTGTTGAAACAGGTAAAGTCGTAAATATCTGATCCCCCGCCAGTCCGGCGTGGCGAGGGATAGAAGGATTACAAGGCGCTGGCGGCAAGCTGGCGCTTTTTTTTACCGTGCTCCTGTCGCAAAACCCAGGCCGGAAACTGGATGGTGGCGAGAGTTGGGGGCCGGTGCCGCGGTTTTTTTAGGATGTCTGGATGCTGTCATCGGTGGGTGCGTTTTCGTCCCTGTACTTTGCGACCCTGATGCTCTTGCTCAGCTCGGGCCTGTTCAATACCTTCATGGGGGTGCGCCTGACGGCCATCTCGGTGTCAGAGGTATGGATTGGCGGGCTGATTGCGGTGTATTACCTGGGCCTGGTATTTGGTGCTCGCATGGGTCACCGCCTGATCATGGGCGTGGGTCATATTCGGGCGTACGCCGCTAGTGCTGCCATTGTCACCATCTGTGTGCTGGTTCAGATTCTGGTTGATTCCATGTACGTCTGGCTGCTGCTGCGCTTTTTGGCGGGAGCGGCCATGGTGGTGCAGTTCATGGGGATTGAAAGCTGGCTGAACGAGCAAAGCGACAATAGTCAACGCGGCACCATTTTTGCCTTTTACATGGTGTTCTCCAGCCTGGGCACCGTGCTGGGGCAGTTGTCTTTGACCCTGTTCCCGCATCTGAATTACGAGCCGTTGGTTTTTGTGGCGATCTGTTCGGCCTTCAGTCTGGTGCCGGTGGCGATTACCCGTCGCAGTCACCCACCCTTGCAAGTGCCCGCGCCCATTAACGCACGCTATTACGTGGACCGCGTGCCCTTGTCCATGATGGTGCTGCTGGTCGCCGGTATGTTGACCGGGGCCTTTTATGGTCTGGCGCCGGTGTATGCGGTGCGCGTTCATCTAAGCAATGAGCAGGCTGCCTTGTTTGTCGCCGTGTCTGTGGCCGCCGGTGTGCTGGCCCAATGGCCGGTGGGTTGGCTGGCGGATCGCATGAATCGCGTCAAACTGATCCGCATTAACGCGATCTGTTTGCTGGCCTTGGCCATTCCTTTGTGGGGCTGGTTTGAGGCCCCATTCTGGTTTCTGCTGGTTTTTTCGGCGTTGTTCGGGATTCTGCAATTTACGCTGTACCCCTTGGGCGCGGCTTTTGCCAATGACAACGTGGATCCGGAGCGGCGAGTTGGCTTGAGTGCCATTTTGTATATGGTGTATGGCCTGGGGGCCTGTCTGGGGCCGCTGCTTGCCGGCGGCCTGATGTCTTATATCGGCAGCAATCTCTACTACATCTTCGTGGCAGCCTGTGGCTTGGCTTTGGTTCTGCTGGTCCGCCCGCAAAAGGTACTGGGCGATCACTTGAGCCAGGATGCGCCTACTACCTTTGTGCCTATGCCAGACAGCTTGCAAAGCTCGGCTGCGGCGGTGGCACTGGACCCACGGGTAGATATCAGCTCTGACGTGTCGCACGACCCTGTGTTCGAGGATCTGCCGCCTGTTGAAGAGCGGGTGCCTGCGACGACGGAAAGCACGGCTGCGGAGCGCAAGGCGGAGGATGAGGCTGCAGAGGCGACACTTGCCGAGGACGACAAACGGGCTGATTCTGTTGTTGGAAGTTCTGTGAATTCTGAAGGCTTGGATGCTTTTGGGAGCGCGGCAGATGTGGAAAGCTCGAGCGCTGAGAAAGACGCAGAGAAAGCACGTAAACCCTCAGATCCAGCCCCTTAGGTCGCCGCCAGAATCGAGCATGTTCTCATAGCGGTTTACGAGCATGATTCACTCATAAAAAAAACCCAGGCCAAGCCTGGGTTTTTTATTTCTGCCCGGATCTTAAATCTGGAACTCAGGTCCTTTGAATTCGGCCTCAACCTCAATCTTGCTAGCCAGAATATCCTGCTGCAGCGCTGCAATACGCTGGCGCACGGCATCCGGTGTGTCCGGGGCCATGATCAGGCGCACCGCATCCGGTTGCTGCAGGCCAACCTTGAAGATCTTGCCGGATTCGAACTTGTTTTCGTTCAGATCCTTGCAAGCTTCAAATACGCCAATGCCTACATCGGCCCAGGCGGAACCGACGAATACGTCGGGCTCGCGGGCGACCCAGTCAATTACATTGCCAATTTCTTTGATACCCAGTTCACGGCAGGCCTGCGTTGTGCCGCTACGGCCTTTGTTCAGCATGGTGTAGATGATGTCTGCACCAGCTTTGGCCTGTGCCTGGGTGACCCGCGCGGCCAGCTCAATATCATCCTGGTTGCCGGAGAAGTTTGTCAGCAGCTTCACATCCGGATTGGCGTGCTTGACGCCAGCGGCATAGGAAGCGCGGGCGCGCAAACCAGGGGGCACGCGTATGCCGGACTGGTGGGCCACCACGCCGGTCTTGGTCATCAGGGCGGCATAGGCGCCGGCCAGCCAGGCTGACTCTTCCTGGCGCACGTCATAGCTGCTCAGATTGCTCGCAGTGACGGCACCTTGCGTGATCACAAAGCGGGTATCCGGAAACTCCTTGGCAACGGCCAGGGCAGCATCGGTGTTCTGACCGCCGTGGGCGATCAGCAAGGCCGGTTTGTATTGTGTTGCCAGTTCGCGCAGAGCGGCAATTTGCGCCTGGGTTTCGTTAGCCACCTGGTCTTTGTAGTGGCCAGTAATGGGCAACTGGTCCATGGCCTTCTTGAAGCCCTGATAACCAGCTTGCATGAAGCCGTTGTCATCAATGTGGCCGCAGAACAGGGCGGCAACGACGGGTTTGTTGGCCGCCAGCACACTGCGGCCAAGCCAAGGGGCAGCCAGTGCGCCGGCTCCAGCAGAAGCGGCGGCCAGCAGTAACTGTCGACGGGTAAATCCGGTCATGATCATGTCTCCTGTGTAGTCTCCGACGTGGGCGTCGGTAAAAATCGTTTTTTTCTAATCTACAGGAGATGAAAAGCCGCGGTCCCTGAAGTTTTAAATGTCAAATATAAGAATTCTCGTATAGTGCGTTTACGCGGGCATGTATGAGACACGCCCGATATTGTTCACCGCGGAATCAGGGCCACGATAGCGCCAATGGCCAGGGCAACCCCCACCATATTGAGCGCGCTGAGCTTTTCCTTGAAGAAGCCCGCGCCGATGATGGCACCCATGGCAATCACACCAATATTCATGGCCGAGAACACCAGAGTGGGGTTCTCCGGGAAGATCTGGTGGGCGCGGATATAAAAGAAAATATTGCCGAAGTTCAGCAGGCCCAGCACCAGACCGGCTAAAAGGCTGCCTTTGTGCCAGCTGGTGCGCTTGGCCAGCAGCCAGCACAGCATCAGCACACCGGCTAGCGAGAAGGACACCACCAGACTGCTGGAGAAAGCTGCACCGGCTTTGGAAAGCTGCTTGAACATGATGTCGATCACGCCATAGCCCAGCCACACAGCCAGCAGCATCAGGGCAGGATGCCCGGAGCCTGCTTCCTGGCTACTGGCCTGCCGCGGACGTATCAGCAGGCACAGCAAGGCAATCAGGGCCAGGGCGATGCCCAGCAGTTTCTGACCAGCCAGATGCTCGCCAAACAAGAGAAAGGCCGCCAACAAGGGAATGAACAGGGACAGGCGCTGGGCAGCATCGCTCAACACAATCCCGGCTTGCCGCACTGCCGCCGCCATGAACAGAAAGACGCTGGGCAAGAGCACACCCAAGGCAATCAGAATCCACCAGGGGGTAGCAGGATTCAGCAGACTGCTGGGATGCGGTTGCAGCAATACCAGACTCAAGGTGACCGCCACGCCATAGTTGACCATGATGGCCTGGGCGACATCGATCTGCCGCTGGCGAGCGACTTTCAGCAGAATGGAAACGGCAACACTGCACAGAATGCTGGCGATCAGAGTGAGCATGTTAGAGGGCCTCGACCATAGCGCGTGGACGGGTTTGTTCCAATGACAGAGGGGGTTCGGACAGTGTGGTTTTGGCCGCTTCCAGTTGCAGGCGGGCAAACAGATCCTGGTCCGCCACAAACTGCGGGTTGCCGGTAGTCAGCAATTGCTCGCCATAGAAAATGGAGTTGGCACCGGCCATAAAGCACAGGGCCTGGGTGCTGTCATCCATGGTTTCGCGACCCGCCGACAAGCGCACGGCGCTGGTGGGCATCAGGATACGCGCAATGGCAATCGTACGTACAAACTCGAAGGGGTCCAGATCATCGACCTGATCCAGCGGCGTGCCCGGTACTTTCACCAATTGGTTGATAGGCACGGACTCGGGGTAAGGGCGCATATTGGCCAGCTGAGCCAGCAGACCAGCACGCTCGCGACGGCTTTCACCCATGCCGATAATCCCGCCGCAGCAACTGTTCAAACCGGCTGCACGTACGCGTTCCAGCGTGTCCAGGCGGTCCTGGTACGTGCGTGTGCTGATGATCTGGCCATAGAACTCGGGGGAGGTGTCCAGATTGTGGTTGTAGTAGTCCAGCCCGGCATCTTTCAGGCGCTGCGCCTGACCGTCTTTGAGCATGCCCAAGGTGACACAGGTTTCCAGCCCCATCGCTTTGACGGCGCTGACCATCTCAACTACCTGGTCCAACTGTTTTTCGGTAGGAGAGCGCCAGGCGGCACCCATGCAAAAACGCTGAGCACCCTGTGCCTGGGCGGCGCGGGCCGCTTCCAATACCTGTTCCAGGGGCATCAAGGGTTCAGGTTCCAGCTCGGTCTGGTATTTGGAGGATTGCGGGCAGTAGGAGCAATCTTCGGGACAGGCGCCTGTCTTGATGGAGAGCAGACTGGAGAGCTGGATTTGATTGGCCGGGTGGTGCTGTCTATGTACGGTCTGCGCCTGGAACACGAGGTCCATAAAGGGCAGCTCGTAAAGCTCCATGATGCGACGAATCGTCCAGGGTGCGGGGGTATTTACAGACATGGCAGGCTACCTTATTCAGTGACGCAGCTATGCTAGGTTTTCTGCCTGTGAAAGACGACTCCTGGGGCTGGCAGGCTCCGGAGGCTTTTCTCGCTATGGGGCCTATTTCAGTGATGCTTAGACGAAATTGTCGCTAACTTCGCTTAATTTCAATCATTGTGAGGGATACAAACTATTTCAAAGGTAGTGTTTTCAAAATGTTTCAGCGGCTGATTCAGTGCCTGATTACTGTGGTTTCCACCTTTTTATCCGAGGTAAACTGGCAGGCGATTTTGCAAAAGGATAAACATGCACGTGTTCGAGCGCCGCATCACCGTGGAATGGGGTGATTGCGATGAGGCCGGGATTGTTTTCTATCCCAATTATTTTTATTGGTTTGATTGCACGTATCAGGCGTGGCTGCGGCAAGCAGGCTTGAGCCAGCGTATCTTGCGCCAGGAATATGATGCGGTAACGCCATTGGTGGATGTCGGTGCCAACTTCCGCGCACCTGTCACCTATGATCGCGAGATTCGCGTTTGCGTGCATGTGGCTCAATGGCTGGACCGGCGTTTCAAGCTTGAATATCAAGTCTTCAATATGGACGGCGTGCTGGTAGCAACCGGCCACGAGTGGCGCGCCTGGGCGCAGGTCTTGCCGGAAGGGCGGCTGAAAGGTGCCGCCATTGCTGAAGACTTTCGTCAGCGCTTAGAAGGGAACGGGGCTGTTTGAAGCGGCCTGATCAGACACCGGCAGGCGCTGCTGCACTTGATGCAGCTGCGGCTTGCCATTGAGCGGTATATAGACAAAAGCCAATTGCTTGAACAGGCGTGCTTGCCAGCGTGCCTGTTGCAGGCTGATGTCCAGCACCAGCAGGCTGGGTTCATCCGGCCATTTGCCCTTGGGGTCCAGATTCACAGCGGGCCACCAGCGCAGATCCAGTTTCTGCAAATCGCGCAGCAAGCTTTCCTGAACCGCATCGTTAAAGGCACGGCTGCAAATTTGTGCGCCTGGATTGCAGGCGGTCAAAATTGCCGCACCACGGCTGTTTTCTTGTTCCAGTAATTGATTCAGAGGGCGGTTGAGCTGGCCGATGCGCACGTCCATATCGCCCTTTGGGCTGTGTACACGGTAGATCGCCTTCTCGAAAGCGTGAGACAGGGCGGCGGGCAGGTCTTTCTGTGTAGACATAAGCTATCTTGCGTCGTTCTGTTCTCTGGACCCACAAGACTGGCAGTGGGATGCATGGTTTGTTTGTGTTCAAACCATGCATCCATTATTTACACAGTTTCAGCCTTCAAGCAAGTTATGAGGCGCGTGGATCCTGGATTCGATTCCAGATCGAATACAAGCTGGGCAAGAACAAGAGCGTCAGGATGGTGCCAATGGCTGTACCGCCGATCAGTGTCAGGGCCATGGAGCCCCAGAACACGGAGAAGGACAGCGGAATGAAGGCCAGTACCGCCGCCAGCGCCGTCAGAATGACGGGGCGGGCACGCTGCACAGTGGCTTCAATCACGGCATCGTAGGGCGAGGCACCTTCAGCCCGGTTGGTCTTGATCTGCTCAATCAGAATCAAGGTATTGCGCATCAGGATCCCCGCCAGACCAATCAGCCCCAGAATCGCCGTAAAGCCAAAGGGTTGCTGGAAAATCAGCAAGGCGGGCACGCTGCCAATCAGGCCCAAGGGGGCGGTCAGGAACACCATGATCATGTTCGAGAGCGAACGTACCTGAATCACGATAACCAGCAGCATCAAGGCAATCATGACCGGGAAGACGGGCAGCAGCGCGTCATTGGACTTCTTGGCCTCGGCGGTGATGCCGCTCATCTCGATCAGGTAGCCAGGGGGCAGGGAAGCCTGCAAGGAGGCAAACTCCTTCATCACCCGGTTGGCCACTTCTGCCGGTTGCACGTGCGGAGCAATATCTCCCCGCACTGTCATGGTGGGCAGGCGGTTGCGACGGGCCAGCTTGGGTTCTTCCTGCATGATTTCCAGCTTGCCGACTTGCTCCAAGGGCAGGTTCTGGCCCTGATCATTCATGACGGTCAGGCCGGACAGGCGAGTTGGGTCATGGCGGTTGCTGGCCGAGCTGCGCGCCACAACCAGCACATTACGCAGGTCCTCGCGGTATTCCGCAACGGTTGTGCCATCCAGCTGCAACTGGATTTGTTCGGCCAGACTCTGGCGATTCAACCCCAAGGCTTGCAGACGTTGTGGGTCTACGTCCAGCTTCAGGACGGGTACGCGCGAACCCCAGTCCACGTTCACCTGACGCATGTCCTTGTCGGCCCGCATCACCGCCATGGCCTGCTCGGAAATATCACGCAGCTTGTTCAGATCAGGGCCACGTACCAGGAACTCCACCGGGTATTTGGTGGATGGCCCGAACACCAGCTGAGTGGCACGGACGCGCGCTTCTGGTGTCAGGCCATCGGCCACCACTTGGCGAAAGCGTTGCAGCAGCGCATCGCGGTCGTGGTGATCAGCCGTCAGCACCACCAGACGAGCAAAGGAGGGATCAGGCAGTTCAGGGTTGTAGGACAGGAAAAAGCGCGGTGCGCCTTGCCCGGCATAGCTGGTGACCAGCTTGGTTTCGGGCTGCTCGCGCAACCAGCTCTCCACCTTGCGAGTAACGGTCTGCGTGGACTGAATACTGCTGCCCTCGGGCAACTGCACCTCTACCAGCAGCTCGGGCCGGTCGGAGGTGGGGAAGAATTGCTGTTTGACGAAACCCATGCCTACAACCGCCAGCACGAAGGCCGTCACCACAATTCCGGCCACCAGAAACTTGTGGTGTACCGACCAGGCAATCATGCGGCGCAGGCGCATGTAATTGGGGGTGTCGTAAATGGCCTGATGGCCGCCAGGACGGGCTGGAATGGCGGGCAGCAATTTCACGCCCATATAGGGAGTGAAGGCCACCGCGACCAGCCAGGACGTCAGCAGGGCAGCGGCCAGAATCCAGAAGATATTGCCGGCGTACTCCCCGGCAGAGGAACGGGCAAAACCCACCGGCAGAAAGCCGATAATCGTCACCAGGGTGCCGGACAGCATGGGGGCTGCCGTATGGTTCCAGGCATAGGCGGCGGCTTTCAGGCGGTCCATGCCTTCTTCCATTTTCACGATCATGATCTCGATCGCAATAATGGCGTCGTCCACCAGCAGGCCCAGCGAGATAATCAGCGCGCCCAGCGTTACCCGATCAAACACCTTGCCTGTCATCATCATGATGACGAACACCATGGCCAGCGTCAGGGGCACAGCGGCAGCCACTACGATCCCGACCCGCCAGCCCATGCTGACCAGACACACCAGCAGCACCACGCTCAGCGCCGCGAAGAACTTGAACATGAACTCGCCTACGGCGGAGGCAATGTTCACCGACTGGTTGGTGACGGTATCCAGGGAGAAGCCCAGGGGCAGGGCAGCGGCAATATCTTCCCGTGCCTTTTCCAGATCCTTGCCCAGATACAGGCCGTTGTAGCCCTCCTGCATCACCACATCCAGCAACATGGCAAATTGTGCGTTGTGGTGAATCTCGAAGCTGGGCGGGTCTTCGTATCCACGGCTGATGGTGGCAATGTCGCCCAGACGCAGATTGTGGCCTTGCACGTAGATATAGGTATTGCTGATGGCCTCTACATCCTCCAGTCCGGCGCTAAGGCGCATGTGAATGCGCGGGCCATCGGTGCTGACGGCACCACTGGCTGTCATGGCGCTGCGCTTGGACAAGGCTTCCAGAATCTGTTGAGGGTTGAGCTGCAGGTTGTGCAGCTTGGCTTCGTCCAGATCGACAAAAATACGTTCGCTTTGCTCGCCCAGAATATTGACCTTCTTGACGCCGGGGACTTGCAGTAGCTGGCTGCGTACTTTCTCGGCCTCGCGAGTCAGCAGGCGCGGTGGCAAACCAGGGGCTTGCAGCGCGAACAGGCTGAAGGACACGTCCGAGTACTCATCGTTCACAAACGGCCCCTGCACGCCTTTGGGCAAGCGCGGAGCCTGATCCTGCAGCTTCTTGCGGAGCTGATAGAACTCGCTCTGAACGTCCGCCGGCGGCATGGTGTCTTTCAGGGTCACCACCATCAAGGCGGTGCCGGGACGGGTAACCGTCTCTACCTTGTCAAACCAGCGCAGTTCCTGCATGCGCTTTTCCATGGGCTCGGCCACCAGATCCTGCATTTCCTGGGCGGTGGCTCCGGGCCACATGGCGGTGACGGTCAGCACTTTCACGGTAAAAGCCGGGTCTTCGGCTCGACCCAGTTTCACGAAGGAGTAAATGCCGGACGCTGCCAGGGCAATGATCAGAAACAGCGTGATGGCCCGTTCACGCACCGCCAGAGCGGAGAGATTGAAGCGGCCTGTCATTGCTTGACCTCGCGTGTTTCAGGACGAACTTCCTGGCCTTCATGTAAAAGGTTAGCGCCCAACGCCACGATGGCGGTGCCGGCTTCAGGGCCTTGGGACAGGTAAGCGTGTTCCTGGGCCAGTTTGGCAATGGTCACGGGCTGCCAGTGCACAGTTTTCTGATCATCAATTACCCACACGCCGGGCCCTTTACCCGCATCGTAAATTGCAGTCAGTGGCACTTGATTCAAGGCGTCTGCATCCGGGGGCGTCAAATGCACAATGGCGCTGGAACCCAGTCTTGCGGTGACATTCTCGCCCTCGAAGGAAAAGCGGGCCTGATAGCTGCGGGTTGCAGGGTCAGAGGATTGGGCCAACTCGCGCAGTTGGGCGGGCAGGCTTTCCTGGGAGTCCGTCAGCTCAATAGTGGCGCGAGTACCCAGCGGAATATCCCACTGCTCGGGCAGGCTGACAATGACATCACGTGGACCGTCCTGGGCCAGGCGCAGCACGGCTTGCCCTGGGCTGACAACTTGGCCAACATCCGCAATCTGGGCGGTAATGATGCCGCTGGCTTCTGCTTTCAGGGAACTGTATTGGTCGGCGTTGCGGGCTATTTCAGCTTGTGCTTGGGCGGACTTCAGATTTGCCTGTGCGCTACGCAGAGCCTTCTGGCTTTGTTCATGCGCCTGACGGGAAACACCGCCTTGCTCCACCAGCAGGGACAAGCGTTTGTAATCTGACTGGGCTTGTTCGGCCTGAGCCTGGGCGGCCTGCACGGCAGCCAGACGGGCGCGGTAATCCAGTTGCAGATCTTTGGGATCCAGCGTCATCAAGAGCTGGCCTTTTTCCACGTGCTCGCCGTTCTGGACCTTGCGTGTATCAATCTTGCCGCCTACCCGAAATGCCAGCGGGCTTTCCACCCGTGCGCTGACCAGTCCCAGGAAACGTCGCTGCTGATCGGCCTTGGGCTGAATCACGCTTTGAATCACTAAGGGAGCCTGAGTGCGAGGGTCGGCCTCCTGCGTCTGCTGGCTGCACCCCATCAGTACAAGGGCGGCGGACAAACTCAAGGCAGGACTAAGAGAGCGAAAAAGAGCCATGCAGGACTCCGGGTAGGTAAATGGTTGGATGAACTGTAACTTGGGGCGTGATGTTCAAGGCATCAGGCTGCGCAGGATAAGCTGCGTGACCACCAGCAAACCTTGGCGGGTTTTTTCAGGCGGATGTATTTCCAGCAAGACAGGGTGTAGACAGGCGGTCAAGGCAAACAGGATGCCTTGAACCACCTCGTCCAAGGGCGTGCGGCGTTCAAAGTCGCCGCTTTCACGGCCCGCGCGCACCAGGGCGGTGATTTGGGTCAGCAAATCTTCTCTGTGCTGGTCCACTGTTGCCCAATTGTTTTGCAGCGCTTCAATGACCACTTCTTGCATGCGGCCTTCCTGCAAGAACAGCTCCAGGCTTAGCGTGCAGGCGGTTTCAATGAAGTGGCGCAGACGTTCGATAGGGGGCAAGTCGCCCTCCACAATCTGTTGCAGCTGCACGTGCATGCCTTTGAGCACAGAGTGGCAGATCGCCTGGCCGATAGCCTGCTTGGAGTCGAAAAAACGATAGAGATAAGCGCTGGACACGCCTATGGATTTGGCCAGGCTGGCAACAGAGGTCTTGCGATACCCGTAGAGCCGGAAATGCGTATTGGCCTGCTCAATGATCTGTTCGCGGCGATGATGCTCGGTCGGACCACGCTGGCCCAGGGTACTGGCTGGCATAGAAGTTGAATGTTGAAGTAACGATAACGCAATACATTAACTTCCTTGTTAAGCCGCGGCAAGTAAATTGAGGCCACATATCCCGTTTTTTTGCTTGATGGGACTCTTCTTGACAGGCAAACCTTTTAGATCAGCCGATGGCTTGAGCAGGCAGCAGGGCATCCGCAGGATGGGATCATGCTTTGAGTCTGACTTTCCAGGCTTTGGCTTGTTGAGAGCGTGCCAGGGATAGCGCTTTTTGCAAGGTAACTGATGCGTATGGTTGTTCGGATGGGAGATGCATCATTGCCTGCGCCTGAATTCTCAGCAGTTCCGGGGCGTTCCATAGTTGCTCTTCAGCGGTCTCATCAGCAAGGCGGGCCTTGATGAGTGCAACCGCTTCCGGGCTATGCCCTTGTTCGATCATTGCATGTGCAAAGTCAGACAAGAAAACAGAATATGCCGTGTCAAACCCGTGCTCCTGTAACTGTGTCAGAGCTGACTGGAGTGTCTGGAAAGGAACTTCAGCGGGGTTCTCGGCGACTTTTGCCCAAAGCGCAAATGCCGAACCATACCGTGCCCAGAACTCCAAACCATGTTGGCCAGCAAGCTGATTAAGCTCTTGCGACATTCGGGTGACCTCCTGGCTATCCCCTGAAAGCGCTGCCACCGTGCAGCTTCCTTCCGCCAGTGCACAACATAAGGTGCAAGCGTGATCCAGCGGTATGGCCTCCTCGATCGCTAATTGGGCCGCATGGCGAGCTTTGTTCGTGTTCCCCATGACCCATTGAATGCGGGAAAGAAAAGCCCAGCCCGCGACGCGCTGATCCAATCCGAATCGGAAGTGAGAGCCATGGCGTTCGTCGCGCACATAGGCATCAAGCATGGCCTCGATTTCAAATAAGGCTTCAGCGTGCCGTCCTAAAAAATGATAGGACGTGCCAATTAGACGGCGGGCAGTCAGAAAAGCGGCTCGGTCAGAGAACTGTAGAGCCAAATCCGCCATGTTCTGGCCGTGTTCCAGAGCCTGGGTGTACCGGCCGCTACGAAGATGAAAGAGCCATAGGCCGTATTCCGCTTGTAGCTGCATCTCCCTGTCGCCCAGCTGCAATGCGAGCTCGCCAGCTCGGGTCCATGCCTGTCCATTCTCTGGCGTCGGGCCGCGTGACCAGGTCAGGGAGGTGGCCAGGGCGGCTTGAATCATCATCTCCTGCTGTTCTTCTAGGGATGAGCCTGTGCTTTGTTTGAGTGCATCCGTAATTCTCTGACGACCTTCATCGTGAAGCGACAGCTGTATCCAGAATGGGGCGGAGTTGGCCAGGATATGGAGCCCCAGACTGCGGTGCTGACTATTTCGGAATGCCCAGTCCAAAGCGGTTCTGATGTCATCGATGTGGTGTTCATATTGCTGCCTCCACGGGGGCGTGGGTAAGGACATCCAGTCATGTTGAGCCTGGGATGCCAGTTGGGCAGTAAAGTGCGCATGTCTGTCCGCCAAAACAGCCTGTCGATCCCCAAGCTGCTCCAGGGCATATGCGCGCAGCATACTCAGATAGCGATAGCGGATAGTTTGCGTCCCGGCTTGCAGGGTGAGCAGGGACTTTTCAACCAGTCCGTAAATAATGTCGGGCAGTCTGGTCGAGTCTTTGGGTCTTGCAGAGACGATTTGTTCTGCAGCGGAGAGGGTGAAATCGCCAGGGAAAATAGCCAGTTCCTGAAAAGCGTTTTGTTCACGCGAGTTCAGCAAGTGGTAACTCCATTGCATGGCCTCACCCAGTGTCTGGTGGCGCCCAGAGGATGGGTTCTTCCGGGCGGCCAGCAAACCCGAGGAAATAGCCAGGTCTTCAGCGACGGCAGCCAGCCCTAGCGAGGGAACTCGGGCAGCAGCAATTTCCAGCGCCAGGGGAACCCCGTCCAGCGCTCTGCAGAGTGCCGTAATTTGATCCAGATTATCTTCGGTCAGCTTGAAGTGATAGTCTGCGGCGATAACCCGGCGTACGAACAGCTCGATAGCACTGTATGCTCGTGCGTTTTCTAACTTGATGGGGTGTGCGGGGACGCAGAGAGGGGTGATGCGAAAGACTTGCTCGCCCTCCAGTCCCAAAGGGGTTTGGCTGGTAAGGAGGATGCTCAGCTTCGGGTCGGCCTCCAGAAGTTGTTCAATCACGTGTGCGCAAGCCGAAGCGACATGTTCGCAGTTATCAATTAGCAGGAGTGCCCTGTTTGGATGCGATGCGGCCCGTGTGTCTGTGCCGACAAGGCCGGCCAAGGCGCTTGAGATGCTTGGTAATACAGAGGCGGGGCTGCCAAGTTGGGACAAGTCCGCGAAGTAAACACCATCAGGGAAAAGTGGGCTTGCTTCAGAGGCCAGCTCTATGGCCAAACGGGTCTTGCCGACACCGGCAGGGCCGGCGAGCGTGATCAGGCATTGGCTTGCAAGGAGCCGATTTAATTCCAGTAGCTCCTCAACACGGCCGATCAAGGGAGACCTGGGACGTGGCAGTTTGCTCCGTGTTTGATGAGCAATAATTGGGCTTGCCGCTTGATGGGATTGCACAGCGCCGGTGAATCGATAGCCTCGGCCAAACTCCGTGGAAATAAGGTCTCTATCGTCACCCAGAGTTTTCCGTAATGATGAGATCTGTGCCTGCAAGCTGTTTTCCTCGACCACATCCTTGGACCATATCTGCGAAAGGAGTGAGTCTTTTGACACCACTTTTCCTGCTGCCTCTACAAGGTAGATGAGCACATCAAGCGCACGCTCGCCTACCTCCAACCGCACACCGTCCCGCAGCAAAAGCCGCAGGCCCGGAAATAGCTGGTACCGGCCAAATGCCAGCATATCGTCGTCGCGGGCCTGGGCGGATCTTGAGTGTTTCTGAGGGGCGGGGTGGGTACCGTTAGACATGCTTGTCTCTGGGTAAAGTTGGGCGGAAAAGCAGATTTCAGACGTCTGAAATTGTAGGCCAAAGACTTTGGCTACGTGCTCCTTCACCATGACAGCCTACTTTTTACTTTGTGAGTCAGTGATGTCCAAAGAATCCGCCTTGGTGCGTCGTCTGGATACGGCGCTTCTGATGGTGATGGCGATTGCCTGTGGCGTATTTGTCTCGAATGTCTATTACAACCAGCCACTTCTGGAACTGTTGCAACAGGCATTTCCGCAGGAAAGAGGGCTGATTAATCTGGCCCCGACGGCGACCCAGTTGGGGTTTGCTTGCGGCCTGTTTTTTCTGGTCCCTCTTGGAGACCGGGTTGACCGTAGAAAATTGATTCTGGGGCAGGCGGCGGTTTTGCTGGTCGGGCTGGTATGTCTGGCGGTAACCCCTAATGCCTGGGGGGTTGTCTGTGCGTCCGTGTTGGTGGGGATCTCTGCATCAGCCGCTCAACAAATTGTGCCTTTTGCGGCAGAACTAGCGACGCCGAGCCGCCGGGGACAAGTGGTAGGCACGGTAATGAGCGGGGTGTTGTGCGGTCTTTTATTGGGTAGGGCTGTGGGTGGCTTTATTGGCGATCATTGGGGCTGGCGGGCCACATATTGCTTAGGTGCAGTGATGACGGCGATTGCCTGGCTCATGCTTTTTCTCAAATTGCCCCATAGCAATCCCCAGGTGCATCAACGTTATTTCAGCCTTATAAAGTCCTTGATCGTTCTGTGGCGGGAAGAGCCTTTGTTGCGTAGAGCAACCCGTATTCAAGCGGTCCTGTTTGGCTCCTTTATGGGTTTGTGGACAGTTCTGGCATTGCACATGCAGGAGTCATACGGCTTGGGAGCGGATGTAGCTGGCTTGATGGGCGTTGTCGGTGCTGCCGGGATTTTGATTGCTCCATTGGCGGGTCGCAGCGCAGATCATCGTGGACCGCAGATTGTTATCACGGCTGCTTGCCTGATCATGTTGCTGTCATACCCCGTGTTGGGGCTTTGGAGCAGTCTTGCCGGTTTGATTGTGGGCATTTTGTTGCTGGATATTGGTGAGCAGTTGGCACTCATTTCCAATCAGCATGTGATTTACTCTCTCCGTCCGGAGGCCAGGAGCCGATTGAATACGCTATTTATGAGCGGCATGTTCGTGGGTGGTGCGACTGGCTCATGGGGGGCTGGTATTGCCTGGCGTCTGGGTGGGTGGCATGCGGTATGCCTGTTTGGAGGGGCATTAGTGCTTATCGGTTTTTCTTTGCACGGTATTTGTAGACGAGCGATAGGCACCAGAGGCTGAGAGAGGTGTTCTGGTGCGCATGCTTGCAGGCCGGAGTCCACCAATGAAAAAAGCCTGACAGATCGAAATCTATCAGGCTTTTTGAATTTTTTGGCGGAGCGGACGGGGCTCGAACCCGCGACCCCCGGCGTGACAGGCCGGTATTCTAACCAACTGAACTACCGCTCCGCAGCGGTGCCAAGAATCTTGGCGTCCCCTAGGGGATTCGAACCCCTGTACCCACCGTGAAAGGGTGGTGTCCTAGGCCTCTAGACGAAGGGGACAGGACTTACAACTAAATCGTCGTTTTGGTGGAGGTAAGCGGGATCGAACCGCTGACCTCTTGCATGCCATGCAAGCGCTCTCCCAGCTGAGCTATACCCCCAATTTTCTTTACTTCGTTTTTTAACTGCGTCAAAAAACCAAAGTATCGAAATAAGTGTCAGGCTTGACGAGGCTTGCCACTTCAAACTGCTAAAACCAGTCTGGGACTGATTTTTAAATCTTTTGGCGGAGCGGACGGGACTCGAACCCGCGACCCCCGGCGTGACAGGCCGGTATTCTAACCAACTGAACTACCGCTCCGCAGCGGTTGCCAAGAATCTTGGCGTCCCCTAGGGGATTCGAACCCCTGTACCCACCGTGAAAGGGTGGTGTCCTAGGCCTCTAGACGAAGGGGACAGGACTCTACAGCTAATCTTCGTTTTTTGGTGGAGGTAAGCGGGATCGAACCGCTGACCTCTTGCATGCCATGCAAGCGCTCTCCCAGCTGAGCTATACCCCCATTTCGGTGTTCTTTTTGTCGACCACCAACGAAGAATTGAGATTATGAAGGTGTTTTTATCTTTGTGCAAGTCTTTTGAAGAAAAAAACCAAAATAAAGTGAAAAAACTTCAGAGGGGCTGCCAGAGGAGGGGCATGGGGCAGGCAGAGGAGGCGATACCCCCGGCGTGCGGAAGCCGAAAACAGGGCTCAGGGTGAGCCTGAAATGCGCTTGTATCTTTTTGTTTTATACGGAGTTTTGTATCTTTTTTGTGTCATAACATTTCATTTGTGGCTCAATAGAAGGAAATGCTTTCAACTATTAGCGTCGTTTTTTTGTCCCTTTCAGGCTCGTCTAATTCCCTTCTTAGGCGCATAAATGCAGGGTTTGTGAGAAATTTGCGCTGCTCTGTAATCTAATGATGGTATGCTTCGTTGAGTAACATTTCACCTGCAATAATTACGTTTTGTAGGCCCCTCACTTAGCCTGCATTTTTTTATTTAATGGCGCTATGTCAGCAAAGCAGTGCATATCATCACCTCTGCCTGTTCCAGTGGATGCACAAAGACGAATCAGTTTGAGTGCTTTGCTGATTTGGGTGCTGTTGGTCTGGCTGTTGTTGATCTCCGCAACGGTTACTGTCATTTACAAGCAAAACCAGGCAGAAATTCGCCTGCAGGCAAGTAGCGGCCTCCTGCGCCAGCTCTCTGATATCAGCTATTCCGTGGCGCTGGCCGCGCCTTCCAGTTCGACGCCTGCCCGTTTGCGCCACTTGGATCAGCAGTTCCAAGGGGTGGTGCAGTTGTTGCGTGATGGCGGGGTAGTCGATGGTGTGGTCCTGGTCCCGTTGGACAAGCCCTTGCTGGGGCTGGTCTCCCAACTAAGTAATGAATGGCAGCGGCGCTTGATGCGTCTGGATTTTCCGGTCAGCTCCGAGCAAGTGCTCTTGCCAGCGGCCAGCCTGAACGCGGAAGACTCGTTATTTCGTCATAACACCCAGCAATTGCTGGATGCGTTTGATGCCTCGCGTGAAAGCGTCCGCTCGCAGCACCGCTGGACGGTGTTCTTCATGCTGGGTCTGGATTTGATCGCGCTGTGTCTGTCCTACTTTATGTTGCGTGCCTGGGCAGCCGATCCCTTGCGACAGCTGGTGGCTCAAGGCCAGGCTTTTACTGGCGGCAATTACCTTGCAAAAAGCACCAGTTCAGGCACTAGTGAAACGCGTTATTTGTCGCAGATTTTGAATTACTGCGGTTTGCAGATTCAACAGCTGGATGCGCAGCTTTCTATTCAGCAGCGCAATTTATCCCAGCTCAACGCCATATGCCGCAGTTTGAGCCACAACCCTTTATTGGGAGTTTATTTATCCCGCGATGGCCGCTTTGATTTCGTCAATAAAAAGCTGGCTGAGACATTGGGATATAGCCGTGCACAATTGCGCCAGGAGTTCACGGTTGATCAAGTCTTTCTGTCGCCGCGATTTCCTTCTTTGACTCAAGTGGTGCCCGATTCGCGTTCTGGTGGCAGCAGTTTGCGCTATGAAACGCGGGCATTGCGTTATGACGGCAAATCCATTGATGTCGAGATCTGTGCCATTCCCATCGAGCTCGAGGGCCGTATGGGCATGGTGGCAGTAGTGCAGGACATCACCACGCGGGTGCGCAACGAAGTGACGGGCCGTTTGGCGGCCGTGGTGTACGAGAACACTTGCGAAGCCATTGTTGTAACGGATCGTTTTGGCCATGTGGTAGATGCCAACCCGGCGTTTAGCCGCATCACCGGCTACGAGCTGGACGAAGTGCGGGGCCGCACCTTGTCTATCCTGAACTCGGGGCGTCAGGACACGGAGTTCTACCGCAAGATGTGGCGCGAGATTTCGGAAACCGGGCGGTGGCAGGGCGATATCTGGAATCGACGCAAGAACGGCGAGGATTTTGCCGAGCGTTTGACCATCAGCACTGCCTGGAACCCGGATGGCACGGTGTATCGCCATATTGGCTTGTTCACCGACATCACCAGCCATAAGAAGCGTGAAGCGCAGATGTGGAAGCAGGCGCATTACGATCATTTGACGGGCTTGCCCAATCGGCAGATGTTCCAGGATCGCTTGCAGCAAGCGCGCGAGCAGTCGCGTCGCACAGGTTTACCTTTCGCGCTGATCTTTATGGATCTGGATTTTTTCAAGGATGTGAACGATTCCTTGGGGCACGAGAAGGGCGACGTCCTGCTGCAGGAAGTGGCCCAGCGTTTGCAGCGCTGTGTGCGGGTAACAGATACCGTGGCCCGTATTGGTGGTGACGAGTTTACCGTCATTATCTCGGATATCAGCGATACCTCGATTGTGGAGCGCACTTGTCGCTGTTTGCTGGACACGATTGAAGAGCCTTTCCAGTTGGGCAAGAACTCGGTGTCTGTTTCTGCCAGTGTGGGAATCACACTGTTCCCCGAAGATGGCGATGATGCCGGCCAGCTTTTGAAGAATGCGGATATGGCCATGTACGCCGCCAAGGCTTGCGGCCGTAATCAATACTGCCGCTTCCTGCCTGCCATGAGCGAAGCCGTGGAAGCGCGCCTGCGTTTCTCGCAGGATTTGCAAAAGGCACTAAGCGAGCAGCAGTTCCAGCTGTATTACCAACCCATTGTGGATTTGCGTACAGGGCAGGTCACCCGTGCCGAGGCCTTGATACGCTGGGAACACCCGCAGTTGGGCTTGGTGCCCCCTTCAGAATTCATTCCGTTTTCCGAAGATTCCGGTCTGATTGTGCTGATTGGCGAATGGGTGTTCGAGACGGCTGCCCAGGCCGCGGTGAAACTACGCAACGAGCTGGACCCCGGTTTCCGGGTCAGCCTGAATGTCTCGCCCGCGCAGTTCAAGCTCAATGGCTCCTGCGCGCGCGAGTGGGTGGAGTATCTGCAAACCCAAGGCATTCCGGGCGATGCGCTGGTGGTGGAAATTACCGAGCGCTTGTTGCTGGACGATCAGGGGCAAGCCTTGCAGCAGTTGCGCTCCTTGCGTGAGTACGGCATGAGTGTGGCGCTGGATGATTTTGGCACCGGCTACTCCTCGCTGTCGCACCTGAAGCGGTTTTCCATCAATGTGCTCAAGATTGATCAGTGCTATATCCGCAATCTGGCCCTGAGCAGCGAGGATCTGGTGCTGACTCAGGCCATGATTGTCATGGCGCAAAAGCTGGGCTTGCGGGTAGTGGCAGAAGGTGTGACCAGTCACGAGCAACTGGATTTGTTGAACAACGCCGGTTGCGACTATATGCAGGGCTATTTGTGCTCTACGCCCATCCCGGCGGATGAGTTCGTGGACTGGTGCAAGACCTGGAATCGGGAGCGTGCCGGTGGTTTTGCCGCGCGCTTGTACCCGAATGCACCGCAGGCTTTGCAATAGCAGAATCCTTTCAATCCCTGCTAGCGCAAAGCCTGCCGTGAGTTTGTTGGTGCTCAGTCCTGACGACGAGAGAGCCAGGCAAAAATAATCAGAAGCAGGCCTGCCCAGATCAAGAAGGGCAGATTGCCGTATTTCACGTAGGGAGTCAGGCCCGTTGTGCCTTGAACTTCCACATCCAGCACACCCGGCGTCAGGGGCGGCAGAACCGCACGAACACGCCCATAAGGATCAATGGCGGCTGTCATGCCGGTATTGGTGGCACGCAGCATGGGACGGCCTGTTTCCAGAGCCCGCATACGTGAGATCTGCAAGTGCTGGCTCAAGGCCCAGGAATCGCCAAACCAGCCCAGATTGCTGATGTTCAACAACAAGGTAGCGCCTTCCTGGCCAGGACTGCCTTGCACGGCCTGGATGATCTCTTCGCCAAACACGTCTTCATAGCAGATGTTGGGGGCAACACGACCCTCTGCCATCTTGAAGGGCGCTTGCGGCAAGGCGCCACGATGGAAGTCCCCCAGCGGGATATTCATCATGTCCACAAACCATTGAAAGCCGGTGGGGATGAATTCGCCGAAAGGCACCAGATGATGCTTGTCGTAGTAGCTGGCCGTGCTGTTGATGATGTCCTGGGGCTGAGTCTCGGGGCTGATCAGCAAGGCGCTGTTGGTGTAGCTCAGCTTGCCGTTGACCGTGCCACGGTCCATGGGGACACCCAGCACCAGATTGGCTTGATGGCGCTGAGCCAGTTCCGTCCAGCGCAACCAGAAGCTGGTTTCCAGGCGGTTTTGCAACACGGGAATAACGGTTTCAGGCAGAACAATCAGGCGCGGCGCGTCTTCGGGGGTCTTGGCCGGCAGGTTTGCCAGCTCGTAGTAACGCTCTATGCCTTCGCTCATATTGGGGCCGAACTTGGCGCTTTGATCGATATTGCCTTGCACCAGGCGGGCAATAAAGGGCGCGCCATGGGGCTGGACCCAGGCAATATGCGGCAGACTGATCCCGATCAGGCCGAAAATCATGGCAATACCAATGCCGATCGCGCTGGAAGGGCTTTGGTTCTTGTCTTTGGAGGCGGCAAACTGGGCAATCACGGCGGCGCTGAAAGCCGACATCCAGGCCAGGCCATACACACCCACAACGGGTGCCCAGCCGGTAAACATCCCTTCTGCGTGGGCGTAGCCGATATTCAACCAAGGAAAGCCAGTCAGCAAATTGCCGCGCAGCCATTCGCTGAGTGCCCAGCAGCTTGCCCAGCCTGCTGATAACAATAATCGTGGTAGCCAGGAATCGCTATCGTGTTTGGGGCGCAGTTTTTGCCAAACCGCTGAAGCCAGAGCAGGAAAGAGGGCCAGGGCGGCAGCCAGCAGCAAAACGCCCAGGGCGGCCATCCAGGAGGGCATGCCACCATACTGGTGCATGCTGATGTACAGCCAGTAAACCCCTACGCCAAAATGCCCTAGCCCAAACAGATAACTGCGACCAAAGGCCTGGCGCACGGACGTCGAACCCATGATCTGCGAGCAGGCAATGGCCAACAAGGTGATCTGGTAGAAGGGCAGAATCCAGGATGGCAGCGGGCCAATGGAAAAGGACAGGGCATGCAAGCCCCCCAGGACCAGCAGTAAAGCGACGCCAAGCGCCTGGGGTAAAGGTTTGGAATCAGGCTTGTTCAAGATTAGGCTCGGCGGGTGTGGCTCGCTGAACGTGCAACCAAAGGGCTCGTTTGGCATCCGCACGGACAACCGTGAGGCTGATGCCATCAAGCTGGGCCACATCGCCCCGGCGAGGGATATGTCCCAATTCGGACGCCAGCCAACCACCTACGGTGTCAAAGTCGTCGTTAGGGAGGTGGGTCTGGAAGGCTTCGTTGAAATCGGGGATTTCAGTCAGTGCCATGACACGCCAGCTGTCGGGGCCGGCCTGGAAAATGGTCTGCTCGGCGTCTTCATCGTATTCGTCTTCGATGTCGCCCACAATTTGTTCCAGCACGTCTTCCATGGTGACCAGGCCTGCTGTACCACCGTGCTCGTCAATAACGACGGCCAGGTGATTGCGGCTGCCACGGAACTCGTGCAGCAAGACGTTCAGGCGCTTGGTCTCGGGAATGAATACCGCAGGGCGAATCAGCGGGCGCAAATCCAGTGTGGGATTGGCGATCGAGAGCAGCAGGTCCTTGGCCAGCAAGATACCGATGATATTGTCGCGCTCCGTCTCGTAGATCGGAAAGCGGCTGTGGCCCGTTTCAATAATGATGGGCAGCATCTCGGTCAACGGTTTGGCGATGTCCAGCATATCGATCTTGGATCGGGGCACCATGATATCGGCCACTGTTTTGTTGGCCATATCCAGTGTTCCGGCGATCATGGACAGCGATTCGTCGTCGATAACTTTGCGGGCGTGGGCCGCAACCAGGACAGACTTAAGGTCTTCTCGGTCTTCGGGTTCGTGACGCCGATTGAAAAAAGCACTTAAGCGAGAGATGGGATTGTTTGAGCTGGCCTTGGAAGGGCGGGGCTCGGGGTCGGGAGCAGAGTCTGACATTGTCCGAAGGACGAGTTAAGGAAGAAACAAGCATAACCGAAAAATGATGACAAGGTATGTACCTGTCATCATTCGGAATGCGGGAAGGCAAGTGAGGATTGGCGCAGCTTTGTCAGGGATGGGAGGCCCTTTGTGACAAGTGGGCGAGCTAGCGCTCCTGGTAGGGATCAGGGATGCGCAAACTGGCCAGAACAGCGGTTTCCAGCGCTTCCATGTCCTGGGCTTCGTCCTCTTCAATGTGGTCGTAACCCAGGGAATGCAGACAGCCGTGCACCACCAGATGAGCGGCATGGTGCAGAAATGGCTTTTGCTGTTCCTGGGCTTCACGCTCCAGCACGGGCAGGCACAAGACGATATCGCCGTGGACCACGCCGTCCTCGTCCTGACCATATTCAAAGGTCAGCACATTGGTGGCGTAGTCGCGTTCCCGGTAGCTCAGGTTCAGGCTCTGGCCTTCTTCGGCGTCCACAATACGCAAGGTGGCGGAAAGGGCGGTGAAGCGATCTTCGGGGTGGATGCGTTCGACTGCCATATCAATCGTGCGCTGCATCCAGCGGCGGATACGGGAGCGGCTCAGCTCGGGGCAATCAACAGCGTACTGGACGCTCAGGGACAGATCAGGCATCACCGGCTCGTTCGTAGGCGTCCACAATTCGCGCAACTAGCGGGTGGCGCACGACATCACGGCTGCTAAAGCGCGAGCAGGAAATACCCTGCACGTTTTCCAGCACCTTGACGGCATGATTCAAGCCGCTGCGCTGGCCTTTAGGCAAGTCCACCTGAGTGGGGTCGCCGGTAATTACCGCCTTGCTGCCAAAACCGATGCGCGTCAGGAACATTTTCATTTGTTCCGGTGTGGTGTTCTGGGCTTCGTCCAGGATCACGAAAGCATGGTTCAGCGTGCGGCCGCGCATATAGGCCAGCGGTGCGATTTCGATGATTTGTTTTTCGAACAGGCGCTGTACCTTCTCCACACCCATCAAGTCATACAAAGCATCGTATAAAGGACGCAGATAGGGATCTACCTTCTGGGCCAGATCACCGGGCAAAAAGCCCAGGCGCTCACCCGCCTCGACAGCAGGACGTGTCAGCACCAAGCGATGGACGGATTCGCGCTCCAGCGCATCGATGGCGCAAGCCACTGCCAACCAGGTCTTGCCAGTCCCGGCCGGGCCTACGCCGAAGTTGATGTCATTGTTCAGGATATTGCGCAGGTACTCGCGTTGACCGGGTGTGCGAGGACGCAGGTCGCGTTTGGCGGTACGCAGGGAAATTTCTTCCTGGCCGACGGGGGGCAGCTCGGGCAGGGGCTCGGGCTTTTCCTCTTTTTCGTGGCGGCGGCTGGCGCCTAGCTCAACCAGGCCCAACTGAATATCGTCGATATTCAGCGCACGGTGTACGGCACGCGAATGGAACCAGTCAATGGCCTTGGCAGCCTCCTCCGCGCGCTCGCCTTCAATCGAAACATGACTGCCACGCCGACGCAGGGTGACGTCATAGGCAATGGCAATCTGCTTGATGTTCTCGTCCAAGGGGCCACACATATTGGCCAGATGGGTATTGTCCCCGTCCAGGCGCAAGGAAGTGGGCATGCGGCGGCGTTGGCTAGTCATAGATCAGGCTCCTGCAACCCGGTCATGGGTCACGATTTCTCCGCGCAAGGTATTGGTCAGTACTTGGGTCACGTGCACATCCACAATTTGTCCGATCAGGCGAGGGTCGCCGGGGAAGTTGATGATGCGGTTGTTTTCGGTACGGCCTTTCAGTTCCGAGTCGTCTTTGCGCGAGGTGCCTTCGACCAGAATGCGTTGTACGCTGCCGACCATGGCCTGGCTGATGGCCTGGGCCTGCTCGTTGATTTGCGCTTGCAGGCGGTGCAGGCGGTCCAGCTTTTCTTCTTTGCTGGTGTTGTCTTCCAGGTCGGCGGCGGGTGTGCCGGGGCGACGCGAATACACAAAAGAGAAAGACTGGTCGAAATTCACATCGCGAATCAGCTTCAGTGTCTTCTGGAAATCCTCTTCCGTCTCACCGGGAAAGCCCACAATAAAGTCCGAGGACAAGACGATGTCGGGACGCGCTTCACGCAGGCGGCGCACGATGGATTTGAACTCCAGCGCAGTGTAGCCGCGTTTCATTGCAGCCAGAATACGGTCGCTGCCGGCCTGTACGGGCAAGTGCAGAAAGGGGACCAGCTTGGGCAGATTGCCGTGGGCGGCGATCAGGCGCGAGGTCATTTCCTTGGGGTGCGAGGTGGTGTAGCGAATGCGCTCGATACCAGGGATCTCGTGCACGTACTCCAGCAGCATGGCAAAGTCGGCAATCTCGCCAGCGACGTCGGTCGGGCCACGGTAGGCGTTCACGTTCTGGCCCAGCAGCGTCACTTCCCGCACACCCTGGTCGGCCAGGTCAGCCACTTCCATCAGTACGTCGTCAAAGGGACGGGAGACTTCGGGGCCACGGGTGTAGGGCACTACACAGAAACTGCAGTACTTGCTGCAGCCTTCCATGATGGACACAAAGGCCGAATAACCCTCCACGCGTGCGGGAGGCAGGGCGTCGAATTTTTCGATTTCAGGAAAACTGATATCTACCTGCGAGCGGCCGCTGTTGCGGCGCTTGACGATCAGCTCGGGCAGGCGGTGCAAGGTTTGTGGTCCGAACACGACATCCACGTAGGGAGCACGACGAATAATCGTGTCGCCTTCCTGACTGGCCACACAGCCACCTACGCCAATGACCAGATCGGGATTGAGCGCTTTCAAATGCTGAACCCGGCCCAGATCCGAGAACACCTTTTCTTGCGCTTTTTCGCGCACCGAACAGGTATTGAACAGGATGATGTCTGCTTCTTCGGGGTTGGTTGTCAACTCCACGGGGCGATCCTGATTCAGGATATCGGCCATTTTTTCGGAGTCGTACTCGTTCATCTGGCAGCCAAAGGTGCGAATGAAGAGCTTGCGGGCAGGCTTGGTAGCAGCATCCGCGCTGGCGGGGGTAGAGATTGTGGTGTCGGTCATAGAAGGAGCCGTGACGGGTGTATATCCCGCGGGCCATTGAAAATGATGAATCGGGCATTATAACGCCCAGCCTCCCGTGAGCCACAAGCAAGCTGGGATCATGTGGGAGGACTTGTTGCAGACAGGCCGCCCTTTGGAGTGGGAAGGCTGGAAATAGTCTTGTCGGGGCATGAAGCTGGATCAGGATTTTCAGTCAGCTTCTACTTGCGTCCTGTTTTTGTGAATTATATGATTCGTATATGGATCATATAAGGATTGAAAAATGGGTATCGTGAATATTGATGACGAGCTGCACGACCAGCTACGCAAGGCGAGTACGGTTTCATGTCGCTCCATCAATGCGCAGGCGGCTTTCTGGATACGTATGGGGCTGTTGTGCGAACTGAACCCGACCTTGAGCTTTAACGAGATTGTCGCCCGTGAAATGAAGGCGGCTGGTTTGGGTGAGCCTGCCGTGCCTCTGGATCAGGTGGAGTCAGCATGATCAAGACGGCAGATGAAATTGCCTTGATGGCCGAATCGGGCCGTTTGCTGGCTCAAGTGTTCACGCGCCTGGATCAGTTAGATCTGATTGGCATGAACACCATGCAGATCAATGATCTGGTCGAGAGCTACATCGTCCATGATCTGCAAGCCCGGCCCGCCAGCAAAGGGCAGTACGGTTACGCCTATGTTCTGAATTCATCGCCCAATCAAGTCGTGTGCCACGGTATGCCGTCCACGACGGATGTACTGAAGGAGGGGGATATCGTGAATTTCGACATCACCCTGGAGAAGAACGGTTTTATCGCGGATTCCAGCAAAACCTACACGGTGGGGCAGGTGACTCCTGCTGCGCAAAAACTGGTCGATGCCTGCTATATGGCGATGTGGAAAGGTATACAAGCCGTGCGCCCCGGCGCGACTTTGGGTGATGTGGGGTTTGCCATTTCCCAGTACGCACGCAAGAACGGCTATTCCGTTGTACGTGATTACTGTGGGCACGGCATCGGGCGGGAAATGCACGAAGCGCCTGAAGTTTTGCACTGGGGCATGCCGCGCACAGGTTTGCGACTGAAAGAGGGGATGACTTTCACGATTGAACCCATGCTGAATCAAGGTGGCCATGCGGTGCAAACCGGGAAAGATGGCTGGACCGTGCGCACTTGCGATGGCTTGCTGTCAGCACAGTTTGAGCACACGGTAGCGGTGACAGACAGTGGTGTGCGCGTATTGACGCTGCGGCCTGATGAAACCATCCCGAATTAATTAAGTAGTTGGTCGTCCCTCCCTTGCATTACTTACGGCTTGTAGTGTGTCATCCAGTCATTGCAGCTTGTGCACTGAAAACGACAGCAGCAAATTATTTCAGCCCGATGGAAATGAGATTTTCTGTAAACCTCGTTGATGCCGCCACAGCTGCGAGATCCCGTCATATCGTGATGGCAGTATTGCCCGTTGTATAACCGTCGTGCCGAAGTATCCCTTCAGATCAATATAGGGTGGCAGGCGTTTGTTTTATTGAGGGCCGGAGCAGGTCGGCTTGGCGGGTCATTCGCCCGTGCTGCGCACGGGTCCCCTTGTCAGAGTCCAGATGCGGGCGGGTCGTGAACTCGGAGCGCGGTTTGTCCCCCGGACAAACCGCAAGCGTGCTCCTCAAACAGCACGACCCTTGCACCCCGCATCCGGCCTCTGCCCGCGGCGAATAACCTGACTCGCCCGCCGACCTGCTCCGGCCCTCAATAAAACAAAAAGAGGCTTACTGCCGCCACCCTATTACTCGCAATCCAGCAGCCTTAGAAACAAAAAAGCCCGACATTGTTTTAATGTCGGGCTTTCGTTAACAGCGAGCCAAGAAGCAACTTAACCTTCTACAACCTCGCCGCCTTCGTCTTTCTTGATCGGCTTGACCAGATCCTCACGCTTCACGCCCAGCCACATGGAAATGGCGGCGGCCACGAACACGGAGGAGTAAATACCGAACCAGATACCGATGGTCAGCGCCAGCGAGAAATTGTGCAGCGTTGGGCCACCGAAGAAGAAAATCGACAGCACCATCATCTGGGTAGAACCGTGGGTGATGATGGTACGCGAGATGTTCTGGGTGATGGACAGATCAATAATGTCCGATACCGACATCTTGCGCTGCTTGCGGAAGTTCTCACGGATACGGTCCATCACCACAACAGATTCGTTCACGGAGTAACCCAGCACCGCCAGAACACCGGCCAGCACCGACAGCGAGAACTCCCATTGGAAGAACGCGAAAAAGCCCAGAATGATGACCACGTCGTGCAAGTTGGCAATCGCACAAGCCAGCGCCAGCTTCCACTCAAAGCGGAAACCCAGGTACAGCAAGATACCGGCGACCACAAAGGCCAGGGCCATCAAACCGTTATGCAGCAGTTCCTGCCCCACCTGTGGGCCGACGAACTCCACACGGCGCAGCTCCACGTCCGAGTGCTGCTGCTTCAAGGCCTGGAGTACTTGCTCGCTTTGCTGGGTAGAGTCTTGTCCGTCCAGAACGGGCAAGCGGATCATGATGTCCTGCGACGTGCCGAAGTTCTGTACCTGGAAGTCGGTATAACCCAGCGACTGAATCGAGCCGCGCACATCTTCTACCTGCACGGTTTGCTGATAGTGCACTTCCATGACCGTACCACCGGTAAATTCGATGGACAGGTGAAAGCCGCGCACAATAATGAAGACGACCGCTGCAATAAATGTCAGAAAACTGATCAGGTTCAGCACCAACGCATGGCGCATGAACGGGATAGTGCGGTGAATACGAAAAAATTCCATGATGCTTTATGCCTGTAGTTGGGCCTGGCCGGTTTGCACCGGCCCCGGCACTTTACTTCTTGTCCTGTGGTTTCCAGACCTGACCAATGGAAATACCCTGCAGGCGACGACGGTTGCCATACCAGAGGTTGACCAGGGCACGAACCCCAACCACCGAAGAGAACATGGAGGTCAGAATACCGATCACGTGGACGACCGCAAAACCACGGATAGGACCGGAACCGAAGGCCAGCAAAGCGACACCCACAATCAGACTGGTCAGGTTGGAGTCGAAAATAGTGGCCCAGGCACGATCAAAACCCAGGTGAATGGCTTGTTGCGGCGAGGCACCATTGCGTAGCTCCTCGCGGATACGCTCGTTGATCAGCACGTTGGCGTCAATGGCCATACCCAGTGTCAGGGCGATGGCAGCAATACCCGGCAAGGTCAGGGTGGCTTGCAGCATGGACAAGACAGCCAGCAGCAAGAGCACGTTGAAGGTCAGGCCAATGGTGGAGAACAGACCAATCAGGTGGTAGTACAGCATGATGAAGATGGCGATCGCAATAAAGCCGTACAGCGTGGCGTTAAAGCCTTGGCGAATATTGTCGGCACCCAGGCTAGGGCCAATGGTGCGCTCTTCAATGATGCTCATGGGGGCGGCCAGCGAACCGGCACGCAGCAGCAGGGAAATATCGGCGGCTTCCTGAGCATTCATGCTGCCGCTGATCTGTACCTGGCCGTTAGGAATTTCGCTACGGATAACCGGAGCCGTCACCACTTCACCCACGCCATTTTCAAACAGCACAATGGCCATGCGCTTGTTGATGTTGTTGCGGGTAATGTCGCGGAAAATGCGCGAGCCCTTATTGTCCAGCGTCAGGTTGACGGTGGGTTGCTGGGTTTGCGAATCACGACCGGGCTGGGCGTCCTGCAGGTTTTCACCTGTCAGGATAACCTGGCGGCGCAGCAGCAGGGGGGCACCACCACGCTCGGTGTAGCGCTCCAGACCAAAGGGCACGGTGCCCGAGTTCAAGGCCGCAACGGCGGCAGGCGAGTCTTCCACCATGCGCAGTTCCAGTGTGGCCGTACGACCCAGAATTTCCTTGGCTTTGGCTACATCCTGCACGCCAGGCAGTTGAACCACGATGCGATCGGACCCTTGCTGTTGAATCACAGGCTCGGCTACGCCCAGCTCATTGATTCGGTTATGCAAGGTGGTGATGTTTTGCTTGAGGGCGTTCGATTGCACCTGAATGGTGGCGGCTTCGGTCAAACGGGCTGTCAGACCGCTGTCACCGGCAGGGGTGAAAGCCAGATCAGGCATGGCGCGACGCATTTCTGATTGAGCGCGGTCGCGATCGTCTGCCGAGGCAAAGCTCATGCGCAGCGAGTGACCATCACGCTCGATGCCGCCAACAGGCACTTTGGCTTCGCGCAGCACGCTGCGGGCATCTGCCACCATGGAGTCGTAGCGGGCTTGAAGCGCGCCTTGCATATCCACTTGCAGCAGGAAGTGCACGCCACCGCGCAAGTCCAGGCCCAGGTGCATGGGGTGGGCGCCCAGTGCGGTCAGCCAGGCAGGCGACGCAGACACCAGGTTCAGGGCGACGGTGTAGTCGGGGGCGGTAGCTGTGGAGTCCTTGTTCAGTTCGCGCTCGATCAGGTCTTTGGCCTTGAGCTGAACATCGGTGGACTCAAAACGGAAACGCGCAGTGGCGCTAGGTCCGTTTTGTTCAAAATACGAGCCCGTCGTAGGAATATTGTTTTTCTTGAGCAGCTCTTCAACGTGACTGATCAGGTTGGTTTCAAGCCGGACCGTGGATTTGGCGCTGGAAACCTGGACAGCAGGAGACTCACCAAACAGATTGGGCAAGGTATAGATCAGGCCGATCGCCAGCGCGACCAAGACGATGACATATTTCCAGAGAGGATAACGATTCATGGGATATCTACGACGGGTGCAGAAATGGCAACCCCGGACCGAGGTCCGGGGTCGGAGGCATTACAGCGACTTGATCGTGCCTTTGGGCAGAACAGTCGTAACGGCCACGCGTTGGACCAGAACTTCAACAGGCTTGTCGGTCAGGTTGGCCACTTCAACGGTCAGGTAGTTGTCGTGAACTTTGCTGACTTTGCCCAGCAGACCGCCGGAGGTGATTACTTCGTCGCCTTTGGCCAGGTTGGAGACCAGGTTGCGGTGCTCTTTCTGACGCTTCATTTGAGGACGAATCATCAAGAAGTACAGCACAACGAACATCAAGATGATGGGCAGCATGCCCATCAAGGCATTTTCGCCGCCGGCAGCTGCCTGGGCGGGGATGAGAGTCAGAATGTCAACAGCGGACATGTGGGGCTCCTGAGGATTTTTTTGTGTGGGTTGTCAAAAACTAACGGTGTATTGTAGCGGCACTTTATTGCGGTATCACAAACAGCGTGTCATTCAATACCGCGCGCCCGATCCTGGTGGAACTGCTCCCGCCAGGCCGCGAAACGCTTTTGCTCGATAGCATCGCGCATCTCTTGCATGATCTGCAAATAGAAATGCAGATTGTGCAAGGTATTCAAACGCGAGCCGGTAATTTCATTGGAACGCTGCAAATGATGCAAGTAGCCACGCGAGAAATGCTTGCAGGTATGGCAGGTGCAGCTGGGATCCAGCGGGCGGGTATCGTCGCGGTATCGGGCATTGCGTATCTTGATGTCGCCGTAACGGGTAAACAGCCAGCCATTTCGCGCATTGCGGGTGGGCATGACGCAGTCAAACATGTCCACGCCCTGGCTGACCCCTTCGACCAGATCTTCCGGTGTACCCACACCCATTAGATAGCGGGGGGCATGCGTGGGCAGTTTTGGAGTGGTGTGCGCCAGAATGCGCATCATGTCTTCTTTGGGCTCGCCTACGGACAGGCCGCCAATGGCATAGCCTTCAAAGCCGATTTCGGTCAGACCAGCCAGGGATTCGTCGCGCAGGTCCTCGTACATGCCGCCTTGCACAATGCCAAACAGGGCATTGGGGTTATTCAGACGCTTGAATTCCTCGCGTGAACGGCGAGCCCAGCGCAAGGACATGCGCATGGATTTAGCCGCTTCGATATGCGTGGCGGGACGGTCGTCAATCAAGTAGGGCGTGCATTCATCGAACACCATGGAAATATCGGAGTTCAGGGAGTACTGGATTTGCATCGACACTTCAGGCGTCAGAAACAGGCGCTCGCCAGTGATGGGGGAGGCAAACTTCACCCCTTCCTCGGTAATCTTGCGCATGCCTTTCAGGCTGAATACCTGAAAACCGCCCGAGTCCGTCAGGATGGGCTTGTCCCATTGCATGAAATTATGCAGGCCCTGGTACTTGTCCATGACATCCGTGCCCGGACGCAGCCACAGGTGAAAGGTGTTGCCCAATATGATCTGCGAGCCAATCTCGTTCAGCTCGTGCGGCATCATGGCCTTGACGCTGCCATAGGTGCCTACCGGCATGAAAATGGGGGTTTGCACCACACCGTGGTTCAGGGTGATCTGGCCACGGCGAGCGGCGCCATCGGTGCTTAAGAGGTCAAACTTCAGTCCACTCATGGGGTAGGAGGCTCAATGAACATAGCATCGCCGTAACTAAAGAAGCGATACCGGGATTGGACGGCGTGCTGGTAGGCACGTTGTATGGGTTCGATCCCCGCCAGGGCCGATACCAGCATCAGCAAGGTGGACTGGGGCAAATGAAAATTGGTGATCAGTGCATCCACCCACTGGTACTGGAAGCCGGGGGTAATGAACAGGCGCGTGTCGCCTTCAATGCTGCCATCGGCGCAGCGCTGGTTCATGCCGGGCTCTTTGCTGGCGGCAGACTCCAGCGAACGCACACTGGTGGTGCCCACGGCAATGACGCGGCCACCGGCAGCGCGGGTGGCTTCGATCTTGGCCAGGGTGGCGGCGGGCACATGGTAACGCTCGGCGTGCATGACGTGTTCGCTGATATTGTCCACACGCACAGGCTGAAAAGTGCCTGCACCCACGTGCAAGGTCACAAAGGCCTGGTCCACGCCTTGCTCGCGCAAGGTGTTCAGCATGTCGTCGGTAAAGTGCAGGCCAGCCGTCGGGGCGGCCACGGCACCGGGGTGACGGGCGTAAACAGTCTGGTAGCGCGAGTCGTCTTCCTCGTCCGCTGCGTGGGTAATGTAGGGTGGCAAAGGCGTGGCGCCGTATTGCTCCAGCATGTCCAGCACAGGCTCGTGAAAGCGCAGCGCAAACAGGGCGTCTTCCCGCCCGGTGCAATCGGCCAGTACCTTGCCGTCGGCCAGTTTCAGCAAAGTGCCAGGTTTGGGGGACTTGCTGGCGCGGATATGGGCCAGAGCCGTATCGGGGCCGGTTACGCGCTCGATCAGCACTTCCACCTTGCCGCCGCTGCTTTTCTGGCCATGCAGGCGGGCCTTGATGACGCGCGTATCGTTAAAGACCAGCAGGTCACCCTTGCGCAGCAGGCTGGGCAGGTCGGTGAACTGGCGGTCATGCAATTGGCTGGCACCGTCCAGATGCAGCAGACGGCTGCCCTGGCGCTGGGCCGGCGGGCTTTGAGCGATCAGATCAGGGGGAAGCTCGTAGTCGAACTGGGCGATAGTTAAAGAGGGGTCGATGCTCATGGTTTGTCGTAAAGGGCCACTGGCCAGAAGGCCGGGCCTGATGGGGTAACCGACTATTTTAACGCTTTGCCGCCAGATTGCTGAAACGGCCATATCCGTGGTGTTTTTCTTTCGGTATGCTTGGGTCTTTCCTGAATTGATCTGTTGGAGACGAGGGCATGGGCGTTTTAAAGGCAAAGCCTGTTTTGAGTCGTTGCAAGCACGTGGCTCTGGCCACCTTGCTCATGGTGCAAGGCGCATCACTAGCCCTGGCCCAGGCCTTGCCGCCCGAGCTGGCTTCGGTATGGAACGCCAGCCGCTTGCCGCAATCGTCTCTGTCCATCGTGGTAGACGAGGCGGACGGTCCGCGCCTGATCGGCGTCAATCCCCAGGAGCCCCGTAACCCCGCCTCGGTAATGAAACTGGTCAGTACCTGGGCCGGTTTGTCCGCTCTGGGGCCAGAATATACCTGGCGTACGACGTTAATGGCCCAGGATGGCCTGCAGGTGGACGAACAAGGCACTTTGAAAGGGCCTTTGTACATCAAGGCGGGGGGCGATCCGTTTTTGACCGTGCCGCAGTTATGGGACATGTTGCGCGAGCTCCGCTTGCGTGGGGTGAAGAATCTGACCGAAGTTATTGTGGATCGTTCCATCTTCGGCAACGTCACCATCAATCCGGGTGACTTCGATAATGCGGGTGACCGTCCCTATAACGCCAGCCCGGATGCCATGATGGTAGGGCTGGGGGCCTCTCGGCTGGTGTTTCAACCCGACACCCAGGCGCGCAAATGGATTGCGATTATCGACCCGCCTTTGCCCGGCGTGCGCGTACAGGGTGAAGTCGAGTGGTCGACGGCAACTTGTCCCGGTTCGCCAGTCGTTGGTACCCAGATTCAGCCCGAAGCCGGTGGCATGGTGGTCCGAGTCAGTGGCAAAGCCGCCGCTTCCTGCGGCGAGTTCAGCGTGTACCGTTTGGTGCATTCCCAAACCGAATTTTTCGACAAGCTGTTCCGCAGCCTGTGGCGCGATCTGGGCGGCACCTTGGCACGCGACATCAAGGCAGGCCGTGTGCCTGCCCGTGCCCAGGCGATTACCTGGCATGATTCCCAGTCCCTGTCTGACCTGATTCGTCTTGTTAATAAGCAAAGCAATAATGTGATGGCCCGCACCATCCTGCTGACCGTGGGCGCGGAAATGAATGGTCCCGGTGCTACCGTGGCCACTGGCGAGCGCGCGGTCATGAACGTGCTGGGCCGTCAGGGGGTAAATACAGCGGGCTGGACGGTGGATAACGGCTCGGGCCTGTCCCGTAATGCCCGCGTCACGGCGGGCGGCATGGCTGACATGCTGAAAGTTGCCTGGCGCTCGAACTGGATGCCCGAGTACATTTCCTCTTTTGCGATCTCCGGTGTGGACGGTACGGTGCGTTCGCGCTTGCGCGATGACGAGGTTCAGGGCCGTGCCCACCTGAAAACCGGCACGTTGCGCGATAGCCGTGCACTGGCCGGTTACGTGCTGGGAGCCAGCGGAAAGCGGTATATTGTCGTCATGATGGTCAATGACGAACGTTCTGCCTCTGCCCGACCCTTTTTTGACGCGGTGGTGAAGTGGCTGGCAGTACGTTAACGATCACGATAGTGAGGGCTGCTGTGCAGCGGCCCTGTTTTTGGTTAGTCCCTAATTTGATGAAGCAATCATGCCCATACACGAAATACGCCACCCTTTGATCCGCCATAAGCTGGGCTTGATGCGCAAGGCAGATCTGAGCACGAAAAATTTCCGCGAAATGTCTCAGGAAATTGCCTCTTTGCTGACCTACGAGGCGTGCAAGGATCTGCCCCTGGAACCCACCACCATTGAGGGTTGGTGTGGCAATGTGGAAGTGGAAAAGCTGGCTGGCAAGAAAGTGACAGTTGTGCCCATCTTGCGCGCTGGTATTGGCATGCTGGACGGGGTGTTGAGCTTGATTCCTGGCGCCAAAGTCAGCGTGATCGGTATTGCTCGCAACGAAGAAACCTTTGAGGCCCAGACCTATCTGGAGCGTCTGGTCGGTGAGCTGGATCAGCGTTTGGCCCTGATTATCGACCCCATGCTGGCAACAGGTGGTTCCATGGTCGCCACGATTGATCTGCTGAAAAAAGCAGGCTGCAAGAATATTCGCGCTTTGGTGTTGGTGGCGGCTCCGGAAGGCATTGCCACACTTGAAAAACATCACCCTGATGTCCATATCTATACCGCGTCCATTGATCAGCATCTGGACGAGCATGGTTATATCGTGCCGGGGCTGGGTGATGCGGGCGACCGTATTTTTGGTACTCGCCAGAAGGTTCAGGACGGCGAACTCTAAGTCCAGAACTTGTCGTGCTTTTTTACAATCCCTTGCTAGTACGCCAGAGGGGATAGGCATAATAAAGAGTCGAATCTAAGTTTCACTGAATCAGGATGTACATGAAACTGAATGCTTGGATGGCTGCACCGCTGTTGGTCATGTTGGGCCTGAGCTCGGCTCAGGCTGGTTTGTGTGACGTGCCTTTCATGCGTGACGGTGGGCAGATACAACTGACTGGCTCGGGCTTTCTGGCCTTGGGCGCTGATCTGGCTTTTTCTGACGTGAAAAAGCAGGGCGGTGATCAGTGCCAGGCGCGTGTACAGGGCAAGGCCAGTGTAGCCCTGGCCGGTTTGCCGGCCAGCAAGCCCAATATTGACTACGTGATGACGGTGCGCGATGGCCGCACCCGTTTCCAGCGCGATGATGGCCGTGGTGGGCTGGAAGCCGTTCAAGGTTCGTTTGACCTGCGCCTGCTGGGCCTGTTTTCCTACGAACACGGTGGGCTGCAGGAAGGGCAGACCTTCCCGCGCCAGGATTTCCAGATCAATCTGGACAAGCGCTCCCAGTCCAACGCCAATGTCTTGCGCATTCATACCGGTGCCAAGACGGTTGGAGCTCAACAATCGGTACAGACCGCATTGGGCAATTACCAATGTTGGCCTATTCGTTATCAACGCGAGATCGAGCCTACCCAGGCCAGTTTCAGTGGCATCAGCCTTCCCATACCGGGCATCAATTCCCAGGTTACGGATTGGTATTGCCCGGATGTGCAGATGGTGATGAAGCAAGAAAGTATTCAGAACGGTGTCCCGTCCACGGTGGATGTGACGCAACTGAAGTAAACCTGCGACTGACTGGTCTCAGGTACACCGAGTATCTTTATCCTGAAAACAGCGGGTTAAAGAATTTTGTGCGGCGCTGCTATGGCGCCATTCACTTGGCGATACGTATTTGTCGCGTGTCCCTTTCAACTGCAAGGAGTTATTTATGGCTACCAAGAAAAGTGTGGAAAACAGCGGAGACAAATTCATCGAAGAAGTGAAAGCGAGCTTGGATGAAGCTGAAAAACTGATGCGTGAGGCCGCTGAAGCCACGGGCGACAAGGCCGGTGAGCTGCGTGAGAAAGCGCTGCGCTCTCTGCGTGTGACCCGGGATTCCCTGCATGATGCTCAGGAAGCCGTGGTCGAGCACAGTGTGCGTGCCGCCAAGGCAACCGACAACTATGTCCACGACAAGCCCTGGCAAGCCATCGGCGTGGCCGGTATTGTGGGTCTGATGTTCGGTATGCTGATCAGCCGACGTTAATCTGTCTTTGCTCTGCGCTGCGAGCCCTTTGCTGGGCTGCAGCAGCATAAAAAGCAGCCCTGCCGATCTGGACTTTGCGGTCCAGATCGGCAGCCTCTTAGAAATCAGGCTCTTGTCATTGCATGCAATGGCAGGATGTCGCAGAGCAGGGATAAATCATGGCGCTTAGGCAAACTATCAGTCAGCTTGGTTCTACCTTGATAGGGGCTGTCAGTACCAGGCTGGAGCTGTTCGCTCTGGAAGCCGGTCAGCAAAAGGCAAGCCTGATCACCATTTTCAGCATGGTGTTTGGCGCACTGCTGTTCTCCACTCTGGCGGTGCTGGTTTTCAGCTTGTTGCTGGCGTTGTACTTCTGGCCTACGGATTATCGTTACTGGGCTTTGGGAGTGCTGGTCGTTCTGTATGCCGGTTTGGGGGTGGGGCTTTTCCTGGCCGTACGCCGCCGTCTGACCACAGGCCCGATTCCTTTTTCAGCCACCTTGTCCGAGTTGCGTCGCGATGTCGCATTTATTGAGCGCTTGAGGGATTCCGAGGGAGACGGCAAATGAGCACGAAGCAAGAGAGCATGTCCGCCCAGGAGCGGGCTGTGCGTATTGAACTGTTGCGAGTCCGCGCCTCGTTGGAGCGGCAGACCATGTCGTCCCAGATCCACTCCCTGGGCGAAGATTTAAGCCCCGGCAATTTGTGGAACAGCGTCAAGCCTTCGGGTTTGAGCATGGGCGGTGTGGTCACTAGCGCGCTGTCCTTGTCGCGCCGTTATCCGTTCCTGTTGTCCGGTGCTTCTGCCGTGCTGAGCAGTTTCGGCGGGCGCTGGATGCGTATCGGGGCTTTGGCTCTGGGAGCCTGGAAGCTGTTTGATTCTTCCAAGTCGGCACGCGAGAAAGCACGCAATGTACTGGTTCCGGTACGACGCAAAACCGATGTGGACGAGTAAGTCTGCTTGTCTGTTTGAAAACCGGCCCAGGCCGGTTTTTTTTTGCCTGCCGCAAGCTCGGCGTTCTGCCTGACTGGTTTTTGAAGGCGGCAAGGCTTATGCTCCGATAATAAATAATTCCAGAACAAAGCTACCCACATCAGGAGACATAGCCCGTCATGCAGGTGCCATTACTGAATGCCTTAAGAACCTTTACGGTGTCGGCGCAAAGGTTGAACTTCACCAAGGCGGCAGAAGACCTGCTGGTCTCTCCCTCGGCAGTCAGCCACCAGATCAAGGTGCTGGAGGAGTATTTGGCTTGCAAGCTGTTTCTGCGCAAGAACCGTTCCCTGGAGCTGACGGATCAGGGCCAGTTTCTGTTTGACCGTTTGCAACGGCCTTTTTACGAGATCAATCAGGCTTTGAGCGAATTGCGCATGCCGCACGGCAAGAGCCGCATCAATCTATCCTTGCGGCCCTTTGTGTCCAGCATGTGGTTTACCGGGCAGTTGGGAGACTTCTGGCTGAAGCATCCAGACATTGAAATCAACTTGCTGCACAGGCTGCAGGCTCCGGATTTTTTCAGGGACAACATCAATTTTGCTATCGTCTGGGGCAAGCAGGGCGATTGGCCGCAGTTGCAAACCTTGCGTATCATCCCCGGCAATTTGACGCCTGTTTGTGCGCCGTCTTACCTGCAGGCGCATGGCCAGATTATGTCCCCGCAAGATCTGAACCTACATGTGCTGATTCATGAAGAAAATCAGCTGTGCTGGGAGCAGTGGTTGCGCAAGGCGGCGGGGCAGGAACTGACGGCCAAGAAGAGCTTTCACATTGATGACACCAATGTGCGCATGAATGCGGTCTTGAATGGCCAAGGGGTGATGCTGGGCTGTCCGGCCTTGCTGAAGCCTTTGATCGACAGGAAGGAAATCGTCCAGCTGTTCAATGTGTGCCTGGAAGAGTACGCCTATTTCCTGGCCTACCCCAAGGAGGCAAACCTTAGCCGACAGGAGCAGGAGTTTGTGGATTGGGTGGCGTCGATTGCAATACGCTAGGCGATAGCTGCTAGATGGCTTCTATGTGTTGTGCTCGGTGACCGGGCTTTCTCCGCTCTTTGCTGATCTTGTCGCTGTCCCTGCGTCTTTAAAAAAACCTGCAAATATGCAGGTTTTTTTATGTGTCGGCCTTTCTGAACCAGGCTGGATGCTCATTGCTCATTGCTCATTGCTCATCGCTCATCGCTCATCGCACGTCGTTCATTGCTCACTTCTCAACGATCAGGGTGTGGAACCCCGATCTGATGCGTGTGACTGGAGGCTATATCAAGCTTCGCATAGTTCTCACACCGCTCATGCCTGCTTGCCAAATACCTGACACGCAGCCATGAATCGGGTTTCATGACGCTGCGAATTTCCACACTTTGCAGTGCTTGCGACCTACCGCTTTCTCGTTATCCATATTCAGCAACAAAAAAAACTCATCGTTCCGTCAAATTTGCTCAATTTTCAAGTGTCGCTCCCTGTCGCATGATTGGCCTGACCTAATAAAAGCCATTCATGGTGCTTATGCAAACCAGAGGAGATACTGAGATGAATACCGCTCTACGCTCGCCCATTGCGATTGAAGAATTTGACCGCAGCTACTTTCAGCAGGAAACCGACGAGGTTTTCGCCTTGCCCCCCGAGTGCTTTACCTCGGAAGAGTTTTTCCAGTTTGAGCTGAATGCCGTCTGGAAAAAGCAGTGGTTCTGTGTGGGCCGCGCCACTGACATCCCCAACGCCGGTGACTTCTTCACCTTCGATGTAGGCAATGATGCGCTGTTTGCCATCCGCACTCGTGAAGGTGGCATCAATGTACTGTCCAATGTCTGTCGTCACCGCAATATGTTGTTGCTGGAAGGTGCAGGCAATGTACGCCGCATCAGCTGCCCCTTGCACGCCTGGGTCTACAACATGGAGGGCGAGCTGGTTTCCGCCCCAGGTCTGACCGATACCGGTGCCAGCTTTGACCCCAAGAGTGTTTGTCTGCCCAAGATCCGCGCCGAGGTTTGGGAAGGCTTTATCTTCATCAACTACGACGCCATGGCTCCTGCCTTGCACACCCGCTTGGGTAATCTGGGCAAGCAGTTGGCGAACTACCGCATGTCCGAGCTGAAGTCCTCGGAACCGTTGAAGATGGAAAGTTTCGACTGGAACTGGAAGATCTTCAATGACGAGTGCTATCACTGCAGCTTTTTGCACGCCTCCTCCTGGGGCGGCATGTATGAAACCAATCCGGATCGTGTGGACGAAACCGCAGTCTTCAATGACGTGGCCAACGGCATTGTTTCCTACAACCTGATCTCCACCCACAAAGACGCAGCCCCCACGCATACCGGCTCCATCTTGCAGCCGCCCATGAAGGGCTTGACTGACCAGGAGCGAACTCAGCTTTCCTACGTGACGGTAGCGCCCAACCTCTTGCTGGTGGCCATGCCCGACAAGGTGAAGTACTTCATGTGGCTGCCCAAAAGCGCCAAGCAGTCCACCTATGGCGTGTCCTGGATGTACCCGCAGGAAACGTTGGAGCGCGAGGACCACAAAGAGAAGTTCGATCAGGAACACGATGATCTGTACCCCGTGATGATCGAGGACCTGTTTGCCTGGCGTCGTTCGCATCAGGGCATGCAATCCAACTTTGCTTCCCGTGGCCGTCTGACCAATGAAGAGCTGGTCATCAAGCGTTTGCAAAACTGGCTGATTGATCTGTACCGCGCCGAAGAGCGCCGTGTGGACGAGCAAAGCCGGGTATTGCCGATCCGAGCGATTGCCTAAGGGAGCAGGAGCAGCATCATGCAGCAAACTTTGCAAACACGCGTGTTGAAGAAAACCAGGCTGTCAGAGCGAGTCGTAGGCCTGACCCTGGGTTTGCAAAACGGGGACGCGTTCCCTGTCTGGGAGCCGGGTGCGCATATTGAGCTGGAGCTGGCGGTGTCAAAGACCGAGCCGCTTTACCGTCAATATTCCTTGTGTGGCCAGCAGGCCAATACCCGTGAATGGCAAATTGCCGTTCTGAAAGAAGAAGCCGGGCGGGGCGGCTCTGCGTATATCCATGAGGTGTTGCAGGAAGGTGATGCGCTGGCTGTCAGCGTGCCGAAAAATCACTTTCCCTTTGCTGCAAACAAGAAGTGCTTTTTTGTGGCCGGGGGCATAGGCATCACGCCTATCGTGCCCATGGTCCAGGCCGCTGCGGCAGCCGGCCTGGACTGGCACTTGCTGTATCTGGCAAGAAACGCAGCGGATTTTATTTTTCTGCAAGAGCTGCAACAAGTGGATGCTGCGCGTATCACCACGCATGCCTCCAATCAGGACGGGCTGTTTGATCTGCAAGGTGCATTGCAAGCGCTGGATGCGCAGACCGTCGTCTATTCCTGCGGTCCGCAGCCTTTGCTGACCGCCTTGGAAAACTATCAACAGGAACAGGCCGATATTGGCTGGCAACTGGTGCTGGAACGCTTCTCGGTAGAGACCGACCCGGCCATGCTGCAAGGCAAGGGCTTTACCGTGACCTTGCAGAAGTCGGGCAAAAGCATCGCGGTAGCGGGGGATGAAACGATTCTGGCCGCCTTGAAACGGGAGGGCATACGGGTCAAGTGCTCATGCCAGAACGGCACCTGCGGCACCTGCGAAACCGTGGTCATTTCCGGCTTGCCGGAGCATCGAGATTTTGTGCTGTCGCCAGAAGAACGGCAGCTGAATGAAACCATGATGATCTGCGTTTCGCGCGCCTTGTCGGCCGAACTGGTTTTGGATCTATAACAATAAACAGGAGAAACACCATGAAAAAAGTGGTGGTTACAGGCGGCTCGGGCCGTGTGGGCTCGTACGTTGTACAGCAATTGATGCAGACCATGGATGTGGTCGTGGCGGATCTGAAACCCAGCCAGCATCAGGTTTCTTTTATTCAAACGGATGTGATGGATCTGGAGGCCGTGCGTGCGGCCACCAAAGATGCCGATGCCGTGATTCACCTGGCGGCAATTGATTTTGACTGGAAGGCCGCTGAAGAGCAGTACATCAACGTTAATGTGCGTGGCACCTGGCATGTGCTGCAAGCCTGTCGCGAAAACGGCGTCAAGAAAGTGGTGCTGTGTTCCAGTATTTCAGCCTGCGGTCTGTCGGAGATGCGAGCCGATTGGAAACCCCAGTATCTGCCTGTGGACGAGGCCCATGAAAACAAGCCTTATCAGGCCTACAGTGTCAGCAAGATCGTCATGGAGCAAATGGCAAAAAGCTTTAGCGATGCCAGCGATATGGAGGTGATCTGCCTGCGTCCGCTGGCCGTGGTGCTGCCGGAAACCATTGCCGAGTACATCCAGTTTGTCGATAGCCCGCAGCGTAACTGGCTGTTCTATTACATCTGGGCTGCAGATCTGGCGCGTGCTTTTGAGGCCGCCGTGAATCTGCAAGGTTTGCGCTACGGCGTGTTTTTCATTAGCGCAGACGATAGCTCCCACCCCTTGGCAACCACAGACTGGTATCAGCAGATTATTGGCCCTGTGCCTGAAATCAAGAACCCACGCTGGTATCAGAACAATCCTCGTGCCTCCATTTTCAGCAGCCATGCGGCCAAGGAAATTCTGGGCTGGCAACCAAGCACGGACTTCCAGCAACTGCGTCAGGAATACGCGGTGGAAAAAGACCTGGCGTGAAACGTCCAGGCTCCCATGACGACTACATTGAACACGGAGACTTGAGCATGACGGGAATTAAAACCGGCACCTTGGATTGGACGGGTGACAACCCTTTTATTTACTTGAAGACCGACCCTGAACAGGACTGGTCGTCCTTGTCCCTGTACTTTCGCATCGCCAGCTCGGCGTATGGCAGCGGCCAGGCCATCCTGGTGTTGGACAAGCCTTACGAAGACGGGCAGGACAGCGACGCGCGTTTGCTGATCACGGATAACAAGCCCTTGGCCGAGTATCTGGTACGGGACTTCGTGCGCCATTTTGGCCTGTTTCGCAAGGCGGTGGCGCTGGACAAGTTGCAGGTCTTGAGTGACGGCGTTTTCCAGACAGTGAACCGTTTCCCTGATCTGGTCAGCGAATCTGTCACCTCCGCCAGTGCAGGTCTGACGGTGGAATTGCAATGGCATCACATGACGCAGCCAGCGATTTGTGTGGACCTGCCGCAAAGCCAGACCCAAACCCAGAAGCACGAAATGATGTGCGTGTTCCATCCGGCGCAGCAAGCCAGGGTGCTGATCAATGGCACGGCCTTGCCGGGCAACACCATAGAGCGGGACTTTAACGGCTCGCGTGCGCAGTCCGCCAGCCTGGCGAACAGCGAAACCTGGGTGCGCGTGGCGTAAGGAGACGATATGGCTCAGCATGTAGAGACGCAGGCCGTGATGCCAGCCTGGACAGGGGTCCGGCCTCTGCAATCCATTTTGCCCTCGCAAGGCCGTCTGGTCCTGCATGCCGGGCCACCGTTTCGGGATGCACAGGAGCTGCCTGCCGCAATCCGAAATTCGGTTTTGATCGGCATTTTGTATGAGGGCTGGGCAGCTAGCAAACAAGAGGCGCAAGCCTTGCTGGACGCAGGGGGCGTGCAACTGGCGCCCGCGCAGGATTACGGCGTGGTGGTGCCATTGGCCGGAGTGGTCACGCCGTCCATGTATTTGATTGAGGTCAGCGACAGTAATCAGCCCGAAAACAAGAAGTACTCGGTGCTGAATGAAGGCATGCAATGGTGTACCCGCCTGGGTATTTTTGCCGATGAAATGGTGCCGCATCTGCGTTGGCTGCATCAGGATTTGGGTGCGCGGCTGGCTGCACAGTTTCAGGGACCGGTAGATCTGGCTCCCATCGTTCAGGCCTCCTTGTTGAATAGTGATGACGGTCATGCTCGTACCATGCATGGCTCCCGGCAGTTGGCCGACATTATTGTCTCCTGGGGCATTAATGACGACGCCAGCCAAAGCTTTCTATATGGTGCGATGGCTTGGGCCTTGAATTACTGGATGGCCGCCAGCGCCTTGATTCTGGCAAATCAGGCTCCTGCTGATGGCGCGGATGCCATCGTTAAAGTTGGCGGTAATGGCTTGCGCTTTGGTTTGCAATTGGCCAGCTCCACAACTTGGCTGGTTACGGACGCTCCTGTTATTGCTGGCAATAAAGAGCCCGGTAATGAGCAGGCAAAAGCACTGGGTGCCCTGGGCGATAGTGCTGTCGTGGATTTTGTAGGGCTGGGTGGCCAGTGTCTGGATCTGGCGGGAATGAGTGCCAGGAACCTGCACGCCTTTCTACCCTCGGACTACCTGACGCGTCAAAACAAGTTCCTGAAAACCCGCTTGCCCTTTCTGGCTGGGCGCAATGGTATTAGCGATTTTGGGCAAGTGATTGCCAACAATACCGGGCCGTTGGTGCTGCTGGGCATGATTGACGGTGCCGGAGAACGTGGCCGTGTTGGTGGTGGGGTGGCGACGGTGGATGCCTCTTTATTGCAAGCTCTCAAGGAGTGGCAGCATGAAACGACAGTGGTTTAAGCTGCCTTTGCATCAATTGCTGCATGCTCTGCATACGGGCGAAGCCAGTCTGCCGGAGATCGTGGCCTCCTTTTATGAGCGCATTGCCATACGCGATGAGAAGATTGGTGCCTGGCAGTATCTGATTGATCAGGACGACTATCTGGCCGAGTACGAAAGCCGCAGTGATTTTTACAAGGCCTCGCCCTTGATGGGCCTGCCCTTTGCGGTCAAGGACGTCATTGATACGGCTGGTATTCCCACCACAATGGGCTCGGCTATTCATCAGGATCGGATTCCGGATATGGATGCCTCCTGCGTTACCGCGATGAAAGCGGCAGGTGGCATTTTGATGGGTAAGACGGTCACAACTGAGTTTGCTTACTTTCAGGCTGGCAAGACGAATAACCCGCATGATGCCGAACGCACCCCCGGCGGTTCCTCCAGCGGCTCTGCCGCCGCCGTGGCCGATTTCATGGTGCCGGTTGCCTTTGGTACACAGACGGCGGCATCGGTCATACGGCCAGCGTCCTACTGTGGCTGCATTGGCTATGTAGGTAGCAAGAACGAGTTTTCCTTGCGCAATATTCAGCCGCTGGCTCAGTCTCTGGACTCCCTGGGCATACTCAGCAATGACGTGCTCGACACGCTCTTGCTGCGCAATATTCTGCTGCACAAACCCTTGACTCTGAGCACGCCGGGAGCGCAGGCGGCTTGTGTGTTCGGTGTTTTCTCTGGGCAGGCATTGGGTGAAGTTCAGGGCAAGATGCTGGAGACCGTGCAGGCATGCCAGCAGGATTTGTCGGAACAGGGGCATACGCTGGTGGATTTTCCCTTGCAGGACGCCGTTGTTGAATTGACGGCCTTGCATGCTCAGATCATGGCTTATGAAGTGGCCCGGAATCTGGTGTACGAGCAACAGCAGCATGAAACCTTGAGCGCCCATATGCAGTCCTTGATGAGCACGGGTCTGGCTTTTCCCTACAAGGAGTACATCGCTGCCTTGCAAAGAGCGGACACGCTCAAACAGGCAATGCTGCAGTGGTTTGCAGATAGTGGGGCGGATTTCATTCTGGCACCTGCGGCAGCCGGTGTTGCGCCTTATAAAACCGAAGGAACAGGGGCGCCCTTCATGAGTCGTGCCTGGCAGTTGCTGGGTTTGCCGGTGGTGTCCCTGCCTTTGGGGTATTTCCAGAAATTGCCTATGGGTTTGCAGTTGATTGGAAAGCCGCACCAGGATGATGTTTTGCTTTTACAGGCGCGTCAGTTGCAGCAGCGCTTTTTAAACAGCAGCTCAGTTCTGGCGGTGTAGTTTTCTTTTTTCTTTTAAGCGTCCTGTTTTTACAGGACGTTTTTTTTGGGCTGCGTTTTTATAGTTTGGGCAGCAGGTACTTTTCAAAGAGCCATTTCAAACCATACAAGGCCCCGAAAATAATCGCGGCAATGGCCAGAAAATCTGCGCTGAAAACGCTTTGCTGTTTATGGGACAGCTCCATATAAACGTGCTCGTCAGCGGGCCGGGCGTAAGTCATGGGAATGGAGGTCTTGGGTAAAGTGGCCTGCAAGACGACATAGCTGCCATCGTCAGCCGCTTGCATCAGCAGCTCGTCCACCTGCGTGGGAGCCAGACCGTCGCGATGTACTGGCTTGCACAACTGCCGGGTTCCCTGAGCCCAGTTGTCATTACTCTCGGGGCAGGAGGCCTGGATGCGGTAGCCATTACTGAATTGAACCGTCAGCCACCCTTGGGCATGCGAGGCGGCGTCGCTGCTTACGGTTACGTCGGTAAGGCTGATGGTGGTCATGGTGCAAATCCCTTGGGCAGTGCAAGCGCATTCTTCAGTCTGCTTAAGGCAGGAGGTGAGTCTATATTTGACGCGGGCTATAGAAGGCTATTCTATAGAAGCCGGTATGGGAATACTGTTTCTGTATGGGCAGAATCAGCTTTATGTGAATTGCTTTTAATGTAAATCAATGCTCTTTTTCCATAAAAAAACAGCCCTGTAAAACAGGGCTGTTGATTGCGGAAAACCAGCGGGAATAAAGAAGGCTTAACTGGCGCCTGCCTTGCCCATGCTGACGGCCGGTTTGGCATCATGAGCCGGCTCGGTGTGGTAGCGGCGCAAAGGCTTGTTGGCGGTTTCGGGCATCAGCACAGTTACCCAGAAAAAGCACAGAACCGCGACCACCGTGACGTAAAACGCGGGAGCCAGATAGCTGCCTGTTTGCGCCGTCAGCCAGATAGCCAGGTAAGGTGCGGTGCCACCAAAAATTGCGAAGGTGATGTTGTAGCACATGCTCGAAGCGGTATAGCGCATGTCGGTCGGGAACATCTCCGAGAGCAGGGTGACGGCCACTACGCTGGCTGCCACCTGACCAATACCGATAATCAGCATGCCGAAAATGGCGGCCTCCAACGAAGCTCCCTTGCTGACGATCATATAGGCCGGAATGGTGAACAGCGCATGCCAGACAGCGGCAAATTGCATCATGCGACGGCGGCCCACCCGGTCCGAGATCACACCGGCAAGCGGGGTCAGGGCGGTGACAAACAGCAGGGCAACCATGTTCGCAGTCAGGGACTGGACGGAGGACAAGCCAATGACCGTGCGCAGGAAGGTGTTCATGTAGGTGGAGAAAATGTAGAAGGACAGGGCGTACAGCACGATAAAGCCGCCCAACTTCACAATATTGGAACCCTCTGCCTTGAAGACCTGGGACGCGCTGTAGCTGAGCTGACCTTTTTTCTCCGCACGCATCTGCTGGAACTCGGGCGATTCGGCCAGATGATCCCGAATGAAGAAGGCCACAATGCCCATGGGAATGGCCAGCAGGAAGATGGTGCGCCAGCCCCAATCACCCATGGCCTCGGTGCCGACAATGGCGGCCAGGCCAGCGCTGATCCCGGCTGCCAGTGCAAACGCAAAGTAGGTGGCACCGGACATGGCCCAGGCGTAGGAGTTGCGTTTGTTCATGGGGCTGTGTTCAACGGTGTAGATGGTGGCGCCCGTATATTCGCCACCGGCCGACAGCCCCTGAATACAGCGGATGATGATCAGCAGAACCGGAGCCCAGATGCCAATGCTTTCATAGGTTGGAATCAGACCGATGGCGGCGGTGGACCCGGACATCAGCAAGACGGTCAGGGCCAGAATCTTCTTGCGGCCAATGCGGTCGCCCAGCCTGCCAAAGTAGATGCCGCCCAGGGGGCGAACAATAAAGGACACCAGAAATACGGCAAAGGTGGCCAGCAGGCCCGCCATCTTGTCTTCCGAGGGGAAGAAGTTTTGTGCGATGTAGACGGCCATATAGCCGAACAAGGCAAAGTCAAACCATTCAACGATCGTACCGGCCGCTGAACCCATCATTACTTTCTTGATGTGACCCGTATCGGTATGTTCCGATTCGGCCACGGTGCTTTCCCTTTGCATACTTATGTCTCCTCAAGTATTGGGACTATCTGTTTTTTGAAATCAACCCTGTGGGGGTAGCTGGTTTTTTTATTATTTCTATGTGTCTATCTTTTCTTGGTATTGGTTGAAAGCTCGGCTAGAGCATCGGCTGCAACAGGATGAGTTCCTCCTTTCCGTGGGGCTGGGCATCCGGTCCTGGCATGCTTGCAAAGCGCCATCCAGCGCGTGCTAGATAAGCTAATCCTCTGCAAATTGCTTGTCCATTCACTATTCGCGCACTATTATTGATCGCGATGTTATCAATCTAAAATATGAGCGAAACCATGATTCCCGCACGCCTGGATTTGCATCACCTGCGCGCCTTTAAAACGGTGGCCGAACAGTTGCATTTCAAGAAGGCGGCGGAGCTGCTGCACATCACGCAACCGGGCCTGACGCGCATCATCAAAAAGCTGGAAGATGATTTGCAGGTGGACCTGTTTGAACGCAGCACCCGCCAGGTCAAGCTCACAGCGGCAGGTTTTTTATTGCTGCAGGAAATCGAACAGGTTTTTGTGCATCTGGAGCGCGGTATTGAGCTGGCTCAGAAAGCCAAGTTTGGCGATATCGGACACCTGATCATTGCCTATAACGACTATGCGGTGCAGGACGTGCTGCCCAGAACGCTGGAGCACTTCAAGCAGCAGTATTCGAACATCACAACCGATTTGTTATATATGCCCACGCAACAGCAAATACAGGGCTTGCAGCAGGGCAGTCTGGATCTGGGCTTTGGCTTTGCTTTCTCTGATGACCCCGAGGAACTGGGCGTGCTGTGGAAGCCGGTATGTCGTGATGATCCCATCGTTCTTTTGCAGAGCGATCACCCTTTGGCAAAAGAAAAATCCATCCCCTTGGTGGAACTGGCCAATGAGCGTTTTGTGGTGGGCAGCAAGACGCATTGGCAGGTCTGGCGGCGCTATTTCTATTCCCTGTGTCGACATGCCGGTTTTCATCCCAATTCCGTACAGGAAGCCAGCACCATTACCGGCATCATGAGCATGGTGGCGGCCAATATCGGCATTGCCGTTTTGTCGCAGTCCTTGCGCAAGTACGTGCACCGTGATCTGGTGGCGATTGATCTGGACTTGTCGGGCCAGCATCCGCAGTCCTTCATCAACATCATGTGGCAGGAAAGCAATGCCAATCCCTGTGTGCCTTTATTCATCCAGACCATCTCGTCGGAGTTGATGGCAGCCAGTGCGTAAGGCTTGAGTATTTCTCATGGACCCTTGATGAGCGGTCATGATGCAAGGAGGGCGGTTTTGCTACATTGCAATTTTCAATCCTCTGCCCCTTGCTATGAGCACTTCCCAAATACAGTTTGGCCTTGATCATGTCATGTTGCGTGTCCTGGATCTGGAGCGGTCCCTGGCGTTCTACCGCGATATTCTGGGTATGCATGTGGTGCGCCACACAGACTATGAGTCCGGCCGCTTTACCAATGTGTTTCTCAGCTTTGACCAGAGCACACAGTCCAGTCTGGAGCTGACCTGGAACTGGGATCAAAAAGAGCCGTATGAGAAGGGTGGGGCTTTTGGTCATCTGGCCTTGATGGTCCAGGATGTGCATCAGGCGGTGCGTTATCTGGAGGAGCAGGGCGTCAGGATCAAGACACCACCTAAACAGATGAATCACGGTAAACGCACGATTGCCTTTGTGTTTGACCCGGATGAGTACCTGATTGAACTGGTGGAGCCTTTGGCCTCGCCGACCTGATACTGGCCTTGGGCGTAGCGTTGACTGGCCCGCATTGAAGAGCAGAATAAAACAAAGACCATGCACCGTTGCGGTGATGGTCTTTGTTTGTTTTTGGAACCTGCCATATGAAGGCGCGTTCTGGCTTACAGCCCCAGCGAACTCCACATATCGTCCACTTTTTTCTTGGTGGACTCATCCATCTGGATAGGGGTACCCCATTCGCGCTGGGTTTCTCCGGGCCATTTATTGGTGGCATCCATGCCCATCTTGCCGCCCAGTCCCGAAACGGGCGAGGCAAAGTCCAGATAGTCGATAGGTGTGTTTTCCACCAGCACGGTATCGCGCACCGGGTCCATACGGGTGGTCATGGCCCAGATCACTTCTTTCCAGTCGCGCGTGTTCACATCCTCGTCCACCACCACGATGAACTTGGTGTACATGAACTGGCGCAAGATGCTCCAGACACCAAACATCACGCGCTTGGCATGGCCTGCGTATTGCTTGCGAATCGACACCACGGCCAAGCGGTAGCTGCAGCCCTCGGGTGGTAGGTAGAAGTCCACAATTTCAGGCAATTGCTTGCGCAGCAGGGGCACAAAGACTTCGTTCAGCGCAACGCCCAGAACGGCAGGCTCATCGGGCGGCTTGCCGGTGTAGGTGCTGTGGTAAATCGGGTTGCGGCGCATGGTGATGCGCTCGACAGTAAAGACCGGGAACCAGTCCTGCTCGTTGTAGTAGCCGGTGTGGTCGCCGTAAGGGCCTTCCAGTGCCATTTCGTAGCTGCTGTCTGCGGGCGGCTTCATCCCTTCAGGCACCTCGGGGGCCAGGGCATCCGGGTGATTGCTGGGCAGGATATGGCCTTCCAGCACAATCTCGGCCCAGGCGGGGACAGACAAGTCGCTACCCAGGGCTTTGGCCACTTCGGTGCGCGAGCCGCGCAGCAAACCGGCAAACTGGTATTCGGACAGACTATCGGGCACGGGGGTGACCGCACCCAGAATGGTGGCGGGGTCGGTGCCCAGGGCAACGGCAATCGGGAAAGGTTTGCCGGGGTTGGTCAGTGCATGATCGCGGAAGTCCAAGGCACCGCCACGGTGGGACAACCAGCGCATGATGAGCTTGTTACGGCCAATCAGTTGCTGACGGTAAATACCCAGGTTCTGACGCTTGGCATGAGGGCCTTTGGTAATCACCAAGCCCCAGGTCAGCAAGGGGGCCACGTCGCCGGGCCAGCACAGCTGCAAGGGGATCTGGTTCAGGTCCACGTCCTTGCCTTCCAGCACTACTTCCTGACACGCGGGAGAGCGGACATTCTTGGGGCTCATATCCCACAGGGCGGACTTGAGCATGGACACTTTGGACAGCGCATCACGCATCCCGGTGGGGGCTTGCGGCTCTTTCAGATTGGCCAGCAGCTCGCCAGTGTCGCGTAATGCCGACACATCCTGTGCACCCATGCCCCAGGCGACGCGTTGCGGCGTGCCGAACAAATTGGCCAGGACAGGCATGGCGGCTTTGGAGCCTTGATGCTGGGCGTTTTCAAACAAAAGCGCCGGTCCACCGGCACGCAGTACCCGGTCACTGATTTCAGTCATTTCCAGCGAGGTGGAAACTGGCTGCGTAATCCGCTTCAGATCGCCCTTGGCTTCCAGCTGGGCAATAAAGTCTCTCAAGTCACGGTATTTCACAGAAGAACGGGGCTCCGCTTGCAGATATTTTTGGTTAAGACCTTGAACAGGTTCTAAGGTTAACATCGGGCAGTTAGCAATACTAAGGATGATCCCATGGGCTTCCAAGATATGGACTATGTACTTAGTCGCTCGGCCCGCACCCTGACGTATCGCATCGGTGAGTTTGTGCACGTGTGTGCCATGTACCTGGGCATTGCCGTACTGGTGACGATTGCAGCCTGTGTGGTTGTGCCGTCGATGCGCGCTCAGTTTAACCAGCTTTATACCGGTCTCGTGCAAACCCTGCGCCCCGAGGCGGTGAAATACGATGCGTACAGCCAGGCGGTCTGGCCAGCGGACAAGATACAGTCCAACCTGTCCGAAGAGGGCGAGGACTTGAGCCAGACAGAACAGCAGCAAGCTGTCTCTACTTATCAGGGCTTTATGAAGAACCTGCGTGCTTCGGTCACCGGGCAGCCCATTGCGGGCGTCACGGCGGCTCAGCAGCAGGCCTTGCGCAGCTATTTGGCGCGCAAGTACAAGATTGCCTATTCGGTGGCAGGGGCCTTGATCCACACCGCTTTTATTGTGGGCAAGGAAAAGAATCTGGACCCCCAACTGATTCTGGCGGTGATCGCCATTGAGTCACGCTACAACCCCTATGCGGAAAGTCATGTAGGTGCGCAGGGCCTGATGCAGGTGATGACCAAAGTCCATAAAGAGAAGTTCGATATCTATATGGAAGGGACGTTGGCCGTGCTGAGCCCCGAGGCAAATATTCGGGTGGGTGCGCAGATTCTGTCGGACTGTATCCGTCGCCGTGGGTCTATTGAAGGCGGCCTGGCCTGTTATGTGGGCGCAACCGGGCCTAGCGATGGCGGCTATGGCGCGAAGGTGCTGGCTGAACGTCGCCGTATTGCCTTGGCCTCGGGCATTCCGATCCGGGCACGCTAAGTGGTCTGAATGGAAAAAGAAATCGGGCCTTGCGGCCCGAAATACTTTACTGGAGTCGGGCTGCATTGCCCGGCAGACTGAAACGATGCCGGGTTTAGCGGCCCAGAAATTGTCCCAGACGACTGATCGCTTCTTGCAAGCGGTCCATGCCAGTGGCGTAGGACAGGCGCAAGGTGTAAGGCGCGTGGGCCGTACCAAAGTCCCGGCCCGGCACAGCGGCCACTCCGGCCTCGTGCAGCAGTTGCTGCGAGAAGGCATCGCTGTCCTGACTGTACTCACGAATATCCGTATAAATATAGAAAGCGCCATCCGGGCGCACGGGTACGCGCAGGCCCAGACGCTCCAGCTCGGGCAGCAGATAATCACGACGCTGTTTGAAGGCCAGCCGACGCTCTTCATAAATCGCCATGGTTTCAGGCTCGAAGCAGGCCAGGGCGGCATGTTGGGCCAGGGAGGGAGCGCAAATTGCCAGACTGGCAGCCATGCGCTCGCAGGCTTCTGTCATCCAGGTGGGCAGGATCAACCAGCCCAGACGCCAGCCCGTCATGTGGAAGTACTTGGAAAAGCTATTGATAACAATAATGTCCTGATCCAGGGTCAGGGCGCTGAGCGGTGCTTCTTCATAAAACAGACCCAGATAAATCTCGTCCATGATGATGAAGCCATCACGGGCGCGCACTTCCTTGATCAGTTCTTGCAGGGCAGGGCGGGAAATCGTTGCGCCGGTGGGATTGTTTGGCGACGCAATCAGAACGCCGCGGGTCTTGGGACCCCAGTGCTCGCGAATATGCTGGGCACTTAGCTGAAAGCGTTCCTCCGCCGAGGCCGGGATCAGGCGGGCCGTACCACCGGCTGCCATGATGAAGTTCTGGTTGGCCGGGTAGGACGGATCGGGCATCAGCACTTCGTCACCAGGATTGATCAGAGCCAGCGTAGCCAGAGACAGGGCACCGGATGCGCCGGCCGTGACCACAATACGCGAAGGGTCGACACGGGCCTGGAACTGCTGCTCGTAATACAGGGCGATACGTTCACGTAAAGCCGTCAGACCGGCAGGGGCGGTGTACTGACTCAAGCCTTGATTACTGGCCTGATGCAGCGCATCGACCACGGCTTGCGGGGCGGTGAAGTCCGGTTCGCCTATGCCCAGGCTGATAATGTCGCGGCCCGTGGCCTTCAGGGCATTAGCCTGTTTGAAGAGTTCAACAGCATGAAAAGGAAGAACATGTTCGGTACGACTGGCGAGGCGGGACATACGGCAAATCTCGGGTAAAAAGTGTATTGTAGGACCTTGCTCAAAAGGGCGTCAGGTGGCTGTGGCATGTGCGTGTGCCCTGTAGGGGTACAAACCGTCGGGCCAGTGAGACTCAAGTTTAGGTTTGTTGCAGGAAAAGTCTATGGTTTCTTCGTCGCGGCGTGCATTTTTGATGGGGCGTCGTCCTCCCCAAACAGCGTGGCAGACATTTTGTTCACGTCTGAAAGCTCGGGTTCAAGGTGAGTGGTCAGAACTCAGTGCGGAACCGGATCACGAGCAGGCTCGTCTGGAGCCTGCCTCCAGCGCGGATGTCCATATGGTGTTGACGCTGGCCGCCGAGTACGGTGTGACGGTGTGTCTGGAAGGTGTGCCGCAGGCCAGTGAAACCGATGGTCCCTTGATTGTTCTGGCACCGGGCCGACAGATGGCCCGCTGCGATCGTCTGGAGCCCAACTCCAATCGCTGGTTTGTTCAGCCTGGCTGCCTGCTGGGTGAAATGGAAGCCAAAGGTTTTCAAGGACTGGCCAATGCGCCTGCCGGGATGACCGTGGCCGCCTGGCTGGCGGATCGACGCCAGCATGATTGGCCCACAGGTCGCACTGCCTTGTCGGGCGTGTTGCATTGCTCGGTCATTCTGGCTGACAACACGCAGGCAGCTTTGGGGCCCTTTGGTCAGGAAAACCGCAACCCGCTTGATAGCCTGCGCATGCAGCAGTTGATTCCGGCCCTGTTCCAATTGATGGGCGAATCCGAAACCCAGGCCTTGAGACAAGAACAATGGCCTTGCCGCTATAGGCTGGATGCACTGGAGCCGGTTGAAGGCGAGGGCATCAATCTGGCTCATCTGATGCTGGGCCACGGCGGTGATTTGGCCTGGGTGGAATGGCTGGTGCTGGATGATGCCGTTTTAAGCGGCTCGGACCCGCAAGATTGGTCCTGGCCGAATCAGGAGCAGGCCTGGCAAGCTCAGGATGTGGATAGCCGCATCAAAGCCCTGTTTGATCCAGCGGACCGATTTTCCTATCCGGGCCAGACGCTATAAGTTTGTCCTGGCCTGTGCTTGACCCATGTTGTAACTCAAGGGCTAGAATGGTCCTTGCTTTGGCCTTGGGGGCCAGGCAAGGTGACCGGGGTTTCGGAGACAAGCACAGCATTCAGCGTATCAAGCCACGCGCTTGTTTGAATTCACGCTGACAGGCAATGGCAGCGCTCTGGCGATCCCGGTCCGTTTTGAATGGATTTTTGGGTAGGTATAAGCATGGACGCCAATTTTCGGAAAGCAGCCCTGGAATATCACGAGCAGGGCAGACCCGGAAAGTTATCGGTCACGCCGACCAAGCAACTCTCCAACCAGCGCGATTTGGCACTGGCCTATTCGCCTGGGGTTGCGGCCGCTTGCGAGGAGATCGTCAACGACCCGCAAAATGCCTTTCGCTACACCGGTCGGGGCAATCTGGTTGGGGTGATTTCCAACGGCACCGCTGTGTTGGGCCTGGGCAATATTGGCGCGCTGGCTTCCAAGCCGGTCATGGAAGGCAAGGCCGTGCTGTTCAAGAGCTTTGCGGGTCTGGATGTCTTTGATATCGAGATCAATGAAACCGACCCGGACAAGCTGGTGGAGATTATTGCGGGTCTGGAGCCGACCTTTGGCGGCATCAATCTGGAAGACATCAAAGCACCCGAATGTTTCGAAGTGGAGCGCAAGCTGCGCCAACGCATGAGCATTCCTGTTTTCCACGACGACCAGCATGGCACCGCCATTTGTGTGACGGCCGCCTTTCTGAATGGCCTGAGCGTGGTGGAAAAAGACATCAAGCAGGTCAAGGTGGTGACTTCGGGGGCCGGTGCGGCCGCGCTGGCTTGCCTGGACCTGATGATTGATATGGGGCTGCCGCTGGAAAATGTCTGGGTTACGGATATTGATGGCGTGTTGTACGAAGGTCGTCCCGGCAATCCCGTGCCCGAGCTGGCCCGCTTTGCCAAGCAGACCGACGCCCGCAGCCTGAGTGATGTGATTGAGGGGGCCGATGTGTTTCTGGGCTTGTCCGCCGGTGGCGTGCTCAAGCCCGAGATGTTGAAGAAAATGGCTCCCCGGCCCCTGATTCTGGCCTTGGCCAATCCCAATCCCGAGATCCTGCCTGAAGATGCCCACGCTGTGCGTGATGATGTAGTCATGGCAACCGGCCGTTCGGATTACCCGAACCAGGTCAATAATGTGCTGTGCTTCCCTTATATCTTCCGTGGTGCGCTGGATGTGGGAGCCACCACGATCACGCGCGGCATGGAGAAAGCCGCTGTGCTGGCTATTTGTCAGCTGGCGCGTGAAGAGCAGGATGAAGGCGTAGCCGCTGCTTATGGTCTGGAAGAGGTTTCTTTTGGCCCATCCTTCTTTATTCCCCGTCCGTTCGATTCACGCCTGATCGTGCGCATTGCGCCTGCCGTTGCCAAGGCGGCGATGGACGAGGGCGTGGCGACGCGTCCGATAGCGGACTTGAAAAGCTATATCTATCAGCTGCGTCAGTTCGTCTACAAGTCCGGCTCCTTCATGAAGCCCATCTATTCGCTGGCCCGTGGCCTGGTGCAGGACGGCGCCAAGTCCCGTGTGGTCTTTACCGAGGGTGAGGACGAGCGTGTATTGCGGGCCGTGCAGATTATTGTGGATGAAGGTTTGGCCAGCCCGATTCTGGTGGGGCGTCCGGCTGTCCTGCAGCAGCGTATTGAACGCTATGGCCTGCGCCTGCGTTTGGGCATTGATGTGGAAGTGACCAACCCCGAACAGGATGATCGTTTCCACCGTTACTGGACCAGCTATTGGGAAATCATGTCCCGTCGCGGTATCAGTAAAGAGATGGCGCGTGTGGAAATGCGTCGTCGCCCAACCTTGATCGGTGCCATGATGCTGCACCTGGGTGATGCTGATGGCATGATCTGTGGTACGGTGGGCCGTTACGAGAACCATCTGGAGCTGGTCGATCAGGTGATTGGCAAGGCACCCGGCGTGGAAACGTATGCGGCCATGAATATTCTGCTGCTTAGCGAGCGTACCGTCGCCTTGACGGACACGCACGTGAACCACGATCCCGATTCGGATCAGGTGGCCGAGATCACCTTGGCGGCAGCTCGCAAGATGCGTCAGTTCAATATCGAACCCAAGGTGGCCTTGCTGTCCAGCTCCAACTTCGGCACCAATGATTCGCCTGCCGCCGTCACCATGCGGGGTGCGCTGGAGCGTGTGCGCAAGCTGGACCCCAGTCTGGAGGTGGACGGGGAAATGCACGGCGATTGCGCGCTGGATGAAAAGGCCCGCCATCAAATCCTGCCCACCTCGGCCCTGACTGGCGAGGCGAACTTGCTGGTGTGCCCGAACGTGGAGGCAGGCAATATTGCCTACAACCTGCTCAAGACGGCTGCCGGTGGTAACGTGGCAATCGGCCCCTTCCTGTTGGGGGCACGAGCACCGGTTCACATCATGACGTCCACTTCTTCGGTGCGCCGTATCGTCAATATGACGGCGGTCACGGTAGTGGATGCCAACGTCGCTACTGAAGGCTGATACCGATCATGATCCAGCGCTCTCCCGCTCCTGTGGCATTGGTCCTGAATGGGGGCGGGGCGCGCGGTGCGTATCAGGCGGGGGTGCTGGCCGGTTTGCTGGAGCTGCTGGATCCTGATCGCAATCCTCAGTTTCGCAATCCCTTCGATATTATTTGTGGCTCTTCGGCAGGCTCCATCAACGCTGCCGGATTGGCGTGCCGCGCCGACAGGCCTCATGAGGCTGTAGACCATATACAACAGCTGTGGGGCTCGTTGCGCACCAACGATATTTTTCATGCTGACCCTTTGCAGTTGCTGGCGACCAGTGTGCACTGGGTGGCCACGCTGGCCTTGGGCTGGCTGGCGCCGCGTCTGCGTGACCATGTGCCGCACTCCATGCTGGATAATTCGCCCCTGCGCGACCTGCTGGAAGAGAGCCTGGACTTCGACCGTTTGCAGCGCAATCTGGCCCAGCAGCATGTGGGCGCGCTGGCGATTACGGCAGCGGCCTACACCACTGGTGAGCACCTGACTTTCTATCAGTCTGACGAGCGTATTCGCCCCTGGACGCGCAATCTGCGCCGTGCCATCCCCGGTGTCATCGGGGTGGACCACCTGATGGCTTCCAGCGCCATTCCCTTCATGTTTCCGGCTCAGTCTCTGCAAGTGGGCAAGCAAACCCAGTGGTGCGGGGACGGGACGATGCGTCAGTTGGCACCCATCAGTCCGGCCATTCATCTGGGAGCGCACAAGGTGCTGATTGTGGGTACCGGATACGCCGACAATACCTATCACGAACAGGAATCCAAGGATCCGCCATACCCCTCTTTGGCGCAGATCAGTGGCTATGCTTTATCCAACATATTCCTTGATAGTGTGTCAACGGATATTGAGCGTATGGAACGCATCAATACATTGCTTGCCTATATGCCTGCAAATGTATTACAAAGCCAATCGCTGCGTCCTGTCAGCACGTTTGCCATCACCCCCAGCCGCTCGCTGGATGAAATTGCCACTCGGCATATTCATCAGATGCCAACTGCTGCACGTACCCTATTTCGAGTACTTGGTGTATCTTCAAAGTCCGGTCCGACCACAGGCGGTGCATTAATTTCATATTTGTTATTCGAGTCCGGCTACACCCAAGAGCTGATCGAGTTAGGAAAGACCGATACCATGAGTCGTCGTGAAGAAGTGTTAGCGTTTTTTAAGGAAGCGTCCTGATGAGCCAATCCCTGACTTTGCAAGAAGCTTTGCAACAAGGCGGTGTGCTCGACGCAACGGGCCTGACGGCTGCTGATTTTCTGGAGCAGGCACAGGACCAGGGGCTTACCGCCCTGGAAGTAAGTTGCGATCGTGCGCGCAATCGTTCCGCTGTGCTGCGAGCAGTCGCCAAGGCTGTCGATTACCCTGAATTTTTTGGTGGCAATCTGGATGCGCTCTACGATTGCCTGTGTGACACCGTGCTGGATCAGAAAGCAGGCCTGGCCCTGTGGCTGGACAATCTGCACAGTGGTGATCCTGCGTTGGAAAAAGACGCCCAGGCTATTTTGGGCGTGTGTGAAGATGTGCATGCCTGGGCCTCGAATAACGAGCGCCGTTTTGTATGTGTCGTTCTGCACGCTGGCAAGCATCCTGACCCTGAACCGGGTGAGACCCCTGCTTCCTACTCCAGCCAGGACGAAGAATAAGCCTTATTCCCAGCCTTGCAAGGCGCTGATCGCTGCTGTCAGCGCCAAGGCGGCGGTTTCGGTTCGCAGCACGCGGTGCCCGAAACGAATCGCCTGAGCCTGGGCTCCCAGTGCCACCTTCTGCTCTTCGGGCGACCACCCGCCTTCGGGGCCAATCAAGATAGTCATGGCCTGATCTTGCGGTCCAATGGCCTGCGCCAATTGCTGAGGCGCATCGGGATCACAGAACAGATGCAGGCCAGTTTCCGCCTCGCGGAAATATTCGGCCAATGTCAGCGGCGCTGACAGTTCCATCAAGCGGTTGCGACCACACTGCTCGCTGGCCGACTCAATCACTCTTTGCCAATGGCCCATACGCTTGGCCTGTCGCTCCGCGTTCAGTTGCAGCACGCTACGTTGCGCGCGAATCGGCACAAAGCGGCTGACGCCCATTTCCACGGCTTTTTCAATAATCCAGTCCATCTTGTCGCTGGAGGCAATGCCTTGCAGCACCGTTATGCGACCGGCCAGCTCGCGGACAGGTGTTTGGGCATCGCCCAGGCTGGCAAAGCCCTTTTTGCCATCAATGCGCAAGGTGGCGGGATACTGGGTTCCGCGCCCGTCAAACAGGACAATGTCCTGACCGTCCTTCAAACGCAGCACCCGGATAGCGTGATGCGCCAGAGCCTCGGGCAGGGCGATCTCGGTCTGGGCCGTCAAGTCCAGGGGGTGGTAGAAACGGGGAGCTGCCATATCAAGACACCATCAAGCATAAAAAACCGCACAAGCATACCGTACCCAGGCTTCGGGGAGAAAGCGCAAGGCCCCAGCTCAAGTGGGGGCGATTTAGCGCCAGCAATGCTAAAATAGCGCGTTTTATAAACTAATCAGGGCCGTGAGCCGTCCGCCTGTCGGAATTGTCGCGCCGCCGCCCCAATGAGCTTCTAATGGATATTGCGTCAGCCTCTGATAAAACCCTAGCCAATGCCATCCGTGCCTTGTCTATGGATGCCGTGCAACAAGCTAATTCGGGCCACCCCGGTGCGCCCATGGGCATGGCCGATATCGCCCAGGTTCTCTGGTCCCGGCACCTGAAACACAACCCTGCCGACCCTGCCTGGTTTGATCGCGACCGTTTTGTGTTGTCAAACGGCCACGGTTCCATGCTGATCTACGCTTTGTTGCACCTTAGTGGCTACGACCTGCCCATGGACGAGCTGCGCAACTTCCGTCAGATGCATTCACGCACTCCCGGCCACCCTGAAGTGGGTATTACCGCGGGCGTGGAAACCACCACAGGTCCTTTGGGCCAGGGTTTGGGCAATGCTGTTGGCTTCGCATTGGCGGAAGCCTTGTTGGCGCGCGAGTTCAACCGCGAAGGCCACGATGTGGTCGACCACCTGACCTGGGTTTTCGCTGGCGACGGCTGTTTGATGGAAGGTATCTCGCACGAGGCTTGCTCCTTGGCCGGTACCTGGAAACTGTCCAAGCTGGTCGTGATGTACGACGACAACGGCATCTCCATCGACGGTAAGGTCGAGAACTGGTTTGGTGACGATACGCCCGCCCGTTTTGAAAGCTACGGCTGGAACGTGATACGCGCGGTTGACGGCCACGATGCCGCTTCGATCAATAGCGCGATTGAACAGGCTCGCCGCAACGCGAAAGAGGGCACGGGTCCTACCCTGATTTGCTGCCGTACCGTGATCGGCAAGGGTGCTCCTAACGCCGCCGGTTCCGAGAAGGTTCACGGTGCCCCACTGGGCGCTGATGAAATTGCCGCCACCCGTGCAGCACTGGACTGGAACCACGGACCGTTTGAAATTCCTCAGGAAGTCTACCAAGGTTGGGATTGCCGCGAAAAAGGCGGCGCCCAGCAAGCGGAATGGCAAAAGCGCTTTGACGCTTACAGCCAGGCTTACCCTGAACTGGCCGCAGAATTGGCCCGTCGTCTGAAAGGCGAACTGCCTGCTGACTACAGCGCCAAAGTACAGGCCTTTATTGAAGAAACCGCTCAGAAGGCCGAAACCATTGCGTCGCGTAAAGCCTCGCAATTGGCCATTAGCGCTTTGGTCAATGTGCTGCCAGAAATGCTGGGTGGCTCGGCTGACCTGACCGGGTCGAACTTCACCGATTGGAAGGGTGCCGAAGCCGTACGTGCCCACGCCGACGGTGTGCATTTCGGTCGCCACATCAACTACGGTGTACGTGAATTCGGTATGGCCGCCATTATGAATGGTCTGGCTCTGCACGGTGGTTACCTGCCTTTTGGCGGCACCTTCCTGACTTTCTCCGACTACTCGCGCAACGCCATCCGTATGGCTGCCTTGATGAAGCAGCGTGTTGTGCACGTATTCACCCACGACTCCATCGGTCTGGGCGAAGACGGTCCGACACACCAGTCCATCGAGCACGCCAACAGCCTGCGTTTGATCCCCAACCTGCATGTCTGGCGTCCTTGCGACACCACGGAAACGGCGGTGGCCTGGGCTTGCTCGGTCGAGCGTCCTACCAGCATCGGTATGGACGTACAGGACGGTGGTCCTAGCGCCTTGCTCTTGTCGCGCCAGAATCTGCCTTTCGTCGAGCGCGATGCGCAAACCATCCAGAACATCCGTCGTGGTGGCTACGTGCTGCGTGATGCGCAAGATGCGCGCGCCATCATTATGGCAACCGGCTCGGAAGTGGGTTTGGCGCTGCAAGCACAGGAGCAACTGGCTCAGCAAGGTATTGCGACCCGTGTGGTGTCCATGCCTTGTACCAACCTGTTCGACGCGCAGGACAAGCAGTGGCGTGACCAGGTCCTGACACCCGGCATCCCGCGTGTTGCGGTTGAAGCCGGTACCACAGGTCTGTGGTTCAAGTACGTGGGCCTGGAAGGCGCCGTGGTGGGTATCGATACCTACGGCGAATCCGCCCCGGCTGGCGTCCTGTTCAAGCATTTTGGTCTGACAGCAGAGAAGGTCGCTGCGGCCGTTCAAGAAATTTTGTAATTGGAGTCTGACATGACGATTCGCGTCGCAATCAATGGTTATGGTCGTATCGGCCGCATGATCTTGCGTGCCCACTACGAGTACGGCAAAAAACACGATATCGAGATCGTGGCCATCAACGCCTCGGGCGGTGCCGAGATCAACGAACACCTGACTCGCTATGACTCCGTGCATGGCCGTTTCAACGCTGATGTGTCGCTGGATGGCGATCATCTGGTGGTCAACGGCGACCGTATCCGCCTGCTGAGCCAGCGCGATGCGCTGACCCTGCCTTGGGCTGAGCTGGGTGTGGACGTGGTGCTGGAATGTACCGGCGCTTTCACCACCAAGGAAAAGGCTGGTGAGCACATTCAAGCCGGTGCCAAGAAAGTCATCATCTCGGCCCCCGGTGGCAAGGATGTGGACGCCACCATCGTGTACGGCGTGAACCACGACATTCTGAAGAGCACCGATACCGTTATCTCCAACGCATCGTGCACCACCAACTGTTTGGCTCCCCTGGTTGCTCCTTTGCACAAGGAACTGGGTGTGGTCAGCGGTCTGATGACCACCATCCACGCTTACACCAACGACCAGGTTCTGACCGACGTGCGTCACAAGGACATGCGCCGTGCCCGTTCGGCCACCAGCAGCATGATCCCCACCAAGACCGGCGCAGCGGCTGCCGTGGGTCTGGTGCTGCCAGAACTGAATGGCAAGCTGGACGGTTACGCCGTGCGCGTTCCCACCATCAACGTGTCCATGGTTGACCTGACTTTCGTGGCCAGCCGCAACACCAGCGTTGAAGAAGTGAACGGTATTCTGAAAGCCGCTTCGGAAGGCGCCATGAAGGGCATTCTGGACTACTGCACCGAGCCTCTGGTTTCCATCGACTTCAACCACACTACCGCCTCCAGCACGGTTGACTCCCTGCTGACCAAGGTGACCGGCGGCAATATGGTTAAAGTGGCTGCCTGGTACGACAACGAATGGGCCTTCTCCATTCGCATGCTCGACAGCACCATCGCACTGATGTCGGCCAAGTAAGATCTGAATAGCAGGGGCGGGATTTCCCGCCCCTGTCACGTTAATTCCCAGAACAAAAAATCATGTCTACAAGCATCAAGACCTTGTCTGCGTTGGCCGAAACGGACGCGCTGCGAGGCAAGCGGGTATTTATCCGCTCTGATCTGAATGTCCCCCTGCAAGACGGACGTATCACCGAAGATACGCGCGTGCGTGCCTCGGTGCCTGCCATTCGCATGGCGCTGGATGCCGGCGCTGCGGTGATGGTCACGTCTCACCTGGGTCGCCCTAAAGAAGGCGAGTGCCAGCCTGTGGATTCGCTGGAGCCCGTGGTGCAACGTTTGTCCGAGTTGCTGGGCATGCCCGTTGAGCTGCGTCGCAATTGGCTGGATGGCGTGCAAGTGTCGCCCGGTCAAGTGGTCTTGCTGGAGAACTGCCGCTGCAATGTGGGGGAAAAGAAGAACGATCCCGAGTTGGCTCGCAAAATGGCAGCCTTGTGTGACGTTTACGTAAACGACGCCTTTGGTACGGCTCACCGTGCTGAAGCGACTACCGAAGGTATCGCCCGCTTTGCTCCCGTGGCTTGTGCCGGTCCTTTGCTGGAAGCCGAGTTGAAGGCCTTGGGCCGTGCCCTGAACCAGCCTGCCCGTCCTCTGGTCGCGATTGTGGGTGGTGCCAAGGTGTCCACCAAACTGTCCATCCTGCGCGCTTTGGCTGAAAAGGTTGACCAACTGGTGGTCGGTGGCGGCATTGCCAATACCTTCATGATGGCTAGTGGCCTGTCCGTGGGCAAATCCCTGGTGGAAGAAAGCCAGTTGGAAGAAGCCCGTGAAGTGATCCGCATCATGAAAGAGCGCGGTGCCGAGGTGCCTATCCCTGTGGATGTGGTGTGCGCCAAGTCCTTTGCCGCTGATGCAGCGGCTGAAATCAAGGCTGCTGATCAGGTTCAGGACGATGACATGATTCTGGACGTGGGCCCGCAAACGGCTCAGCAGATCGCTGACATCATCGCCAAGGCTGGCACCGTGGTCTGGAACGGCCCTCTGGGCGTGTTCGAGTTCCCGGCCTTCGCACAAGGCACCGAAACCCTGTCGCGCGCGATTGCAGGCTCCAAGGCCTTCTCGATTGCGGGCGGTGGCGACACCCTGGCAGCGATTGCCCAGTTCAATATTGGTGACGATGTGGACTACATCTCCACCGGCGGCGGCGCATTCCTGGAATTCCTGGAAGGCAAGCGTTTGCCAGCCGTGGCTGCGTTGGAAGACAAGGCTTAAGCCAGTCTTTGCTTCGTAAGAAAAAGCCAGTCAACGAACGTTGGCTGGCTTTTTTGTTTTCTGCCTACTTGGATAGGCCAATATCGACCATCATCCAACACCCCTCTTTATAGTCCTCATGTTCAAACCAGTCTTCAGGTGTGGTCGGTGAGGGGGGGGAGCTATCACCGAAGCAGTGTGCCTTAACCGCTTCTTGGGCAGCCCGAGCAAGATTCTGTAATTCATCAGCTGCTGCAAAACAGCCTGGGAAGTCGGGGAAGCGCGCGCCATAGGCGCTATGTTCATCCTTGTGCACGTGGAGTGGATAGAGCATGGACTGCGCTTCACGCCCCATCTTTAATCAACTGAGCATACCCTTGCATCGCATCCGGCCAATCCAGCTGAAAGCCGCTGTCCAGCAGTCGCTGGTTGCTCAGACGTTTGCCACCTTCATTGGATTGGCGTCGTTCTGGGTGGGCCACTTCCAGTAGATCCGCCAGTCCGTCATACAGTTCGGTAATTCGATAAGGGCGGCTATCCGTACCTATGTAGCAAGGGAAGGGCGCGGGAGTGCGTAGCAGGTGCCAGCAGGCACGCGCAGCGTCTTCAATATGCAGGCGGTTGGCCCAGTGCTCCGGATCGTCCGGCACTGTTGCGCGGCCTTCACGCAGGCGGTCCAGTAATTGAGTACGCCCTGGCCCGTACAGGCCGCTGGGGCGGATGACGACGGCTTGGGCCGGGATGCGGTGGTGCAGCAGCTGCTCGGCCTCCAGCAGTACTCGGCCATTGAATTGCGTAGGCTCTGTGGGCGAGTTCTCGTCCACCCATTCAGTGCTCGGCCCGTAGACGGCGCTGGATGATACAAAGACAAAGCGTTTCAAGGCTTTCAGGTCCAGCTCGTTGAGCAGGTTTTCCAGACCGTGCAGAAATACCCGCTCATAAGCAGCCTGGCTACGCTGGTCGGGAGAGACAGCGTAAAGTACGTGGGTGATTTTACGGTGCTTCAGGCGCAGGGAGGTGGGCTCGCTCAAATCAGCTTCCACCCATTCGATCCCGCTGTGATCGTCCAGGGGAACATGACGGCGCAGGCCGATCACCGGCCATTCGTGATGGCGGGCCAGCATCCCGGTGCGGGTGCCCAGATCGCCAGCGCCCGCTAAGAGCAAAGTACGTTGTCGAGAGTCCAAAGCAGCAGGTCCTTGAGTAGAATGATCTCGAGCAAAGCTCGATTGGCTGAGATAACAATAGCATTGGAGGCGGTCATGGAGTGTCGCAATTGGATTGACGGACAGCAACTTGGCGCGGAGGGCGGTGGTTTGCTACCGGTTATCGACCCCTCCACAGGCGAGACCTTCGCCCGCTTGGCGCAATCGTCCGAGGTGGATATTGATTGGGCCGTACAGGCCGCCCGACGTGCCAGCCAGGGGCCGTGGAGCCGTCTGACGGCCGCCCAACGCAGCCAGTTATTGCTGCGTTGCGCTCGAACTCTGTCTGATGCCCGAGAGGAGCTGGCGCGGCTGGAATCTCGCGATACCGGCAAGCCTTTGCGTCAGGCCCAGTCCGATGCTGCTGCCATTGTCCGCTATTTTGAGTTCTATGCGGGCGCGGTGGACAAGCTGCATGGTCAAACTATCCCGCTGGGCTGGGAGATGACGGCGTTCACCTTGCGTGAACCCTTGGGGGTTACCGCGCATATCATCCCCTGGAACTACCCCTTGCAGATCTTCGGGCGCAGCGTAGCCGCGTCCCTGGCTGCGGGGAATACCTGCGTGGTCAAACCGGCAGAGGATGCCAGCCTGTCCTTGCTGCGCGTGGCCGAGTTGTTGCACGAAGCGGGTTTGCCAGCGGGAGTGCTGAATATCTGCACGGGGCTGGGTAGTGAAGCCGGGCAGGCTCTGTCTGCTCATCCGGATATCAATCACATTTCCTTTACTGGCTCTCCCGGCACAGGCCGTCAGGTGGCCTTGCAAGCAGCGCAGAATTTTGTGCCGGTTACCTTGGAGCTGGGCGGCAAGTCTCCACAAATCGTGTTCTCGGATGCGGATCTGGATGCCGCTTTGCCGGTCGTGGTCAATGCGATTGTGCAGAACGCAGGGCAGACCTGCTCGGCAGGGAGTCGAGTGCTGATTCAGCGCGCTATTTATGGCGACTTTACCGAGCGTCTGGCCGAAGCCTTCAAGGCGCTGCTGACCGGGGCGGCCAGCGACAATCTGGATTGCGGTCCCCTGATCAGCGCGCAGCAGCAAGCGCGGGTGCGTTCCTATCTGGAAAATCTGGACCAGGATGGCATTGTGGTGCTGGCGCAAGGCAAGCTGGACTCCAAGGCCCCGGCAGGCGGCTTTTACCAAGTGCCTGTTTTATTGGGCCATGTGCCTGTTGAACATCGTCTGGCCCAGGAGGAAATTTTCGGTCCTGTTCTGGTGGCCCAGCCCTTCGGTACAGAGGAAGAAGCCATCGCCATGGCCAATGGCACGCCTTACAGTCTGGTGGCCGGGGTCTGGACCCGCGATGGGGCTCGTCAAGTGCGTATGGCCCGGCAACTGCGAGCCGGGCAGGTCTTTGTGAATAATTACGGTGCGGCAGGTGGGGTGGAACTGCCTTTTGGTGGAACCGGCCAGTCCGGCATAGGCCGCGAGAAGGGCTTTGAAGCCTTGTACGCCCTGACTTCCCTGAAGACGGTTGCGCTACGTCATGCGGCCAGCTGATCGTAGGGGTATTTAGGGGTTAGCGCGGCTGTGGTGGCTCCGGTTTTCTGGCAGCATGGCAGCTGAACGCTAAACAGGTTTCACCAATGGCGGCGCAAAGCCGCCATTTCTATATAAAAAGCAGAAGGAGACAAACATGCGATTGCAAGACAAAGTGGCTATCGTGACGGGCGGTGCATCGGGTTTTGGCCTGGGCATTGCACAGCGCTTTGCACGCGAAGGAGCGCGTGTACTGATTGCCGACCTGAATGCAGAGCAAGGGCAGGCCGCAGCGGCCCAGATTCAGGCACAGGGTGGTCAGGCCATTTTTGCCGCTTGCGATGTCTCGCAAGGGGACGAAGTTCATGCCCTGTTGGATATTGCCCTGCGCGAATGCGGTGGGCTGCATATTGTGGTGAACAATGCGGGCACCACGCATCGCAATAAACCGTTGCTGGAGGTCAGCGAAAGCGAGTTCGATCTGGTCTATGCCGTCAACGTGAAAAGCATTTACTGGACCGCCAAACACTTTGTGCCGTATCTGCGCGCCCAGGGCTCGGGCTCTTTCATCAATATTGCGTCTACCGCCGCCTTGCGTCCGCGCCCCGGACTGGTCTGGTACAACGGCACCAAGGGCGCGGTGGTGACCATCAGCAAGGGTATGGCGGCCGAGTTGGGGCCGGATAATATCCGGGTGAACTGCATTAATCCGGTGATTGGTGACACGGCGTTGCTGGAACAGTTCATGGGCATGCCCGATACGCCGGAAAACCGCAGCCGTTTCTTGGCGGGAATTCCGCTGGGACGTTTTTGCACACCCAAGGACGTGGCAGCGGCAGCGCTGTATCTGGCCTCGGACGAGGCCGAGTTCATTACAGGCACTTGCATCGAAGTAGACGGCGGCCGTTGTATTTAAGCCCCACTGCGATTCGTTACAATCGTGCTATTGGCAGGCCCGTTCAGGGCCTGTAGTTTATTTCGCTTCCAAGGAAAAGCATGACATTCAATCGACAGTCTCCCCGCGAGCATCCGGATCAATTGCGTATCGGCTTGGTGTCGGTTTCAGATCGCGCCTCCAGCGGACAGTACCAGGATCAAGGCATACCGGCGCTGCGCAGCTGGCTGGACTCCGCCTTGACGGTAGCGCCTGCCTATCTGGAACGGCTGATTCCCGACGAGCGTGCCCAGATTACCGACACCCTGGTCGACTTGGTGGAAGCGGGTTGCGACCTGATTTTGACTACCGGTGGCACTGGTCCGGCGCGTCGCGACGTGACGCCGGAGGCCACTCTGGACGCTGGAACGCGCGAAATGCCCGGTTTCGGTGAACAGATGCGCCAAATCAGTTTAAAATTCGTACCAACAGCGATTTTGTCGCGGCAAGTTGCGGTCATCCGAGAAATTCAGGACCACGCTGCTCTGATTATCAATCTGCCTGGGCAGCCCAAAGCCATTCAGGAAACTCTGGAAGGATTACGGGATTCAGAAACCGGACAAGTATTGGTGCCGGGTATTTTTGCAGCAGTCCCGTATTGCATCGACCTGATTGGTGGACCTTACGCACAAACTCACGAGCATGTGGTCAATGCGTTCCGCCCCAAGTCGGCGCGTCGGACCGCCAGTTAATACGCTTACAAACGATCGGCTGTGCACGGAACCGTGCCCGGCCAAGTTTTTCAATTATTTTAGTCTTCAGGAGGTCTTCTCATGGCCCTAGTTTCCATGCGCCAGCTGCTCGATCACGCGGCCGAGCACGGTTATGGTATTCCAGCGTTCAACGTCAATAACCTGGAGCAGGTCCAGGCCATTATGGAAGCCGCCTCGGAGACGGATAGCCCCGTCATCATGCAGGCATCGGCCGGCGCCCGTAAATACGCAGGCGAAGCGTTTCTGCGTCACCTGATCGAAGCTGCTGTCGAGTCCTACCCCAACATCCCTGTGGTGATGCACCAGGACCACGGCCAGTCCCCCGAGATTTGCAAAGGCGCCATCGAGCTGGGTTTCTCCAGCGTGATGATGGACGGCTCCCTGTTGCCCGACGGCAAGACCATTGCCGACTTTGAGTACAACGTGGAAGTCACCCGCAAAGTGGTCGAAATGGCTCACAAGCTGGGCGTGACCGTTGAAGGCGAACTGGGCTGCCTGGGTTCCCTGGAAACCATGCAGGGTGATAAGGAAGACGGTCACGGTGCTGACGGCGTTCTGACTCTGGATCAGTTGTTGACCGACCCCGAGCAGGCCGCTGAGTTTGTGACACGCACTCAACTGGACGCACTGGCCATCGCCATCGGTACCAGCCACGGTGCTTACAAGTTCACCCGCAAGCCTACCGGCGACATTTTGTCCATCGAGCGCGTGAAAGAAATTCACCGTCGTTTGCCCAATACTCACCTGGTCATGCACGGCAGCTCCAGTGTGCCTCAGGAACTGCTGGCTGAAATCCGCCAGTTCGGTGGCAACATGAAAGAAACCTACGGCGTGCCTGTGGAAGAAATTCAGGAAGCCATCAAGTACGGTGTGCGCAAGGTCAATATCGACACCGATATCCGTTTGGCCATGACCGCTGCCATCCGTCGTTTCCTGTTCGAAAACCCGGAGAAATTCGACCCACGCGAATATCTGAAACCTGCTCGCGAAGCCGCCAAGAAAGTGTGCGTGGCCCGCTACCAGCAGTTCGGCGCCGCCGGTCAGGCCTCCAAGATCAAGGCCATTCCTTTGCAGGAAATCGCCCGCCAGTACAGCACCGGCGAGTTGTCCCAGATCGTTCAGTAATTTTGTCAGGCGGAGCAGGAGTGGGCAGCACGACTGCCCGCCCCGGTCTCCGCGTCTTTGCCCGGTGCCGCAGGCGCCGGGATTGTCGTCCCGCCTGCATCCATAGTCAGCGGGATGTTTTCGTTTTAAGGATGAAATCGTGCAAGAGCCCTTACATCAATCCAGCCTGAGCTCCCTGCCGCTACTCGCGCGCGGCAAAGTTCGGGACATGTATGCGGTGGGTGAGGACAAGTTGTTGATTGTGGCCAGTGATCGCATTTCGGCATTCGATGTGATTCTGGACGATCCCATTCCCGGCAAGGGCGCTGTCTTGACGCAGATGACCGAGTTCTGGCTGAACAAGTTGGCGCACATCATCCCTAATCACACCACTGGCGTGAACCCGGTTGATGTGGTGGCGCCTGAAGAGCGCGCCCAAGTGGAAGGCCGCTCCATGGTGGTCAAGCGCTTGAAGCCCATCATGGTGGAAGCCGTGGCTCGTGGTTACCTGATCGGTTCGGGCTGGAAAGACTACCAGGCTACCGGCGCGGTATGTGGCATTACCTTGCCGGCTGGTTTGAAGCAAGCGGCCAAGCTGCCCCACGTGTTGTTTACCCCGGCTGCCAAAGCAGAAATGGGCTCGCATGACGAGAACGTGGATTTCGCCCACGTGGTCAAGGAAGTGGGTCAGGAACTGGCCGAGCAGATCCGTGACGTCACCTTGCGTCTGTACACCGAAGCTGCCGACTACGCGGCCAGCCGTGGCATTCTGATTGCCGATACCAAATTTGAATTTGGCCTGGACGATCAAGGCCAGCTGCATTTGATGGACGAAGTGCTGACCCCGGATTCCTCGCGTTTCTGGCCAGCCGACAGCTATGCCGAAGGCATCAGCCCACCGTCTTACGACAAGCAATTTGTGCGCGATTGGCTGGAAACCCAGGTTTGGGACAAGACGCCACCCGCTCCTCGCTTGCCTGCTGAGGTGGCCGAGCGTACGGCTGACAAATACCGTGAAGCCCTGGAACGCCTGACAGCGTGAACGGTTTACAGCCCGGACAGGCGCTCGCCGTAAACGAGCTGCCTGCTCGTCCTTCGCAGGGTGCCAAGCGGCTGCATGTCCTTGGACAACTTAGCTACAGCGAGCCGGGCTTTGGGGGAGGGCGATGGGCAGAGCAAAGTCTGCCTCGCCGGAAAACCCATCATTGGATGGACCCTGCTGTTTTTCTATTTACCAAGGCGCCTGGCAGCATGGCGCCTTCTTCCTTTTAGGGCGTATCTCTAATGAGCGTACAAACTCCTGCGGTCCCCACAGTGGGCATTGTGATGGGTTCCTCCAGCGACTGGGATGTCATGAGCCAGGCTGTGGCCATTCTGGACGAATTTGGCGTGTCCTATGAGTGCCGTGTGGTCTCTGCCCACCGCATGCCGATTGATATGGTGGACTATGGTGCCCAGGCTCCGGCCCGTGGCCTGAAAGCCATTATTGCCGGGGCAGGCGGCGCGGCTCACTTGCCCGGCATGCTGGCTGCCCTGACGCACTTGCCCGTGTTCGGCGTACCTGTACCTTCGCGCTACCTGCGCGGTGAAGATTCCCTGCTGTCGATTGTGCAAATGCCCAAGGGCGTGCCGGTTGCCACCTTCGCCATTGGTGAGGCCGGTGCCGCCAATGCCGCGCTGCACGTGATTGCCAATCTGGCGGTCAACGATGCTGTGCTGACTGAAAAACTGATTGCGTACCGTGCCCGCCAGACCGAGGCCGCCCGAGCTATGCGTGTTCCTCCTGCTACTGCCTGATTTTATTTTGTGATGATGACCCCCATGACTGATGTTGCCCTTCTGGTCCCTGGCTCCTGGCTGGGCATGATTGGAGGCGGCCAACTGGGCCGCATGTTCTGCCATAGCGCCCAAAGCCTGGGCTACAAGGTGGCCGTGCTGGACCCGGACACCCATAGCCCTGCGGGTGCAGTGGCCGATCTGCATATCTGTGCGGCCTACGATGACGCCCAAGCGCTTGCCCGTCTGGGGGACTTGTGCCAAGCCGTCAGTACCGAGTTCGAGAACGTACCAGCGCAGTCCTTGCTGACCTTGGCCAAGCACACACGAGTCACACCGTCTGGTGATGCCGTAGGCATTGTGCAGGATCGTATTCGTGAAAAAGCCTTTATCGCGCAGGCCGGTGTGCCGGTGGCTCCTTATGCGGCCATCGAAAGCCTGGACGATTTGCAGGCCGCTGACAGCGCCTTGTTCCCCGGCATTTTGAAGACTGCGCGTTTTGGTTACGACGGCAAGGGTCAGGCACGTGTGGCAGACCGTGAACAGGCGCTGGCTGCCTTCAAGGAGTTCGGTTCCCAGGCCTGTGTGCTGGAAGCCCTGCAACCCTTGAAATCCGAAATTTCGGTTGTTCTGGCTCGTGGCCTGGACGATCAGGTCAAAACCTTCCCATGTGCCCGTAATGAGCACCGTGATGGCATTTTGGCCGTGTCCACCATCAGCGCCCAGTTTCAGGATGATGCCTTGTCCGAGCAGGCACGTCAGGCGGCTGCCGCTATCGCCCGTACGCTGGACTACGTGGGTGTCTTGTGTGTGGAGTTCTTCATTCTGGAAGATGGCCGTTTGTTGGCCAATGAGGTGGCTCCTCGTCCGCACAATAGCGGTCACTACACCATGAACGCCTGCGTCACCAGCCAGTTTGAACAGCAAGCCCGCGTGATGGCGGCCTTGCCTTTGGGTGATACCAGCGCTTTGTGTCCTTCCATGATGCTCAATATCCTGGGCGATATCTGGTTTGATGGACAGGACCAGATGCGTGAGCCGGATTGGGCTGCCTTGCTGGCTGTGCCTGGCGTGTCCTTGCACCTGTACGGCAAGGCCGAGGCCCGTGTTGGCCGCAAGATGGGTCACGTCAATATTGTGGGCGAGTCGGATCAGCAAGTGCGTGAACGCACTGCCCGAGCCGCCGCTGCCTTGCGTATCGCGTTTGATCATGAGTGATTCCACCCGTAGCCCTTCCGAGCAGCAGATAGAGCAAGCCGCCCGTGTGCTGGCACAAGGGGGGCTGGTGGCCTTTCCAACCGAGACAGTCTACGGTCTGGGCGCGGATGCAGAAAACCCGGCGGCGGTGCAACTGATTTACAAGGCCAAGGGCCGCCCTGCGAATCATCCCTTGATTGTGCACGTGGCCCCTGGTGCCGACTTGCGTTATTGGGTGACGGATATTCCGCCCGTGGCGCAGCAATTGATTGATGCCTTCTGGCCGGGTCCTTTGACGCTGATCTTGCCGCGCAATCCGGCTATTCCGGATACGGTCAGTGGCGGGCAAAGCAGCATTGGTATTCGTTGCCCTTCCCATCCGGTGGCACAGGCTTTGCTCAAGCGCATGGCAGAACTCAAGCCCAGCGGTCAGGCCGGTGTGGCGGCGCCTTCGGCCAACAAGTTCGGTCAGGTATCGCCCACGGCGGCCAGCCATGTACGCGATGAATTCGCGGACATGAGTGCAGAGGAACTGCTGATTGTGGAAGCGGGCCCGTCGGAAGTGGGCATCGAGTCCACCATTGTGGACGTGTCGCGTACTCATCAAGGTGTGGGTGCCGTGCTTTTGCGGCCTGGCCACATTAGCGCCGCCATGATTGCCGAGGTTATCGGCTACGAACCCGCCAGCCCGGATCAACAAGCCCCACAGGTTTCGGGCAGCTTGAAAGCGCACTATGCGCCTCGTACCCCTTTATCTTTGTTTGATGAAGACAGCGCGGCTGCGGTGCAGGCTGTTTTGAGCCAGGGGGGCAAGCAGGCCATTGTCGCTTTTGCCTCCTTGCCGCCATTTTCGGCGGAGGTGCACGACTGGTATGTGTGCAGCCCGGATGCGCAGCTTTATGCCCAGGACTTGTACGCCATGTTGCGTCGTCTGGACCAAGGCCAGTACCAACATATTTGGGTGCAGCGTTGCCCGGATACGCCGGACTGGCAGGCGGTCAATGACCGCCTGGGCCGAGCAGCAGCAGCCTTTGAATAAGTCTGCTGTTTAGTAGTGCGTGTGTGCTTTAAGGGCTGAGCTTAGGGACTGAGTGAGTTCGCTACTTAGCGGGCTGTTCGTTTCAGAAAGTCCACAATCGCCTGGTTCACCTGCGCTTCCTTATCCCGGTAGGGCAGGTGACCGCATTGCTCCAGTTCCAGCAGCTCGGTGTGGGGCACCAGCTCCTTGATGCGGCGGATCTGTTCCAGCGTGCCGTATTCATCATCCACGCCCTGAATCGCCAGAATCGGGCAGGTGATACGGCTGACCTCTTGTTCAATATTCCAGTCGCGGAATCGGGGATCGGTCCAGGTGGCGTTCCAGCCCCAGAAAGCGGATTCCACATCATCGTGATAGCGGCCCAGACGTTCGCGTAAAAAGCCTTGCTCGTAGGCTTCGCGGGCAACCAGAATGCCGCGCAGGGAAATGTCTTCCACGAACAGGTGCGGGGCCATCACTACAATGCCTTGCAGCTTGTCGCTAAAGCCACTGGCCGCCAGCAGGGCAATCGAGCCACCATCGCTGTGGCCGACCAGCACAATCGGGCGCTTCTTGCCGTCTTCGCCCAGTTGCTCCAGTAGTTGAGGCAGCACGTCCAGCGACTGCTCATGCAGGTAGTCGGGCTCTTTGGGGCGATTATCCGGGCGAGGGGTGCTGCGGCCATAGCCATAGCGGGAATACATCAGGCCGCTACAGCCGGTTTGTTCGCACAGTTGTGCCGGCCAGTCTTTCCACATGGCAATCGAGCCCAGACCTTCGTGCAGGAACACCAGCAAAGGGGCGGTTTCCCGTTCGGGGGCAATGCGTTGATATTCCAGCTGGATGGCTTGTGAGCCCTGAGTCAGGCTCGCAAATTGCAAAGATGAATCGAGTGTTGTCATAGCCTTGGTTGTGCATAGCCCCGAACAAACCGGGCGCTCAGGTAATTAGTAATCAGGAAACTCTCTTTATGCCATAGATTGGTATAAGACGCACAGGCTGGCTTCTCCTGATACCGGATGTGGACAGTTTGCTGCGGTTTGTGGCGCAGTAGGGGCAGGGGCTGCAAATTCTGGCAGAGATGGTAGAGTGGCGATCTCGATCTTTTTTGCCGCCGGGCCGTCCCAAGGTGAAAGCTCCCCCTTGGAGGGGCAGCAAGCCGAAGGTGTAGCGTGGGGGCTTTTTTTGTCGCCGGGCCGCCCCAAGGCAAAAACTCCCCCTCGGGGGGCAGCAAGCCGAAGGCGCAGCGTGGGGGCTTTTTTCGTTGTACAACAACATGAAATTTGCTGAATTTGAAGTGGGTATGGTCATCAAGCACCCACTTGTCCCTGTGACTCGCGAAGAAATGCTGGAATTTGCCCAGAAATACGATCCGCAGTCCTTTCATATTGACGACAAGCAGGCCGAAGAGGGCCATTGGGGCGGTTTGATCGCCAGCGGCTGGCTCACTTGCGGCAAAACCATGCGCATGGCCGTGGATTCTGCCTTGCACGATTCCGAGTCCTTTGGTTCGCCCGGTCTGGAGCGTCTGCGCTGGGTTTTGCCTGTGCGGGCCGGTGATTCAATCCGTCTGGAGGCCACGGTGGCGTCCAAGCGTGTGTCCAGCAGCCGTTCAGATCTGGGCATCATTCGCTGGAATTGGAATGTGTTCAATCAGCGTGATGAGCTGGTGCTGGAAATGGAATCGACCAGCATGTTTGAGTTGAAGTCCGAACAAGAATAAAAAGACCGCCACCGCATAGTTTTGGTTTACCAACTTTCCAGCGGCCACTTTGATCTTGAGACGGCCCTGCGACTGGAAAGAACCTTCATTCCAGGCTTTTTGCCCGCTGCTTATGAAGGGATACTGTTTACCTCGAGTCTCTCGGCAGTAAAAACCGTAAATGCAGACGGGAGAGAAGTCCCCTTACGGCATGTAATTCACCAGTTTGTTCCGGTTGAAACGGACAAGGGCAAAGCCTCTGGCTTTGCCCTGTTTGGTTTGCTTTAGAAGAAAGCCTGAATCCCGGTTTGTGCGCGTCCCAGAATCAGGGCATGTACGTCGTGGGTGCCTTCGTAGGTGTTCACCACTTCCAGATTGACCAGGTGGCGAGCAATACCGAACTCGTCAGAGATACCATTACCTCCCAGCATGTCGCGTGCCAGACGGGCAATATCCAGTGCCTTGCCGCAGGAGTTGCGCTTCATGATGGAGGTGATTTCGACCGCCGCTGTGCCTTCGTCTTTCATGCGTCCCAGACGCAGGCAGCCTTGCAGCGCCAGTGTAATTTCGGTCTGCATATCAGCCAGTTTTTTCTGGATCAGTTGATTGGCCGCCAAGGGGCGACCAAACTGCTTGCGGTCCAGGGTGTACTGGCGGGCGGTATGCCAGCAGGATTCGGCGGCGCCCAAGGCACCCCAGGCAATCCCGAAGCGGGCCGAGTTCAGGCAGGTGAAAGGGCCACGCAAACCCGAGACATGGGGCAGCATCTGGCTGTCTGCAATCTCCACATCGGCCATGACGATTTCGCCGGTCAGGGAAGCACGCAAGCCTACTTTGCCGTGAATGGCCGGGGTGGACAGACCTTTCATGCCTTTTTCCAGAATGAAGCCGCGGATCTTGCCGTCGTCGTCACCACCCACGACTTTGGCCCAGACCACCAGCACATCGGCGATGGGGGAGTTGGTAATCCAGGTCTTGTTGCCGCTCAGACGATAGCCACCGTCCACTTTTACAGCGCGGCTTTCCATGGCGCCGGGGTCCGAGCCATGATTGGGTTCAGTCAGGCCAAAGCAGCCAATCCATTGGCCGCTGGCCAGCTTGGGCAGATATTTCTGTTTTTGTTCTTCGCTGCCAAATTCAAAAATCGGCACCATGACCAGAGAGGATTGCACGCTCATCATGGAGCGGTAGCCTGAATCCACACGCTCCACTTCGCGGGCGATCAAACCATAGCTGACATAGTTCAGACCAGCGCCACCGTAGGCTTCGGGAATGGTGGCCCCCAACAGGCCCAGCGAGCCCATCTCGGCAAAGATGGCGGGGTCAGTCTGTTCGTGGCGAAAGGCCTCCAGTACGCGTGGCAGCAGCTTTTCCTGTGCATAGGCGTGGGCGGCATCGCGCACCATGCGCTCTTCATCGCTCAACTGCTGATTCAACAGCAGGGGGTCGTCCCAATGGAAAGAGGGATTGGCAGACATAGAGGTACTCCGGGAAGATCAAAGAGGGTCAGTCAGGTGGAGCCTGGATGGGCGCCATCAATCTGGAAAATAGAAAAGAGCTGCTTAAGTATCGCTGACAGTCGCCACTATGAGCAGCAAGCGCATCATCAGGTGGCTGTGGATCAGCGAGATCAATATAAAGTCTCAGCATAGTGTGCATAAAGCGCACAAGGCAATTGATAAAATTGCACAATGTCGTGTTCTGGCGTAACGATCCGGCTCTGCACTGAATGAGGAGGGCTGAGGCGGCATGATTAAGAGGAAGACCTATGAGACAAGGCGTACCCAGTTTGGGCGCATTACAGGCCTTTGAGGCCACGGCCCGTTTGGGGACTTTTTCCCGTGCGGCCGAGGAATTGTCCTTGACGCATAGCGCGGTGTACCGGCAGGTAAGCGGCCTGGAGCAGCGGCTGGGTGTGACCTTGCTGACACGGGTGCGGCGGCGTCTGGTGTTGACTCCGGCAGGGCGCGATTATGCTGCTCGCATCCGTCACCATCTGGAGCAAATCGGCAAGGATACTTTCAGCCTGATTGCACGCGCCGGTGTGGGCCGCAGCATCCATCTGGCCGTGTTGCCTACCTTGTCGACCGTGTGGCTGATGCCGCGCCTGGCACGTTTCTCCCAGCGTTATCCGGACATCACAGTCAGCCTGTCCGTTCGTACCACTCCGTTTCAGTTTGGCGACCACCCCTTTGATGCTGCCATTTATCATGGACGGCAGTTATGGCCGCAAACCGAAGGGATCAAGCTGTTTGACGAAGGCGAACTGGTGCCGGTCTGCTCGCCCGAGCTGGCCGCCAGTGACGACTGGCAAAAGCTGGTTCACCTGCATATGTCCACGCGCCCCGATAGCTGGTCGGACTGGTATCGATCTGCCGGTCTGGAGCCTGATTTGCGTGTCAGTTCCGGCCCGCGTTACGAGCTGTTCAGCCTGGTGATGTCGGCATTGCATGCCGACATGGGCGTGGCCTTGATGCCGCGTTTTCTGGTGCAACAGGCGCTGGAGCAGGGCGAGCTGATCATGCCGCTGGATCATGCCATGCCTGTCAGTGAGGCCTATTTTTTTAGTTATCCCACGGCCAATGAGCCCAGCGAAGCGGTGGTTTTGCTGGAACAATGGCTGCTTGAGGACCAAAAGGAGAACACATGAGATTGCACTGGAAACCGGCTCTGTTGTCGGCTGCCTTGACCTTGGCTCTGGCGCTACCTGCGCATGCTCGGGAAGCAGCCAGCCAGCATTTAAACCCGGAAACCGCCAGCAGTGTCATGCAGCGTGACAAGCTTGTCACCCAGAAAAGCATGGTGGTGACGGCACATCCTTTGGCGACACAAGCGGGTTTGCGCATCCTGGATCAGGGAGGCAGTGCGGTGGATGCAGCCATTGCGGCTCAGTTAGTTCTGGGGCTGGTGGAACCACAGTCTTCCGGCATTGGCGGTGGCGGCTTCTTGCTGATGTTCCAGCCCAAGACCGGCCTGATGAGCTATGACGGACGGGAAACGGTGCCCGCAGCCAGCAGTCTGGATCGCTTCGAGCTGGACGGTAAAACCATGTCCTTCAAGCAGGCGGTCAATAGTGGTCGCTCGGTAGGCGTACCGGGTTTGCTGCGTGCCCTGGAGTTGATGCATAAAGACGGTGGCGTGCTGCCGTGGGCGAATTTGTTTGACCCGGCGATTGAGCTTGCTGAGGTCGGTTTTGAAGTCAGCCCACGCTTGAATACCTTGATTGCCGATAATCCTGAACTGGCTGACAAGGCGGCTACACGTGCCTATTTTCTGGACGAGCAAGGCAAGCCCTGGCCAGTTGGTCATCGTTTGCAGAACAAGGAATACGCGCAGGTGCTGCGCTTGTTGGCCAGGCAGGGTGCACAGGCTTTTTATCAAGGTGAACTTGCCCAGGATATGGTGGCTGCCGTCGCTGCCGATCCCATTGCGGGTGATCTGGCCGTGTCTGACTTGACGCAGTACCGCGCCTTGCGTCGTGAACCCCTCTGTATGGACTGGCAGCAAGTGGCTCTCTGTGGCATGGCACCGCCCAGTTCCGGGGCTATCAGTGTGATGCAGATGCTGGGTATCTTGCAGCACACGCCCATTGCTGCGGCGAAGCCGCAATCTGTGGAAGCGATTCACTATTTCTCTGAAGCGGGGCGTTTGGCCTTCGCGGATCGGGATGCCTGGGTGGCCGATCCGGCATTTGTGTCTGTCCCTCAGCAGGCTTTGCTGGCTCCGGAGTATCTGAAATCCCGCGCTGCCTTGATTCAGCCAGACCGATCCATGGGACACGCTCAACCGGGTAAGCCCTTGGCCGACTCACAGGCTGCCAGCGACAACACGCCCGAGCTGCCTTCCACGACGCATTTGTCCGTGGCGGATGCCAAGGGGCAAGTGGTGTCCATGACCACTTCGGTCGAGTCAGCTTTTGGTAGCAAGATCATGGTGCATGGTTTCTTGATGAACAATCAGCTGACTGACTTTGCCTTGAGCCCCAAAGACGAAATGGGACGCCTGTCCGTGAATCGGGTGGAGCCCGGCAAGCGTCCACGCAGTTCCATGGCACCGATGATGGTGATGCAGGATGGCCGTCCTGTCATTGCCCTGGGCTCACCCGGTGGCAGTGCCATTATTCCTTATGTGGCTCAAGCCCTGACCGGCATGTTGATGTGGAATCTGGATGCTCAACAGGCAGTCAGCCTGCCCCATTACGGCAGCCGCAATTGGGCGACAGAGCTGGAAGCTGGGACTACGGTGACGGAACAGGCGCAGGCCTTGAGGGCAATGGGGCACGAGGTGCGTGAGCAGCCTTTTCCTAGCGGTACGCATGTGATTCGCTGGACTCAGGAGGGACTGGAAGCGGGGGTAGACCCTCGGCGTGAAGGTTTAGCGTTAGGGCAATAAGCAGAGCTTGTAGCCGTGTACCCGAGGTAAATATGGGTCTTGCCGACGAGACATGCTGCAAGCGTATGGTCGACTTGAGGAAGCAGTCAGTATGCGGGAGAGGCTGTTGGCGATTTGAAGCAGATACTCGTCAGAGATTGGCAGAGACAGCAGTCGATCGTTGCCTGAGGCTGGTAGAGCTAATTGCCAAGTAGCGAGCAGGCTCATGTCATCTGGCTTCTGAAAAAATGGGTGACCAGTAAAAAACCCTCAATGCGTGGATCTATATCCATAGCATTGAGGGCTTTTTTTCAGTCTTAAGGCCGGTCTGACCTCACTGCTTAGCGGAATACCACCGTGCGCTGATCGTTCAGCAAGATGCGGTGCTCCACGTGGGCGCGCACAGCACGGGCCAGAACCAGAGACTCCACATCGCTACCGATCTGGGTCAGCTCAGCTGGGCTGACCGAGTGGGTGACGTGTTCCACGTCCTGTTCGATGATCGGGCCTTCGTCCAGATCAGCCGTCACGTAGTGGGCGGTAGCACCAATAATCTTCACACCACGAGCATGTGCTTGGTGGTAGGGGCGTGCGCCCTTGAAGCTGGGCAGGAAGCTGTGGTGAATATTGATGGCGCGACCAGACAGGGATTGGCACAGATTGGTGGACAGAATCTGCATGTAGCGGGCCAGCACAACCAGATCAATCTTCAGGTCACGAGCCAGGTCGATGATTTGCTGCTCTTGCTCGGGGCGGGTTTCCGGTGTCACGGGCAGGTGATGGAAAGGGATGCCGTAAGAAGAAGCCAGACCGGCGTGGTCGGTATGGTTGGAGGCCACAGCAGCAATTTCCACCGGCAGTTGGCCGCTATGGGCGCGGAACAGCAGATCGTTCAGGCAGTGGCCCTGACGGCTGACCAGGATCAGCAAGCGGGCTTTGCGTTGTGCGTCGTAAATATTGGCGTCCATGCTGAATTTTTCAGCAATGGGTGCGAAGCTGGTTTGCAGCGCATTGACGTCCTGCTTTTCGGGCAGGGAAAACTGGATGCGCAGGAAAAAGCGGTTGGTGGCGGCGTCGCCGAACTGCTGTGCCTCAAGAATGTTGCCGTTCTGCTCAAGCAGCCAGCCCGATACGCTGTGGACAATGCCGGTACGATCCGGGCAGGATAGGGTCAAGATGTAATCGTTCATCGACAGTATTGTAAAGATTTCAGAAAAGTTTTTAAGCTGCCTGGGCCAGGGTTTCTTGGCTGTGTTGTGCAATCGCTAAACACGCGGTCAGGCCGGGGGATTCGATGCCGAACAGATTCAGCAGTCCGGGTATGCCGTGCTCGGCGGGACCCGAAAAGACAAAGTCGGCTGCCGCATGGCCTGCGGGCACAATTTTAGGCCGGATACCGCTATAGGCGGGGTTCAGGCTGTTATCAGGCAAAGCGGGCCAGTACTCGCGCACGGCCGCGTAAAAAGATTGGCCCCGCTGCGGGTCCATATCGTAGTTCTCGTCCTGTACCCATTCGGTGTCCGGGCCAAAGCGGGCCTGACCGGCCAGATCCAGCGTCAGATGCACACCCAGCCCTGCTTTATTGGGCATGGGGTAGATCAGGTGCTTGAAGGGCGAGCGACCCGCCAAAGAGAAATAGCTGCCTTTGCACAGATAGGCATTCGGGATATGGCTGGCATCCAGCCCCTCGATCTGGCGTGCGGCGGCGACCGCGCCCAAACCAGCCGCATTGATCAGATGGGTGCTTGTCAGGCTGAACGCTTCTGCGCCACCCACATGCACTTCAAAACCTTGTCCGGGCAGGACACGCGCACTGACAAAAGGCGTATTGAAGACCAGTTGGGCACCGTGGTTTTCTGCATCGCCTTGCAGGGCCAGCATCAAAGCATGGGTATCTACAATGCCGGTGGAAGGAGAGAGCAGGGCGGCGCTGCAATTCAAGGCCGGCTCCAGAGCCTGGGCCTGGGCGGCATTTAGCCACTGCAAATCGTCCACACCACAAGCGCGCGCCTGGGCCTGCAGCTTGAGCAGATCGGCTTCCTGTTCGGGCGTGGTCGCCACAATCAGCTTGCCGCAACGGGCGTGGGCTATATGGTGTTCCTGGCAGTAGTCATACAGCCGGGCTTTGCCTTCTACACACAGGCGGGCCTTCAGGCTGCCCGGTGTGTAGTAAATGCCCGCGTGTATGACCTCTGAATTGCGGGAACTGACGCCATTGCCAATGCTGGCGGTTTGCTCGATCAGCAGAACCTCCATGCCTTGCTGGGCCATTTGTCGGGCGCAGGCCAAACCTACGACCCCCGCTCCCAGCACTATGCAATCGACATCGTTTGCCATGAATCAGGACCTTATTGGCGCGTTGGAGCAAAAGGCGTAGTGTACTCCCGCCATGCTGTCGTCGTCAGGGCTGCGTTGCAACACCCCGTCACGCCAGGGAAGGAGTCAGGTCAAAGTCGCCCGCATGGTAGATCAGGGGCTGATGGGCGCTGCGTTCGCAGTGGGTGACTTCACCGATAAAGATCAGGTGGTCGCCTGCCTCATGCACGGCATAAGGCTTGCACTCGAACCAGGCACTGCAGCGCTCGTCGTCCAACATGAGCAAGCCGTGCGGGGAACGCTTGATGGGGTGATCGCGAAAACGCTCGGCCTGATCGCCCCAGGCAAAGCGCTTGGCCAGCGATAGCTGACTGGCTCCCAAAACGTGAATCACGTAGCCCTGGCCGTCCACAAAGTGTGGCAGGGACTGGGAGCGCTTGGCCAGCGACCACAGCACCAGAGGTGGGTCCAGGGAAACAGAGTTAAAGGAGCTGACGGTCAGGCCAATGGCCTGATCCGGGTGGTCTTTGTTGGCACCGGTCACGACCGTCACGCCAGTGGCGAAACGGCCCAGTGCCGAACGGAAGAAGTCGCTATCGAAGGTAGAAGAAAAAACAGTCATTGCATCAATGCTGAGGGCAGGCGTCCCCAAGGGAACGGCTTAAGGAGCCAGTCGGCTCACCTGCCAGTCAGATGTGTCCTTGCGGTCGAACACCAGCCTGTCGTGCAGGCGCGAGGCACGGCCTTGCCAGAATTCGACATGGTCTGGAGTCAGTCGGAAGCCACCCCAGTGTTCAGGGCGGGCGGGATGTTCACCTAAGCTTTCAGTGTACTGCTTGGCACGGGCATCCAGCTCTGTGCGGCTGATGGGTTGGCTTTGCGGCGAGGCCCAGGCCCCAATGCGAGAGCCCAGAGGACGGCTGTGAAAGTATTCGTCGGATTCGGCTGCGCTGATGCGGCTGATGCGGCCTTCAAAGCGCACCTGGCGCTGCATGGAGGCCCAGAAAAAGGACAGGCTGGCCCAAGGGTTATGGTCCAGGTCCGTACCCTTGCGAGATTGGTAATTCGTAAAGAACACCAGGCCTTGTTCGTCGTAACCCTTGAGCAGAACAATGCGCGCCGATGGGCGGCCTTCCGGGTTCACGGTGGCCAGCGTCATCGCCGTGGGTTCGACTTCCTTTAGCTCAATCGCCTGATCCAGCCAGCGTTGAAATTGCTGGCGAGGATCGGCACAGAGTTCGTTTTCGCTCAGGGAAAAGCGTTCGTATTCGTTACGCAAATCGGCAAGGGACATGGGGCGCTCTTAGGCTTGTTGAGGATTAAGCAGTGCAGTCTGGCTCTGTAGTAATTGAACCACTGATTGCAGGCGTTTATCCAGAATTTTAGAGCGTTGCAGCGCCGAGGCGGTTTCCATGACGTATTCGATGCAAGGGCCGTTGGTTCCCTGGGCCGAGTACACCACTTGTCGCAACTGTTCGTCCGGCATACGGGGGACGTAGGCGTCGGTCTTGCGGTTCATGGTAAAGACCAGGGCACGAATATCGCCCTGGCTGGTGCGGCAGCGCAACCAGCGAGGAATATAGGCACCGCTGGGCATTTCGCGCAGCCATAGGGCATCGAATACCTTGGGGACGCTTTCGGCGGGAATGCGAAAGGCCATGCCCCGGCAAGAACCGCCTACATCCAGCCCGAAAACCAGACCGGGTTGCTCGGGCGTACCGCGGTTGATACGTGACCACAAGCACAGCGCCCGATGGTAACCGCGCAGCAAGGCTTGGCGCTGCTCGGCAAATTCAAAATCGGGACGCCAGATCAGAGAGCCGTAACCATAGACCCACAGGTCTTGTTTTTCACACCACTGCACCTCTTCCAGGGATTGACGCAAAGAGGCGTTGCGCTCTTCGTCAGTCAGGACACGAAAGCTGCACGGTGTGGGTACGGCGGAAGGCGAGGCGGAAGTAGAATCGATGTTCACGGCAAAAAGGGGTGGTAAGCCAAAATCACAGATGCTTGAAACCTATGACAATTGTAGAGCAAGCACAGTCCACTGTAGCGGGCTTTGATGCTGATAACTAAGGAAAAATACTAATTTGCTTATATGAGTGTTGCTATTTGGCAGGGCACAGTCAAGCCACCAGGGCATAAGGCCCGTTTCACAGGCTGGTCAGGGGCAATTAGACGTAGAATTAACGGGTTTGGCCGCATGGGCCGGTGATGGACAGATTGCATGACAGAGCAGCACAACATGGATGCCGAACGCCGTTTCGGCGGTTTGGATCGTTTGTATGGAGCCGGAGCGCGAGAGCGTCTGGCGGCCGCCCATGTGATGGTGGCGGGTATCGGGGGCGTGGGAACCTGGGCGGTGGAAGCGCTGGCCCGTTCGGCCGTAGGCCGAATTACCCTGATTGATCTGGATAATATTGCCGAATCGAATATCAACCGCCAACTGCCTGCTCTGGACAGCACCTTGGGCATGGCCAAGATTGAAGCCATGGCCCAGCGCATTGCGCAGATCAATCCTCAGTGCCAGCTGCAGCTGATTGAAGATTTTGTCACTGAGGATAATGCGGCCAGCCTGATGGAGCAGCGCCCCGACGTGTTTCTGGATTGCACTGACCAGGCTAGTGCCAAGATTGCTCTGATCTTGCAGGCCAGGCGCTGCAAGGTGCCCCTGCTGAGCTGCGGCGGGGCAGGAGGCAAAACCGACCCGCTGACGTTGCGCCGGGGAGACTTGTCGGTAGCACGCCATGATGCCTTGCTGGGCAAGCTGCGCCAGATCCTGCGCAAGCAGCATGGCTTTGCGCGTGGCAGCGATGCTCAGGGCCGCGCCTTGAAGCGTGTGCCTCGCATGGGAGTGGATTGCCTGTGGTTCGAGCAGGAAACGCGTCTGCCACAGAACTGGACCCAGGCCGAAGACGGTGCGCTGCAAGGACTGGCCTGCGCGGGTTATGGCTCCGGGGTCACTGTGACGGCCAGCATGGGCATGCAGGCCGCCGACTACGCCTTAAACCGGATACTGGACCAGTAAGGCGTCCTGCCAGCCACGCAAGGCATTCGAGACTCGGATTGCCTTGGCGTTCAGTAAATCCTCCAGGGAAATTTCGGTTTCACGAACCAGCTTGCTATTGAGAAGCGCCTGCCGTTGCACGCCGGGCAAGAGCCAGCCTTGGGCGGGCGGTGTCCACCACTGGCCCTGTTCGTCCTGAATATAAATATTGCTGCGACTGCCTTCACAAACCCGGTTCTGTGTATCCAGATAGATCACATCAAAGATTTGGGGATGCTTTTCCAGCAGGGCGCTGGCCTCTTGATACCAGGGGCGATGCGTCGTCTTGTGCGAGAGCAGCGGGTCCTGAGCGGGCAGGGGTATGCGGGACAGGCATAGCTGTAAGGGGCCTTCCAGTGCTGGCAGTGCGTTCGCCTGTGCCTGGGCGCTGGCGTCGGCACCCCACAAGATACGCAGTCGCAAGGGTGTGTTGACCGGGGCCTGGCCCAACGCGGTATGCATGGCCTGCAACCAGGTTTGTGCATCCCAGTCGTAGCCCAGTTCCGCGCAGCTGCGTGCCACGCGCTCCAGATGCAGTTCCAGCAGGGGGATCTGGCCGTCCGCGTCTACCCGCAAGGTTTCTATCAATTCAGGTTTGCTTTGGCTCATGATGCTGCCTTTAAGTCAGTGTTACAGGGGCCTGCAATACGCGTGCTTTCCACAAGCACTCCAACCATTCCTGATCCGGGTCCGAATCCAGCACAATGCCACCGCCCACGCCAAACCTTCCTTGGCCGTGATTGTCCAGTTCCAGACTGCGGATGCTGACATTCAGGGACAAATCGCCCTGGGGGCTGAGATAACCCACCGAGCCGCAGTAAATACCGCGCCGCTGCGTCTCCAGCTGGCGTATGCATTGCATGGCAGCCAGCTTGGGGGCGCCGGTAATCGAACCACAGGGGAACAGGGCGCGTAGCAGGGTCTGCAGGCTGCAGTCCGGGTCTACCTCGGCCTGGATGCTGGAAGTCATGGTCCAGACCGAGGCATATTGCTCTACATCGAACAGGCTGGTGGTTTGTACGGTGCCGGTGCGGGCTACCTGGCCCAGATCGTTGCGCAGCAAATCCACAATCATCAGGTTTTCAGCTCGGTCTTTCAGGCTGCTTTGCAGCTCCTGGGCATTGTTCTGATCTTGAACAGGGTCGGTATCGCGCGGGCGTGTGCCTTTCATGGGGCGGGTTCGCACGGTGCTGCCTCGTTTTTCCAGAAACAGTTCAGGCGAAAGCGACAGGATATGACGATCACCCAAATCCAGATACGCAGCGTAGGCTACCGGGTGACGGCTGGCCAGTGCGGTATAGAGATCACGCGGTGCCATGCCGGTTTGAATACTTAGCGGCATGGTGTAGTTGATCTGGTAAAAATCCCCGGCTTGCAAGCCTTGCTGAACCTGGGCCAGAGCATCCCGGTAGTCTTGCTGACTGATTTGCAGGCTGACCTTCAATTCGGGCTTTGCCTGACTATCCCATAAAGCCACTTCCTGAGCCTGCTCAAACACCAGCGCATTCAGGGGCGCATGGGGCGCTGCATCACGCGCAGACAGACGGGGTTCGAACAGCTCGGCCAGTTCGTAGTCCAGTGCCAGTGCCACCCAGTGACCAGCCTGTCGAGCCTGTTCGATTTTTTCAAAAGCAGTACTTAAGTCTTCAGGGCTACGAGCCTGGATATGGCCCAGGTAGCCCTGCATTTCCAGCGCATAGCCTTTTAGTCTGTCTTCAAATCGGCCATACATGCGCCGTGTTCCTTTAAAAATTCCGCCAGGGCCATGCCGGTATGCGAGGCATGGTTGGCTTGTACTTGATCCGGCGTGCCTTGCACCACCAGCCTGCCGCCGCCCGAGCCGCCTTCGGGGCCCAGATCGACAATCCAGTCTGCTTCGGCAATCAAATCCAGATTATGTTCAATCACCAGCACGGTATGGCCGGCATCGACCAGTCGGTGCAGCACCACAATCAGCTTTTCCACATCCGCCATGGACAGGCCTACGCTGGGTTCGTCCAGCACGTACAGGGTGTGCGGAGCCTTGTAGGCGCGGCCTGTGCGAGTCAGACCTTCGTCCAGACGAGCCTTGACCAGTTCGCTGACCAGCTTGACGCGCTGCGCCTCGCCACCGGACAGGGTGGGGGAGGGTTGGCCCAGGGTCAGATAACCCAGGCCTACGCTTTGCATCAGCTGCAGGGGGCGCAATATTTTAGGATGTGCGGCAAAGTATTCAACCGCCTCATCCACATCCATTTGCAAAAGCTGACCGGCGGAGACGTCGCGCCAGGTCACCGCCAGTGTTTCGGGATTGAAGCGCTGGCCGTGGCAGGCGTCACAAGGCACCTTCACGTCCGGCAGGAAGCTCATTTCCAGGGTGCGCATGCCTTGGCCTTCGCACAAGGGGCAACGGCCATCGCCGGTATTGAAGGAGAAGCGTGAGGCGCTCCAGCCGCGCAGGCGGGCATCGTTGGTGTTGGCAAACAGTTTGCGCACCTCGTCCCAGAAGCCGATATAGGTGGCCGGGCAGGAGCGGGGTGTCTTGCCAATGGGGGTTTGGTCCACTTCCAGCACGCGGTCCAGGCTTTCCCAGCCGCTGATGCTGGAACAACCCTGCCACACCGGTTTTTCTTTGCTGCCGACAACACGTTGCAAGTTATCCAGCAGCACATCGCGGGCAAAGGTGGATTTGCCGGAACCTGACACGCCCGTCACCAGACTGAGCTTGCCCAGCGGAATACCGGCCTGGACCTTGTTCAGGTTATGCAGGCTGGCATCGTGCACCGTCAGCATGGGTGCATCGGCCTGGACTGGACGGCGTGCCTGCATGGGGTGCTTGAGCGGCTCGCGCAGATAGCGGCCAGTCAGCGAATTGGGGTTGGCCTCGATTTCTGCCAGTGTGCCCTGCGCGATGACTTCACCGCCCCGTTTTCCCGCACCGGGGCCCATATCAATAATGTGCTGGGCACGGCGTATGGTGTCTTCATCGTGCTCGACAACCACCAGCGTATTGCCGTTGCCTTCCAGACGCGCCATGGCGTTCAGCAGAATCTGGTTGTCGCGCGGGTGCAGACCGATCGTGGGTTCATCCAGCACATAGCACACGCCCTGCAGGTTTGAGCCTAACTGGGCCGCCAGACGGATACGCTGGGCTTCCCCACCGGACAAGGTGGGGGCGGCACGATCCAGCGCCAGATATCCCAGGCCCACTTCGTGCATGAAGTCCAGACGGCTGCGGATTTCGTTCAGAATGTCGCGCGCAATATCGGCCTCGCGGCCACTCATGTTCAGGCTGCCAAAAAAGGTCTGCGCTTCATCCACGGGCAAACCGGCCAGCTTGGCAATGGATTGGTCGCGCCATTCAAAAGCCAGAGAGACCGGGTTCAAACGTTGGCCGTGACAGCTTGGGCATTCCACGGCTTCGCCTTCGTAGCCGTTGTTCCAGCTGTTTTCCTCGCCCGTTTGTTCCTGGTCGAAGCCGGTCAGCTTCAAGCCCGTACCAAAGCAGTCCTTGCACCAGCCGTGCTTGGAGTTGTAGGAGAACATGCGTGGGTCCGGCTCGGGGAAGCTGGTGCCGCAGCACGGGCAAGCCCGCTTGACGGAGAAGTGTTGCTGGCTGGCCGTGGACAGCGGTTGACCTTGTCGGCGTTGCTCCAGCGACATGGAACCCGATGGCGTCAGGGGAGCCAGGACACTGAAGGAGCCGTGACCCAGCTCCAGCGCCTCGCGTATGGCTTGGCGCAGTTGCAGTTCGTGGCGAGGGTCAATAATCAGGTCGGCCACCGGCAGTTCCAGCGTGTGTTCGCTGTAACGGTCCAGGCGCGGCCAAGGGTTGACGGGGATGAACTCGCCATCCACGCGCAAATGGGTATAGCCCTTGCCCTGCGCCCATTTGGCCAGGTCGGTGTAGTAGCCCTTGCGAGCGGTGACCAGGGGAGCCAGCAAACCAATATGCTCACCCTTATGATCACGCAGCAATTGCGCGGCGATTTGCTCGGCCGTTTGCGGGGCCACAGGCACATGGCAGTCCGGGCAGTATTGGGTGGCCAGCTTCACATACAGCAAGCGCAGGAAATGGTGGATTTCCGTCATGGTGGCCACGGTGGATTTGCGCCCCCCACGGCTGGTGCGCTGCTCAATGGCAACGGTAGGTGGAATACCGTAGATTGCGTCCACATCGGGCTGACCGGCGGGCTGCACAATCGCGCGGGCGTAGGCGTTCAGGGATTCCAGGTAGCGGCGTTGACCTTCGTTAAACAGAATGTCGAAGGCCAGGGTGGATTTGCCCGAACCGGAGACACCCGTCACGACGGTGAAGGTGTTGTGCGGAATGTGCACCGAGATGTTCTTCAGGTTGTGTTCGCGTGCATTCAGGATGGCGATCTGGCCATCGTTGCTGCCGCCCGAGCTGGCCTTGTAATCTACCTCGGGTTCCTGGAACAGGGCCGAGCCTTTACCCAGAATGGCTTGTTCGTATTCTTTCAGGGCATGGCCGGTGTGCGATTGCTCCAGCGCCATGATGTCGCCAGGCGTACCCGTGCCCAGCAATTGGCCGCCATGTTCGCCGCCTTCGGGGCCCAGATCAATAATCCAGTCTGCCGCGCGGATCAGGTCCAGATTGTGCTCAATAATCAGCAGGCTGTGACCAGCGGCCAGCAGCTTGCGGAAGGCGCGCATCAGGCGGGCAATATCGTCAAAGTGCAGGCCGGTGGTGGGCTCGTCGAACAGGAACAGATTGCCTTTCTTGGCGACCTTCACCTGGCTTAGACGGGTGCGCGAAGCCTGGGCCAGATAAGCCGCCAGTTTCAAGCGTTGTGCCTCACCGCCCGAGAGCGTAGGCACAGGTTGGCCCAGTTTCAGGTAATCCAGGCCCACATCGGCCAGGGGTGCCAGGCCGGTTTGCACATCGCGCAGGCCTTCAAAGAACTCCATGGCCTGATGCACGGTCATGTCCAGCACCTCGTCAATCGAGGCGCTGCGACCAAAGTGTTCGATACGCACTTCCAGCACTTCGGGGCGGAAGCGCTTGCCATCGCAATCCGGGCAGCGCAGATACACGTCCGACAGGAACTGCATTTCGATATGCTCAAAGCCCGTACCGCCGCAAGTCGGGCAGCGGCCATCGCCACTATTGAAGCTGAAGGTGCCGGGCGTGTAACTGCGTTCTTTGGACAGCGGGGCCTGGGCAAACAGCTTGCGGATAGGGTCAAAGGCACCGACATAACTGGCCGGGTTGGAGCGGGCCGTTTTGCCGATAGGCGTCTGGTCCACCATCACTACTTCGGCAATTTGCTCGGCGCCCAGCAAGGCACCGTAAGGGCCAGGGGCTTCCGTTGGTTTGCCTTGTTGTTTCAGGATGGCCGGGTAGAGCACGTCCTGAATCAGCGTGGATTTACCCGAGCCGGAGACGCCCGTTACGCAGACCAGACGGCCCAGCGGAATGGACACGGAGATATGACGCAGATTGTGTGCGCTTACGTCTTCCAGCAGCAGGCGCGGGGTGTTGTCGGCCACAGGCATGGGGCGGGGCGATTCGATGCTCAGCTCGCCACTCAGGTAGCGGCCTGTCAGCGTTTCTGCACCGCGCAAGGCTTGGGGCGAACCATCAAACAGAATCTGACCGCCACGCTCGCCAGGGCCGGGGCCCATGTCCAGAATACGGTCGGCGGCCACCATCACTTGCGGGTCGTGCTCGACCACCACCAGGGTGTTGCCATTGCCGCGCAGACGATGCATTACTTCAATAATGCGGTGCATATCGCGTGGGTGCAGGCCAATCGAGGGCTCGTCCAGCACGAACAGGGTGTTTACCAGCGAGGTGCCCAGTGCCGTGGTCAGGTTGATACGCTGCACTTCACCGCCAGACAGGGTGCGGCTTTGGCGGTCCAGCGACAAATAGGACAGGCCCACATCGCACAGATAATCCAGGCGGGACAGGGTTTCTTTCAAGAGCAGATCAATGGCCGCATCGCGTGCATCGCCAAAGTGCAGGCCACGGAAAAATGTGCGTACGTGCTCGATAGGCAAACGCATCAGGTCCGGGACGCTCAGGCCGGGCATGGCATCCAGTTGCTCGCGCAGCCAGTTTGAATGCACGGGCATGAAACGTGGGTAGCGGGAATCGGCGGGGGCCGCCTGATCGCCCACACGCCACAAGCTGGCTTCGGGTTTCAGACGCGAGCCGGCGCAGGCCGGGCAGGTGTTGTAGCTGCGGTATTTAGACAGCAGCACACGCACGTGCATCTTGTAGGCGCGCGACTCCAGCCAGTCGAAAAAGCGCTGTGCACCGTACCACTGGGTTTTCCAGGCCTGATTACCGCCTTTCCAGTCCGGGGTGCCGTTAATCACCCAGTCGCGCTCTTCCTGGCTCAAGTCCTTCCAGGGCACGCTCAGGCGTACACCGGCTGCCGGAGCGTAGCGCTCCATCTCGACCTGACATTCTTTGTAGCTGGCTGTCTGCCAAGGGCGGATCGCACCTTCAAGCAGGCTTTTGCTGGGATCGGGAACGACCAGGCCGTAATCAATACCCATCACGCGGCCAAAGCCACGGCAGGATTCACACGCGCCCAGGGGCGAGTTGAAGGAGAAGGTGCTGGCAACCGGCGTGCTGTATTCAATATCGCACTGGGCACAGTGCAGACCCTGGCTGAAACGCCAGGCGGTTTCCGGGCCATCGGCACTGGCCGAAGCATACACCGTCAACTTGCCTTGTCCGTGGCGCAAGGCCGCTTCGATCGCTTCCATGAAACGTTCCGGCTCTACCGTGCTGGCACGGAAGCGGTCCTGAATCACATAGAGAAGCTTTTGCTCCGTGGGGGCGGCTTTGCTGCTTTTGCCCTTTTTCGTGCTGCTGCTGGCCGTGACGGTCTGTGTTTCCTCGTGGTGCAGGCGGGTGTAGCCCTGCTGATGCAGCAAGGTTTCAATTTCTTGCTGCGTGAAGTTGGCCGGAACCTTGACGGCAAAGGTCAGAACCAGGCGTGGGTCATCGTGGTCCTCTGCCAGCTTGCGAATCTGCTTGGCGATGCTGTCGGCATTGTCGCGGCGCACAGGCTGGGCGCACTGGCGGCAATACAACTCGCCCAAGCGGGCGTACAGCAGCTTGATGTAATCGTTCAGCTCCGTCATGGTACCCACGGTACTGCGCGAGTTGCGCACCGGGTTCACCTGGTCAATGGCAATGGCGGGCAGAATGCCTTCAATGCGATCGACCTGGGGCTTGTCCATGCGGTCCAGGAACTGGCGCGCATAAGGGGAGAAGGTTTCTACATAGCGTCGTTGGCCTTCTGCATACAGAGTGTCAAAGGCCAGCGAACTTTTGCCTGAGCCGGAAACGCCGGTAATAACCAATAACTCGCCCGTTTTGATACGTACATTCAGGTTTTTCAGAGTGTTCTGGCGGGCGCCAAAAATGCGAATTTCTGAGCTCATGGCAAGGTCGGCTTTTTGGAGAGGGCAGAGTAGGGAAGCGGCAGCGAAAAGGCCTGTCAAACAGGCCCCATGCGCCAGTGAGAGCGGTACACGCCAGCAAGGTGTTGCCAGGGATGCACACTCTAGCCTTTGTATCTTAACGCGGATTACGGTAGAATTTCTGGTTAGCTATTGCGCTTTTGTCGGGATCATCCGGCAGGGCTTACATTAAGATCGGAGATCACCATGGCGGAAATCAAACGCACTCGCCGCAACACGCTGGAGCGTCGTTGCCTGGGTAAAGCATTCAAACGTCTGTTTGTGCGCGCACCCAAGGGCGTTTTCAAAATGCTGGAAAAGGTCAAGCGCGTCTAAGTGCCTGGCTTGAGCGGTGTACAAGCAGAAACCTGATTTTTCAGCTTGAAATCACACCCAGCAGCAAAAAAACCACAGGCAAGCCTGTGGTTTTTTTGTGCGCGTTTGATTTTGCTTCGGGTTTGTCTGGAGCCCTGCAGATAGTGCGCTGCACAGCGCCGTGCTTGCTTTATGATGATGTCATTCTGATGCAGATGTAAGTAGCTGCCCGTAACAATAATCAAAACAGTGGTTTATGGGGACACCCGCGTATGGAATGGCGCCATTTGTTCACCGTCCTGACACCTAGCTATAACCGCGCTCACACCTTGGAGCGCGTTTATCGTTCCTTGTGCGAGCAAACCTGTCAGGACTTTGAGTGGGTGGTCATTGACGATGGTTCCACAGACGGGACACGGGAACTGGTGCAAGGCTGGCAACAGCAAGCCTCCTTTCCGATTCATTATGCCTGGCAGGAAAATCGTCACAAGAAGGCGGCGTTCAATCACGGCGTGGCTCTGGCCCAAGGTGAACTGGTCGTTGCTTTGGACAGTGATGACACCCTGCTGGTGAATGCGCTCTACGATATGGCGCAGATCTGGGCCGACATCCCTGTATCAGAGCGAGCAGCTTATGCAGGCATTACGGGTCTGTGTGTGCGACCGGATGGCAAGGTCGTCGGGGATATGTTTCCCCAGGATATTTTTGATGCCAGCTCTTTGGACATGAGTTTTCGCTACCACGTGCGGGGCGAGAAGTTCGGCTGTTTGAGTACCGCCGTACTGCGCAAGTTTCCCTTTCCCGATCAGATCGACGGCTTTGTGCCTGAAAGCCTGGTGTGGCGGGCGATTGCCCGTGCGGGCTACAAGAACCGATTTGTGAACACCGTATTCCGTGTCTACCACGACAGCCCGGACTCCTTGTCGGTGCAAGGCAAAACCAGCCAGCAACATGCACTGGGCTTGTGGCTGCTGGCGCAGGATACGGTGGTGAAGTGTCTGCCCTGGTTCCGCTACGAACCCAAGGCGTTCTTGATGGCTGCTGCGCGTTACACCCGCTTTGGGCTGCACCTGCGTGCCAGTGGGCGCAAGCCACCAGCAGGTTATGGCTTGAAAGGCCTGGCGTCTTATCTGCTGGTGGGTTTGATGTGGCCGGTGGGTGTCGCTTTATATCTGCGGGACAAGCGACGGGCCTGAACGCGATTAGTGCAGGGTGTGGCCGTGCGCGCCCGGTTCCGGGCTGTCATCATCGTCGTCCTCGTCGTCTTCATCCGTCTCATCCTCGACGGCGAAGGCATCTTCGCTCAGGGCGAAGGGCAGCAATTCTTCCAGGGTCTCGGTCCAGGCGACTTCCTCGCCTTCTTCGTCCACTTTGATAAAGCGCACAGGCTCGGCATCACTTAACTGGATGGCCCACAGGTAACGGCAGGCGTAGACCGCCGTGTCCTTGGGGTCCAAGCCGCCGCGGTTGCCCACGATGCGGGCCTGTTCGCCGCCTACCTGCACAATCGTGAATTCGCTTTCGTCTTCATTCTTGTCCAGGGGCATGGCAAAGATGACCCATTCAAAGCCGGTTTCTTCCGCTCCCACGATCTCGGCCAGGACGGCACGACCCAGGTAGGCACTCAGCGCATCGGCGGTGCGGCCCAGGGTTTCGATCTCTTCGGTGGTAAATACAAGTTCAGGGGCGTCAGGTGTGGGCATGGCGTTTTTGGATTGTCAGCAAAAGTGAGTATATTACCTGAGACAGGCCTGCACTCAGGCCGGGTGTTTTGTTCTGAACCTGACAGAAGCGCACCTTTCGGGCGCCAAACGCCTACAATCCCAGTTTTCCGAACACGACCTGTTTTTCCTTTTTAGGTTTATATGGCTCAATACGTTTATTCGATGAACCGCGTGGGCAAGATTGTGCCGCCCAAGCGGCAGATTCTGCGCAATATCTCCTTGTCTTTTTTTCCAGGTGCCAAGATTGGTGTGCTGGGCCTGAACGGCTCGGGTAAATCCACCTTGCTCAAGATCATGGCCGGGGTAGATACCGAGATCGAGGGCGAAGCCGTCCCCATGGCGGGGATCAAGATCGGTTACCTGCCACAAGAACCTCAGCTGAACCCCGAACACAGCGTGCGCGAAGCCGTGCAGGCCGGTTTGGGTCAGGTGTTCGAGGCGCGTCAGCGTCTGGAACAGGTCTACGCCGAATACGCCGAGCCCGACGCAGATTTTGACGCTCTGGCCGCCGAACAGGCCGAACTGGAATCCATTATTGCCGCCGCCGCGACCAGTGGTGCGGACGACATCGAAACCCAAATGGAAATCGCGGCCGATGCGCTGCGTCTGCCACCTTGGGATGCCTCCATTGCAAACCTGTCCGGTGGTGAAAAGCGCCGCGTGGCCCTGTGCCAGTTGCTGCTGTCCAAGCCTGATATGTTGCTGCTGGATGAGCCCACCAACCACCTGGACGCGGAAAGTGTGGATTGGCTGGAAGTGTTCCTGCGCCAGTTCCCCGGCACTGTAGTAGCAGTCACTCACGACCGTTACTTTCTGGACAACGCCGCCGAGTGGATTCTGGAACTGGACCGTGGCCACGGTATTCCCTGGAAGGGCAACTACAGCTCCTGGCTGGAGCAGAAAGACGACCGTCTGAAGCAGGAAGAGGCGTCGGAAAGTGCTCGTCAGCGCACCATCAAGAAAGAGCTGGAGTGGGTGCGCCAGAACCCCAAGGGACGTCAGGCCAAAGCCAAGGCCCGTCTGGCCCGTTTCGAGGAACTGTCCTCGCACGAATACCAGAAGCGCAACGAGACCCAGGAAATCTTCATTCCTGTGGCCGAACGTCTGGGTAATGAAGTTATTGAATTTGAAAACGTCAGCAAGGGCTATGGCGATCGTCTGCTGATCGACAACTTGAGCTTCAAGGTGCCAGCTGGTGCCATCGTCGGGATTATTGGTCCTAACGGTGCCGGTAAGTCCACCTTGTTCCGCATGCTGGCCGGTAAAGAACAGCCTGATTCCGGTACGGTCAAACTGGGCCAAACCGTCAAGCTGGCTTATGTGGACCAGTCGCGCGATGCCCTGGCTAATGAAAAGACCGTCTTTGACGCGATTGCCGATGGCGCAGACCTGCTGACCGTGGGCCGCTTTGAAATGCCATCGCGTGCATACCTGGGCCGCTTCAACTTCAAGGGCGCGGATCAGAACAAGATCGTGGGCAATCTGTCTGGCGGGGAGCGTGGTCGTCTGCACCTGGCCAAGACCCTGATCGCCGGCGGCAACGTCTTGCTGCTGGACGAACCATCCAACGACCTGGACGTGGAAACCCTGCGTGCCCTGGAAGATGCCCTGCTGGAGTTTGCCGGCTCGGTCATGGTGATCAGTCACGATCGCTGGTTCCTGGACCGTATCGCCACCCACATACTGGCTTTTGAGGGTGATTCGCAGGTCGTATTCTTTGATGGCAACTATCAGGAATACGAAGCAGACAAGAAGAAACGTCTGGGCGAAGATGCTGCCAAACCTCGTCGTATCCGCTACAAGTCCCTGAAATAAGGAAAGTGCCATGCCTGTGCTCAATGCTCACCAGTCTTTCGTCCTGATTGTGGATATGCAAACGGGGCTCCTGCCCGCCATTGCAGACCACCAAGCCTTGGTCGAACGGGCCGGGAAGCTGGCACAGGCGGCGCGTCTTTTAGGGGTGCCGGTGCTGGCAACCGAGCATTGGGCCGAGAAAATCGGCCCAACCGATGCTTCTTTGTTGCCACATATTGATAAAGTGCTGCATAAAACCCACTTCGATGCCACGCGCGAAGCCGATTTTTTGCCTGCCTTGCCGGTAGGGCGCACACGAGTCTTGTTACTGGGTACAGAGTCTCACGTGTGTGTGTTACAAACTGGCCTGGGTTTGATGGAGCGCGGTTATGAACCTGTGCTGGTCGGGGACTGCGTAGGCTCGCGCCATCCCGAGTCCCGACAAGCCGCCTGGGATCGCTGGGCGATGCATGGATTGGAGCGCGTTAGCGCCGAAATGGCCATGTTTGAATGGCTGGAAACGCCGGCTAACCCTGTATTCAAGCAGGTTCTGGCTTTGATCAAATAAACTGAACAAAAGCTGAATTACATCTGTTGCGTTGCCTAACAATAGGGTCTGGACTAATTGGCTCCGTAGGGTGAAGATAGACTTTAATGCCGTGTTAAGCACGGATACTTCACGGAGGTTTACGGATGAAAATGACGACTATCACTAAAGTGGGTATGGCCACGGTTCTGGCCGTCGTGATGGCGGGCTGCTCTTCCTGGGATGGTATGAGCAAACGTCAAAAGGGTGCCGTAACCGGCGCGGGTCTGGGTGGTGTTGCCGGTGCAGTGATTACTGACGGCGGCATTCTGGGTACGGTCGGTGGCGCAGCGATTGGTGGCGTGATCGGCGATCAGATCGGCAAGAACCGCTAAATTCAAATTCTCTGATTGAGCTGAAACGCTCATCGGATTAAAAGCCTCAAAGCCTGGGAGATCCCTCCCGGCTTTGAGGCTTTTTTCTTGCTTAGGGCAGTAAGCAGGCTTGCGGTGATGTCTTACGGGTGGTGCCGCTCGTCCATCATGGAGCGATACCATTCGTGAAAGTGCTTCATGCCGTCTTCCAGCGGTGACTGGTAGGGGCCTACCTCGCAGACCCCACGCTCCATCAAGGCGCGGCGGCCGGCATCCATACGTTCGGCAATCTCATCATCTTCTATGGCCGTTTCCATATAGGCGGCGCGTTGTGCTTGCACAAAGTCACGCTCGAAGGCCACGATGTCTTCCGGGTAGTAGAACTCCACCACATTCATGGTTTCCTGCGGCCCCTTGGGGTACAGCGTAGAGAGCACCAGCACATGCGGATAGATCTCGATCATGTGGGTGGGGAAGTAGGTTACCCAGACGGCACCGAAATCCGGTGCTTCGCCCTGGCGGTAGGCCAGCAGATTGTCATGCCATTGGCGATAGGTAGGTGAGCCTGGATTAGCCAGGGCCTGATGCACGCCGACTCGTTGCAGGCTATACCAGTCGCTGAACTCCCACTCCAGGTCATCACAGGTCACGAACTGACCCAGACCGGGGTGGAAGGGGGCGACGTGATAGTCCTCCAGATAGACCTCGATAAAGGTCTTCCAGTTGTAGTTGCACTGGTGGATTTCGACGTGATCCAGCACATAGTCCTGAAAGTCGAATTCAGGTCGGCTGAACAAGGCGGCCATATCCTGGGCTGGATCGCGCGGGCCTTCAAACAGCAGGCCATGGCAATCTTGCAAGGGGTAGCGTTCCAGGTTCAGACAGGGTTTGTCCTTGAAACGGGGAGCCGCCAGCAAGTCGCCTTGCGCGTTATAGGTCCAGTTGTGCAGGGGGCAGACAATATTGCCGCCTGTGCTGCTCAGGGAGCCGTGGTTGGCCTGATTGGGCTGGCCGGGCATGCCACCAAGCATCAGGGCCTGGCGATGCCTGCAGACGTTCGAGAGCAGTTCTACGCCGTGTTGGCTGCGTATCAGAGTACGGGCAGCGTTTTCCTGGATCAAGGTGCGCCAGTCGCCGGGTTCGGGAACAAGTTTTTCATTGCCAACGTACAAGGCCGACTGCTGAAAAATACGCTCTTGTTCGCGCTCGAACAGAGCGTGGTCGAAATAGGCGCTAACAGGAAGCTGGGGGTGAGCGGGCACAAGACGTGCCATCTGACCGAGCTCGGTCATGATTCCCTCCGCATGGGTCAATAAGCCAGGCCTCAGGGGGCATCGATGGCACTACTTGCCATCTCTGGCGCGAAGAAAAATCGGAACGGGCCGATTACCAAGGGAAAATTGTACCTGATCTATTAGCCGCCTAGCCGCATTGCGCTGCTCGTTGCAGGTGTTTTGCGGCTTGCTTTTGGTATAGGCAGCAGCCATGAAAATGGCCATCCGCAAGGGATGGCCATTTCAAGCAGCAAAGTTTTTCTGTCAGCGACGCTTTACTTGTTTTCCAGCGTGCTGGCATCAATTTGCGGCATTTCGATTTTGACTTCCAGCACTTCCAGCGAGTCCTGGCGATCAAGGTTCACCTTGATGTCATCGGGATTAATCTTCACGTAGCGCGAGATCACTTCGACCAGCTCTTTCTGCAAGCGGGGCAAGTAGTCCGGGGCAACACCCCCTTGGCCACGTTCGTTAATAAGGATCAGTTGCAGACGGTCCTTGGCAACTGTTGCCGACGTTTTCTTGTGACCGAGCAGGAAGGACAGGAAAGACATATTACTTTCCTCCGAACAGGCGCTTGAACAGACCTGGCTTTTCGTAATCCACAAAACGCAATGGTTTTTCGCCACCCAGGTAACGATCTACGATGTCCTGATAGGCCTGGGACACATCACTTTCCTTGATATGGATAACGGGTACTCCTTGGTTGGATGCTTGCAGCACGGTTTCCGACTCGGGGGTGACACCAATCAGCTTGATGCGCAAGATATCTTCAACGTCTTGCAAGGACAGCATCTCGCCGTCCGACACGCGTTTGGGGCTATAACGGGTCAACAACAAATATTCTTTGATGGGCTCTTTGCCCTGTTCACCACGTCGCGATTTGGCGGCCAGAATGCCCAGGATGCGGTCCGAGTCACGAACTGAGGACACTTCGGGGTTGGTCACAACCAGCGCATCATCTGCGAAGTAGGAGGCCATCAAGGCGCCGGTTTCGATACCTGCGGGCGAGTCGCACACAATGTATTCAAAACCCATGCCCTTGAGCTCTTCCAGTACTTTTTCCACACCTTCGCGGGTCAGCGCGTCTTTGTCACGCGTCTGGGAAGCGGGCAGGATGAACAGATTTTCCAGCTGCTTGTCACGGATCAGGGCCTGGTTCAATGTGGCTTCGCCCTGGATCACGTTGACGAAGTCATACACCACGCGTCGCTCGCAACCCATGATCAAGTCCAGGTTGCGCAAGCCAACGTCAAAGTCGATGACCACGGTCTTGTGACCGCGCATCGCAAGACCAGATGCAAAACTGGCACTGGTGGTGGTTTTGCCCACGCCACCCTTGCCGGAGGTCACTACAACTATACGCGCCATGACAATCGGATTCCTTTGTTTTTCAAGTCACATAATCGTAAAGCATAACGGGCCTAATTTTGACATCCGTTCTGCCACTTAGCCTACTGCTTAGAAACAAAACATATCAATTGCTTTGTTCCGTGTCAGCTTACACGGTTGCGCTTGCACTTGCTTGCTCTCATGCGGGCTCTCAGTGCAAGCCTCTATAAAAAGCGCCGGCAAAAGCCGGCGCCTTGTACTGCTAGGAGCTCAGAGGATCAAATCTGAGCGTATCTTCTTCCAGCGTGACGACAACGGGCTTGTTGCGTAGCTGTGCATCCAGTCGCGTTTCAATAATGCGATACACACCGGCAATGGCAATCAGTTCCGGGTCCAGCTCGGTGGTGAAGATGCGTGCTTTTGCATCGCCACGGGCACCAGCCATGGCCTTGCCGCGCAGCGGACCGTAGACGTGGATATTGCCATCGGCTACCACTTCTGCACCCTGGCTGACCGCCCCGATCACGATCAGATCCGTGTGGCGCGCGTAGATGCGCTGGCCGGAACGCAGCTGACGGTTGATGATGAGCGCAGCCGGAGCAATAGCGGGCGGTGGCGGGGCGACCGCCGCGGGTGCTTCTTGCTGGGCGGCTTGCGACAACACGGGCACTTCCTTGTCCGGTGCGGCCTGGGTTTGGGGGCGGGCTGGCGGATTGGACAACTCCACATGCGGCAAGCCGCTGTCGATGGCGTTATCGGCATGGTCAGGGTGGGCAATGATACCCACCGGGTGCAGCTTGTGCTCACGCAAAGCGGCAACCAGGGTGGCCCAATCCACCGGCGCATCAATAGCGCTGGCATCAATGACGACGGGTTCGTCCTCAAAGAAGGAGCCAGCGTCTTTCATGCGTTGAGACAGAGCGGCTAACTGCTCGGCCGTGTCAGCCGAACGCAGCACCACCCGCACGGCGTACAGCGTGGCGCTTTTGAAATCCAGGGCCTGCGGCCCTTTGGCATGAGTCTGATCGTTCACGTCAATAGCCTTAGACCCAAGTGTCTTTCAGAGTCGTAGTACGGTTAAGAACGGGTTTTTCTGGCGTGGAGTCCACACGGTCCGCCACAAAGTAGCCCAGGCGTTCAAACTGCCAGCGGGCATCGGGCGTAGCCTTGGTGCCGGGTTCCAGCCAACCTTGAATCACGCGCAGCGAGTTCGGGTTGATGTGCTCCAGGAAGTCCTGGTCGGCTGCATCGGGCTGAGGGTGGGCAAAGAGACGGTCGTACAGACGAATCTCGGCGGCAATCGCGTGCTCGGCGCTGATCCAGGTGATATTGCCCTTGACCTTGACCGAGTCCGCACCGGGCGTGCCGCTCTTGGTGTCGGGCAGGTATTCCGCCAAAACCTGGGTGACATTGCCTTGCTCGTCCTTGACGCAGCCGGTGCAACGCACGACATAGCCGTACTTCAGACGCACGGTATTGCCGGGGAACAGGCGGAAGTACTTTTTGGGTGGCTCTTCCTTGAAGTCCTCGCGCTCGATGTACAGGCGACCGGAGAAGGGGAACTCGCGTTGGCCGGCCTCCGGATTGTGTGGGTTGCGCGGTGCGTGACACAGCTCGCTTTGGCCTTCCGGGTAATTGGTAATGATCAGTTCGATCGGGTCCAGAATGGCAACGCTGCGGTCGGCCACCGGGTCCAGATCATCGCGCAGGGCTTGTTCCAGCAGGCTGTAGTCCACGTGTTGGGCTGCCTTGGACACACCCAGGCGGTCGGTGAACAGGCGGATGGCACCGGCGCTGTAACCACGGCGGCGCAAACCGGCCAGGGTAGGCATGCGCGGATCGTCCCAGCCCGATACGTGGTTTTCCTGAACCAGCTGGCGCAACTTGCGCTTGCTGGTGACCACATAGGACAGGTTCAGACGCGAGAACTCGTACTGCTTGGGCAGCGGGTCGGACAACTGCCCCAGTTCGACCAGGCGTTCCAGAATCCAGTTATAGAAGGGACGCTGGTCTTCAAATTCCAGGGTACACAGACTGTGGGTGATGCGCTCGAGCGCGTCTTCCACAGGGTGCGCCCAGCTGTACATGGGGTAGATACACCATTTGTCGCCAGTGCGATGGTGTTCTGCATGGCGGATACGGTACATGACCGGGTCGCGCATATTGATATTGGGCGAGCCCATATCGATCTTGGCGCGCAGGGCCATGCTGCCATCGGGGTGCTTGCCGTCGCGCATTTCGCGCAGCAGCTTGATGGACTCCTGGGCAGGGCGGTCGCGCCAGGGCGAGTTCACGCCTTTTTCAGTCAGGGTGCCACGGTTGGCACGCATTTCTTCGGCGCTTTGCTCGTCAACGTAGGCATGGCCCGCGTTCACCAGGGCTTCGGCGAACTGGTACATATAGTCGAAGTAGTCGCTGGCAAAGTACAGGTTCTCTTCTTTATTGAAGGTCCAGTCAAAGCCCAGCCATTTCACCATGTCGATAATGGCGTCCACGTACTCCTGTTCTTCTTTTTCAGGATTGGTGTCGTCAAAGCGCAGGTGGCAGGCACCTTGGTAGTCGCTGGCCAGTCCGAAGTTCAAACAGATACTTTTAGCGTGCCCAATGTGCAGATAGCCGTTGGGCTCGGGGGGAAAGCGCGTACGGATACGCGCGGCATCAACAGCCGCCCCTTCCTGGGTACTGGCCGGGCCTGGCTGACCGGCCCAGGATTTTTGTGCGTAACGGCCAGCGCTCAGATCCTGGTCGATGATCGTGCGCAGAAAATTAGATACGGGAGCGGGAGTGGTGTCAGAGGTCATACACGTTTGAAATAAAGAAGCCGACAGACTAATCGGCCATTTTGCCACGTTCTTGTTTTAGAGGGGTATTTACCCCATGAACGGGTTCTAAAAAATCAGGGAAGAACTTGGGGTAGTATGGTGGCGTTTGCAGGCCAATTCACCCTACACTAGCGCTCATTATGACGCACTCCGCCCTTTCTCTGTCTCATGCCCAGTTTTTCCTTAGCCTGGGCTTCATGCTGCTGTTTCTGGCCCTGGAGCTGGGACTGGCCTGGGTGTTGCTGTATTTCAAGATCAGAACCTTTGGCAACACAGCGGCGGCCTGGATGGGGGCGTACCGTTTTTGGGTGCGTCTGTTTGCGCTGGCGTTTATTTTAAGCTTTGCGGCGTCCATGCCCGTGCTGCTTCAGTTTGGCAGTGTCTGGCCGGGCCTGATGGAGCAGGTGGGTGATGTTATCGGTCCCATGCTGGCCGCCTCCATGCTGTCCTTGTTCATTTTCAAATCCTGCTTTTTGGGTGTGATGCTGTTTGCCCAGCGCATGCTGTCCAATCTGGTTCATACCGTGGTGGTGCTGATGGTGGCCCTGGGCGTTACCGTCACGGCGTTCTGGCTGGTGGCGATTGTGGCCTGGATGCAGGTGCCAACGGGTGTCGATGTGATTGAAGGCCATTATGTGGTGATGGAATGGCTGGATGTGCTCAGCACGCCCGCCTTGCCCTGGTATGCCGGTCTTTTGTTTGCAGGCAGTTTGCTGACGGTGGCCTTTTTCATGTTGGGTGTAACCTGCGCCCAGACCATGCAAAAGCCGGTTACCGACCAGGAGCGTCTGGCCTTTCGCAGTGCCCTGTTTCTGGGCGGGGTGGCTTGGCTGGCCCTGATCCTCGCCGTGATAGGCAATGGTTTCATGACTGCGGAGCATCAGCCTGCCAAGGCAGCGGCTGCGGCGGCGTACTGGGAAAGCGGCTCGCAGCCTGATTTGATTCTGGTGGCGGCGCCCTCCGCCATGCAGGACAGTGTTCTGGGTGTGCTGCGCTGGTCTCATGCAGGTGGATGCTGGTTGGGTCGTAATGACAGTGGCATTTTGATGGGTCTGGATCAGTTTTCCGACGCCATGCCGCCCGTCACCCTGACCTTCTGGTCCTTCCGTGTAGCCGTGCTGGCAGGAGCCTTGATGCTGTTCCTGCTGCTGTGGGTCTTGTTGCGCACTCGCCGTTATGGCCTGGACCCGCACTCTCTTTCTTATAGAGAACGTCAGCTCATGGTGGTCGCCTCGGTGTTGGGCTGGATCATGTTGCTGGGTGGCGCAGCCTACGTCTTGTTGGGCTTTTTGCCTTATCTGGTCGGTAACGATATTCAGGCCGTGCAAGTGCAAAGCACCGAGAGCGTCTTTACCGTCGGGCTGGGTTTGCTGAGTTACGGCCTGGTCTACATCTTGTGCATGATTGGTTTTTTCCAGAAGTTGCGACATGCCGTTCGTTTTGGTGTGGTACCGATCGCGCGACATCGGGGGCGGGCATGATTGACTCTTTTGCAAATGCGTTGGGCCTGGGCGCCCATGATCCGGCGTTCTGGATGCCGCTGGCGTTTCTGGCCCTGTTCTTTTTGATTATTGTGGCCGGGACGGTTCTGGACGGCTTCGATATTGGCGTGGGCTGTCTGTCCTTGCTGGCACCGGACTCCTTGCGTCCCCGCATGCTGTCATTGCTGAGCCCCTGGCGCGATGCCAACGAGTTCTGGCTGTTTCTTGGCCTGGGTTTGTTTGTCTGCGCTTTCCCCAAAGCCTGGGGGGCGGTGATGGGCGGCCTGTACGGACCGTTATGTGCGCTGGGCGTGGGCGTTTTTGCCCGTTCCGTCTCTTTCGAATTCCGACTGCGCGCGCCGGTAGAGCGTCAGTCCCGCTGGCAAATGGGTTTTGCCCTGGGGTCCTGGTTGACGGCGTTCTCCCATGGTGTGTTGCTGGCGCAGGTCGTAGTGGGCTTTCAGAGCGATGCCGGTTATATCTGGTTCTCTGTCTTCATGGGCTTTTGCGCTATTGCCGCGTACTGCTTGCTAGGTGCTAGTTGGCTCATCATGCGTGAAGCAGGCGAGCTGCGTGCCCGAGCGGTCAATTGGGGCCGTCGTTCGGTACGCTGGTTTGCGGCCGGTGCCGTGGGTGTGTCCGTCGTGTTGGCCTTTGTGAATGCCGGCGTGCTGCTTAAATGGAGCGACGGGCCGTATTGGGGCTTGGTCTTGTTCCTCTGGGCCTTGATTCTCAGCTGCTTTGTGTCGATTGAAATGAGCCTGCAGCGCATGATCAACAGCAGCTATCGCACCACGACCTTGCCCTTTTTGCTGACCCTGTTCGTGATGGTGTCCGTCATGGCCGGGCTGGCGTTCAGCTTCTTCCCCTATCTGATCCTGGACGAGATGACGATCTGGGACGCCGCTGCCGGGGTGCCAGCCCTGAGCCTGATCCTGTCGGCGATTGTGATTACCTTGCCCATCGTGCTGATTTTCAACGTGTGGGTGTACTGGCGCATGTTTGGATTGTCCCGCCCACCTTTGCCGCCCAGCTTTAAAGGCTGACCTTTTTTATGATTGCCCATTCCGTGCTGTCGATGCGCAAGCGTCTGCAGGGTTTCAAGTGGTTGTCTGATATGCCCGCCATGCTGGCCTGGGCGGTCTTGGCTGGTATTTTGGGTGCCTTGGCGACTTTGGCCTTTCATCAGGGCATGCGCTTTGTGCAGCAAGTTATCACGGGTCAGCACGGCGGGATCGTCGCAGTCACGGAAAGTCTGCCCTGGTACATGCGCCTCCTGTTTCCCACCTTGGGCGGTTTGTGTGCCGGTATCCTGCTATGGCTGGCAGGGCGTCTGCCGTCGGGAAGCAATTCTGACTATATGGAAGCTGTGGCCATTGGCGATGGCCGCTTGTCCATTCGCCAGGGGCTGCTGCGATCCTTGTCGTCCTTGATGACGGTGGCCTCGGGCGGCTCGATCGGCCGCGAAGGGGCGATGGTGCATCTGGCCTCCTTGTCCGCTTCCGCGATAGGCCGTTTCACCTTGTTTGGTGAAGCCCGTCTGCGCCTGCTGGTGGCCTGTGGTGCCGCAGCCGGTGTAGCTGCCGCTTATGGCGCTCCGATCGCCGGTGCCGTGTTTGTGGCCGAGATTGTGCTGGGTACCATGACCATGAGCAGCTTTGGCCCCCTGTTGATGGCGGCTGTCAGTGCTCACCTGACCATGCGTATGCTGGGCGGTTATCACGCCCCTTACGAAATGACGAATGTTCAGGCCGTTGCGGGTTGGGACATCTTGCCCTTTCTGGTCCTGGGTGTGCTGATTGGTCTGGCTGCACCCGCTTTCCTGAAATTGTTGAATCTGTTCCGCACCCTGTTCAAGCGTACTGGCCTGGGTTTGCCTTTGCGCTTGGCTTTGGGTGGTTTGTTGCTGGGACTTTTGCTGATTGTCATGCCGCGCGTGGCCGGTAATGGCTTTAGCGTAGTGTCCTCCATGCTGCACAGCGACTGGGCCTGGTACAGCGTGCTGCTTATCCTGGCGTTCAAGGTTCTGGCCACAGGGCTGACAGTTGGTTCGGGCGCTGTCGGCGGTGTGTTTACCCCCGCCATCTTTGTGGGCGCGGCCTTTGGCACCTTGTTTGGTCAACTGACTTTGCTGATCTTGCCGGGTCTGGATTTACCGTTGTACTTGTTCACCCTGGTGGGCATGGGCGCGTTTCTGGGGGCCGCCACCAGCGCTCCCTTCATGGCCATACTGATGTTGTTTGAAATGACATTGAGCTATCAGTTGGTGCTGCCCTTGATTGTGGCCTGTGTCATGGCTTATTTTGTGTCCCGTGGTGTGGCCGAGGTCGCCATGTATGAAGTCACCCTGGTGCGCGAGCGCGATGCCTTGCTGCGCCACAAGTTGCGTCACACCACCTTGGCCGAGCTGGTACGTCCAGCTGATACCGTCGTCAGCACCACTACTCAAATGCGCGATGCCTTGCAGATGTTTCTGGACTACCCCGTGCGCTATTTGTATGTGGTGAACGAGGAGCAGGTTTATCAAGGTGTGATTGCTCAGCCTGACCTGACTCGAATGTTGTTGGACGACAACGCTGCCCAGGAGCGTGTGGTGGGCGATATTCTGCGCATGGATTTCGTCAAGACGCTCTACCCGAACATGAGTCTGGACGAGGCTCAGGAACACTTTGTGAGCTTTGCTGGAGAGCGTCTGCCCGTATTGAATGGTGACGGCTCGGGTCGTCTGATTGGTGTAGTCTATAAGTCTGCTGTGCTGGAAAAATACTCCGCCATCAAACGCTCCCTGGATGCGAGCGGCGAAGTGATGCTGGATGCCCGGCGCTAAACTCTTTTTGTGACATAAATCATGCGTACAAAAGCTTGCCAGCGAGGCTTGGCAGGCGGGCTGTTGGTCGGTCTTGCCATGCTGTTCGCTGTTCCATTGGCCACCGCTCAAAATCGTGTTGGGCTGGAGAATTTGTCTGCTACCCGCGTGTATGGCGTGGATGAGGCACAGGCCATTCCGGCCCAGGAGCTCCCGCCTGTGGAGCCATTTTTTGATGCTACGCAGTGGCATCGCCAAGGAGATCAGGACTTGCTCAGTCCAGCGGCCTCCATGGATTACACATTTTCCGATTTCAGTCTGAGCGGTGCCAGCACCGCCAGTCTGGCGCGCTCCATCCAATATAGTCAGCAGTCCTCTCCAATTTGGAGTGCCCGCTGGTTGAGCAGTGCGCCCGACCAGGTCTGGCAGTTTGGCGAGCGCAACTGGCGCTATGTGAATGAAGACGGGCTGCAGCTGACCCTGGGCAATGACACGGTTACCGCACCGGACTGGGCGCGGCCCGTGGAACTGGGCGGTATCAATATCACTCAGCAGTTCGAGCAGGGCCCGGCCGGGCCATGGCGTTATGCCCTGGCTGTTGGCGCGCTGGATATGACGGGCAAGCAGGATAACGGGGATCTGGTGTATGGCTCTTCGGCCGGCAGCTTGATGCTCAGCACCGATGTCACCAGTCGTACCAGTATTGATACTCAGATGGAAAGCGCTCGTGATTTTGGGCTGACCGGTCTGGGTGCAACCTATCGATCGCCGGACTTTGGCGTGTGGCAGGCCAGCGTGGCCAAAGCTTCCCATGCGGTGGGGCAAGGTTGGCGTTATCAGGCAGCCTATGGCCTGGATGTGCTGGATGATTTGCATCTGCAGTGGCAGGGTGAACGCTACCAGGACAATTTTCTGGATTTGAGCCGTTACCAGGGCATGAAGGTGGATGCGGCTAGCAGTCGGCAGATTGTCGGCCTGTCCGTGCCCCTGCGCCGCTGGGGTGAAGTGAAGACTCAGTACGAGGTGCAGCAGGTAGTTGCCGGGGGGGAGAACCGCTACCTTGGGGTCACGCAGCAGTTCTGGTACAGTCCCCACCTTAGGGTGGGTTTGCAAGCTCGCCGTCATCTGGAAAGTCGTCAGTCGAACATCGCGCTGCGTTTTTCTATTCCGATTTTTTAAGCAGGCGGCATGGCCCAGTCAGCACTTGAGGTTCTTCAGGAAGTTTTTGGTTATGACAGTTTTCGTGGTTCTCAGCACGAGATTATCGAGACCCTGATCCAAGGCGGCGACGCCCTGGTCTTGATGCCCACCGGCGGCGGCAAGTCGCTCTGTTACCAGATTCCTGCTTTGGTGCGACCCGGCACCGGCGTGGTTGTGTCCCCCCTGATTGCCTTGATGCAGGATCAGGTGGACGCCCTCAATGAGTTGGGTGTTAATGCGGCGTATTTGAACTCCACCCAGGATTGGCAAACAGCCCGCGAGGTCGAGCGCGAATTTCTGACGGGGCAGTTGGATCTGCTCTATGTGGCTCCTGAACGCTTGCTGACAGACCGCTGTCTGGATTTGCTCGCGCGCGGCCAGATTTCCCTGTTTGCCATTGACGAAGCTCACTGCGTATCGCAGTGGGGGCACGATTTTCGCCCTGAATATCTGGGTCTGGATTTGCTGGCCCAGCGTTGGCCAGGTGTGCCACGGGTTGCCTTGACGGCTACCGCCACTCAGTTGACGCGGGTAGAAATTGCTCAGCGCCTGAAGCTGGAAGAAGCCCGGCATTTTGTTGCCAGTTTTGATCGTCCCAATATTTGCTACCGCATCATCGAAAAGAACGAAGTGCGCAAGCAGCTCCTGAGTTTCATTCAGGAGGAGCACTCCGGGGATGCGGGGATTGTGTATTGTCTGTCGCGTTCACGCGTGGAAGACACGGCCGAGTTCCTGTGCAAGAACGGTATTCATGCCTTGCCCTATCATGCAGGACTGGACGCGCAGCAACGTGCCATCAACCAGGCCCGTTTTCTTCGAGAAGAAGGAGTGGTCATGGTGGCGACCATTGCTTTTGGCATGGGCGTCAATAAACCGGATGTGCGTTTTGTAGCCCACATTGACTTGCCCAAATCGGTGGAAGGGTATTACCAGGAAACCGGGCGGGCAGGGCGCGATGGCGAAGTGGCCACGGCCTGGCTGGCTTATGGCTTGCAGGACGTGGTGCAATTACATCGCATGATTAACCAGTCGCAAGGCGATGCGGCACATCGACGCCAGCAGGGGCACGCGCTGGATGCCATGTTGGGCCTATGCGAAACCATTTCCTGCCGCCGTCAGCGCTTGTTGGCGTATTTCGATCAGCAGATCGAACCTTGCGGTAACTGCGACACCTGCCTGGAAGCGCCAGAAGCCTGGGATGGCACAGTGGCAGCGCAGAAAATGCTCTCCACTATCTATAGATTGTGGCGCGAACGTGGTCAGCGTTTCGGGGCCGGCCATCTGATCGATATTCTGCTGGGCAAGTTGACGGATCGTGTCAAAGAGCATGAACACGACAAGCTTACTGTCTTTGGTGTGGGCAAGGAATTGACCGACCAGGCCTGGCGCGGGGTGCTGCGCCAGTTGCTGGCGCATAGCTTGGTCACGGTGGACCCGGAAGGCTACGGCACCTTGTTGCTGACCGAGGCCAGCCGTGAAGTGCTCAAAGGGGCGCGGACCTTGATGTTGCGGCGCGAAACCGTAACACGTGGACCGGCTGCACACCGAGTAAAAGGTCAGGCGCCTGCCGGACCTGCTCTGGAACCCGACCAACAGAGGCGGTTCGAGGCTTTGCGCGCCTGGCGTGCGGCTACCGCACGCGAACATGGTGTGCCGGCCTATGTCATTTTCCATGATGCCACTTTGCGCGAAGTGGCTATTCGTTGCCCTAGTTCAGAGGCTGATCTGGAGCCGATTACAGGCATAGGCGTACGTAAAAGAGAGGCCTATGGCGAGGCTTTGCTGCGCTGCGTGCAAGAGTTCCAGACGCAATAGGAAATTGTTAGCAGAGCAAAGTTTAGTTGCATTTTTATGTGCCGAATCTGCTCTGCAGTCCAAAAACCGCTATTCGCTCAATCCGCTATATGTAGTAGAATGACGCCAATATCACACTATATATGGTGTGCATCAAATGACGCTGGCGGCTGCAAAAGCCGCGTCTTCCGTCAATCACCCCCGATTTCAGAGACTGACATGCAATCAACCGAACAGCTAATGGTCACCAAACGAGATGGCCGTACAGAACCTATTAACCTCGACAAGATTCACCGAGTGGTTGATTGGGCCGCTGAAGGTCTGAGTAATGTGTCCGTCTCTCAAGTAGAGCTGCGCTCTCACATTCAGTTCTATAACGGCATTCGCACTAGCGACATCCACGAAACGATCATCAAGTCGGCTGCGGATCTGATTTCCGAAGATACGCCTGACTACCAATATCTGGCTGCCCGTCTGGCGATTTTCCATTTGCGCAAAATCGCTTTTGGTCAGTTTGAACCTCCAAGCCTGTTCGATCACGTAACCTTGCAAACCAAGGAAGGTCGCTACGATCCGCATCTGCTGCAAGACTACACGCGCGCCGAGTTCGATGAGCTGGATGCCCATCTGGATCACTGGCGTGACATGAACTTCTCTTACGGTGCCGTCAAGCAGCTGGAAGGCAAGTACCTGATTCAAAACCGCGTGACCAAGCGCATTTACGAAAGCCCCCAGTTCCTGTACATGCTGGTGGCCATGTGCCTGTTCGCCCGTTACCCTGCCGACACTCGCCTGGGCTTTATCAAGCGCTTTTACGACGCGGTATCGCAATTCAAGATTTCCTTGCCCACGCCCATCATGGCTGGTGTGCGCACACCCACCCGTCAGTTCAGCTCTTGCGTGCTGATCGAATGTGACGACAGCCTGGACAGCATCAATGCCACGACCAGCGCCATTGTCCGTTACGTATCGCAGCGCGCCGGTATCGGTATCAACGGTGGTCGCATTCGCGCCGTCGGTAGCGAAATTCGCGGTGGTGAGGCTCAGCACACCGGCTGCCTGCCTTTCTTCAAGATGTTCCAGGCCGCTGTGAAGTCCTGCTCGCAAGGCGGCGTGCGTGGTGGTGCGGCAACCTTGTTCTACCCCATGTGGCACCTGGAAGTGGAAACACTGCTGGTTCTGAAGAACAACCGTGGTGTAGAAGAAAACCGTATCCGTCACCTGGACTACGGTGTTCAGATCAACCGCTTGCTGTACCAACGCTTGATCAAGGGCAGCCATATCACGCTGTTCTCGCCTCATGACGTGCCCGGTCTGTACGAAGCCTTCTTTGCCGACCAGGACGAGTTCGAGCGTCTGTACGAGATGTACGAACAAGATCCCGCCATCCGCAAGCGCAGCCTGCCTGCTGTGGAGCTGTTCTCCCTGCTGATGCAAGAGCGTGCCAGCACCGGCCGTATCTACATTCAGAACGTGGACCACTGCAACACGCACAGCCCATTCCAGGCCGACCGCGCTCCCGTGCGCCAGTCCAACCTGTGCATGGAAATTGCCCTGCCCACCAAGCCTTTGAACGATCTGAACGATCCCGAAGGTGAAATCGCGCTGTGCACGCTGTCGGCTTTCAATCTGGGTGCTCTGGAGTCCCTGGACGAGCTGGACGGTCTGGCTGAACTGATTGTTCGCGCTCTGGATGCTTTGCTGGACTATCAGGACTACCCGGTCAAGGCTGCACTGAACGCAACCAACAAGCGTCGCTCCCTGGGCGTTGGCGTCATCAACTACGCTTACTACCTGGCCAAGAACGGCACCCGTTACTCCGACCCGGCAGCGTTGGGCCTGACCCACCGTACCTTTGAAGCCATCCAGTACTACCTGTTGAAGGCTTCGGTACAGTTGTCGCGTGAATACGGTCCTTGCGACGCCTTTGACGAAACAACCTATGCCAAGGGACTGCTGCCTACCGACACCTACAAGAAAGATGTAGACGGTATTTGCAACGAGCCGCTGCACCTGGACTGGGAAGCCCTGCGTGCTGACATCGTCAAGCACGGTCTGCGCAACTCCACCCTGACCGCCTTGATGCCTTCGGAAACCTCCAGCCAGATTGCCAATGCCACCAATGGTATTGAGCCTCCGCGTGGCCTGGTGTCCGTCAAGCAGTCCAAGGACGGCATCTTGCGTCAGGTGGTGCCCGAATTTGAAAAATATAAGGATCAGTACGAGTTGCTGTGGCAAATGCCCGGTAACGACGACTACCTGAAGTTGGTTGGCGTGATGCAGAAGTTCGTTGACCAGTCGATCTCTGCGAACACCAACTATGACCCACAGCGGTTCGAGGGTGGTCGCGTACCGATGAAGCAACTGCTCAAGGACTTGCTACTGGCCTACAAATACGGTGTGAAGACCTTGTACTACCACAACACCCGCGACGGTGCCGATGATTCGCATGGCGAAGTAGAGGACGACGGTTGCGCAGGCGGCGCGTGCAAGATCTAAGCAAGGGTAAATAGCATCATGACTACCTATAGTACTTTTTCTAAAACGGATAACGACCAGCTCAAAGAACCCATGTTCTTTGGGCAGCCGGTTAACGTGGCTCGCTACGACCAGCAAAAATATCCGATTTTTGAAAAGCTGATTGAAAAGCAGTTGTCCTTCTTCTGGCGTCCAGAAGAAGTGGACATCACCCAGGACCGGATCGACTACCAGAACCTGCCTGACCACGAAAAGCATATTTTCATCAGCAACCTGAAATATCAGACCTTGCTGGACTCCATTCAGGGCCGCAGCCCCAACGTGGCCTTCCTGCCTCTGGTATCGATTCCGGAGCTGGAAACCTGGATTGAAACCTGGGCTTTCTCCGAGACAATTCACTCGCGCTCGTACACGCACATCATTCGCAATATTGCCAATGATCCGTCCGTTATTTTTGACGACATCGTGCGTAACGAAAACATTCAGCTGCGTGCGGCCGATATTTCTTCGTACTACGACGATCTGATCAGCGACACCATGCTGTATGCCCAACTGGGCGCGGGCGAGCATGAGATCAACGGTGAAACCCGCACGCTAAGCGTCTACGAGCTGAAGAAGAAGCTGTACCTGTGCATGATGAGCGTCAATATTCTTGAGGCCATCCGCTTTTACGTCAGCTTTGCCTGCTCCTTCGCTTTTGCCGAGCGCAAGTTGATGGAAGGTAATGCCAAGATCATTCGCTTGATTGCGCGTGATGAAGCGTTGCACCTGACTGGTACGCAACACATCATCAATATTCTGCGTTCCGGTAGCGATGATCCCGAGTTCGCTCAGATTGCCCGCGAACTGGAGCCGGTCTGCTTTGATATGTTCAAAGACGCAGCCGAGCAGGAGAAACAGTGGGCGGATTACCTGTTCCGCGACGGTTCCATGATTGGTCTGAACAAGGACATTCTGGGACAGTACGTGGAATACATCACCAATATCCGTATGGGTGCTGTGGGCCTGAAGCCTGCGTTTGAGTCCGTCAAACACAACCCCATTCCCTGGATCAACACCTGGCTGTCCTCGGACACCGTGCAGGTGGCACCTCAAGAGGTGGAACTGAGCTCTTACCTGGTCGGTCAGATCGACTCGGCCGTGTCGGCTGGCGATTTCGACGGTATCGAGTTATGAGTCAAGTCCGGACAACTGATCATGACTTTCAGTTGCGGGACGGCGAAACTTTGTTGGAAGGTTTGGAACGAACCGGCCATCAGGTTGAGTATCAATGCAGGAGCGGCTATTGCGGCTCCTGCCGTATTCCTCTTGTGTATGGAAAGGTTGCTTATAAAGAGCAGCCTTTAGCGTATGTCGGCCCAGGCGAGGTTCTGCCGTGTTGTTGCACGGTACTCGAACCGATCATGGTCGATTGTCAGCGCATTGCCCGGATTGAGGAGGAACCGGAGGATCAGTTCGGCTTTACCGGGCTGAATCCCTGATTCCTCTGTCTCCCTTTAGCTGGCCAAGCGCTTTTCTTCCAACTTTTCCCAACGCTCAAATAACTGCTCCAGGTCAGTGTTGAGCTGATCCAGTTGTTGGTTGATCTCGTCGGCTCGAGCAGAGCCATCTTTATACAGATCCGGTGCGCTCAGCTGTTCTGCCAGTTCGGCTTGCTGGCTTTCTATGGCTGCAATTTTCTCGGGCAGCGCGTCCAGTTCCTTTTCTTCCCACGGGGCCAGACGGCCAGGCTTGTTAGCCTTGTTGTTGCGCTCTGCAGCAGGTTTTTCAGTAGCGGCGGGAGTTGGAGTGCTGGCTGCCGGTGTCTCGGCTTTGGCTTGCGGGCGTTGTGCCAGCCACTCGTCGTAGCCACCCACATACTCGCCCCAATGGCCGTCGCCTTCGGCTGCAATCACCTGGGTGACCACGTTATCCAGAAAGGTACGGTCGTGGCTGACCAGCAGCACGGTGCCCGTGTAATCCTGAATCAGGTCTTCCAGCAGCTCCAGAGTTTCGATATCCAGGTCGTTGGTCGGTTCGTCCAGTACTAATACATTAGTAGGTTGGGCAAACATGCGGGCCAGCGCCAGTCGGGCACGTTCACCGCCAGACAGACTGCGTACCGGGGAGTGAGCGCGGGCTGCCGGGAACAGGAAGTCTTCCAGGTAGCTCATGATGTGCTTGCGCTGATTGCCAATTTCCACCCACTCACTGCCGGGGCTGATGGTGTCCGCCAGAGTGGCGTTTTCGTCCAGGCGACTGCGCATTTGGTCAAAGTAGCCAATGTTTAGTTTGGTACCGTGGCGTACAGTGCCAGAATTAGGCTCTTGCAAACCCAGCATGATGCGTAGCAGTGTGGTTTTGCCGGCGCCGTTGTGGCCGATCAGGCCAATACGGTCTCCGCGCATCAGCACGGTGGAGAAATCCTTGATCAGGATGCGATCGTCGTAGCCGTGTGTGACATCTTGCAGTTCAGCGACCAGTTTGCCGGAGCGCTGGCCTTCGGAAATGGCGAATTTGACGTCGCCCGAGCGCTCGCGTCGCTCGGCACGATCACGGCGCAATTGTTCCAGGCGGCGAACACGACCTTCATCTCGGGTGCGGCGGGCTTGCACGCCTTTGCGAATCCAGACTTCTTCCTGGGCCAGAAATTTGTCGAATTTGGCATTTTGTTGCTTCTCTGCTTCCAGGTATTCAGCCTTGCGTTCCTGCCATTGGCTGAAGTTACCGGGGAAACTGAACAACTTGCCGCGATCCAGCTCGACAATTCGCGTTGCCACCACATCCAGGAAACGGCGGTCGTGGGTAATGATGACCGCGCTGCCGCGGAAATCCAGCAGCAATTGTTCCAGCCAAAGAATGCCGTCAAAGTCCAGGTGGTTGGTGGGTTCGTCCAGCAAGAGCAGGTCGGGTTCGTTCACCAGGGCATTGGCCAGGGCGACGCGTTTACGCTGTCCGCCCGACAAGCTGCCAGCCAGTGCATCCGGATTCAAGCCCAGCTTGTCGATCAGGGCGTTGACGCGGGCAGGGCGTTGCCAGTCTTCGGCTTCGGTGAAATCGCCACACAGCAAATCGTAAATGCTCAGATTCGGATCCAGCTCCGGTTCTTGTTCGACGGTGGCTACTTTCAGCCCGCCCAGTCGTTTGACCTGACCATCGTCGGGAGCTTGACGTTGATCCAGAATTTTCAAAAGTGACGATTTGCCAGCACCATTGCGCCCGATCAGACCGATACGTTCGTTGCTTTGAATGACCAGATCGGCATGGTCCAGCAAAGCATGGTGGCCGAATGCCAATTGGGCATCGGTCAGGGAAATCAGATTGGTGGACATAAGACTCCAGATAAATCAGCGCGTCCTGCGAATTTCTCTATTGTCGCAGGTTACAATGCATCTGTGAGGCAGGCTGGGCAGTCGCGGTACCAAGTATCGAGGAAGGTCCGGACTCCATAGAGCAGGGTAGCGGCTAACAGCCGTCCGGCAAGTGTGGCATCACGCCAGACGAGCCGAGGACCAGGGCCACAGAGACGAGACCACAGCAAGGGCTTGCGCAAGCAGGCACAGATACGGCGACTTCCGTGTTTTCTTGTACTTCGGTGCAAAGTGCTGTGGGGTGAAACGCGGTAACCTCTACCCGGAGCAATACCAAATAGGCATACGCAGGCTTTTAGCCCGAGAGGCGGCTCGTCTCAGTATGCGGGTAGGTAGCTAGAACCGGCCAGTAATGGTCGGTCCAGAGGAATGATTGCCGGCCAGCGGGTTCCCGCTGGCATACAGAATCCGGCCTATAGGCCTGTCTCACACTTCCCCCGGCGTTCGCCACCAATTGCACCGATTTCGTACATTTGAAAGCAATTGTTAAGGATGTTGAATCCTTGGCAAGAGTCGCTTGCGCGCATTTTTATAACAATTCACTTTTAATGCGCCCTGCAATTTCTTGATTTCACACAGTATTTTTTTTTAGCCACTTCTAGGATAGTGCGCTAAGTGCTTGTTGTGATTGAAAAAATTGCAACCACTGCCTTGACCGCAAAGGCTTTCCCCCGTAGAGTGGGGAAAAGTAGGAAATAGTGTAAAAAAGTGGGGGAAAATAGTGTTCCAAGGCAGCAGCGCACTCACACTGGATGCTAAGGGTCGGATGTCCATTCCGACTCGGCACCGTGACGCGCTTTTGCAGCAGGAACAAGGCCGCTTGACCCTCACTCGCCATCCCGACGGCTGTTTGCTGGTGTATCCGCGCAGTGTGTGGGAAGAAAAGCGCGAACAAATTGCCCGCTTCCCCATGAGTGCCCGTTTCTTGCAACGCCTGCTGCTGGGTAGTGCTCAGGACGTTGATCTGGACTCCGCTGGTCGGATATTGATCGCTCCCGAACTGCGCACCGCAGTGGGGTTGGAGCGCGACGCCATGCTGCTGGGTATGGCCACCCATTTTGAGTTGTGGAATGCGCAGGAACTGGAACGCCGACAGGCCCAGGATCTGGCTGAAAACTCCACAGACGTATTCGACACTTTTTCTTTCTGAGTAAGTCATGACGCTGGTACATCGATCCGTGCTGCTGGAGCCTACGGTGGCGGCCCTCGTGGATCCGTCCTTTGAGGCCCGGCGCTGGGCGCAAAACCCCGAAATCCAGGGTTTGGTCGATGGTGTGTACGTCGATTGCACTTTTGGTCGTGGCGGTCACAGCCGTCTCTTGTTGTCGCACTTGAGTCCCCAGGGGCGCCTGATCGTGATCGACAAGGATCCGCAAGCGATCGCCGTGGCCCAGGAGCTGGCAGCACAAGATAGCCGTGTGACGGTTGTACATAGTGGTTTTGGTGATTTGGCCAAGGCTCTGGACGAGCTGGATGTGGGGCCATTGCAAGGCGTCATGATGGATTTGGGCATTTCCTCGCCACAAATCGACGACGCAGAACGAGGTTTCTCTTTTATGCGCGAAGGTCCGTTGGACATGCGCATGGATACCAGCGGTGGTTTGACCGCTGAACAGTGGCTGGCCGAGGTCAGCGTAGAGGTTTTAAAGGAGGTCATTGCAGAATATGGCGAAGAACGGTTTGCTTTCCAGATTGCAAAGGCGATTGTTGATCGCCGCCAATCCCGCCCGCTACATACAACGCGTGATCTCGCCGAGCTCGTCGCCGGTGTCGTCCGCACGCGCGAAAAGGGTCAACATCCGGCAACCAGGACCTTCCAGGCTATACGGATTTACCTCAATCGTGAGCTCGAAGAGCTCGCGCACGCGCTTCCGTCAATTCTGAGTCGATTGGCGACTCGGGGCAGGCTTGCGGTGATTGCATTTCATTCACTGGAGGACCGCATGGTCAAACAGTTCATGAACGCAGCTGCGCGTCCCGCGCAGGAACAGTCACGTCTACCTATCCTAGAAAAAGACTTGCCCCAGCCTCTGGTGCAGTCTTTGGGCAGAATCTTGCCCACCGACGAGGAGTCCAGCGACAACCCCCGAGCCCGCTCGGCGGTATTACGTGTGGTGCAACGCACCGACACCCCCATCCCCCAGGACTGGATGCGCAGCGCCAGCGAGCGTCTGCTGCAACAGGCCGCCTATAGCCGACAGCCCGCCGGCAAGCGAGGCCGCCGATGATGCGCCTGGTCATCACCCTCTCTTTGGTGTTGATGCTTTCGGCCATCTCTTTGGTGACGGCGCGCTATCAGGCGCGCGAGCTGTTTGTGCAAACCGATCGTCTGGTCACCAAAGCCGGTGAACTGGATACGGACTGGCGTCGTCTGCAACTGGAACGGGCCGAGCTGGCCCGTAACGCTCGCGTAGACGATATTGGTCGCAACGAATTGGGCCTGGTGTTGAGCTCTCCCGAGCGCACTCTCTATTTGCAAGGGGGTGAGCTGAGCTCGACCCAGGCGCAGTCCGGAGGGCGGCCATGAAACGATTCGGCTATCACGAAAATCCCGTCCTGAGCGTCCAGATTCCATTCTGGCGCTCGCGTTTGGTGCTGGTCCTCTTGTTTCTGGGTTTTGGCGCCCTGATCGTCAAGGCTTTGTATTTGCAGGGCCTGTCTACCGAATTTTTGCAGCAGCAAGGCGAGCGCCGTTACGAGCGCACCCAGGTGCTGCCGCCCATGCGTGGCAAGGTTTTTGATCGTACGGGTTCTGTGGTGCTGGCCTCCAGTGTGCCTGTCAAAGCCATCTGGGCTATTCCTGATGATGCTCGGAATGCCAAACCCGAGCAGATCGGTCAGTTGGCCAAGCTCCTTGGTATGGGGCAGTCCGATATCGAGCGTCGTCTGTCCGTTGAAGATCGTAACTTCGTCTACATCAAGCGTCAGGTGGATGTGGATGTGGCGGCTCAAATCGCTGAACTGAAAATCCCTGGTATCCACCAACAAGAAGAAATGCGTCGTTTCTATCCCGAAGGGGATGTCATGGCGCACATTGTGGGCTTTACGAATATTGAAGACCAGGGCATCGAGGGCATTGAGCTTGCCTTCAACTCTGCCTTGTCCGGCACGCCCGGTTCGCGCCGCGTAATTCGTGACCGTCTGGGACGTGTGGTGGAGGACGTGCGCGCCATCATCCCACCTACCCACGGTCAGGATTTGCACTTGTCCATTGATGCCGGCTTGCAGTTCGACGCGTACACTGCCTTGAAAAAAGGTATGGAAGACGTCAAGGCCAATGCCGCTGCGGCCGTGGTCATGGACGTGAAAACCGGGGAGATTCTGGCCCTAGTGAACTTGCCTACCTACAACCCCAACGACCGGGATGATCGCAAGGGTCCGGCCCTGCGTAACCGTGCCTTGACCGACACCTTTGAGCCCGGTTCCATCATGAAGCCGTTTACCGTGGCTCTGGCGCTGGATATCAACCGCATCACCACCGCCACCCAGTTCAACACGGGCAATGGTCAGTACCGCTACCAAGGTAGCGTGATCAGTGACGTTAGTCGCAACAATGGCATGCTGGATGCTGCCGGTATTTTGCGTCGGTCCAGCAATATTGGCATGACCATGATTTCCGAGCGCCTGACTTCGCAGGAAATGTGGAACAAGTTTACCGAGCTGGGTTTTGGCCGTTCTCCGCAGGCCGATTTTCCCGGTATTGCCAGCGGAAGACTGCGCCCCTGGGAGCGCTGGCGTCCCATCGAGCGCGCCACCATGTCGTATGGCTACGGCCTGTCGGTTTCCCTGCTGCAAATTGCCCACGCCTACACGGCGTTTGCGCGTAATGGCGACATGGTTTCCATGACTTTGCTCAAGCGTGAAGGCAAGCCTGCCAGCGTTCAGGTTTACACACCTAAAGTGGCCGCGGAAGTTCGCGCCATGCTGGAAGCCGCGGCGGGTCCCGCCGGTGCCCGTCTGGCTCAGGTGCAAGGCTATCGCGTCGCTGGCAAGAGCGGTACGGCCCGCAAGATTGTGGATGGTCGCTACAGCAAGTCCTTGTATCGCGGCTCTTTTGTCGGCTTCGCGCCTGTCTCCGATCCTCGCATTGTGGTGGCCGTCACGATTGACGAACCACATAGTTCCAATTATTACGGCGGGCGTATTGCCGCGCCGATTTTTTCAGAAATTGTGGCCCGGAGCTTGCGACGCCTAGGTGTCCAGCCTGATGCGCCCATAGATTCGCTGGTGGCCGTTGGCCCCGGTGCGGAGAATGTACGATGAACGCCGCAGCAATATTGGAGTGGCTGGCGCAGCATGTAGCGCCCACGGCTAATCTGTGTTTGGATTCCCGCCAGATCAAGGCGGGTGATGCGTTTTTCGCCTGCCGCGGCCATCAGGGTGATGGTCGTGAGTACGAAGTTCAGGCTGTGCAGCAAGGTGCTGTGGCCATTGTGCGCGAGCAGGGCGATCAAACAGTTGATCCCGGTGTGCCTGTTTTGCAGGTTCCCAATCTGGGTGCCTTGCTGGGTGAAGTGGCCCACGAATGGTGGGGCCGTCCTTCCGAGGCCATGACTGTCGTGGCGGTGACCGGCACCAATGGCAAGACGTCCACCGTGCAGTGGGTGGCGTCGGCCTTGAATCATTCCCAAGTGCCTTGCGGCACGATCGGTACGCTGGGCGTGACCTTGCCCGATGGCTCCAATCTGGGTGGCGTCCTGACCACGCCGGACGTGCTGACCGTACACCGTAGCCTGGCTGCTATTCGCGCCCAAGGCGGCAATGCCGTGGCCCTGGAAGCCTCGTCCATTGGTCTGGAACAGGGCCGTCTGGATGGTGTCCGTATTGATATTGCCGGGTTCACGAACCTGACGCATGATCATCTGGACTATCACCACAGCATGGAAGAGTACAAACAGGCCAAGCTGCGCCTGTTCAGTTGGCCTGGTCTGCGTAGCGCCGTCGTGAACGCTGACGATGAAACGGGCCGTGAATTGATGCAGGCCGGTCTGGCCGCCCGTGTGATTTCCTACTCCATGAGCCAGCCCGAGGTAGATTTGCTGGCTCAGGACGTGCATACCGGTGCCGACGGCCAGGTATTCAATCTGGTGACTGCTCACGGCACCGCCCAAATTCTGACTCACCTGCTGGGTGAGCATAACGTGGCCAACCTCTTGCTGGTGGCCGGTGTGCTGCAAGAAGTAGGCTGGCCCGTGTCCAAGATCGCTCGCATCATGGACAAGCTGGAGTCCGTGCCTGGCCGTTTGCAAATTGTGACGCCCAAGAGCACCGCAGGTCGTCAGCCCTTGCCTTTGGTCGTGGTGGATTACGCTCATACTGCCGATGCACTGGAACGCGCCCTGCAAGCCTTGCGTGAAGTGGCCAGCGTACGTGGCGGCAAGCTGATTTGCGTATTTGGTTGCGGCGGTAACCGCGACACGGCCAAGCGCCCCATTATGGGTGAAGTGGCGGCTCGTCTGGCTGACAGCGTTCTGGTCACGACCGACAACCCTCGTTTTGAAGATCCTGCCGAAATCATTCGTCAGATCGTGGCTGGTATGCCTGAAGCGCCGGCCGTGCAAATGGATCGGGCTCGCGCCATCCTGTCTTCGATCTGGGCTGCCAGCCCTGAAGATATTGTTTTGCTGGCCGGTAAGGGCCACGAAACCTACCAGGAAGTGCAGGGCGAGCGCTCTGTGTTTGACGATTCCGACTGGGCCAAAGCCGCCTTGCTGTGGTTGCGTGGCGTGCGTTTGAGCACCGACTCCCGCAGCCTGAGCAAAGGTGATGTGTTCCTGGCCCTGAGCGGCGAGCAGTTCGATGGTCATCGCTATCTGGAAAAAGCGAAAGAGCAGGGCGCTGTGGCGGCCCTCGTGGCTCAGCGTGATGCCGACGTCGAACTGCCACAAATTGTGCTGGGCGATACGCGTCGTGCGCTGATGACCTTGGCGACCGAGTGGCGCTCGCGCTTTGACATCCCTGTCATTGGCGTGACCGGCAGCAATGGCAAGACCACGACCAAGGAAATGATTGCCGCGATCTTGCGCGCCTGGTTGGGCGAAGCAGAAAGCCTGGCAACTCGCGGTAATTTGAACAACGATCTGGGCGTACCCCTGTCCATCCTGCGTTTGAGCTCCGAGCACAAAGCCGCCGTTCTGGAAATGGGCATGAACCACCCCGGTGAGATTGCCGTGCTGGCGTCCATGGCTCGCCCCACGATTGCCCTGATCAATAACGCACAGCGTGAACACCAGGAGTTCATGCACAGTGTGGAAGCAGTGGCTCGTGAAAACGGTGCCGTGATCGACGCGCTGCCACAAGATGGCGCGCTGGTGATTCCTGATGATGATGCCTTCAGCGCCATGTGGGCTGAGCAGGCTGGTCAGCGTCCCGTATTGCGTTTTGGCCTGAGCGGTCAGGAAACGGTCTTTGCGGCCGATATGTTTGTCGAGCCAGCTCAAACCCGTTTTGTGTTGCATGTGGCAGGTCAGTCTTCTGCCCTGACCTTGAACAGCCCCGGTATCCACAACCTGCGCAATGCCTTGGCCGCTGCCGCTTGCGCTCATGCCGCCGGTGCGCCGTTGAGCGCGATTGTGCAGGGTCTGGAAAGCTTCCGTCCTGTCACGGGCCGTATGCAGCCCAAGCAGCTGTCTTCCGGTTACCAGTTGATTGACGACACCTACAACGCCAACCCGGATTCGGTACGTGCTGCCATTGATGTGCTGGCACAGCTGAAAGGCCGCAAGGTGCTGGTGCTGGGCAATATGGCCGAGATCGGTGATAACAGCTCCGAATTGCACGCTGAAGTGGGTGCCTACGCCAAAGAGCGTGGCATGGATGAATTGCTGACCTTGGGTGGCGATGCCAGCCATGCTGCCCAGGCTTTTGGTGCGCGTGCGCATCAATTCGAGACTTTGGAAGACATGGTGGCTTATCTGCTGGCCCTGGAGCCATCCCATGTGTTGATCAAGGGTTCGCGCAGCGCCCGTATGGAGCGTGTGGTTGCCGCCCTGGAAAACCACTTCTCCCATAACGAAGGGGCCACTCATGCTTCTTGAACTGGCACGTTGGCTATCGGACGATCATATTCGCGCCTTTGGGGTGTTTGAGTACATCACCCTGCGTGCTATTTTGGCCAGCGCCACTGCGCTGGCAATTGGCTTGTTGGCAGGACCCTGGGTGATTCGCAAGTTGACCGAACTGAAGATTGGTCAGGCTGTCCGCGCTTACGGTCCGGAATCGCATTTGCAAAAGAACGGCACGCCCACCATGGGCGGTGTCCTGATCCTGATTTCTATCGGTATCAGTACCTTGTTGTGGGCAGACTGGACCAACCGTTTTGTGTGGGTTGTTCTGCTGGTGACTTTTGGTTTTGGCTGGATTGGTTGGGCAGACGACTACAAGAAAGTCGTCAATCGTGACCCCGAAGGCATGTCCTCGCGTCAGAAATTTTTCTGGCAAGCCTTGATCGGTATCGTTGCGGCCGTGTACCTGAGCTTTGCCGTTTCGGTGCCTGCCAATACTGAGCTGTGGCCCTTGTTCAAAGAGTGGGTCCTGAGCGGCTTCACCATGCCCCTGCCTACGCAGGCTGACCTGATCGTGCCGTTCTTCAAGTCCGTCAGCTACCCGCTGGGTGTGCTGGGCTTTGTGGTATTGACCTGGGCAGTGATTGTTGGCTCCAGCAACGCTGTCAACCTGACGGACGGCCTGGACGGTCTGGCCATCATGCCTACCGTGCTGGTGGGCGCTGCCCTGGGCATTTTTGCCTACGTGGTTGGCCGGGTCGACTACTCCAAATATCTCTTGTTCCCCTATATCCCCGGCGCGGGCGAGTTGATGGTGATCTGTGCGGCCATTGCCGGTGCCGGTCTGGCCTTTTTGTGGTTCAACGCCTATCCCGCCCAAGTGTTCATGGGTGATGTGGGTGCGCTGGCCCTGGGCGGTGCGCTGGGCACGATTGCGGTGATCGTTCGCCAGGAAATCGTGCTGTTCATTATGGGTGGCGTGTTTGTGGTGGAAACCTTGTCGGTGATGCTGCAGGTGACCTGGTTCAAGTACACCAAGAAACGCTACGGGCAGGGCAGACGAATGTTCCGTATGGCGCCGCTGCACCATCACTTTGAAGTTGGCGGCTGGAAAGAAACACAGGTGGTGGTTCGCTTCTGGATCATCACCATGATGCTGGTCATGGTCGGTCTGTCTACATTGAAATTGCGATGAATGCGTTGAGTTTTCCTTCGATCCGTAAAGACGGTCTCATGCTTATCCTGGGGTTAGGCGAGACAGGCTTTGCTGCGGCTCGCTGGTCTTTGGCCCAGGGGGCCAGCATTCGTTTGGCGGATACACGCGAGAACGTGCAGGGTCTGGACAAGCTTCAGGCCCTGAGCAACGCGCCTCTGGACGTGCGTCTGGGGCAGAACGCCTTGCAGGCCGATAGCCTGAGCGACGTGCATACCCTGGTGATCAGCCCAGGCTTGTCGCCCCTGGATCCTGCTCTGGCCGCCTTTTTAAGCCAGGCACGAGATCGTGGAATCGAAGTCATTGGCGAGATCGAGCTATTTGCCCGTGCCTTGAAAGACCTGGCTGATCAAGGCCATGAAAGCCGTGTGGTGGCCATTACCGGCACCAATGGCAAGACTACCGTCACAGCCATGACGCGCCACTTGCTGGAGCAGGCAGGTGTTTCTGCACTGGCCGTGGGCAATATCAGCCCTGCTGCGCTGACCGCCCTGTGCGACGCTCTGGAAAACAATGCCTTGCCTCAGGTCTGGGTTCTGGAGTTGTCCAGCTTCCAGTTGGACAGCACCTTTAGCTTGCAGGCAGATGCTGGCGTTGTACTGAATATCTCCCAGGACCATCTGGACTGGCATGGCGGCATGGACGCTTACGTCGAGTCCAAGCAGCGCATGTACAGCATGTGTGATGTGGCCTTGGTCAATCGTGATGATCCAGCCGTTATGGCCATGATTCCCGATGCCAGCCAGGAGTCGGTGCGCAGCTTCGGTTTGGACCAGCCCGCTTTGCTGGGCGATATGGGCTTGCTGACGGATGGCGGCATGCAGTGGTTGGTGACCAATGAGCCTACCGATTTTGAGCTGCCGGCCACAGGCCTGAAAAAACGTAATGCACCGGCTGAGCCTGCCGTGCGCGGTAAAGGTGGCTTGAAACGCTTGATGCCGGTTGAGGCTTTGCAGATCAAGGGGCGTCACAACGCCTTGAATGCCCAAGCAGCCTTGTTGCTGGCTCGTTGTCTGGGTCTGGGTTGGGCTGAGTTGCTCAATGGTCTGCGCACCTATCAAGGGGAGCCGCACCGTGTCGAACTGGTGCGTGTGATGGACGGTGTTCAATATCTGGATGACAGCAAAGGTACTAATGTCGGCGCGACTGTTGCCGCCTTGCGCGGGTTTGATCAGCGTGTCTGGCTGATTGCCGGTGGTTTGGGCAAGGGCCAGGATTTTGAGCCGCTGGCCGTTGCGGCTGCCTCGAATGTGGCCGAAGTGTTTTTGATTGGGCAGGACGCCAAGCTGATTGCCTCTGTTCTGGACGCTCATGATGTCCGTTATCGTTTCTGCGAGGGTCTGGAAGCTGCTGTGCAAGCTGCTGCCGAGCAGGCGCGTTCGGGCGATGTGGTCTTGCTGTCTCCGGCCTGCGCCAGCATGGATATGTTCAAAAGCTATCACCATCGCGGCATGTGTTTTGTCGCCGCCGTGACCGAGATGGCACTGGATAGAGGAGAGCCGGCATGAGTCTGTTTGCTGAGCTGACCTCGGGTGTCAATGCCGTACGTCCCGGACGCACGGCATTGCCTGCGTTTGATCGCCCCTTGCTGGCCGCCACACTGATGCTGACCCTGTTTGGTTTGCTGATGGTGTATTCGGCCTCGATCGCTTTGGCAGACGGACCGCGCTATGAAAGCTACGGTCGTTACTACTTTGTAATTCGCCACGCCTTGTTCATTGTGGTGGGTGTGGTGCTGGCCATGTTTACCGCAACCGTGCCGCTGCGTGTGTGGCAGAAGTTGGCCGTGCCTCTGTTTGCTCTGGCTATTTTCTTGCTGCTGGTGGTGCTGGTTCCCGGCATTGGCCGTGAAGTAAACGGTGCACGTCGCTGGTTGCCTTTGGGCATCATCAACTTCCAGCCTTCGGAGCTGATGAAAGTAGCCATGGTTCTGTATGCCGCTGATTACACCGTGCGCAAGCAGCAGCATCTGCATACCTTTATTCGGGGTTTCCTGCCTATGGCGGTGGCCCTGGGTCTGGTTGGTGTGTTGCTGTTGATGGAGCCTGACTTGGGCGCCTTCATGGTCATCGTGGCCATTGCGGTGGGCATTTTGTTCATTGGCGGAATTAACGGCAAGTTGTTCTCTGCCTTGCTGGGCATTATGGTCAGCAGCTTCCTTTTGCTGATCTGGCTCTCGCCCTGGCGTCGTGAACGTTTGTTCGTGTATCTGGACCCCTGGAATCCTGACAATGCTTATGGCAGTGCCTATCAGTTGTCGCACTCGCTGATTGCTTTGGGCCGAGGCGAATGGTTTGGCGTGGGTCTGGGTTCCAGCGTGGAAAAACTGCATTACCTGCCTGAAGCCCACACCGACTTCATCGTCGCGGTAATTGGTGAAGAGCTGGGCTTTGTTGGCGTGGCCGCCCTGATCCTGACCTTTGGCTTTGTCGTATGGCGCAGCTTCAATATTGGTCGTCAGGCCTGCGCCATGGATCGCTTGTTCAGCGGTGTCGTCGCTCAAGGTGTGGCGCTGTGGTTCGGCGTGCAGGCTTTTATCAATATTGGTGTGGTGCTGGGTTTGTTGCCTACCAAGGGCCTGACCTTGCCTTTGGTCAGTTACGGTGGTTCGGGCATTGTGATGAATCTGGTGGCTTTTGCCTTGTTGCTGCGGGTGGATTTTGAGAATCGGCAAATGATGCGAGGTAAGCGCACATGAGCACTCCAACCATCCTGATCATGGCAGGCGGTACAGGTGGGCACATCATGCCCGGGCTGGCCGTGGCTGAAGCCATGCAGCAACGCGGCTGGCAAGTGTTGTGGCTGGGTCATCCCGAGCGCATGGAAGGTAGCTTGGTCCCACAGCATGGGATTAAAATGCTGCCTCTGCGATTTTCCGGACTACGAGGCAAAGGCGTGAAGGCATTGCTCTCTTTACCCTTTACTTTGATCCGTGCCTGCTGGCAGGCGCATCGCTGCCTGCAGGAAGCCAAGCCGGATGTGGTACTGGGTATGGGCGGCTACGTGGCTTTCCCCGGTGGCCTGATGTCTTTTGTGTCGCGCCGCCCGCTGGTAGTGCACGAGCAAAATGCGGTGGCCGGTACGGCGAATCGCTACCTGGCCAAAATGGCGACCAGTGTGTTGACCGGCTTCCCCGGTGCCTTGCCTGGTGCAGTAACTGTGGGCAACCCGGTGCGCGATGCTTTCGTAGGCCAAGGTTCGGCTGCCGAGCGTTATGCCAAACGCAGCGGACCGCTACGCATTCTGGTGGTGGGCGGCAGCCTGGGGGCTGCAGCGCTGAACAAAGTGGTGCCTGAGGCCATGGCGCTGATCCCTGCCGAGCAGCGTCCGCATGTAACCCATCAGTCCGGCCAGCAGCATCTGGAAAGCTTGCAGCAAAGCTACGCAGACAATCAGGTGCAGGCCGACTGCAAGGCCTTTATTGGCGATATGGCGCAGGCCATGAAAGAGGCCGATGTGCTGATTTGTCGCGCCGGTGCCATGACGGTAGCTGAAGTGGCTGCAATCGGCGTAGCGGCTCTGTTCGTGCCTCTGCCACACGCGATTGACGATCACCAGACAGCCAACGCCCGCTACCTGAGCGAATGCTCGGGTGCGTGGCTCAAGAAACAATCGGAGTTGACGGCTCAGTGGCTTGCGCAGTGGTTGCAAGGACTGAACCGTGAAGAATTAAGTCGTGTGGCCAGCCACGCGCAAGAACATGCACAGTTGAATGCCACGCAGCAGATTGCCGAAGCATGTCAGCAGGCGGCAAGGAGGGTGGGATGAAACACCGCATTCAACATATTCATTTTGTAGGGATTGGCGGCTCGGGCATGAGCGGCATTGCCGAAGTCATGCTGAACCTGGGCTTTGCCATCAGTGGCTCGGATATTCAGGAAACGGCGGTGACTCGTCGCCTGGAGCAGCTGGGTGCTCGTATCGTGATCGGCCATAAAGCCGAAAACGTCGCTGGCATGGGCGCTATCGTCACCTCCACCGCCATTGCGGGTGACAACCCCGAAGTGCTGGCCGCGCGTGCCGCCCGCATTCCGGTGGTGCCACGTGCCCTGATGCTGGCCGAGCTGATGCGCTTGAAGCGCGGCATTGCCGTGGCTGGTACGCACGGCAAGACCACCACCACCAGCCTGGTAGCGAGCCTGCTGGGCGCGGCTGATCTGGACCCCACCTTTGTGATCGGTGGTCGCCTGAATTCGGCCGGTGCCAATGCCCGCTTGGGGCAGGGCGATTACATCGTGGTGGAGGCGGATGAGTCCGATGCTTCTTTCCTGAACCTGTTGCCGGTGATGGCCATCATCACCAATATCGACGTCGACCATATGGACACCTATGGTCATGACGTTGCCCGACTGAAAAGCGCCTTCATCGACTTCACGCACCGCCTGCCGTTTTACGGCAGTGCGATCGTGTGCAACGACGATGCGAATGTGCGCGAAATCATTCCTTTTGTATCGCGTCCTGTCACGACTTACGGCATTGATACCGATGCCCAGGTCCGCGCGATCAACATCGAAAGCCGTGGCACCACCATGTGTTTTGATGTGCAGCGCAAAGGGGCCACAGGTGATCTTCCCCTGCTGTCCGTGTGCCTGAATCTGCCCGGAAAGCACAATGTACTCAATGCCTTGGCTGCCATTGCGGTTGCCACTGAGCTGGGTGTCAGTGACGAGGTCATAGCCCGTGGCCTGAAAGAGTTCACCGGCGTGGGGCGCCGCTTCTCCATGGTGGGTGACTTCCCGGTTTCCCAGGCGCAAGGTGGTGGCACGTTTACTGTTGTTGACGATTATGGTCACCATCCTGTCGAAATGGCTGCTACCTTGGCGGCCGCACGTGGTGCTTGGCCTGATCGCCGCATCGTGCTGGCATTCCAGCCGCACCGCTACACACGCACCCGTGATTGCTTTGAAGATTTCGTGCAGGTACTTAGCCAGGCCGATGCGGTCCTCCTTGGAGAGGTCTATCCCGCCGGTGAGGCTCCCCTTGTGGCCGCCGATGGCCGTGCCTTGAGTCGCGCAGTGCGTGTGCTCGGCAAGGTCGAACCCATTTTCGTGGCCGAAATCAGCGATATGGCACAAGCCGTTCTGGACTTTGTCCGTGACGGCGATGTGGTGTTGGTAATGGGTGCAGGGTCCATCAGCCGGATCCCTGCTCAATTGGGAGAAATGGCATGACAGCGGATTTTGGTCGGGTCGGCGTGTTGTACGGCGGCAAGTCCGCCGAACGTGAAGTGTCCTTGATGTCTGGCGCAGGCGTGCATGAAGCGCTGTGCAGCATGGGCGTGGATGCGCATTTGTTCGATATGGGCGAGAAAGGACTGACCGAACTGGCTCAGGCCGGTTTTGACCGCGTGTTTATTGCTTTGCATGGTCGTTACGGCGAAGACGGCACCTTGCAGGGTGCTTTGGAGTGGATGGGCATTCCTTACACCGGCAGCGGTGTGATGGCCTCCGGCCTGGCCATGGACAAGATCATGACCAAGCACATCTGGCAGCACCTGGGTTTGCCCACTCCCGGTTTTGCGCAGCTGGATCATGTCAGCCAGGTTGCCGCTGCGGTTGAACGTCTGGGTGTGCCCCTGATCATGAAGCCGCCCCATGAAGGTTCCACCGTGGGGGTGGTGCGTGTGGACCGCGCCGAGGAGGCTGTTGCCGCCTTTGAAACCGCCATGCATTACGACACGGTCGTGCTGGCTGAGCAATTCATTCGTGGTCGCGAATTGACTGTACCCATCATCGGCGTGGGCGCCCAGGCACGTGCCTTGCCCGTGATCGATATTGTGGCCCCACAAGGCAATTACGACTTCGAACACAAGTATTACTCGGACGAAACCCAGTACTTCTGTCCTGCAGATCTGTCGCCTGAGTTGACGGCACATATCCAGGATCTGTCCGTCCGTGCGTTCAATGCACTGGGCTGCGAAGGCTGGGGCCGTGCCGATTTCATGCTGGACGAGCAAAACCGCCCCTGGCTGCTGGAGATGAATACCTCTCCGGGCATGACCAGCCACTCTTTGGTGCCCATGGCAGCCAAAGCAGAGGGCACCAGCTACGCCCAGTTGTGCGTGAACATTTTGGCAACGGCGCGCTGCAAGGTGCAGGCCATTGCTCGCAGCTTATAGAACGGGGAGCCTGACTCATGTTTTCCGATGCACGTCTGACCAACCTGATCGCCAATACGCTGGCTTTGCTAGCGGTATCGGCATTGGTGATCAGTGTTGTGGTTTGGGCTGTGCGTCGTCCGTACTTCAATATCGAACGCATTCAGATCGAGTCCTCGCAAGGCGAGCGTCTGGCTTATGTGACTCCTGAAGGGGTGAAAGCCACGATTGCCGGTCGTCTGCAAGGCAACTTCTTCACCGTAGATCTGGACAAGTCCCGCGCTCTGATTGAAACGGCTCCTTGGGTACGTCGCGCGCAGATCCGCCGCGTTTGGCCCAATAGCTTGTCGGTACGGATTGAAGAACAGCAGCCGCTGGCCTATTGGAACGAAGACGAAATGATCAACACCTGGGGTGAATCATTTTCGGCCAATAAAGCCGTGGTGCCTGATGACGTGGATTTACCCCAGCTAAGCGGTCCTCCGAATTCGGAGCGTCTGGTGGTGCAACGGTATGCCGAGCTGGCACGCTGGTTTGGGCCGCTGGATGTACAGGTCAGTGAAGTGACGCTGAGCCCGCGCTACGCCTGGGATGTGGTGTTGTCCAACGGCATGCAGCTAAGCCTGGGGCGTGACCCGGCTGCTGATATTGCCGACCCGCACGGTCGTAAAGGTGCATTGCCCTTTGCGGTACGTGTTGAACGATTTGTGCAGGCTTGGCCTGCCTTGATGCAACGGCTTGGCGACCGTGCTTTGCAAAGTGCCGACTTACGTTACCCGAATGGCTTTGCGATAACGCTGGCTCCGGTTTCATCTACCCCTGTGAAGTAAAGAACATATGACTCGTGACATCAAAGACCTGATCGTTGCATTGGACATCGGCACCAGCAAAGTGGTTGCGGTGGTGGCCGAAGTGCTGCCGGAAGGCCGGTTTGAAGTGCTTGGTCTGGGACAGCATGAATCCCAGGGCATGCGCAAAGGGGTGGTCGTCAATATCGAGACGACAGTCAATTCCATCCAGCGCGCTTTGGAAGAGGCGGAGTTGATGGCCGATTGCAAGATCCGTGAGGTCTACACCGGAATTGCAGGCAGCCACATTACCAGCTTCAACTCCAGTGGCATGGTGGCGGTGAAAGACAAGGAAGTCACAGCGACCGATGTGGCACGCGTGATTGAAACGGCCAAGGCCGTGAATATCCCCACCGACCAGCAAGTGCTGCACGTGCTGACGCAGGAGTTCATCGTGGATTCGCAAGAAGATATTCGCGAACCCATAGGCATGAGCGGTCTGCGTCTGGAAGTGCGGGTACACATTGTGACCGGTGCCGTCAGCGCGGCGCAGAACATCGTCAAGTGTGTGCGTCGTTGTGGTCTGGAAGTACAGGACCTGATTTTGCAGCCTCTGGCCTCCAGCTTGTCTTGCCTGACGGCGGACGAGAAAGAGCTGGGCGTGGTGCTGGTAGACATTGGTGGCGGTACAACCGATATCGCCATCTACACCGGCGGTGCGATTCGTCATACCGACGTGATCCCGATCGCGGGCGACCAGATCACCAGCGACATTGCCGCCATGTTGCGCACCCCTACGCCGGATGCGGAAGAGATCAAGCTGCGTTTTGGTGTGGCCAAGCAATCGCTGGCCCATCCGGAAGAAATGATTGAAGTGCCCGGTCTGGGTGATCGTCCCAACCGCCAGGTCAAGCGCCAGGCCCTGGGTGCTGTGATCGAGCCGCGTGTGGAAGAGCTGTTTACCTTTGTGCAGCAAAGCCTGCGCGAATCGGGCTACGAAGACTTGCTGTCCTCGGGCGTGGTGTTGACTGGTGGTACGGCCATGTTGCCGGGCATCGTGGAGCTGGCCGAGGACGTGTTCTTGAAACCTGTGCGTATTGCTGTGCCCAGCTATGAAGGTAGCTTGGCTGATGTCATGCGCAACCCACGTTTTTCGACCGTGATGGGCTTGTTGACCGAGGCACGCCTGCAAAGCGCTCGTGGCCGCAAGGTGGCTCAGCAAAAAGGCAGCGTCAAAGGTCTGATGGCCCGTATGAAGGAATGGTTCATGAATTAAGGGCGTTGCAAGACGCTCAGGTCGGGCAGCCTGAAAGGGCGGTCCAGGAGGCAGTTCAAACCGGGTGCGAACCCCTTGGTTGGCAGATGTTTTGAGCTGATTCCAAATTTCAGTTGTATCGGGGAAGTACGTAGAAACTTGACTAATTAAGTGTTTGAGTGGGAGTCAATCATGATGAACTTTGAAATGTTAGATACCAGCGGTAGCGGCACGGTCATCAAGGTCGTGGGCGTGGGCGGCGCAGGCGGTAACGCTGTGACGCATATGATCAACTCTGGTGTTCAGGGCGTTGATTTCATTTGCGCCAATACCGATTCGCAGGCGCTGGCCAGCAGCGATGCACCTATCCAGATTCGTCTGGGCCGCAGCGGCCTGGGCGCCGGTGCCAAGCCTGACCAAGGCCGTGCAGCCGCTGAAACCGCTCGCGAAGAAATTCGCGCAGCATTGAACGGCGCCAACATGGTGTTTATTACAGCCGGTATGGGCGGTGGCACCGGTACGGGTGCCAGCCCCGTTGTGGCTGAAGTGGCCAAGGAATTGGGCATTTTGACCGTGGGTGTCGTCACCAAACCTTTCTCCTTTGAAGGCAATCGCCGTCTGCGCATGGCCGAAGAAGGGATCGAGGAGCTGAGCAAGCACGTTCACTCCCTGATCGTTGTATTGAATGAAAACCTGTACGACTTGATGGATGAGGACGCAACACAGTCCGATTGCTTCAAGGCAGCTGACGATGTCTTGCACAATGCCTGCGCCGGTATTGCCGAGATCATCAATGTTGAAGGTAACGTGAACGTCGACTTCGAAGACGTGAAAACCATCATGGGCGAGCAAGGCCAGGCCATGATGGGTACCGCTGTGGCTTCCGGCTCGAACCGCGCTCGTGAAGCGGCTGAGCGCGCCATCGCTTGCCCATTGCTGGAAGGTGTGGACCTGCACGGTGCCCGCGGCATGCTGGTGAACATCACCTCTTCGTCGTCCCTGAAGATGCGCGAAACGCGCGAAATCATGGACACCATCCGTGGCTACGCTGCAGAAGACGCCACCGTTATCTTTGGTACCGCTTACGATGAGTCCATGGGCGACAGCCTGCGTGTGACTGTTGTTGCTACTGGCCTGGGTCGCAAGCAAGCGCGCCCACAGTTGGTACAAAACAACGAAGAAGTGTTACGTACAGGTACGGACAACATGCCTGTCATCGGTGCGGATTACGCCAACGCCGACGTGCCTGCCGTCATCCGCAATCCACGCAGCCAGGCTTCGGCTCAGGTGCGTGCACTGGAGACTGCCGGTATGGATCACTTCGACATTCCGGCGTTCTTGCGCAAGCAGGCTGATTAAAAATCAGGTTCGGCGATTACCCGAGTCGCCAATTTGATTTCTCCCACGACTCCCCCTGGGCGTTCGCGCTCAGGGGGCGTAAGTGCTTTGTTGTGTCGTGGTGTTTGACGCTTGACAATTGCTTATGTTTTTAGAAAGCGTATAGTGGATAACCCGTATTACGGTTACAATAGTCTTTGCGAACAACACTTTACAAATACAAGAACAGCCATGCTTCGTCAGCGCACCATCAAGAATGTCATCAGTACCAAAGGAGTCGGCTTGCACTCTGGTCGTCGTGTCGAACTGACACTGCGCCCTGCTGCGCCTGACACGGGTATTGTGTTTCACCGTATCGATCTGCCCGAAATCGTGGATTTACCCGCACAGGCAGACAAGGTCGGTGGTACGCGTATGGCTTCGGTGCTGATCAAGGATAATGTTCGGGTTTCAACCGTCGAGCATTTGATGTCGGCCATCGCTGGCCTGGGCATTGATAATCTGCACGTGGACCTGACGGCTGAAGAAGTGCCCATCATGGATGGCAGCGCCGGCACATTTGTGTATTTGTTGCGTTCGGCGGGCTTGCAGGAGCAGGAAGCCGCCAAGAAGTTTTTGCGTGTCCTCAAACCCATCGAAGTCTCTGAAGGCGAGGGGCAGGACATCAAGTGGGCCCGTCTGGAGCCCTACGAAGGCTTTGCCCTTCAGTTTTCTATCGATTTTCACCACCCGGCCATTGATGCAACGGCCAATTTTGCCGAGGTGGATTTTGCGCATGACTCGTACGTGAAGACTATTTCACGTGCGCGCACCTTCGGGTTCGCCAGCGAAGTGGAAGCTTTGCGTGCGGCCGGTCTGGCCCGTGGCGGCAGTTTGGATAATGCCATCGTCATGGACGAGTACCGTGTCCTGAACAGCGACGGTCTGCGTTACGAGGACGAGTTCGTCAAGCACAAGATTCTGGATGCTATTGGCGACTTGTACCTGATTGGCCACCCCCTGATTGCACGCTATGTGGCGTGCAAATCCGGCCATGGTTTGAATAACCAGCTGGCGCGTGCCTTGCTGGCCGCCCAGGATAGCTGGGAACTGGTGACTTTCGAGTCGGCTGCCAGTGCACCCCACGCTTTTTCCAGCGAGTGGAAATTCGCTTGATACTTGCTTAGGGGCCCGATCCTGGTGCTTTGCTTAGCCGCGATGATGACGCAACAAGCGTTCGATGGCTTGCGCCAAGGGACCTTGCGGCAATGAGTCATGCAGCTTTTCAAATGATTCCAAGGCCCGTTCGTCCAGGACTTGTACCTGGCGCGCGGGCTTTTCTGTCACAGCTGCAAACAAATGGGCTTGCACGTGCACCAGCGCCTCGCTAATGTTCCAGCCAGCGGCATTCATCTGCCGTGTGACAGTGGGCAACAGCTGACGCAGCTTGGCCGCATGTGCGGCGCTGGGAACTGCCAGCGTCAATTGCTGTCTGTCTATACGGGCTACTTTACAAGCCTTGCCCAAAGCAGGTGGCAAGGCTTTGCTTACATGGGTCTGCGCCGCCATCAGCTGCCGGGCCATTTCCAGTACCTGGGAACCTTGCTGGTCGCTGGCCAGCCAACCCAAAGCGTGGCTTTGCCCGCTACTGCGTTTTGGCGCGGATGAGGAAAAAGGGGGCTTCCAGGTCATGTTCGAGGTTATACGATAGTGGATCAACATAAAGACTATACGTCCTTAGATGCCAAAGCCAAAGGGGTGCGCCGTACGGTGATCGCCCTGGTGGCTCTGGTATCGCTGGGCGTTTCCGCAGCGGCGGGAGCTCTGGTGCAGTCGCACTGGGGTGAGCGCGGTGGCGTGTCGCTGGACGCGGATATGGCCCAGAGCCAGGCCGCTGCCATGCAGGACAACGTGACCCGCCTGGCCGAAAAAGTCGGCGGTTTGCAGGCCAAACTGATCGAGATGGACGGTGTCAGCAAGCGCGTAGCCAAGGCGGCCGGCATTGAGTACACCGATCCGGAGCTGGCCGGTGCCATGCCCGTGCAGGATCTGGCCGTCATGGACAGCATGGATGGAGCCGACCTGGTCTGGAACGCCGACCGTCTGGGCGAGCAGCTGGATAATCTGGCCAAACAGATGTCCGAGCAACAGGACTGGTTTCAAATGCTGGATTCCGTGCTGACCGAGCGTACCGGCAACGAAGCACGTCTGCCCAATTACCGTCCGGTGGACTATGACGAGGTAGCTTCTTCCTTTGGCTGGCGTCGTCACCCGATCTCGGGCCGTCATGCCTTGCACGAAGGTTTGGACTTTCCAGCACCCAAGGGGACGCCTATCTATGCCGCGTCCGGTGGGGTGGTATCGGAAGCCCGCTATATGACAGGTTACGGCAAGCTGGTGGAAATCAATCATGGCAATGGCATGAGCACGCGATACGCCCATGCGTCATCAATCGTTGTTAAATTAGGCGACGTAGTAGAAAAAGGGCAGTTGATCGCCCGTGTCGGATCTACCGGGCAGTCCACAGGCTCGCACCTGCACTTTGAAGTGCGCATGGCCGGACATGCTCTGGATCCCAAGCTTTTTCTGCCGGCGCGTGAGTATGTAGAACAGCAGATCGCGCAATTGGATTCGGACAAGTAGTTCCGTCTTGCAGCATGTGCGTTAAACTGATTGTTTGCTTGCGCATCCCTTTTAACCAGAGATAGGCTCGAGGCACAGATTCAAGCCCTTGCGGCCTCGCCTACATTGACGACACAAGAATGGTTTCATTGCTGAAAAAGCTTATTGGCAGTCGTAACGACCGATTGCTCAAACAGTACCGTAAGCAGGTCGCCCAGATTAATGCTCTTGAGCCTACTATTCAGGGCCTGAGCGACGAGGCCTTGGCAGCCAAGACGCAGGAGCTGCGCCAACGTGTTCAGGATGGCGCCTCGCTTAACTCGCTCCTGCCCGAGGCTTTTGCTGTAGTGCGCGAGGCGGGTGTCCGTGTATTTGGCATGCGCCACTTTGACGTGCAGATGCTCGGTGCCATTGCCTTGCACAACGGCAAGATTTCCGAAATGCGTACGGGTGAGGGTAAAACCCTGACCGCGACCTTGGCCGTGTACCTGAATGCACTGTCCGGCAAAGGCGTGCACGTGGTGACCGTCAACGATTACCTGGCTCGACGCGATGCGAACTGGATGGGGCGTCTGTACAACTTCCTGGGTCTGAGCGTGGGGGTCGTAGTTCCCCAGCAAGACAATGCCGAGAAGATTGCTGCCTATCAGGCTGACATTACCTACGGTACCAACAACGAATTTGGTTTTGACTACCTGCGCGACAATATGGAATACCGCGCCGAGGATCGCCGCCAGCGCGGTTTGTCCTACGCGATTGTCGACGAAGTTGACTCCATCCTGATCGACGAAGCCCGTACACCGCTGATCATCTCCGGACAGGCCGAAGACAATACCGAGCTGTACGTGCGCATGAACGTGGTTCCGCCCATGCTGACCCGCATGACGCAAGAGCCTCGTCCACACGAGCCCGAGCCCGAAGGCGACTTCTGGGTCGATGAAAAGGGCCAGCAGGTTCATATTTCCGAAGCCGGTCACGAACGTGCCGAGCAGATCCTGACCGAAATCGGTTTGCTTCCCGAAGGCGAGTCGCTGTACGAGCCACGCCACATTTCCCTGATGCACCACCTGATGGTCGCCCTGCGCGCCCACAACCTGTTCTTCCGCGATCAGCAATACGTGGTCCAGGACGGCGAAGTGGTGATTGTGGACGAATTTACCGGCCGTTTGATGGCTGGTCGCCGCTGGTCGGATGGCTTGCACCAGGCTGTGGAAGCCAAGGAAGGCGTTCGTATCCAGAACGAAAACCAGACGCTGGCGTCGATTACTTTCCAGAACTACTTCCGTATGTACGACAAGCTGTCGGGCATGACGGGTACGGCCGATACCGAAGCCTATGAGTTCCAGGAAATCTATAGTCTTGAAACCGTCATCATTCCACCGAATCGTCCGCTGGCCCGTAAGGACCAAAACGACCAGGTCTTCAAAACCGATGACGAAAAGTTCAATGCCATTCTGAAAGACATTCAGGACTGCCACGAACGTGGTCAGCCTGTACTGGTGGGTACCACCAGCATTGAAAACTCCGAGCTGATCTCCACACGCCTGAATGCCGCTGGCGTCAAGCACGAGGTACTGAACGCCAAGCAACACGCCCGTGAAGCCGACATCGTGGCTGAAGCTGGTATGCCCGGTCACGTGACCATCGCCACCAATATGGCCGGTCGTGGTACGGACATTGTCTTGGGTGGCAGCATCGAACGTGCAATTTCTCAGGTGCGTGAAGACGAGTCCCTGAGTGCCGAGCAAAAAGAAGCCAAGATCCAGGCTATTCGTGCTGCTTGGGAACCGCTGAACCAGCAGGTCAAACAGGCTGGTGGTTTGCGCATTATTGGTACCGAGCGTCACGAATCCCGCCGTATTGACAACCAGCTGCGTGGTCGTGCCGGTCGCCAGGGTGACCCAGGTTCCTCGCGTTTCTACCTGTCGCTGGAAGATTCGCTGATGCGCATCTTCGCCGGTGATCGTGTGCGCGCCATCATGGAGCGTCTGCGTTTGCCTGAAGGCGAGCCTATCGAAGCCCGCATGGTGACTCGTTCCATCGAATCCGCTCAGCGCAAGGTCGAGGCCCGCAACTTCGATATTCGTAAACAGCTGCTGCAGTATGACGACGTGGCCAACGATCAGCGCAAGGTGATCTACGCCCAGCGTAATGAAGTGCTGGAGTCGGCTGATATTTCCGACACCATCAGCAGCCTGCGCGAAGCCGCCGTCAGCCGTCTGTTCCGTGAATACGTGCCGCAAGACACCATGGAAGAGCAATGGGATATCCCCGGCCTGACCACCGCTTTGCAGAGCACCTTCCAGATTGAGCTGCCTTTGGCTGAAATGCTGGAGAAAGAATCCAATCTGACCGACGATGACTTGCATGATCGCGTTATCGAAGAATCCCAGCGTCTGCTGCAAGCCAAGATTGATCTGGTTGGTCAGCCTAACTGGGGCAATTTCGAGCGTTCCGTGCTCTTGCAGTCCATTGATACGCAATGGCGTGGCCATTTGCAGGCCCTGGATCACCTGCGTCAGGGGATTCATCTGCGCGGTTATGCCCAGAAAGACCCCAAACAGGAATACAAGCGCGAAGCTTTCGAGCTGTTCTCCGACATGCTGGACCGTGTGCGTGATGAAGTGGTCAAAGTGCTGATGACCGTGCGTATTCAGACTCCGGAGCAGGTCGAGGAAGCCGCGGTTGAGGTTCCTGCCAACTCCAATGTCCGTTTCCATCATTCGGACTACGATGCTGCCTTGAGCGGTGAAGATCCCGGTCTGGACGAAGCGGCCAAGGGCGAAGTGCCACGCGTGGGCCGTAACGATCCTTGCCCATGCGGCAGCGGCAAGAAATACAAGCAGTGCCATGGGCGCTTGAACTGATTCTGACTCAAGCTGCCCAGCCTGCAGGCTGCGAGATCAAACCCCATGAGCCCCTGGCGCATGGGGTTTTTTCTTGGATGCCAGCTTTGTTGCTGCGAACTGATCTGTGAATGGTTATATCCCGCTCATGCAGGGCCGTTTTTCCCTGTAAGCTACAGGACGCAGCTTGGTGCTACCGGCTGCGGCTGATCGTTTCTTCTGTGTGTTTTTCTATGACAACATCTCCCTTATTACATCGTATTGCCCTGATCGGGGCGGGCGAAGTCGCGCGTTTTTATGGTGCTGCCTTGAAGTCGGCTGGTGTGCAGGTGCCGTTTATCCTGGTGCGCCGGGAAAGTGCCGCAGCCAGCGAACTGGCGCAGCAATTGGGAGCGCAACTGTGCTTGCAGGCGGATACGGATTGGCGGAGTCTTGACGGCGTGTTGTCGGCAGTGACGGGAACACAGGCATACATAGTGGCCAAGGCCGTCATGCCGCATTTGTCTGTGAGAGCGCTGTACATGGATTTGTGTACGGCCGAGCCCCAGGACATGGAGAGCATGGACGTTTTGGCGCAACAGCACGGAATCGAGCTGGCTGACCTGGCGATTATGGGCTCTGTGCCCTCTACAGGCGCTCAGACGGCTTTGTTGGCGGCAGGGCAAGGGGCAGGCAGGGCTGCGGCGTTTTGGCAGGCTCAGGGCGCTTCTGTGCGTATCTTGCCGGGACAGGCGGGGGATGCAATGCGCTTGAAGCTGCTGCGCAGTTTGATGACCAAGGGGCTGGAGGCCTTGGGAATTGAAAACTTGATGCTGGCCGAGCGCATGGGTTTGCGGGCCGAGCTGTATGAAGTCCTGGAGGATTTGAATCAGCGGGGCTTGCAGGACTTTATGGAGTCCTGCCTGCGCAGCCATCTGGTGCACGGCGTGCGCCGCCGTGACGAGGTTCTGCAAGTGCGTCGTCAGCTGGAGTTGGCAGGCATTGCGCCGCGAGTGACCAATGGCGTACTGGATTTTTTTGAGCACACAGCGCAGACCGAGTCTTTGCAAAGAGCTCAGGCCGTGGGGACACAGGAGAGTTTGGAAGTGTTCTTGGAAGAGGCCCGACTGTCGTCCTCACGATCTTAGTTGTTTGGAAGGACAGTTTGGTGCGCGTGTTTGAGTTTGCAGCAACTTCTGAGATTGGCTACCACGTTTTTCCCCGGGAAAAGGTAGAGAGCTTGTGCTTAACAAGATAAGGCAAACATACTGAAATCCAACGGATCAACGGGCCAACGCCCCGATATTTAGGTGTTCCAGTGTTCGGATTTTCAGGTTCCCTGGGGCCAAAAGATTAAAAGAGGCGATTTACTCCTTTTGATGCAGAAATCAAAAAACCGGCCAGAAGCCGGTTTTTTTTAATCATACCCGCAGGCGATTTACAGCAAGAACACCGTCGCCAGTCCCAGGAACAGCAAGAAACCTAGCGAGTCCGTCGCAAAGGTCAGCAATACCGAGGAGCCCACAGCCGGGTCATTGCCAAAGCGATCACGCAGAATCGGGATCATCACGCCCAGCGCCGCGCCAATCAACATATTGCCGATCATGGCGGCCATCATCACGGCAGCAATGGCGATCGAGCCGGAGATAAACCAGGCAAAGAATGCCGTTACCGCGCTGCCACAAACACCAACCAGAAAGGTCACCAGCAGTTCGCGCTTGATCAATGGCAGGACGTTGGAACCTGTGACTCGGCCGGTGGCAATGGCACGAATGATCATGGTCATGGTCTGGTTGCCGGAGTTGCCACCAATACCGGCCACAATCGACATCAGGAAAGCCAGGATCACGATGTGGCTGACGGTATCCTCAAAGCGCGAGGCAATGAAGGAAGCCGTTGCTGCCGTACAGAGATTGATCAGCAGCCAGGGGGCCCGGTTGCGGATAGCCGTACGGATGGGCGAGAAAATATCGTCCTCTTGCAGACCGGCACGAGACAGGGCCTGTTCTTCCGAGTCCTCTTGCAGCACGTCCACTACTTCGTCAATGGTGACTCGGCCAATCAGGCGGCCAATATCGTCCACCACGGGAGCAGACACCAAGTCATAACGCTCAAAGGCCCCGGCTGCATCCGAGTCCGAATCCAGTGGATTCAGAGTCAGATAATCGGTGGACATGACGGAGGACACCAGGGTTTCAGGCTCGCTGACCAGCATGCGGGTCAGCGACAGCGTGCCTTGCAGTTTGTCGGCACGATCCACCACAAAGATCTGGTCAGTGTGGTCGGGCAGTTCCTGCAAACGTCGCAGGTAACGCAGGACCACTTCCAGGGTGACGTCCTCGCGCACGCGCACCATGTCAAAGTCCATGATGGCGCCCACGGTGTCTTCGGGGTAGCCCATGGCTTCGATCAGCTGTGCACGCTCCTCGTCCGTCAGGCCGCGCTGCACGGCTGCCACCACATCGGGCGGCAGGTCAGGGACCAGATCGGCAATTTCGTCGGCATCCATATTGCCGGCGGCCGCGATCAGGTCCGCGGCGTCCATGGAACGAATCAGCGATTCACGTGCCCAGTCCGCTACTTCCAGCAGCACGTCGGCGTCGTGCTCGGCATCCACCAATTGCCAGATGGCCTGGCGTTCCAGCTCGGGCAAGGACTCCAGAATGAAGGCAATGTCGGCCGGGTGCAGATCGTTCAGGATGGACTTGATCTCGCTCTCATGCTGGCGATGGATCAAGCCCTCAAGCAGGTTGGAGCGGTCGTCGTCCTCGAACTGGCGCTGGGCCAGCGATTCCACCACTTCCTGGCGCTTGAGGATGTTTTTCAGGCGATAAAGTGCCTGCTGCGCATCCTCGGGCTCCAGGCGGCGTGGCTTGGGAGTGTCACTGGGCGAAGTAGGGGGTACCAGGTTTTCCTGCATAGGCCTGCCTGTCACGAATACTTAGAGAGGGGGCAGCGGGCGGCTGCGGCGCTCGTCATCGGTAGCCACATAGGTAAGCGTGGCTTCCGTTACCTTGACCGTTTCAAGTTGCAGGCGTTTGCGTTCTGCATACACTTCCACCGAAACCGTAATGGAGGTGCGGCCTGTTTTGATGATTTCTGTGTAGAAACTAAGCAAATCACCCACAAACACGGGCTGCTTGAAGGTGAAGGCATTCACGGAAATGGTGGCGACCCGGCCTTGGGCGCGTCGTGTTGCAGGAATTGCTCCGGCAATGTCCACCTGGGACATGATCCAGCCACCAAACACGTCACCGTGAATATTGGCGTCTGTGGGCATGGGCATGACGCGCAGGGTGGGGGCTCCGTCCGGGAGCGAAGAGATGTTGCTTGAAGTAGTCACAAATACTCCCGTATAGGAAGAAAGGGTGGTGGGACAGATGCCCGTCGCGCGGAGCGCACGCCGTCAACAATAGAACCTGCCATTGTAACGGCAAGCTTTGGCCCCGCTATGAAACATTTGTTAAAGCATCAACGGTGTTGTGCCAGCCAGTCTAGAGCCAGTTTGGCCCAGTAGCTGGCGCCAATAGGAATCAGGGCGTCGTTGAAGTCGTAGCTGCCGTTGTGCAGCATGCACGGACCCATGCCGTGGCCCTGACTGCGATGGTCGCCATCGCCATTGCCTAGCCAGACATAGCAGCCGGGGACTTCTTGCAACATGAAGGAGAAATCTTCGGCGCCCATGGAAGGGCGGATGTCCTGACGCAGCTTGTCGGGGCCGACCAGCTCCCGGATGACTTGCGCGCAAAAGGCCGCTTGCTCGGGATTATTGATGGTGGGGGGGTAGCGGCGGTCAAAGTCGAACTCGGCCTTGCAACCCTGGGCGGCACAGCTTTGCTCGCACAGTTCGCGCATGCGGGTCTCGACCAGGTCCAGGGCTTCGGTGGAGAAGGTGCGTACCGTGCCGCGCATGACTGCTTCGTTGGGAATAACGTTATCGGCAGAGCCGGCATGAATCTGGGTAATGCTCAGCACCACGGGTTCGAGGGGGTCCACATTGCGGCTGACAATGGTTTGCAGACTTTGCGCCAGTTGCACGGCCGCCATGATGGGGTCCACGCCCAGATGGGGCATGCCTCCATGGGCGCCTTTGCCTTCAATGCGAATTTCAAAGGTATTGCTGGAGGCCATCATGCCGCCTGGCAAAACCCCGAAGGTGCCGGCAGGCATGCCGGGCCAGTTATGCAGGCCGAATACAGCTTGCATGGGGAACAGCGTGAACAAGCCATCCTTGATCATTTCGCGTGCGCCGCCAAAACCTTCTTCGGCAGGCTGAAAAATCAGATAGATGGTGCCCGCAAAATCACGGTGCTCGGACAGGTAGCGCGCTGCACCCAGCAGCATGGCGGTATGTCCATCGTGTCCACAGGCATGCATCTTGCCGTCGTGACGGCTTTTGTGTTCGAACTCGTTCAGCTCCTGCATGGGCAGGGCGTCCATATCGGCGCGCAGCCCCACGGATGGACCTTCGCCGCCCGTGCCCTTCAGGATACCGACAACGCCTGTCACGCCCAGACCACGATGTACCGGAATATCCCATTTCTCCAGCCAGGACGCGACTTGATCGGCCGTCCGGGTTTCCTCGAAAGCCAGTTCGGGGTAGGTGTGGAGATCGCGCCGGATAGCCGCAATTTCATGCGACCAGGCGGAAATGGGTTCAAACAGCTTCATGATGCGGGCTTGTCCTTGGGTTTGAACAATAAAGTAGAGTAGAGTTAACCATAAATAAACACGTATTAGGTGACAAGCCCTTGGATACTCAGCAAAAACCTTGGCTCGAGCATTATCCGGCCTCCGTGCCCCATGAGATTCAGTTAGGCGCCGAGCAGACTTTGATCGATTGTCTGGATGCCGCCATGAAAAAGCATAAGGACAGGACTGCGCTGACCTTTATGGGGCATGACATTTCCTATGAACATCTGGACCGCAGCGCGGATGCCTTCGCGGCCTGGTTGCAGGCACAGGGGCTGGAGCGTGGCAGCCGTGTGATGCTGATGCTGCCCAATGGTTTGCCCTTCCTGATTTGCTTGCTGGGCACCATGCGGGCGGGCATGGTGGGCGTCAATACCAACCCGCAATACACCGAACGCGAACTGGAGTTCCAACTGGCCGATAGCCAGGCCCAGGTCATTGTGATTCTGGAAACCTTTGCGCATGTGCTGCAGCAAGTTCCTGACAATGTGAAGCCTGCCCACGTGGTGTTGAGTACCGTGGGTGATCTGATGGGGCTCAAGGGCAGCGTGGTGAATTTCGCCGTGCGTTATTTGAAACGCATGGTGCCGTCTTATTCCTTGCCGGGTTCGCACAGTCTGGAGGCCGTGCTGGAGCAGGGCAGCAAATTGAGCCTGAGCCGTCAGCCCGCCAAACCGGATGATCTGGCGCTGTTGCAATACACGGGCGGCACAACGGGCCGTCCTAAAGGCGCCATGCTTAGCCAGCGCAATTTGATGGCAAACGTCTTGCAGGTGGAGGCCGTGGGCTTTCCCGCTTTGGGTGACTTTAAAGGCCCGGCTTACACCATGATGGTGGCCTTGCCGCTCTATCATATCTTCGCGCTGACGGTTTGCGGTCTGTTTGCCATGTATGCAGGTATGCATATGGTGCTGGTGATGAATCCGCGCGATCTCAATTCGGTTTACAAGGCCTGGAAACGCAATCCGCCTGAAGTCGTTCCAGCGGTGAATACCTTGTTCAATGCGCTGGCGAATCACGAAAAATTCCGTACCTTGCCGTTTGCGCAGCTCAAACTGTGTCTGGCCGGTGGTGCCGCCTTGCAAAAAGCCGTGGCCGAGCGTTGGCTGGCTGTGACGGGCTGCCCTTTGATTGAAGGCTATGGTCTGTCGGAAACCTCCCCGGTGGTGGCGGTGAACTCGACGGATTCACGCGATTACAGTGGCACGATTGGATTTCCCTTGCCTTCAACCGATGTGCTCTTGCTGGACGAACAGGGGCAACCGGTTGCCATGGGTGAACAAGGCGAGCTGGCCGTCAAAGGGCCGCAGGTTATGTCGGCTTACTGGAACCAGCCGGAGGAAACCGCCAATGTCTTTACGCCTAATGGTTTCTTGAAGACAGGTGATATCGGTGTCATGGATCAGCAGGGACGTATTCGTCTAGTGGATCGCAAGAAAGACATGATTCTGGTGTCGGGCTTTAACGTCTATCCGAATGAAATTGAAGACGTGGTGGCGGCGCATCCTGATGTGCTGGAAGTGGCGGCGGTGGGGGTGCCCAGCGAGCACAGTGGTGAAAGCATCAAGCTGTTCGTGGTCAAACGTAATCCGTCCTTGACTGAAGCCGATATCAAGCAATGGTGCAAAGAGCGTCTGACGGCGTACAAGCGTCCCCGCATTATTGAGTTCCGTGATGAACTGCCCAAGAGCAATGTGGGCAAGATCTTGCGCCGCGTCCTGCGGGATGAGCAAGTCAAGCCTGAAGCGCAGGCTTGATTTGGAGGTTTGGAGGAAGGGACGATTACTCAGCAAATCGCTAAACCTGGCCTGCAACCTGATCTGTATGAAAAAAGCGAGCCGTTTTAAATGGCTCGCTTTTTTATCGGGCGATGAAGATCAGAGCAGGAGGTTTGGCAACTGGCCCCGAATAAGGCGTTAAGGCTTGGGTTTGGTCGGACGCTGTGTCAGCGACGGACGCACCATGCCCAGCAACTCATCGGCAATGTGGGCATTGCCTGCGTAGACGTGACCGCTGACGGGCCAGGGCTCTTCCTGATACAGGTCCTGACACACACCCTTGGCTTCACGCACCAGCAAGGTGCCAGCGGCAACGTCCCAAGGGGCCAGGCCCATTTCCCAATAACCGTCGTAACGGCCACAAGCCACCCAGGCCAGATCCAGCGCGGCGGCACCCATGCGGCGCACACCACGGCTGCCTGTAATGGAGGCGTTCAGGCTGGGCATGTATTGGTCGGAAAAAGAGAAGTCGCGGAAGGGAAAGCCTGTGGCCAATACCGAGTCCGCCAGTTTTTTCGATGAGGATGTCTGAATACGGCTGCCATTTAACCAGGCGCCCACACCGTACATGGCGGTAAACAGCTCTTCGCGATTGGGGTCGTAGACCACGGCAATGACCGGCGTGTCCTGGGCCAGAACGCCGTTATCCATTTGCGTGCCGGCCGGGGCAATCAGGGCAACTGAGACGGCATAGTGAGGAATGCCGTGCAGGAAGTTGGTCGTGCCATCCAGCGGGTCGATATACCAGGTGGGACGGCCTGTATTCACGCCGCCGCTTTCCTCGGCCACGATATCAATGTCCGGGGTGCGCTCCATCAGCACACTGATGCAGGCCTGCTCGGCTTCATGATCGGCTTGCGACACCAGATCGTTGTGCATTTTGTTGCTGATCACCAGAGAGCTACGGTCCGACGCATAGGCTTGTAAAATAGCGGCGGCGGCATGGGCTGCGGTAACAGCAGCGTCCAGGCAGGCGCTGAGCGGTAAACGTGACAATGGCATGGCAATCCGGTTTTAAAAAAGAAAAGTCTGAAGCTGAGACTTTTCATTGTACGTGTTTGTTGGTGTCAGTTTGATTAAGGCCAGTTTAAGGGGTTAGAGCGTGTGTGAGTGTTGTTATGGGCAGGAAAATTAATGGCTGCCTCTGCGTTTGAGCCCCTGGTCCCGGCCGTTCTGGAGTTCAATGAGCATGGCGTGCCCGTCAGCGCGGTGTATCAGGATAGCTATCACCCGGCAGATGGCCCTTTGGGGCAGGCACGACGGGTGTTTCTGCACGGTAATGGTCTGCCCGAGCGTTGGCGGGGGCGATCCCAATTTACGATTTGTGAAACCGGCTTTGGACTGGGGGCCAGCTTTCTGGCTACCTGGCAGGCCTGGCGTCAGGACCCGGAGCGCAGCCAGCGGCTGCATTTCGTGTCGGTTGAGGCCCATCCCTTCCGCCAGGCAGATTTGGCGATTCTGTACGCCCGCTTGCCCGAGGAGTTGCAGACCCAAGCCCAGGAACTGCTGGCAGCCTGGCCCATACTGGTGCCGGGCATACACAGGCTGGAGCTGGATAGGGGACAAGTCACACTGACCTTGGCCTTTGGGCAAGCCGAAACCATGATGCGCGAGCTGCACTGCCATGCGGACGCGTTTTACCTGGATGGCTTTGCGCCCCGTGGCAATCCTTCCATGTGGTCGCGGTCGGTCCTGGGGCAACTGGTGCGTCTGGCTGCGCCGGGGGCGACAGCGGCTTCCTGGTGCTGTGCCGGGCAGGTGCGACGTGATCTGGCCTCGGTAGGTTTTGAAGTGGAAAAAGTCCCCGGTGCCGGGGGGAAGTGGTGCACCATTCGCGCTCGCTTGCGTCCCCACCTGGGACGACGAAGCAATTTGCCACCACAGCAAGGGCGGGCGGTAGTGATTGGTGCCGGTTTGGCGGGAGCGGCCTGTGCCTGGGAGTTGGCCCGCAAAGGTGTGCCCGTTCTGGTTTGTGATCCGGCACTGAGCCAGGGCCTGGATGCAACGCATCAAGGCCACCGTCTGGCTGCCATCTCCCCCGTGTTCGCCCTGGATGATGCCCCCTTGGCCCGCTTGAGCCGTAATGCTGTTCTGCATGCCTGGCAGGGCTGGAAAGACTTGCCGGAAGCGGCTCGCCCGCGTCGAGTCGGAACCTTGGTGTTTGGGCAGGCGGGCAATAGTGATGCCGAAATTCAGCAGGCGCTGGAGCGTTTGGCCTTGGACCAGGATTGGGTGCAATGGCTGGATCGTGAGCAGGGCTCGGCCTTGGCTGGGGTGCCGCTGCAAGGCGGTGGCCTGTATTTTCCGCAAGGCATGGTGGTGAATCCCGGCGCACTGGTTGCCTATCTGCTGGATCACCCCTTGATTCAATGCCTGCCAGAGCAGGTGTCCTTGCGAGCCGGCCCGGAGCCGGAAGTGTGGGAGGTCTGCAATCAGCAGGGGGAGTGCCTCGAAAGCAGCAATCGTGTAGTGATAGCTGCGGCAGCCCAAAGCCTGAGTTTGCTGCCCGACGAGTTCTTGGCCCAGCATCCCCTGCCACGGCTGGCGGCCATGCAGCGTCTGGCCGGGCAGGTGACATACTTGCCTGCCGAACAGGCTTTGACTCGTGGCGAAGTGACTTTAAGCGGTCAGGGCTATATCCTGCCTGTAGGCCCGCAGGGGCAAGTCATTGGTAGCACCTACGAACGTTTTGGTGAGTCTGCCCAGGTCAGCCGCCAGGGTCATCAGCAAAATATAGAAAAAGTTTCTGCCATGCTGGCTCATCCCGCTGTGGCGGTGGCAACACCCGAACAAGGATGGGCCGGTTGGCGCTGTGCTTTAAGTGATCATTTGCCCGTGATGGGTTTTGTGCCGGGCCCGCCCGGTTTGTTTATGGCTGCGGCTTACGGCTCACGTGGTTTGAGTTGGAGCCTGCTGGCAGCCAGTTTGTTTGCCGCTTATTGTCTGGAGGAACCCATTCCTTTGGAGCGGCGTTTGGAGCAAGCTTTAATACCTCGCTAAGGCCCTTTTTTCGAATTATTTCGGCGAAATTTGAAGCAACATTTTCCTTTGTAGCGCAAATACGTCAAAATAGTGGCCTTGTTAAGTAATCTTGAGCGTGACCCTGCGATCAGCATCGTGCCGTTCGCTCCACTCTGACGACGTGACACAATTGTTTAATCATCTGAGTTTGTTGACGACGAAACCGGCCCAGGCCGATTTCGCTTTTGTCGAAACCGATTTTGCGCTGCGCATCGAAGCTCATGCGCCGGGTGTTTTTCGTTTCCGCTGTATGCCGGCTACCCGGCTCGATAATGAAAAGCTCAGTACCCGTGCCAAAGCTTTGGGCGATATGCTGCTGGCCCGCCATGAGGCGGTCAGCGAATTTCAACTGGAAGCAGCCGATTCGGGCTGGCGGATTGAGCAGGGCGAGCTTGCCCTGCACATTCAGGCCAATCCGTGGCGCTTTGAAGTCCGGCGTGGCGAGCAACTGCTCTTGAGCAGTGGCGATCAGCCATTGACACTCGAGCAAGAGCCCAACAGTTGCTGGCAGCTGGCTCTGGCCCTGGCCGAGGAAGATGCCCTGTATGGTTTGGGCGAAACCCTGGGCGAGCTGGACCGCCGCGAGGAAACAGTCGACACCGATCGCCCGGACGACCGCAGCCTGCCTTTGCTCTGGAGCACCCAAGGCTGGGGTTTATACATCAATACCTTCGAGCGGGTTGAACATGATCTGGGTCAGCAAGACCTGGATGCGTACCGCGCTCGTGTACACGCTGCCGACCTGGATTTCTTCCTGTTCCTGGGTGATCCCAGCGAAATCATCAACCAGTACTCCGCCTTGACGGGCCGTGCTGGTCAGCCCGGTGTCACGCCTATGGGCTTGTGGCTGGATGGCGCTCAGGCGCAGGATGTAACGTCCTTGCGTGAGCTGGCCAATCAGTGCCGCGAGCAGGGCATTGCGCTGGATGTGGCCGTCTTGCCGCCACCGGAGCCTTACGATTTTCAGCAGGACAAGCCTACGCTGGAGTGGGATGCCGCCCGCATGGCTGACCCTCGCGACGCTTTCTCTGCCTTGCAGAATGATCAGTTGCAGCTGGCCGCCTGGACTCGTCCTTGCGTACTGGCGGGCACCAGCTTGTTCGAAGAGTGGGAAGATCGCGGTTGGTTGCTTATCAATGATGACGACGGCTGCGCCTATGTCTTCCCTGGCGACGAGCTAAGCGGTGGACGCGACTACGGTTTGCTGGACCTGACCCACAAAGACGTGTTCCGCATGTGGACCGAGCGCCAGCGTCAGATGGTCGACGATGGTCTGGGTGCCGTGTTGTGCAATGCCCGTTTTGATATTCCGGATGCCATCACCAGCCGTGGTGGCGAGTCTGGCGCCCTGTTGCGTGCAATTTACCCTGTGCTGGCACGTCAGGCCCTGTTTGATGCTGTTGCCGGTCACAAGACACCGCAAGAAGGCGTGGTTGCCAGCCGCGACCTGAGCCCATCTTCCCAGCGCTTTGCCTGGCAGTTGGGCCCGCAGGTGGAAAATACCTGGGCAGGTCTGACGCAATCCTTGAAGTCCGCCTTGGCTACCGGTAATAGCGGCGTGCCTATCCAGATTCATGGCTGGGGCAATGCGGCTGCATCGACTAGCGAAATGACGCCAGAGTTGTACCTGCGCTGGTTGGCCATGTCGGTTTTCTCGGCAAACTTCAGTCTGCAAGGTATTCCTGCCTTGCGTCCTGATGCGTTTGATGAAGAAACCCAGGCTCAGGTTGCTCATTGGCTGGAGTGGCGTTTCCGTCTGGTGCCTTATGTATTGGGCATTATTGAAGACGCCGTGCGTACTGGCTTGCCGGTACAGCGCTCCATGGCTCAAAGCTTCCCGGCAGATGCCCAGGCTCGCTTGTGGGATACCCAGTATTTGTTGGGTCCTGCCTTGCTGGTGGCTCCTGTCTTGCAGCCCGGCCAGGATATCGAGGTCTACCTGCCTGAAGGCGATGCCTGGTGGGATCTGAGCACGGGCTGGCGCTATGAAGGCGGCACCATCCTGAAAATGACTGTGGGTCTGGACCGCTTGCCGGTCTTTGGCCGCGAAGGCCATATGCTGTGTCTGGGACCGGTGGTCAAGCATACATCCGAGTTCAACTCGGCTCGTTTGCTGGATGAGGTCTGGATGTTTGGCATGCCCGAGCACAGCCCGGTTGTGATGCGCAACAAGATTCGCGTCATGCAGATGCAGGGCTCCAGCTACATCAAGGGTCTGGAAGGATTGAAGATCCTGCCGTCCGAAGGGCTGGAGGTCAAACGCCGTGGTGCCGAGGTTCGTATTTCTCGTGCCCGTTAAGCGCTAGACGAGCCTGATCGTCTTTGAATGCCTCCCGGCATTGGGGTCTGACCTCAGTCTCGGGAGGCATTTTCTATTTTCAGCAGTAAATGCTCCTGGATAGATGTTCCGATTTTGTTTCTGAAACAGGGAAAAGGGCAGGGGCGGGGCCTTAACAAGACGCTGTTTTCAGGTTTTTTAAAGAAAAACGCCTTTTTTCCAATTATTTTGCATTTAGTGCTTGACGGCTCCTTCGAATCAGGCCATAATTTCATCTTTCAGTCGGGGGTCGTTAGCTCAGTCGGTAGAGCAGCGGACTTTTAATCCGTTGGTCGCGCGTTCGAGTCGCGCACGACCCACCACTAAACTGAAACGTAGAAACAAGGCCGCTCTTAGCGGCCTTTTTCTTTGGGCGCTTGCCTTGCACAGCCAAGGTCACATCCGCGCATTGGCCGGTCGGAAATCTTGCTATACAGTGCAGCCCTCAGTATGGTTTCAATATTTCCTTGGGTTATATCTATCTGGTCATAGTCAAATTTGCTTTATGGTAAATTTCGCTTACAGCTCAGGCTTTTATAACTCGACTGACTAACTAGGCTGAGTTCATCTTGATTCGTCTTGAACACATCTCAAAAACCTATTCCCTGGCAGGCAAGACCGTTCATGCTTTGAACGACGTTTCCTTGCAGATTCACCAAGGAGAGGTCTTCGGTATTATTGGTCGCTCGGGTGCTGGGAAAAGTACGCTGATCCGCATGCTCAATCTGCTTGAGCAACCCAGTTCAGGTCAGGTCTGGGTACAGGATCAGGACATCACACGCTTTTCGGGTGCGCAGTTGCGCGCGTTCCGACAGGGCGTGGGTATGGTGTTCCAGCATTTCAATCTGCTCCATTCCCGCACGGTTCTGGATAATGTCTGTTTTCCTCTGCGCCTGGCAGGGGTGGATCGCGCCCAACGTCACGCTCGTGCTCTGGAAGTGCTGGAGCTGGTGGGCTTGAAGGACCATGCCAATAAGTATCCCCGTCAGTTATCGGGCGGACAACAGCAGCGCGTCGGTATTGCCCGTGCCCTGGCCAATCGGCCGCAGCTTTTGCTGTGCGACGAAGCGACCTCGGCGCTGGATCCGGAAACCACCCAGTCGATCTTGCGTTTGCTGCGCGAGATCAATCAGGAGCTGGGGCTGACGATTGTCCTGATTACGCACGGCATGGATGTCATTCGCTCAGTCTGTGATCGGGTTGCCGTGATTGATGCCGGCAAGATTGTGGAGTGTGGTGAAGTGCTGGATGTGTTTTTGCACCCGCATCATCCCACTACGCAGTCCTTGCTCAGTGAAAGCGGCGTGAACGCTGACGACTGGCATGCCTTGGCAGAGGGTGTGCCCGGTAGCGTCATGCGCTTGAGCGTGCGCGGTGTGGCGACAACGGAGCCTTTGATCAGCCGTATCACCAGCCAGCTGGGGCTGAATGTCAGTATTTTGCAGGGGGCCATTGGCCGCATCAAGACCGAGCCTTACGGACAACTGGTCGTGGCCGTGGAAGGCGATGCGCAGGCTAAAGCAGGGCTGGATGCCTTGCTGACTGAATTGAATGTCCAATTTGAGGTATTGCGACCATGAACTTTAGCAACCTGGATTGGGCGCTGATTGGTGAAGCCACGATTGATACCTTGTTGATGACGGGTATTTCGCTGGGCTTTACCGCAATTATTGGTTTGCCATTAGGCGTGCTGCTGTTTCTGACCAGCCGCAAGCAGATGCTGGACAATGCCTGGATCTACCAGAGCTTGTCCCTGATCGTGAATATTTTGCGGTCCGTGCCGTTCCTGATTCTCCTGATCGTCATTATTCCTTTGACACGCATTCTGGCCGGTACGTCGTTGGGGGTGCAGGGCGCTATTCCACCCTTGGTCCTGAGCGCCGCGCCGTTTTTTGCCCGTTTGGTGGAAAACGTCCTGCGTGAACTGGATCCCGGTGTGAATGAGGCCTGCCGTGCCATGGGAGCGAACTCCCGTCAGACCGTTTTGCTGGCTTTGCTGCCTGAGGCGACGACCGGCATTGTGGCGGCCCTGATTGTGACCGCGATTGCCCTGGTGGGGTATTCGGCCATGTCCGGTGTGATCGGCGGTGGTGGCCTGGGTGACCTGGCCTTGCGCTTTGGTTATCAACGATATCAAACGGATGTCATGGTGGTGACCGTGACTATCCTGGTGGTGCTGGTGCAACTCCTGCAGGTGTTTGGAGACGCCATGGTGGCTCGCTTGAGCCGAAAATAAGTCCTGGCAGCTATCGTCATAGTCTTGCCTTTCTGAAACTGGAGTCGCTCATGTCTTTGAAGAAATTTGTTCCCGTTCTGGCCTTGTCCGTGTCGGCTCTGCTGGCCAGCGTGGCCCAAGCTGCCGAGACCCTGTCGGTTGCTGCTACCCCCGTGCCGCATGCCGAGCTGCTGGAGTTTGTGAAGCCTGCTTTGGCCAAGGAAGGTGTGAACCTGGATATCAAGGTGTTCACCGATTACGTGCAGCCCAATCAGCAAGTGGCTGACGGCCATATCGATGCCAACTTCTTCCAGCACAAACCTTACCTGGATACGTTCAACAAAGAACACAAAACCGATCTGGTGTCGGTGGCCGTGGTTCACGTTGAGCCCTTCGGTGCCTACTCCACCAAGATCAAGAGCCTGGACGAGCTGAAAGAAGGCGCACTGGTGGCGATCCCTAACGATCCTTCCAACGGTGCCCGTGCCTTGCTGTTGCTGCAAAAAGCCGGCGTTCTGACGCTGAAAGATCCCTCCAACATCCTGGCTACCTCGCGTGATGTGGACCAGAACCCCAAGAAGCTGAAGTTCAAGGAGCTGGAAGCCGCTACCTTGCCTCGCGTTCTGGCTGATGTGGATATCGCCCTGATCAACACCAACTACGCGCTGGAAGCCGGTCTGAACCCCACCAAGGATGCTTTGGCTATCGAAGGTGCAGACTCCCCTTACGCCAACTTGATCGCTGTAGCTGCCAAGTCCAAGGATGACCCACGCGTGGCCAAGCTGATCCAGGCTCTGCATAGCGAAGACGTGAAGAAATTCATCGCTGACAAGTACAAAGGTTCTATTGTTCCTGCGTTCTGAATTTGAGTGTTGATACGACTCGCTGTATGAAAAAACCTCGGGATTTCCCGAGGTTTTTCTTTTTTTAAAACTATTAAATACAAACAGTTGTGCTGCTTCGGGTAGGATAGATCAACGCTGGGGCAGGTCATGAGCCTGCGCTGACTTGGGTAAAACATCGAACTGGCTGGTTTTGGGTCAGTCCCTACAGAGGAGTAACGGATGTTCAATAAGAAAATGAAAACCCTGATGGCCGGTTTGGCCTTGGCTTTGGCTTTGCCCGCTGGGCAGGCTCTGGCACAACAAGGCAAAGAGCTGGTGGTCGCAACCGATACGGCGTTTGTGCCTTTTGAGTTCAAGCAAAACGGTAAATACACCGGTTTTGACATCGACCTGTGGGATGCGGTCGCCAAGAAGGCCAATCTGAATTACCGCTTCCAGCCCATGGACTTCAACGGCATTATTCCAGGCCTGCAAACCCGCAATCTGGATGCCGCGCTGGCCGGGATCACCATTCGTGATGACCGCAAGCAAGTGATCGATTTCTCCGATCCTTACTACGAAAGCGGTCTGGCCATTCTGGTCAACACCGATAACTCGGCCATCAAGACTGCCTCCGATCTGGAAGGCAAGACTGTAGCGGTGAAGATCGGTACCGCCACGGTGGACTTCATGCAGCGCTCGGTTCCTACCGCCAAGCTCAAGCTGTTCCCCAATATCGACAATGCCTTCCTGGAGCTGGCAACTGGCCGTGTGGACGCGGTGGTGCACGATACGCCTAACGTGCAGTACTACGCCCAGACTGGCGGCAAGGATCGTGTGAAGGTCACTGGTGCCGTGAAAAGTGGTGACTTCTACGGTATCGCCTTTCCCAAGGACAGCGAACTGGTTCCGGTCGTGAACCAGGCTTTGAAAGATATTCGTGCTGATGGCACCTACGACAAAATCTACCAGAAATGGTTTGGCAAGCAGCCTGAATAAACAGGCGTAAAGCCAAGCGCATGCCAAGCGGTGATCGCGTGTCGTAACGGGATCACCGCTTTTATTTTTTGACGCTCTGTTGTGGGCGTTTATTCAAAGACAAAGGTAGCACTGTGACTTTTGAATGGGACGCTATCTGGGGGGCTTTACCCAGCCTTCTGGAAGGTACAAAAATGACGCTGCTCATTACCCTTTTGGGGTTGGTGGGTGGCGCTATATTGGGTTTTCTGACCGGGGTGATTACCACCTATATTCGGGTACCGGTCACCTGGCGCCGAGCCGCCTTGTTCGTGTTGGGCGTGTTTGCACTGGGCTTTGCGCTCAAGGGCCTGTCCTGGCTGATGAGCAACTGGCTGAGCTTTGTGCCAGCCTGGATCTGGAGCTCCATACAGGCGTTGATCGCTCTGTCGCTATTGGGCTTTTTCAGACGCTACCTGTTGTATGTGCTCTCTTTCCTATGCCAGCTTTACGTGCTGTTCATACGCGGCACGCCTATCGTGGTGCAGGTGATGTTCATCTACTTCGCGCTACCCATGCTGGCCAGTATCCGAATTGACGGGCTGACCGCGGCGATCTTCACCTTGATGATCAACTCCGGGGCCTATATTTCCGAGATTGTGCGTGGTGCCTTGCAATCTGTGCCCAAGGGCCTGAAAGAGGCCGGAGAGGCCATGGGCCTGCCGTTTCACAAGATCTTGCGCCACATTATTGGACCGGTGGCGTTTCGCCGCATGATTCCCGCCATGGGTAACCAGTGCATCATCAGCTTGAAGGATTCTTCGCTGTTTATTGTGATTGGGGTTGCCGAGCTGACCCGTCAGGGCCAGGAAATTATTGCGAACAACTTCCGTTCGGTGGAGATTTGGGGAGCGGTGGCGGTGATCTACCTGATTCTGACCAGCCTGATTGCCCTGACTCTGAAGTTTATTGAACACCGCATGAGGATTGTATGAGTATTGTCGAGTTCAAGAAGGTAACCAAGCGCTTTGGCGACAATATCGTGCTCGACGATATCAGTCTGAATATTGATAAAGGCGAAGTGGTTGTGGTGGTTGGCCCGTCCGGGTCGGGAAAATCCACCTTCCTGCGCTGCATCAACAAGCTGGAAGACATTCAGGCTGGCGATATCGTGGTCAATGGTTTGAGCGTCAATGGTACGCCCGCTCAGGTGCGCGACTTGCGCCGGGAAGCAGGGATGGTGTTCCAGCAGTTCAATCTGTTTCCACAGATGAGCGCTTTGGAAAACGTCATGTTCGGGCCTATCCATACGCGTGGCACCAGCCGCTCTCAGGCGCGTGAGGAAGCGACGGAGTTGCTGGCCAAGGTCGGCCTGGCCGAGCGTATGAATCATTATCCTAACGAGCTGTCCGGTGGCCAGCAGCAGCGGGTCGCCATTGCTCGTGCCCTGGCGATCAAACCCAAGCTGATGCTGTTTGATGAGCCTACCTCCGCACTGGACCCGGAACTGCGTCAGGAAGTGCTCAAGGTCATGCAGTTGCTGGCTGAGGAGGGCATGACCATGGTGGTGGTGACACACGAGATGGATTTTGCGCGTCGTGTGGGTAGCCGTCTGATCTTTATTGATCAGGGCAGGGTGGCACACGATGGCCCACCTGCGGAGTTGCTGAGCAATCCACCTAGCCAACGTTTGAAAGACTTTTTGCAGCACGTGGCTTAAGAGTCTGGCTGGATCGTCGGCTAAAAAAAGCCCTTCAGGATTTTGGCGATGAAGCCAAGGGCCTGAAGGGCTTTCTTGTGACTATCAGCCTGTGCGTGACAGGTCAGCGCTTATCGGGAGGGCGTCACGTAGATGGTGCGCGTGGCAACCACGCGGTTCGCGCCATCCGGCTTGATGCGGATCGTGACCTGACGGGGCGTAAAGCCGGCGGGCAGCTCTGCGGAGCCATTGATGTAGGCGTAACGGCCTACGCTGACAGGCTGGCTGGGCAGGTCCACATTGCCGCTGCGACCATTGCTGTAGCGGCCAGCAGCAACCAACTCCATGGTGCCGGTGAATTCGGCGTCCTTGCCCTTGTCCTGCATCAGCAGCACAAAGTGGTTCAGTTGGCCGTCCGTAACCGAGAACTCGGCAGCGCGAATGCCAGGGGAGGTGCCGCGCGGGTCAGGAGGCATGGCATCGGCAAATAGCGCGATATCCTTTTCCAGCTTGGTGACCATGGCCTGCAGATCGCTGGTCTGTTTGCCCAGCTTGTCTTCCTTCTGGCTGACATCTTCAAGATCGCGACTGGTCTGGTTCAACTGAGCTTGCAGACGTTGCTTGTCAGCATTGGCGCTGTTGAGGTCATAGTGCAGTTGTTCCGACTGCTCCACGGTCAGGCGCGTAGGGCCATAGCTTTTTTGCAAGAACAGCAGGCCACCAGCACCTAGGGCAATACCTGTCAAAAGCAGGACAAACCAGCGTGGAATACGGCGTTTTCGACGGCTGGAGCCGTAGGCGGTGGGTTTGAATACGGTGCGTTTGGAGGAACCAAGCATGAGAACAGACGTTCCTGTCAGACAAGGGACTCAAAGCAAATCAAGTCCCGATTACAAAACCCATTAGCATAGACGTCATTGGGGCTACGGAGGCGGGATGGCTGGCTTTGTTGCCCTTTGTTGTGCTTGGAAACGTCTGCCAGCTAGCCTGGAAAATATCAGTTTACTGTGAGGGTGCTAACGATTCCAAGTGTTGGTTTAACTCGGCTAATCGTTCGGGGGTACCGACATCCATCCAGAAACCTTCATGCAGACTGCCCAGCACCTGCCGGCGCTCGATGGCGGCATGCAGCAGGGGGGCGGCTTTGGCAGGCTGATCTTTGGGCAGATGGGCAAAGAGTTCGGGTTTGTAGACCCCTATGCCGCTCAAGGTGGCGCTGCGGGCACCCGCAAGGGTTTTGGCACATAGGTGCAATTGTCCTTCTTGCATGCCAAAGTCGCCTTCGGGGTGGTGGGGCGGGTTGGGGGTCAGGATCAACCAGGCCTGCTCCCGGCCAGCTTGCAAACGTTCGGCCATGGCAAAGGCTTGGGCAGGATCCCAGTCGGACCAGATATCGCCATTCATTAACAGGAAAGGCTGGCCCTGGAAAAAATCCAGTGCCTTGGCAATGCCACCGGCAGTTTCCAGGGCAGATGATTCAGGCGAGTAGCTCAGGCGCAGGCCCCATTGGGTGCCATCACCCAGAGTGGATTCAATCTGCTCACCCAGCCAGGCGTGGTTGATGATGACCTCTCGAAAGCCGGCTTTGGCCAGCGCGCGCAAGTGCCAGACGATGAGAGGCCGACCACCAGCCGGAATCAGGGGTTTGGGGCAGGTGTCGGTCAAGGGGCGCATGCGCTCACCTCGACCGGCCGCCAGAATCATGGCGCGCATCAGACCGTCATGCCCAAAACAGTTTGGCGACCTTCCAGGCGGTTCAGCAGGCGCAGCAAACCGTTAAAACACTCGTAGCGGCTGGCCACCTGATGTACATAGCCCAGCAGGCGGGGCATATGGTCCAGATAATGATGTTTGCCGTCACGCAGAGAGAGGCGGGCAAACACACCCAGAATGCGCAGATTGCGTTGCAGGCCCATCCATTCGTATTGCTGGTGGAACACGGCAAAGTCGGCAGGCACATCCAGGCCGGCTTCCATGGCGGCTTGCCAGTAGCGAATTGCCCAGTCCAGTTGCTGCTCTTCCGTCCAGGTAACACGCGCGTCCATTACCAGGGAGGCAATGTCATAGGTGATGGGGCCAGCCAGGGCGTCCTGGTAGTCGATAACACCGGGCTCGCTTTGGCCGGGCAGGGGCATCATCAAATTAGGGCTGTGGAAATCCCGGTGCACGAGTACAGTAGCGCTTTGCACATTGGCTTGAACCAGCTCGGCAAAGGTTTTGCGCAACATCTCCTGATCTTTTTCGCTCAGTTCGAACTGGCGATGTTTTTGGATGTACCACTCGGGGAACACCTGCAGCTCTTCCAGCAAACGCTGTTCGTTGTAGGGAGGCAAGCCCGTGGTGTCGGCTTGTTGCAATTTCACCAAGGTCAACAGCGTACTGCGGTACAGTTTGTCCAGTTCGCTTTGCGGCATGGGGTTTTTCAGTGCGGTCTGAAAATTGTCCTGGCCCAGATCGCTGAGCAGCAAAAAGCCTTGTTCAGTGTCTGCTGCCAGGATTTCGGGCACGTGGATGCCCGTCGGTGCCAGCAGCTCGGTAACGTGTACGAAGGGCTTGCAGTCTTCTGTGGCCGGAGGCGCATCCATCAAAACGACGGTTCGATCCTGGGCTTGCAGGCGAAAGTAACGGCGAAAGCTGGCGTCGCTGGAGGCCGTTTGCAGGCTGTCCAGATCCAGTCCAAACCGGGACTTCAGGGTGTTCAGCCAGGTAATTGCTTGCTGCAAACGAGGGTCGGTAGCGGCAGAAATAGAAGCAGACATAAATAAAGGGAAGCAGAAGATCGTAACGGATTAGTGTTTAGCAGTGCCGCTAAACGGCAGGCTTAACTATAATACCGGGTCGCCAGGGTTTTTCGTCTCTGGTGGAACAAATGCAGGACATAAATGCAGGACACAACTGGAGGCGCAGTCTTAGTGCGAGTTGCGGCGTGGTATATCGTGTTGATGATGACAGGCATGGGGGTCGCCCAGGCTCAGTCGTCCGTGCGTCCGTCTTTAAAGACGTCCCCCGGTTTGCAAGTGCGCAAGCTCCAGGAAGAGGATATGGCCGTCTATCTGATAGGCGACCAGATGAAAACACTGGAAGATGGCACCTTGCGTCTGGAAGGCGGTGCTCAGGTCCGGCGCATTGATTCTGTCGTCAAAGGCGACCGGATCGACTATCAGGAAAAAACCGGCCAGGTGGAAGTACGTGGCAACGGCCTGATCATGCGTGATGGGGCCCTGGTGCGCAGCCCGGAGTTTGATTACAACCTGGACGCGGATACAGGGCGCATGTCGTCCCCGGAGTTCTGGCTGGGGGCCACCGGCGGTAGCGGTACCGCGACGCAGGCTGATATTCTCAGTTCCAACCATATGCGGCTATCCGATGTGAATTACTCGGGTTGTCCATGTCCTGAACCTGCCTGGTATATCCAGTCGCCCAAGGTTGATCTGTATTCCAAGGAAAACGAAGGGGTGGCGCGTAATGGCGTCTTGTACTTCAAGGGTATGCCCCTGTTGTATTCCCCTTACCTGACCTTTCCGCTCCGTAAAGAGCGCAAGTCCGGTTTCCTTTTGCCTACTTACGGCATGACGACGCGGGGTGGTGTAGACCTGAGCGTGCCGTATTACCTGAATCTGGCCCCTAATTACGACGCCACCCTGACGCCCCGCTTCATGGCTAAACGCGGCGCCATGTTGGGGGGGGAATTCCGTTATCTGGGTGACAGCTTCTCCGGAGAGTTGACCGGTAACTATCTGCCTGATGACAAGGAGCTGGGTTATAAACGCTGGCTGTTCATGGGGCAGTATCGTCAGAGCCTGCCTGCCAGTTTCTATTTGAATGCGGATATCCGCCGTGTCTCGGATGATGATTATTTCCGTGACTTCAGCAGCTTTGGATTGAACGATTCCACCATTCAGGATCTGGCCAGCACGGTGACTCTGGGTTGGGGCGGTTCCAAGTATTTCCGCTCTCACGTCAGTGCGACGCGCTATCAGACCCTGCAGGATTCTTCTACTGGATATCGTCAGCCACAGTACGACAAATTGCCTGAGTGGTATTTGGGTGCATCCCGTTATAACTGGGGTGGCTTTGATGTGGTCAGCGATAACTACGCGACGCGTTTCCGCATGCCCTTTTATAGTGGCAACCTGAGCGAATTCGATAATATGCGCAGTACCCGTCTGGCTCCAGATGGTACGCGTTTCTCGTCCTACACAACGGTGGCTTACCCCATCGTTCGCCCAGGTTGGTACATCACGCCCAAAGCTGGCTTGCATATGAGCCAATACCAGACAGACTGGTATGTGGGTGATCCTAATATGGCGCGTTTCGCGGACCGGGCCCGTACGCAAAGTCGTGTTTTGCCTATCCTGTCCCTGGATACCGGCATGACCTTCGAGCGTGACACCACCTTGTTTGGCAACGACTCCATTCAAACCCTGGAGCCGCGTGTTTACTATCTGTACGTGCCTTATCGCGACCAATCCTCGCTGCCCTTGTACGACACCAGTCTGGCCAGTTTCAACTTTGCCCAGGCTTTCAGCGAAAATATCTTCTCCGGTGGTTGGGACCGTATCTCCAATGCGAACCAGGTCACCGTCGGCCTGACGTCCCGCTGGCTGGATGCGGACACGGGCTTCGAGCGTCTGGTTCTGCAGGCCGCTCAGCGCTTGTATTTTGATAAGCAAACCGTAACACTGGGCGACGAAAAAGCGCGTACCAGCACTCGTTCCGATTATCTGGTCGGTGCCAGTGCGGCTTTGACCAATACGTTCTCGGTCAACTTCGATGCGCAATTCAACCCGGACGAAAAACGCCGCAACCGTCTGGCCTCCGGTATTCGTTGGCGTCCTAAACGCCTGGCAACACTGGGTTTGAACTATCGTTATGAACGTGACCCCCGTCAGGTTGTTGATCCAAACTTTACGCCCGTTGACGAAGACCATCGTGGCAAGGAATACGTCTCCATGACTGGCCAATGGCCTTTGAGCAACAAGGTGTACGCTGTGGGACGTTACGATTACTCCATCCAGGAAAGCCGTGGCACGCAAACGGTGCTGGGACTGGAGTATAAAGGCGACTGTTGTTGGGCGGCTCGTGTGGTGATGCAACGCTATGCGGTTTCGGCCAGGGAAACCAATAAGGCCCTGTTCTTCCAGCTGGAGCTATCCGGTTTGGGCGGAATTGGCAACGACCCTATCAAAATGCTGCGTGACCGTGTGATTGGCTATGAACCCGTCACCAATCCCGTACAGGAAAAAATGATTCATGAGAGGTATGAATAATATGCGTTTCAGCTTGAAAAACCGTACCCTGTCATTGGCTTTGATGGCCGTCATGGGGCTGGGCACGGCTCAAATGGCTCAGGCGCAGTCCAAGCCCGCTGCAGCCAAGGCGGCACCCGCTGCTTCCTCCCAGTTTGTGGATGGCATTGCTGCCGTGGTTAATGACGAGGTGATTACCCTGCGTCAGGTTGATCTGGAAGCCGCACAGGTGCTGGAACAGTTAAAGCAGCAGAAAATTCCTGCTCCTGATCATGACATCTTGCGCAAACAGGTTTTGCAACGGCTGATCAATGAGCGCCTGGAGCAGCAGGAAGCTCGCGCCATGGGGATTTCAGTCGGTCCACAGCAAGTGGATGAAGGTGTGCGCATGATTGCCTCGCGCAACAATATGACTGAAGCCCAGTTGCGAGCCGAGATTGAAAAAAATGGCATTAGCTGGGAGCAGTACCGTGCCAATCTGAAGCAGGAAATCCTGCTGGATCAGTTGCGCATGCGAGCGGTCGACAGCAGCATCAATATTACGGACGCCGACATTGATATTTACCTGCGCTCTCAAGGTGGCGCAGGTTTGGGCAATTTGGGACAATCGGCGGCACAGGCGCAGAATGCACCTGTCAGTCTGGCGCAGATCCTGGTGCGTGTGCCTGAAGGCGCGAACTCCAGCGAAGAAGCGCGTTTGCGGACCAAAGCAGAAGGCCTGCTGGCCCAGGTTCGTTCCGGCGCAGACTTTGCTGGTTTGGCTGCCTCCAACTCGGATGGTCAAGAGGCCCTGAGCGGTGGTGCGTTGGGAACTCGTTCCTTGTCCGACTGGCCAGACTTATTTGCACAAGCTGTCCATAACCTGGCCCCCGGCCAGGTTTCCGACCTGATCCGCAGTGGTCAAGGCTTCCATATTCTGAAGGTGCTGGAGCGTGGCGGTGCTGCGCCTAGCAATACTTCGCCTGTGCCTAGTGCGGCATCGGCGCAGTCCGGTCCCATGATGGTGACCCAGACTCATGCTCGCCATATTCTAGTCAAGCTGTCCAAGGTTATGACTTCCGAGCAGGCTCGTCAGCGCATTGAGCAACTGCAAGTGCGTTTGCGCAATGGCGAGTCCTTCCAGGATCTGGCCAAGCGTTACTCGGAAGACAGCAGCGCACCACAAGGTGGTGATTTGGGTTGGCTCTCGCCTGGCGAGACTGTGCCTCCGTTCGAGCAAGCCATGGACAAGCTGCAACCCGGCAACGATACCGCCGTGGTGGAGTCCCAGTTTGGCTGGCACCTGATCCAGGTGATCGAGCGCCGTACCCGCAATATGGAAGGTGAGTACAAGCGCATGCAGGCCCGTCAGGCTCTGTTCCAGCAGCGTGCCGAGCCTGCCTTTGAAGATTGGCTGAACAGCCTGCGTGGCCGCGCTTACATTGATAACCGTTTGGACCCCGAGTCCAGCACCCGCCGTCGCTAAGGATAAGTATGGCCCAGCATCAGGCGCGTAAGCGCTTTGGACAGAACTTTCTGGAAGATGAGGCCATCATCGACCAGATCATCCGTGCGATTGGCCCTCGGCCTGTCGATAATATGGTGGAAATTGGTCCGGGCCTCTCGGCCCTGACCCGACCGCTGACGCAGGCGCTGGAGCGTTTGCGTGTGGTCGAGATTGACCGTGATCTGGCAGCCCGTCTGCGTAATCACTATTCGCCCAGCAAACTGGAAATCATTGAGGCTGATGCCTTGAGCGTGGACTTCGGTGCTTTAGGCCCGAATCTGCGTATTGTGGGTAATCTGCCGTACAACATCTCCAGCCCCTTGCTCTTTCATTTGCTGGACTATGCCGATGCCGTGGTGGATCAGCACTTCATGCTGCAACGCGAAGTGATTGATCGCATGGTCGCCAAACCCGGCTCTTCAGACTACAGCCGCCTGTCGGTGATGTTGCAGTCGCGCTATCGCATGGTGAAGTTGTTTGAAGTGCCGCCCGAGGCATTTAACCCACCACCGCGTGTTGTGTCGGCAGTCGTGCGTATGGTGCCTTTGGCGGCAGATCGTCCCCAGGCGCGTGACGCGCGTGTGTTCAGCCAGGTTGTGGCGCGGGCCTTCTCGCAAAAACGCAAGATGTTGCGCGGTGGTCTGGGTGACTGGACGGCTCATATCGACTGGGAGGCGCTGGAAATTGCACCTACCAGCCGACCGGCTGATTTGTCCCTGGAACAGTACATTGCCCTGGCCGATCACCTGATGGATAAGGGCGTTATCCAAGCCGTCTGATAGACAAAACCCCGTAAAGAAAAACACCCCAACATTGGATATCGATTCCGTTTTGGGGTGTTTTTTTTATGGCGGGTCGTGTAAGGCTACTCGTCCTTGGAGTGATCTGTTATGCCAGCTTGATTCTGCTGGGGCAAAGGGTCTTGCCCCCACGCTGAATCCTGGGCTCCTAGCCAAAGAACCAATAACAAACCGCGATCGAGGCCAGTACCCCGGCCAGATCGGCAATCAGGGCGCAGGATACGGCATGGCGCGCACGTTGTATGCCGACCGCGCCAAAATACACTGCCAGCACATAGAAGGTTGTTTCCGTGCTGCCCTGCACGGTCGCACCCAGCAGGGCCGGGAAGCTGTCCACGCCGTGATGCTGCATGGTTTCAATCAACAGGGCACGAGCGGCACCGGCTGAAAAGGGTTTGACCAGAGCGGTAGGCAAGGCATCAATAAAACGCGTATCCAGTCCGGTCAGGTTCACCAGCCAGCGGATTACGTCCAGCACGATATCCAGAGCACCAGAGCTGCGTAGCACGCCCACAGCGCACAGCATGGCAACCAGATAGGGCAACAGATCCCTGGCAACACTAAAGCCTTCTTTCGCGCCTTCTACAAAGGCTTCATACAGAGGAATCTTGCGCCGCCAGCCCATCAGCAGGAAAAGCCAGATGATGGACAGCAAGGTCAGGTTGCCCATCAGAGAGGACAGCGACTGGATGGCTGCTGCACTGAGCGTAGCCAGCAAGGCCATGAAAGAGCCCAGGATCAGCGCAAACACCCCGAACCACAGCATCAGAACGGGATCAAATAAACGCAGGCGCTGAACCAGGGCAACACTGAGCAAGCCCGCCAGGGAGGAGGCGGTGGTGGCCAGCAGAATGGGCAGAAACACCATCGTAGGATCGGGCGCACCTTGTTGAGCCCGGTACATGAAGATGCTGATGGGTATCAGCGTCAGAGACGAGGCATTCAGCACCAGAAACAGGATCTGGGCGTTGGTGGCCGTGTCCGGATGCGGGTTCAGCGTTTGCAGGGACTTCATGGCTCGCAAGCCGATGGGCGTGGCGGCGTTGTCCAGGCCCAGGCCATTGGCCGCGAAGTTCAGCGTGATCAGCCCCAGAGCGGGGTGACCGGCAGGTACGCCGGGCATCAGGCGGCTGAACAAGGGGCCTAGCCAGCGGGCCAGGGTGTCGATCAGCCCGGCCTTCTCGGCAATCTTCAGGAAACCCAGCCACAGGGTGAGCGTGCCAAAAAGCAGCAGCATCAGTTGCACGGACAGGGCGGCCATATCGAACAGGCTGCGCACCATCTGTGCAAAAATTTCGCTATTTCCCCCGACCAGCCACTGGTAAAACCCGCTGACGGCGGCAATCAGGAAGAAAAACAGCCAAAGAGTATTGAGCATAGTGTTGGCAGTAAACAGGGCAGGGAAAAGCCAAGCTAGATTGTCGCAGAATCCAGGCGGGTTTTAGCGGCTACGGTATGTAAGGGCTGTGGCACAAATAGTCGCAAAACACGATTTGGGCACGTTTGTGCCAAGTTGAACAATTAGGGGGAAGCATAAAAAAACCGGCCAATTAAGGCCGGTTCTGTTTGCTTTAATCCACGCGCCCTTTGGCCTGGATCAGTTCAATCTTGTAGCCGTCCGGATCTTCTACAAAAGCAATCACGGTGGTGCCGTGCTTCATCGGGCCTGCTTCGCGTACGACTTTGCCGCCACGAGCCTTGATGTCCTCACAGGCTTTGTAGGCATCAGGCACTTCCAGTGCAATGTGGCCATAGCCGTCGCCCAGATCGTAGGAGGGAGTGTCCCAGTTGTGGGTCAGCTCCAATACGGCAGCTTCGGACTCGTCCTGATAGCCCACAAAAGCCAGGGTGAAGCGGCCGTCCGGGTAGTCGGACTGGCGCAGCAATTTCATGCCCAGCACTTCGGTGTAAAAGGCCAGAGAACGGTCCAGATTGCCGACACGCAGCATGGTGTGCAGGATACGCATAAGGTAGAGCTCCTAGAGTTCAACCTGCCTTAAAGCAGGGGCAGGGTGCCTGGATCATATTGTCGTAACTGATTGCGCGCATTGACAAAATCAGGGTAGAGCGTTTCGACCAAGGCCCAGAAACGTGGGCCGTGATTCATCTCTTGCAGATGCGCGACCTCGTGAGCGACGACGTAATCAATGATGGATGGGTGAAAGTGTATCAGGCGCCAGTTCAGCATAATCGTGCCGTCACTGTTGCAGGAGCCCCAGCGTTTGGCGGGGGCCGCCAGCCGCAATTTGCTGGCACTCAAGCCCGACAGGTTCAAATAATGTTGCAGCCGCTGCTCAAACCACTGTTTGGCTTGTTTTTGCAGCCAAGCCTGAGTCAGTTCCTGAACACGTTGTGGTTCGGCATCGACGGGCAGGGGGAGTGACAGGCGTTGACCTCCTTGAACCTGACCGGCTTGTCCGTCGAAATGTACCTGCTGAATCTGCGGGTTCAGGCTAAGGCGGATGGGCACCCCCATAAAGGGCAGGGTATCGCCATCAACCCATTGCAGGCTTTGCAAGGCCAGTTGTTCGCGACGTTGCTGGTATTCGCGCAGCTTGCGCAGGATCCAGGCGCTTTTGCTGTGCAGCACTTGTTCTGCCTGACTGATCTTGACCCAGGAGGGCAGGGCAACGGTCAGGCCACTGTCGTTGATGGTCAGGCCCAGGGTACGGCGGCGGGAGCGTTTGAGCTGATAGCCAATGGTGTGGCCATCCAGCTGCACCTGCTGCCATTGCACGCCTTCCGGCAAGCTTTCGGGCCGGACAGTCAGGGCACTTTGGGGGGGCAGAGCAGAACCGGCGGGCGGCTTTTCTTGCCGCTGCGCCGGGTGGGGAAAGGCCGTGTCAGGAAACAGAGCCAGTTGTGGGGGGACCGTCATAGCGTTCCGGATTCAAGACGCGCATTTCGGTTTCAATCCATGTCTGTACGCGTTGGTTTACTTCTTCAGGGGTCAGCCCGGCAGGATCAATGGGAGGACCAAAGGAGATAGTAACCAAGCCCGGCGTCTTGATAAAGGCATTGCGACGCCAGCATTCGCCCGCATTATGCGCCACGGGAATAATGGGCGTGCCAGTACGGCTGGCCAGCAAGGCGCCACCCATCTTGTAGCGGCCGGTAGAGCCTGGGGCGGTACGGGTGCCTTCGGGAAACAACAAGGGCCAGCGGCCTTCGTCAATGCGCTGCTGCCCGATCTTGATCACCTGTTCAAAGGCATCCCGGCCTTTGGCACGATCAATAGGAATCATGCGCAGCAAAGCCAGCCCCCAGCCAAAGAAAGGGACTTTGTGCAGTTCACGCTTGTACACAAAGCACACCTGACGCGGCATGTAAGAAGGAAAGAACAGCGTTTCCCAGGCCGACTGGTGCTTGGACAGGATGATGGCCTTGCCATCGGGCAGGTTTTCCCAGCCCTTGGTCTGCCAGCGTATGCCCAGGATCGTGCGCGCACCCCAGACAGCCAGACGTGGCCAGCCAGTGGTAAAGCGATAGCGTATATCCAGGGGCAGTGGCGCAATAATCAGGCAGGCAAAGGCGTAGGGGATAACGGTAATCAACAAAAAGAGTTGATAGAGTGAAGCGCGGATAATGCCCATATCAGTTTCCGTGGAGCCATTTGTCGACAACAGCGGCCAGATCGGCCTCGACGCGCGTGCCTTCGGGCAAGCCGCCTTTCTCTAGGGTACGCATGCCTTTGCCGGTCTGGACCAGCCAGGGGGCACAACCGGCTTGGCTGGCCGCTTGCAGATCGCGCAAGGAATCGCCCACCGAGGGTACGGCTTGCAGGTTCACTTCATAGCGATGTGCAATGTCGCGAAACATGCCGGGGGCCGGTTTGCGACAGGTGCAGCCATCATCCGGGCCGTGCGGGCAAATAAAGATGGCGTCGATAAAGCCACCCAGCAAGGCCAGTTCACGGCGCATCTTGGCATGGATGGCATTGAGCGTGGTCATGGAAAACAAACCACGCGCCAGACCGGACTGGTTGGTGGCAATGACCACCTTCCAGCCGTTTTCGGTCAGGCGAGCCAAGGCCTCCAGACTGCCTGGGATGGCCTCCCACTCTTGTGGGCTTTTGATAAAGGCATCGCTGTCATGGTTGATGACACCGTCCCGATCAATGATGGCAAGTTTCACTAGTTAGCCAGCCTGGAAAGATCCGCAACCTGGTTCATCAGTGCATGCAGCTTGGCCAGCAAGGCCAGGCGATTGGCACGGATGGCAGGGTCTTCGGCCATGACCATGACGTCCTGGAAGAAGTTGTCCACGGCACCACGGGCCTGGGCCAGCGTGGCCAGGGAAGCATCAAATTCACCGGCTTCAAACTGGGCCTGGGCAACGGGCTGCAATTCCTGAATCTTGGTAGCCAGCTCACGCTCGGCGGGCTCGACCAGCAGTTGGTCGTCCAGTGTTGCCAGTTCGCCTTCGGCTTTCTTGAGCAGATTGCTGACGCGCTTGTTGGCGGCAGCCAGGCTCTCGGCTTCAGGGCGTTGGGCAAAAGAGGCGCAAGCCTGAATGCGGGCGTGAACCTGTTCCAGCGGTGGGTGCAGGGCCAGTACGGCATCGACCACGCTGCGCTCGTAATCGTTGCTGAGCTGATTGCGGTAACGCTCGTAGATGAAGGTCTGAACCGCATCGACCGTGTCATCGGCCAGAACCCCGTCCTTGAAGAAGGAAGCGGTGGTGTTCAGCAGCGTATCCAGATTCAGGCTATTGGCCTTCAATTGGGAACCGGCTTGCAGTTGTTCGTAGGCGCTGATCAGGCCCAGAGCCGCACGGCGCAGGGCGTAGGGGTCGCGTTCGCCAGTTGGAGCCAGACCAATGCCCCAGATACCGACCAGAACTTCGGCACGCTCGGCCAGGAACAGAATGGCTTGGGTCAGGCTGGCTTCTGTGACAGGCTGGTCCAGACGGTGACGGTATTGCTCGCGAATAGCCAGCACGATGTCCTCGGGCTCGCCATCGCCTTGGGCGTAGTAAGCGCCCATCACGCCTTGCAGCTCGGGGAACTCGCCCACCATATTGGAGTTCAAGTCCGCCTTGGCCAGCAAAGCGGCACGACGGGCGTGCTCTTCATTCGCGCCCAGTTGCTTGGCAATGTAGCCAGCCACGGACTGCAGGCGCTCGATGCGGTCCAGCTGCGAACCCAGCTTGTTGTGGTACACGCTGCCGGCCAGCGTAGGAACACGCTCGGCCAGAGTTTGCTTGCGATCGGTTTCAAAGAAGAACTGAGCGTCCGCCAGACGGGGGCGCACCACACGCTCGTTACCTTCGATGATGTTGCTGGGATCATCCACCTTCATATTGCTGACGATCAGGAAGCGATTGGTCAGCTTTTGTGTGGCGGGGTCAAACAGCGGGAAATACTTTTGATTCAGACGCATGGTCAGAATCAGACATTCGGATGGCACTTGCAGGAACTGCTCGTCAAACTGGCCCACGTACACGGTGGGGTATTCGACCAGAGCGGTGACTTCGTTCAGCAGGGCTTCCACTTCGGGATCGTTGCCCAAGGTGGAGTTCAGGCGTTTGGCTTCAGCTTCCAGGTCGGTGCGAATCTGCTCGCGACGAGCTTCGAAGGAAGGAACCACACAGCCTTGCTCCTGGACTTGTGCGGCCCAGCTGTCGGCATCACGGATGTCGAAGGGGGCATCGCACATGAAGCGGTGACCGTGTGTCTGGCGACCGGCTTGCAGGCCCAGGGCGCTGACGGGAACGATGTCCGACCCCCACAGGGCGACCAGGCCGTGAGCAGGGCGTACAAAGCGCACGCTGCTGACACCATCGGCCAACTGATAGCGCATCACTTTAGGGATGGGCAGGTGCGTAATGGACCATTCCAGAGCTTCTTGCAGCCCGTCTTTCAGGGCGGCGCCAGTGGCAATGCCGCTGGCGTACAGGTAATCCTGCTTGCCATCGGATTCGCGCAACAGGTCGCTGGCCTTCAGATGCTCCAGACCTTTGGCAGCCAGGCGCTTGGCTAGTGCCGGTGCGATCTCACCATTGGCATCCAGGCCAATATGCGCGGGCATCAGCTTTTCGGTATAAGGCTGGTCTTCGGCTTGCTGGTACGCAGCGCTGAACCAGGCAGCCAGACGGCGAGGCGTAGCATAGGCGCGCACTTCACAGTTCGGGGCCAGCAGGGCTTGCTCGCCCAATACTTTTTGCAGACCTTCGCTAAAGGCTTGCCCCAGCTGTTGCAGCGCTTTGGGGGGCAGTTCTTCGGTGAACAGTTCAATCAGCAAAGGCTGTGTCGTGGAGGCATTCATTACTTGGCCTCCGAGGATTTGTTGCTCAGCATGGGGAAACCTAGGCGTTCGCGGGAGTCGTAGTAAGCCTGTGCGACAGCGCGGGACAGATTGCGGATACGGCCAATATAGGCAGCGCGCTCGGTCACACTGATGGCGCCGCGGGCATCCAGCATATTGAATGTGTGGGCAGCTTTCAGCGTTTGCTCGTAAGCGGGCAGGGCCAGCGGCACGTCAATGATGCGCTTGGCTTCGGCTTCGTAGTCGTTGAAGTGTGCAAACAGCACATCGGTGCTGGCGTGCTCGAAGTTGTAGGTGGATTGCTCCACTTCGTTCTGGTGGAATACGTCGCGGTAGTAAATGCGCTGGCCGTTGTGACCTTCGGTCCAGACCAGATCGTAGACGCTTTCCACACCTTGCAAGTACATGGCCAGACGCTCCAGACCGTAGGTGATCTCGCCCGTGGTTGGCGTGCAGTCCAGACCGCCTACTTGCTGGAAGTAGGTGAACTGGGTGACTTCCATACCATTGAGCCAGACTTCCCAGCCCAGACCCCAGGCGCCCAGTGTCGGGTTTTCCCAGTCGTCTTCAACAAAACGGATGTCGTGCGCTTTGGGGTTGATGCCCAAGGCTTCCAGCGAGCCGATATACAAGTCCAGAATGTTTTCAGGTGCGGGCTTGAGCACGACCTGAAACTGGTAGTAGTGTTGCAGGCGGTTGGGGTTGTCCCCGTAACGCCCGTCTTTGGGGCGGCGCGAAGGCTGCACATAGGCAGCGCGCCACGGTTCAGGGCCGATGGCCCGCAAAAAGGTTGCCGTATGAGAGGTTCCGGCACCGACTTCCATATCGTAGGGCTGAAGCAGAGCGCATCCGTGCTTGTCCCAGTATTGCTGGAGCGTAAGTATGATTTGCTGAAAGGTGAGCATGAGCAATGGCCAGTAAAGCGAGAATCTGCAAAATTTTTCTATTTTAGCGTGAACTGCGCCCTTGCAGCAGAAAAGCGCCCGCAATGGGCTATTTTGGCCGTCCGGGCCATGGGCAAGGCCGCTGTGTACCGGGCGGTCAAGTTGTTTTTAGACGTATCATATGCGTTTGTCCAAATACTGCTTATTTGCTGACCTGATCTTGAAACAGAATCTCGGGCGGCAGTCTAAAGGAGGCTAGGTCCATGAGTGAACTTGTCACGCTTGAACGTATCGGCAAGGTGTTGTTGATTACCTTGAACCGTCCCGAGGCACGCAATGCCATCAACCTGGAAACCGCGCAGGCGCTGGCCCAGGCTCTGGATGAGTTCGATGCCGACCCCAGCATTGCCGTAGGCGTGCTGACAGGGGCCAACAATACCTTCTGCGCCGGTATGGATTTGAAAGCCTTTGCCAAGACTGGCCAGCGCCCCTATGTAGGCGACCGCGGTTTCGCTGGTATTTGCGAGCGCCCGCCTGCCAAGCCATTGATTGCCGCCGTGGAAGGCTACTGCCTGGCCGGTGGTTTTGAAATTGCCCTGTCCTGCGACCTGATTGTTGCGGCCGACAGCGCCAACTTTGGCCTGCCTGAAGTGAAACGCGGCATTGTCCCCGGATCGGGCGGCATGGTGCGCTTGCCTAGCCGTATTCCTTACCACATGGCCATGGAAATGGTGCTGACCGGTGGTATGTACCCTGCAGCCCGCATGGCCGAACTGGGTCTGGTCAGCCGTCTGGCCGAACCCGGCAAAACTACCGAGCAGGCGCTGGCACTGGCCGAGCAGATCGCCGCCAACGGTCCTTTGGCCGTGCAAACCGCCAAGAGCATCATTTCCCAGTCGCGCGACTGGCGTCAGTCGGATCTGTTCGATCTGCAGCGCCCCCGTATCGCCGGCATTTTTACCTCTGCAGACGCCAAGGAAGGCGCGACGGCTTTTGCCGAGAAGCGCGAACCTGTCTGGCAGGGCAAATAGTTTCCCCTTGTTCATCCCGTTTTTTATATAGACGCCACCATGACCACGATCAAAGAAGACGATCTGATTCAGTCCATCGCTGATGCGGTGCAGTTCATCAGTTACTACCATCCCACCGACTATCTGGAACATCTGGCCCGCGCTTATGAGCGCGAACAGAACCCGGCGGCCAAAGATGCCATCGCCCAGATCCTGACCAACTCGCGCATGTGTGCCGAGGGCCATCGCCCCATCTGTCAGGACACCGGGGTGGTGAACGTATTCCTGAAAGTGGGCATGGGTGTGCGCTTTGATACCAAGCGCTCCTTGCAGGAGCTCTGTGACGAGGGGGTGCGTCGCGGTTATCTGAATCCGGATAATCCACTGCGCGCCTCCATCCTGAACGACCCCTTGTTCACCCGTAAAAACACGCGCGATAACACACCCTGTATTGTGAATGTGGAACTGGTCGCTGGGGATCAGGTTCACATTCAAGTGGCCGCCAAGGGCGGTGGTTCGGAAAACAAGAGCAAGTTCGTGATGCTCAACCCCAGCGATTCTCTGGTGGATTGGGTGCTCAAAACCGTTCCTACGATGGGCGCTGGCTGGTGTCCTCCGGGCATGCTGGGTATTGGCGTGGGCGGTACGGCTGAAAAAGCCATGCTGATGGCCAAGGAAGCCCTGATGGAAGACATCGATATGTACGAGCTGTTGCAACGCGGCCCGCAAAGCAAGCTGGAAGAGCTGCGTATCGAGCTGTACGAGAAGGTCAATGCTCTGGGTATTGGCGCTCAAGGGCTGGGCGGTTTGACGACCGTGCTGGACGTGAAGATCAATACCTTCCCGACCCACGCGGCGTCCAAGCCTGTGGCCATGATCCCCAACTGTGCGGCAACCCGTCACGTGCATTTCTCGCTGGACGGCAATGGCCCCGCCGAGCTGGCACCTCCACCGCTGTCGGCCTGGCCTGACATTCACTGGGCGCCGGACTACAACAAGTCCCGCCAGGTGAACCTGGACGAGCTGACTCCTGAAGAAGTGGCTTCCTGGACGCCAGGCCAGACCTTGCTGCTGTCGGGCAAGATGTTGACGGGCCGTGACGCCGCTCACAAGCGTATTCAGGACATGCTGGAAAAGGGCGAGTCCCTGCCTGTGGACTTCACCAACCGCGTGATTTACTACGTGGGCCCAGTTGATCCTGTGCGTGACGAAGCCGTTGGTCCAGCAGGCCCAACCACCGCCACTCGCATGGACAAGTTCACCGAGATGATGCTGGCCAAAACCGGCCTGATTTCCATGATCGGCAAGGCCGAGCGTGGCCCAACCGCGATTGAAGCGATTCGTGCTCACAAATCGGCTTACCTGATGGCTGTGGGCGGTTCCGCGTACCTGGTTTCCAAGGCCATTCGCAATGCGAAAGTGGTGGCTTTCGAGGACCTGGGTATGGAAGCCATTTACGAGTTCGAAGTTCAGGACATGCCCGTGACCGTGGCTGTGGACTCGCAAGGCGTGTCCGTGCATAACACCGGTCCTGCCGAGTGGCGCAAGCGAATCGCAGAGATCTCTTTGGTCGCTGTGTAAGACGTCAAACGGGAAGCTTGGGCTTCCCGGCGCTATCGATACAAAACCCGCCTGAGTGTCTCTGGCCTGCTTGTAATAGCAGCGTCAGCACAACATTCAATGCGGGTTTTTTTATGCCTGTCGTTTGTATGAGCTTTGCTTGGCTGCCTGAATGTTCTGGTTTTAGGAGAGGCTCATTACCGCCACAGATGCCAGGGCCGTATATTTCTGGTGGCTCAAGAGGTCGCGTAAAAAAGAATTCGATCTGTTGATCTGCCTGCCGTTAGAAGCAGATGATCCCAGACCCGCTCTTTGCCTGGGTACTGGCTTTTTCAGCATCGCCCGTTCAGGACTTGATCAGCAAGCCGCGCAGTAATAAATCCAGTGCAGCCAGCCCTTTCACCAAGCGGGCATCCCCATCCTCTCCCTGCGCAATCCAGAAGGCGGCTTCGGCCAGACTGCCGTAAATCAGGGAAGCCAGGGCGTGGGGATCTGCCTGTTCAATCCGACCTTGATCCATCAGTGCCTGAATCAAGCCTTCCATGGAACCCACGCAATACTGATGCGATTCGGGTGATGCGCCCCCCAGCACGGCCTTGGCATCACACAAGACAATGCGCTGCATTTCCGGTTCCAGCGCCATTTCCAGATAGGCATGGCAGCGGCGTACAAACCCGTCCCATGCATCCTCGGCATTGTTTGAAATAGCCTGCAGGCGCTCGTCCATTTCTGCATCGATCTGGTCGACCACCGCCGCCAGCAAACCCTTTTTGTCACCGAAATGATGGTAGAGCGCACCACGTGTCAGGCCCGCTTGCGCCGTCAACTCGTCCATGGATGTGTCGGCATAGCCACGTTCCGCAAAGAACGTGCGAGCGGTGGCGAGCAGGGTGGCGCGGGTTTCTTCCATCTCGGCGCGGGTACGGCGTGCCATAGTTTCTCCTTACGTACGAGCTGAATGTATATTTACATGCGTGGCGTATGTATATATCATTTTAAACATACGCCTTGTATGTATTGTCGACGCATCACCGTGTCGTGGCAAGCGGGCGCTCACGGAGAATGTAATGGCTCAGCCTTATCGAGAACTTTTTGCCGCGCCTGGCACACGGGGATTCGCCCTGGCCGGGCTGCTGGCCCGGATTCCGCTGCCCATGATAGGGATAGGAATCATCACCATGCTGTCGCAACTGCGGGGCAGCTATGCCTTGGCGGGGGCGGTGTCCGCCTCCTTTGTATTGAGCTATGCGCTGCTATCGCCACAAGTGTCCCGTTGGGTGGACCATCGTGGGCAAAGTCGTGTTCTGCCGCTAGCAACAGCCATTAGTGTTCTGGGCTTGTTGCTCTTGTTGGGGGCGACATGGTGGCAAGCGCCTGACTGGACCTTGTTTGCAGGCGCGGTGCTGGCCGGTTTCATGCCTAGCATGTCGGCCATGGTGCGTGCTCGCTGGACGGCGATTTATCGTGGGCAGGATCGCTTGCAAACAGCGTATTCGCTGGAAACCGTGCTGGATGAAGTCACCTTTATTGCCGGGCCGCCTTTGTCGGTGGGTTTGGCGGTCCTGGTGTTTCCACAAGCCGGTGTGCTGGCTGCCGCGCTACTGCTGATTGCCGGTGTGTCGGCTCTGTTGTTGCAAAAGGGGACTGAGCCGCCGATCCAAGCGCAGGAGCAGGGCAGCCGCCCTTCGGTCCTGCGTCTGAATAGTGTGCGTTTGCTGGCATTGCTGATGGTCGCCATGGGCGTGATCGTAGGTACTGTGGATATTGTCAGCGTGGCCTTTGCCCAGCAGATGAGGCAGCCGGGGGCGGCCAGCCTGGTGCTGTCGGCTTACGCCCTGGGTTCTTGCGCAGCAGGTCTGGTGTTTGGTGGTTTGAAGCTGAACATCCCTTTGCATCGCCTGCTGCTGTTGGGCGGTTTGGCCACCGCCGCCACGACCTTGCCTTTATTACTGGTGGCCAGCGTGGCACAGCTGGCAGGGGCGGTTTTGCTGGCTGGTCTGTTTTTCGCCCCCACCATGATTGTGGCTATGTCGCTGGTCGAGCGTGTGGTGCCGGAGCAGCAATTAACCGAGGGCATGACCTGGCTGCTGGCTGGTCTGAATATTGGTGTGGCTATGGGGGCTGCCGCTTCGGGGCGGATGGTGGATCAGGGCGGAGCCAGCTCCGGCTTTATGGTTGCGCTCTATGCCGCTGCCCTGATCGTCTTGCTTGCCTTGTGCAGCTATCAAAGTTTGCGCGCACCCGTAGTAGCCCGCTCCTGCGCTGTCTAGACTTCTTTCTTTGAGCATGTAGCGATGAATACCTCTTCTCTATCCATGGCCGGGCAGTCCAGCAAGCGGCAGTCCTGGCTGGCCGTTATCGCCGTTGGCCTAGCCACTTTTTCTGTGGTCACGACGGAAATGCTGCCCGTAGGTTTACTGACTCCCATTGCAGACAGTTTGCAGACTTCCACGGGGACGGCTGCTTTGCTGATTTCCTTGCCTGCCTTGTTGGCAGCCCTGTTTGCGCCTCTGGTGGTGCTGGCCTCTGGTGGCGTGGACAGACGACGCATTCTGTGTGGTTTGCTGGCCTTGCTGGTGATGGCCAATATAGCGTCCGCCCTGGCCCCCAGCATCGCCTGGATGCTGGCCGCCCGTGTTCTGGTTGGTTTTTGTATGGGAGGCATCTGGGCCATTGCAGGTGGCTTGGCATCCCGTCTGGTTCCGGCTCAGTCTGTAGGTTTGGCAACCTCGATCATTTTCGGTGGGGTTGCCGCCGCTTCTGTGTTGGGCGTGCCACTGGGCGCATTGATGGGTGAACTGGCTGGATGGCGCTGGGCGTTTGGCGGCATGGCGCTGCTGAGCGCTTTGGTATTGATCTTCCATCTGGCCGTGATTCCGCCCCTGTCCGTGTCGCGCTCGACCACATGGCGTCAGTTCGCCGAGCAGTTTGGCAATCGGCAGTTATGGTTTGGTTTGCTCTTGACCCTGATTCTGGTCGCGGGGCATTTCAGCGCATTTACCTTTGTGCGTCCTCTTTTGCTGTCTGTTTCCGGCATAGGTGCTCAATGGATAGGAGCCTTGTTGTTTGCTTACGGAGTGGCCGGGATTGTGGGCAATTTCCTGATCGGGATGTCGGCAGCCAAACGCACTGAAGCCAGCTTGATGGCGATAGCGTTGGGTCTAAGCATCACTGCTTTGCTTTTCTTGACAGTGGGTAGATCACCGCTGAGTGGAGGTGCGATTTTGCTGCTTTGGGGCCTGGCGTATGGCGGGGTGTCGGTAGGGCTGATGAGCTGGATGATGAAGGCCGCTGCCAATGCTGTTGAGGTGGCTACGTCGTTGTACGTGGCTGTGTTCAATATCGGCATAGCGCTTGGCTCCTGGCTGGGCGGGCAGACTGTGGATGCCTACGGTTTAAGCGCGAATCTGGGGTTGGCCGGAGCCGGATCGTTTGTTGTGTTTTTGCTGCTTTTCGGAACAATTTTGCATCAAAAAAAATGAGCAGAAAAACGGGCCCGGGCTGATTTTTCCGGGTTTGCCAGGGCGCAAGCGCGGGTTATTGCTTATTGGAGTCTTGGAGGAGCGCTGCGACGATGTCTGTCAGAACTCCTTGAAATATTCTGTACATCGTTATGTTGTACGGTATAGGGATGCTTTCTGGCTGACCTCCCTTATGGGCACACAACGTCGGTATGGGTGGTCTTAATTAAGGGCCTTGTATGACGCAACTTCAGCGCTCCATCACTATTCCGCAGCTCAACCCCACAATCTGGAACACTCTTGAGCTCGTGCGCTTACGCCAAACCCCCTGGCACAAGAAACAAGCAGTTTTTGAACAATTACAGTCGCTGGGATTAGTCCAAGCCATCCCGCAAACGACGCAGACTCCTTCCCCTTTCCCCGCTCCCCTGATAGCCATGTTGACCGAAGAAGGGCGGCAATTGCTGGAAGCTCGATCCAATCATCAAGAGGCCTTGATCAAGCTTTTGGACGCGTGATCCTTTAGCTTGAGCTGGTTTGGCTGGCTTGTCCTTTGCCGGACAGGCCAGGCCGCTTGCCCTCTTTGAACGTTTTCTGGACAAGTGACGCCTTGAGCGAAAACTGTATAATGCTGTTTTTATATACAGTATTTCGATCATGGAGCTATCGCGCAAACTCGAAATTCTGGCCGACGCGGCAAAGTACGATGCCTCTTGCGCCAGCAGTGCCGCGCCCAAACGGGATTCCCGTGGGCGTACGGGTCTTGGGGCCAGTACGGGGGCCGGCATCTGTCATAGCTTTACGCCTGACGGGCGCTGCGTATCGCTGCTCAAAATACTGCTGACCAATTTTTGTCAGTATGACTGCCTGTATTGCGTGAACCGGCGCTCCAGCAACGTGCCACGCGCGCGTTTTCGGCCTGCCGAAGTGGTTGATCTGACGCTGGATTTTTATCGGCGTAACTATATAGATGGTCTGTTTCTGAGCTCGGGCATCATACGAAGTTCGGACTACACCATGGAGAGCCTGGTCGAGGTGGCGCGCTCCTTGCGCGAAGATCACCATTTTCGCGGCTATATCCACCTTAAAACCATTCCTGATGCAGATCCCCAGCTGATTACGTTGGCTGGTCTTTATGCAGACCGCCTCAGCGTCAACATCGAGCTTGCCACAGACGCTGGCCTGAGCCGTCTTGCGCCCGAGAAAAGTGGGCATACGATCAAGCGCGCCATGGGCGTCATTCGTCTGTCCCAGGAACAGGCTCAGGAGGAGAAGCGGCCTAAAGTGCCTGCCGGGCAAAGTACACAAATGATTGTCGGTGCGGATGCAGCGGATGACCGCAATATCTTGCAAACGGCGCAGACCTTGTACGGAGCCTACAAGCTCAAGCGGGTGTATTACTCGGCATTCAGCCCCATCCCGGACAGTTCGTCGGCGCTGCCAGCCCAGCCGCCGCCGCTCTTGCGGGAGCATCGTCTGTATCAGGCCGATTTCCTGCTGCGTAGCTACGGTTTCCGGGCCGAGGAGCTGTTTCAGGATAAGGGCGATTTACCCTTGGATATTGATCCCAAGCTGTCTTGGGCCTTGTCCAATCGAGCGGTTTTTCCGGTAGATCTGAATAGGGCGCCCGAGCGTCTGATTGCGCGTGTTCCGGGTATAGGCATACGCAATGCCAAGCGCCTGGTCGAGCTTCGTCAGATGCGGGCGATCCGATATCAGGACTTGATCCGTTTGCGTTGTTCCATCAAAACATTGCAGCCGTTTGTAGTGGTCCAGGATTACCGTCCCGGCCTTGCTGAGGCTGCGTCAGACAAGCTGCGACGCATGCTCTCGAGCAATCCGCAGCAACTGAGCTTGCTATGAATCCCCCTTGTGTGACGACCTTGCTTCTTTCTGGCAGCAGGAGCCAACAGTCATGATGACTCTAACGGTGAACGGCGGTTATCTGGCCTGGCGCGAGCAGGCATTACGCGCGTTGGCCGAGGGCTGGTCGCCGGAGGAGCTTTGTTGGGCAGAAGCAAGCCCGGCTTCGGGGCGGCAAGGGCAGCAAATCGGGCTGGAGTATGAAGCACTCCATACGCCGCTTTCCCCGCCTGTTTCCTTGCAAGAGCCCCAGGCGCAGCAGCCCGTTTCCAGTGTGTCTGTGCGTATTTCCAAAGGGCTGGCAGCCTTGCTGCAGGATGCGGCCCTGTGTCGTGCGCCAGCGCGTTGGGCTTTACTTTACCGTGTCCTGTGGCGCTGGCATCAGGGTGATCGCAGTGTGGAGTCTGTAGCAGACGAAGATGGTGCCCGTTTGTACGAGATGGCCAAAGCGGTACGTAAGGAAAAACACGACATGATGGCTTATGTACGGTTCCGCCATTGTGGCAAGGGCATGCAGCCCGAGTACTGGGCCTGGTTTGAACCCGAGCATGATGTGCTGGAGTGGATTGCGGACTATTTCTCCAAACGCATGGGGGGCACGTCGTGGTGTATCGCGACGCCCCAAGGGCTTGCACTGTGGGATGGTCGGAATCTGCAGCTGCAGGATGCCCCCGACAATATAGAGGCGTTACGGGCTGGCCCGGCCGATGATCAGGTGGAGGCCTTGTGGCTGCGCTATTACCAAAGCATTTTCAATCCCGCTCGGCTGAACGAAACCGCTCTGCAGCAGAGCATGCCAGTGCGATTCTGGAAAGGCCTGCCCGAAGCCAGCTTGATTCCCGCCATGATTAGCGAGGCACGTAATGGCGCCCGGCGAGTGGGGCAGTTTAGTGCGGTAGCCCGGATGCCGGGCAAGTCAGTCGCGGTGGAGGCCCACAGCGCACAGCCTTACCGCAGTGAACCGTCTGTACTGGAAGCCTGTCGTCGCTGCGGCCTATGGGAGCACGCTACGCAAGCCGTGCCGGGAGAAGGCCCGACAACAGCGCGTATGATGTTGCTGGGCGAGCAGCCCGGTGATTACGAGGATTTGGCAGGGCGTGTCTTTGTCGGTCCTGCAGGGCAGGTTCTGGATCAGGCTTTGCAGCGTGCCGGTATTGAACGCAATGCGTTGTATCTGAGTAATGCCGTCAAGCATTTCAAATGGAAAGGGCGAGGCAAGCAGCGTTTGCATGTCAGCCCCTCTCAAGCCGAAGTGCAGGCATGTGGGCACTGGTTGCAGGAAGAACTGGCGCGCCTTGAACCTGCTGTCATCGTCACTTTGGGGGCGACGGCCTTATCTGCTTTGCTGGGAACCCAAGTGCCGCTTGCTCAGTATTTGGCCAAGCCGTTTCTTTTAGGGCAGACGTGGGTAATTGCAGCTTGGCATCCTTCGTATGCGTTGCGTGTGGACTCTGCGGCCCGCCGCGAGGAAATTGTCAGCAGTATTACCCAGGTCTTGCAAATAGGATGGCGGCTGGCGACAGGCCCCGCCACGGACGAGGGCCTGGCAACGGATATCAACTCAGCTGCTTGATTTCCTGATCTTGCACGTTGACCAGTAATTCACTGATGTGGCCTTGAGCCAGTTCAAGTTCAGGAGCCAGATCAGCCAGCGGTACCAGTACAAAAGCACGTTCGTGCATGCGGGGGTGGGGTACGATCAGCCGCTCCGTATTGATCTGCTCTTGCCCGTAAAGCAACAAGTCCAGATCCAGGGTACGGGGTGCGTTGCGGTACAGGCGTGTGCGACCGTGCTCTTGCTCGATGGCTTGCAGACGGTCCAGCAAAATCTCGGGAGCCAGGGTGCAGGTGAAGCGAACGACTGTATTGACGTAATCCGGGCCACTGGAATCGACGGGAGCCGTGCTGTAGAAGTGGGCCAGTGTCAGGTCCTGAATGCCAGCAGTGGCGGCCAGTTCAGCCGCTGCTGTTTCCAGAGTTTGTCGTGCTTCGCCCAGATTTGCGCCCATGGCGACGAAAACGGTGGTGCTGCCTGGAATCACGATTCGCTTCCACCCGTTGCGTTGCTGCGCTTGGCGTTGGAGCGACGGCGGCGGGTACGGCGCTGGCCGCTGCGCGAGCCGGTAGCGGCGGTGCCAGCAGGTTTGCGCACGGCAATCATATTGCTGCGTTCTTCGTCACCGGCATCGGCCAGATCCATCCACCACTGTGCCTGCACGCTATCCACCTCTTTGGCTTCGGCGCGTAGTTGTAAAAAATCCACAGCGGCACGGAAACGAGGTTGTTCCGTCATGCGCCAGATAGCGCGATTGGCGATGCGCTCAAAACGGGGCTGCATGAACCAGATTTCGCGCATATCCGACTGGAAGCGCTTTTGAATCGGCATGATGCGGCTTTGTTTTTCCAGGATCAGGTCGGCGGCTTCCAGCAAGGCTTGCTGGGGATGCATGTCCTGGGCACTGCGTCGTTCCCATTCTTGCTTGACCAGCTTCCAGAGCAGGCAGGCATAGATAAAGCTGGGGCTGACCGATTTGCCAGCACGAACGCGGGTGTCGGTGCGGGCCAGGGCCATGTCCAGAAATTCAGAGCCACCGGGCAGGCGTTGAACCGGCTCGACCATAGGCAAGAGCTTGCTGTGCAGACCCAGCGCCTGCAGGCGCTGGATGCAATCCATGGCGTGGCCGCAGTTCAGCAGCTTGAGTGTTTCGTCAGCCAGACGGGACTCGGGTACGTTCTCGATCAGACGCGACAAGGAACGAATGGGCGCATCCGTTGCCGGTTCAATGGTGGCATCCAGCTTGGAGGCAAAGCGCACAGCACGCAGCATGCGCACCGGATCTTCGCGATAGCGGGTTTCCGCATCACCAATAATGCGTACCTGACGGTCTTTCAGATCGGCTACCCCGTTGTGGTAGTCGATGACGGTTTCAGTCAGGGGATCGTAGTACAGCGCGTTCAGTGTGAAGTCGCGGCGTGCGGCATCGTCTTCGATGGTGCCGTACTCGTTGTCGCGCAGGATGCGGCCATGTTCGTCCGTTTGCTTGCCGCTATCATCGGCCCGGAAGGTCGAGGTTTCGATGATTTCCTGGCCAAACACCACGTGAACCAGGCGGAAGCGACGGCCAATGATGCGGGCACGACGGAACAGGGGGCGGATTTGCTCGGGTGTGGCGTTGGTTGCCACGTCAAAGTCCTTGGGCTCCAGGCCCACCAGCAAATCGCGCACCGCGCCGCCCACGACATAGGCTTGATAGCCTTCGTGGTTCAGGACCTCGCACACTTTGATGGCATGACGCGAGACCAGACGCCGGTCTATGCCATGTTCTTCTCGTGTGTAGCGGCGCGGCCCTTTGGGACGCGCGCTTTTGGCTGGTTTGAGCAGCCGGTCGACAAATGTTTTTATTGTTCGCTTGAGCATGCGTCTGATTTTACGATTTGCTGTCCATCATGTCAGCGAACAAATCGATGACGACCCAATTGCGTTCGGTGGCCACGGCACGCAGCTTGTCGCTGGGGTTGGTTGCCACGGGGTCGGTCACCACTTCCATCAGGGGCAGATCGTTGGGCGAATCGCTGTAAAACCAGCTGCGCTCGAAGTCGGCCAAAGTTTTGCCCATGGTTTGCAGCCACTGTTCTACACGGGTGATCTTGCCAGCCTGAAAGCTGGGCACGCCGCTGATCTTGCCGGTGTAGCGGCCGTCTTTCATTTCGGGGGTGGTGGCGATCAGGTGGTCTACGCCCAATGCCGCAGCAATGGGGCGTGTCACAAATTCGTTGGTAGCGGTCACGATCGCCACCAGATGGCCCTGGTCCTGATGTTGGGCCAACAGTTCGCGTGCAGCGGGGCTGATCGAGGGCAGGATCACGGCCTGCATGAATTCGTCCTGCCAGGCCAGCAACTCTTCCTGGCTGGCATTGGTGAGCAGGCCCAACATGAATTCGGCCGATTCCTCGGCCGTCAGCAATCCCTGGTTATAGCGTTCCATCAGGTCTTCATTCAGACGAATGGCTTCAGCGGGGTCACCGACGCGGCCGGTACGGGCCAGGAAGTCAGCCCACTGGTAATCGCTATCTAAAGGAAGCAGAGTGTGGTCCAGATCAAACAGGGCAATAAAAGAAGAAGCAGTCATGACTCAACTAGAAGATTGGGTCTGGCTGTTGGCCAGAAGTTCTTTGAGCAGGGGTAAAGTGATGGGGCGTTTCTTTACCAGTGAATAATTGTCCAGCGCATCGATCAGTGCGCTCAAGCGGTTCATATCGCGATCGTAGTGAGTCAGTATCCAGCTGAGCACTTCCGCTTGCAGTTGCAGACCGCGGGCAGCGGCTCGCTGTTGCATGGCTTCGGCCCGATGGGCGTCCGACAGGTACTCCAGCCTGAATACCAGGTCCCAGCCCAGGCGTGTGCGCAAGTCCTCGCGCACGGACATGGTTTTGGGAGCCCGGTCGCCGGAGACCAGCAGCGTGAAGGCGTCTGGCCGGGTGGCCGACTCGCGCCAGCGATTGTACAGTGCAAATACGGCAGCCTGTCCGTGCTCGTCAAAACGTTCGATATCGTCGATGGCCAAGAGGCTGGGAGGGGCTTTGTCATCGGTAGCGATGTCAAAGATGGGCTGGGAGGGTGTATCTGAACTAAAATAGCGGCTGTCGTCTTGACTGGCCATCGCCCGCAGCAGATGTGTTCGACCTGCGCCGGGCGGTCCCCACAGGTAAACCGCGCGTCCTGGACTGCATTGACGCAGAGCCTGCAACGCAGCCTGATTCGCTCCGGCAACAAAGTTGTCCAAAGAGGCAGGCGGTGCTGGAGATATATCCAGAATCAGTTGCTCGGTCATGTGTCGTACAATTTCGTCCAACTCGCAATTTTCACATATCCCACGGCTTTTCCCATGAAAAACACTACTTCTGTTTCCTTGACCTACCGCGATGCAGGCGTGGATATCGACGCGGGCGATGCCCTGGTCGATCGTATTAAACCACTGGCTGCCAAAACCATGCGTGCAGGCGTCATGGCTGGAATCGGAGGCTTTGGCGCTTTGTTTGAAGTGCCTACCCACCTTAAAGAGCCCGTTCTGGTGTCCGGCACCGACGGTGTTGGTACCAAACTACGCCTGGCATTTGACTGGCAGCGCCACGACACTGTGGGTATAGACCTGGTGGCCATGAGTGTCAACGACATTCTAGTCCAGGGCGCAGAACCCTTGTACTTTCTGGATTACTTTGCCTGCGGCAAGCTGTCGGTCGACACGGCAGCTCAAGTAGTTGGCGGCATTGCCAAGGGTTGTGAACTGTCCGCTTGTGCCCTGATCGGTGGTGAAACGGCAGAGATGCCCGGCATGTACCCCGAAGGCGAGTACGACCTGGCCGGTTTTGCAGTGGGAGCGGTAGAAAAATCGCGCATTATCGATGGCAAGTCCATTGTTCCTGGTGACGTGGTTCTGGGTCTGGCTTCCAGCGGTGCCCACTCCAACGGTTACTCCCTGATTCGCAAGATTCTCAAGCACGCCAACGCCAAGCCTACCGACGAGCTCGATGGCCGTCCTTTGGCTGACGTGGTCATGGAACCCACCCGCATCTACGTGAAATCCGTGCTGGCTGCCTTGGCTGCCCACGGTGCGGACATCAAGGGCCTGGCTCACATCACGGGCGGCGGCTTGCTGGAAAACGTGCCACGCATTCTGCAAAAGCACCTGACTGCCCGTCTGAAGCGTGATTCCTGGACCATGCCTGCCTTGTTCCAGTGGTTGCAAAGCAACGGTAACGTGGCCGACGAAGAAATGTACCGTGTGTTCAACTGCGGTATCGGCATGATCATCATTGTTCCTGCAGACAAGGCAGACGCCATCAGCGCCACTTTGTCCGAGCAAGGCGAAACCGTTTACCAATTGGGCGAAATCCTGGAGCGTCAGGAAGGTCAGGCACAGACTGAAGTGGTCTAAACACCTCTGATCTTTCCGTCAGTAAAAAAGCCAGCTCATCAAGCTGGCTTTTTTTATTCCTGCATCCTGCTTTGAATTGCCCTGTATTACCGCATCGAATCTGATGTATTTGATTTTCAAATAAATATTATATGGATTTGATTATGTCGTTTTTCGAGCTAATCCGAATTTAGGTATTACTCGTACATTCCATAATGTTCCCCGATCAGCAAGGCTCCTACAGTAGCGGCAAGCACATAGAAATTTCAGCTGAAATGTTAGAAGCAATTTCTTAGGGGGAAGAAAATGGAGCACAGCGATTTATCTTTGAAAGACCCGCATCCTGCTTTGCACAACGAAGACTTGGCGCCTTTGCCACGACAAAAACGCTTGTGGGGCTGGTTCGAGATTTTCAACGTCTGGTCTAACGATATTCAAAGTCTGTTTGGCTACACCTTGGCCGCCACCTTGTTCATTTCTTATGGTTTGAATGGTTGGGCCGTATTTGCTGGCATCTTGCTGGCCGGTTTTATTGTGATGGGGCTGGTGAATCTGAGCGGTAAACCCAGCGTGCTGTATGGCGTTCCCTATCCTGTGATTGCCCGTATCAGTATGGGGGTGAAGGGCGCCAAGTTTCCTGCTCTGGTGCGCGGGATTGTGGCCATTTTCTGGTATGGCGTGCAGACCTACTTTGCCTCCACGGCCTTGGCGCTGTTGTTCAATGCCTTGCTGGATCATCCCGGCGGAGCCTTGTTCCTGGGGCTGGATTGGGTGGGCTGGGTGTCTTACGTGGTGGTTTGCATCCTGCAGCTGGGTATTTTCCTGATGGGCATGAAGTGGATTACGCGCTTCCTGAACTGGGCGGGCCCGTTGGTGTATCTGGTGATGTTCGCCTTGCTGGCCGTGATCTGGTACAAGGCTGGCGGTGGTTTGCTCGATAAAGTGGGTGAGATCTTTGCCGGTAAAGGCTCTTACGAAGGCGGACCCTTGATGGCCTTTGGTGCGGTGGTGGGCACTATGGTGGCGTACTTTGCTGCCGTTGTGATCAACTACGGCGACTTCTCGCGCTTTGTGAAAGACGAGCGCAGCATGCGTATCGGTAACTTCATGGGCTTGCCTGTCAGCCTGGCCGTGTTCTCCTTCCTGGCCTTGTTCATTACCGCCGGTACAGCTGTGTTGTTTGGCGAAACCTTGACCAACCCTACCGATATTGTGGATCGCGTCGATAGTCTGGCTTTAACGGTGATCGCGGCTTTGACCTTCTTTGCCGCAACCGTGGGTATCAACCTGGTGGCGAACTTTATTCCACCGGCCTTTGATTTGGCCAACCTCAAGCCCGAGCTGATCTCTGCCAAGATGGGCGGCATTCTGACAGCCGTAATTGCTTTCTTTATCGGTGCCTTGTGGCTGCCCTTGATCAGCGCTATCGGCATTACGGGTTTTGTGGATACCTTGGGCGCTTTGCTGGCTCCCTTGTACGGCATCATGATTGTGGACTTCTACTTGATCCGCAAACAGCGTGTCGTGGTGTCGGATCTGTTCAGCCTGGCAGAAAGCGGTACCTACTACTTCCAGAACGGCTGGAACAAGCGTGCAATGGCCGCTTTCTTCCTGGCGGCGGTGTTCTCGGTAGCGACTGTCTGGGTGCCTGCGCTGGCGAATATGGCGGGTTACGGCTGGCTGATTGGTGCCTTGTTGGGTGGCGCGTTCCAATACGTGGCCATGCGCACCAAAGTTTTGCCCAAGCTGAGCGGCGCTTCGGTGTAAGAGGCGTTTCGGGTAAAAAAACGGTCTCTTTGAACGGCCCCTTGGCAGTCGGATACTATCCGGCCGTCAAGGGGCCGTTCCTACGAGCGAGCCTGGTGTATCAGGCTGGCCAGATCTGGCGTGCCGCTTGCACAATCTGCTCGGCGGCTTGCGGGCTCTGGCAGTTGAATTGCAGACGCTCGGGTTCGGAGCGTAGCCAGGTCAATTGACGTTTGGCTAGCTGGCGAGTCGCGGCAATCGCCTGTTCGATCGCCACGTCCAGGCTGACTTCGCCGTCCAGATACGACCACAGTTGCCGATAGCCCACACAGCGAATGGAGGGCAGACCGGGATGTAAATCAGGGCGCTGGTACAGCTTCTCCACTTCCTGCAGCAGCCCTTGCGCGATCATGTCGTGATAGCGAGCCGCAATGCGCTTATGCAGCCAGGATCTATCTTCTGGCTCCAGGCTCATGGTGACGTACTGGTGGCTCTCTTCTTGCGGCTGGGCTTTGTCCTTGAGCCAGTCACTCATGGTCTTGCCACTGATATGGAAAATCTCCAGCGCACGTTGAATGCGCTGGCTGTCGCGGGGAGCCAGTCGGGCAGCTGTCACCGGGTCGATGCGGGTCAGTTCCTCGTGCATGCCGGGCCAGCCAATCTCCTGGGCACGCTCATCCAGTTGCTGGCGAATGGCAGGGTCTGCCTGCGGTAAATCGTTCAAGCCTTCGCGCAAGGCTTTGTAATAAAGCATGGTGCCGCCACACAGCACAGGGTAATGCCCGCGCGTCCGGATTTCTTGAATAAGACGGGTCGCGTCGGTGGCGAACTCTGCGGCTGAGTAACTCTCTACCGGGTCGCGTATATCCAGCAAGTGGTGGGGGATAGCGGCTTGTTCTTCGGCGCTGGGTTTGGCGGTGCCAATGTCCATGTCACGGTAAATCGTGGCCGAATCCATCACAATCACTTCAATCGGCCAGTGTTGCGCCAGGATATGCGTGCTTGCGCTTTTGCCGCTGGCCGTCGGGCCAGCCAGGCACAGAATGGGTAAATCGTTCATTGTCCACGCATAAAAAGTTTGTCCAGCTCGCTGAGCTTCCATTGGAACCAGGTGGGGCGGCCGTGATTACACAGGTCGGCCCGGTCAGTTTGTTCCATCTTGCGAAGCAGGGCGTTCATCTCGGGGATGCTCAGGCGACGATTGGCGCGTACGGCGCCGTGGCAGGCCATGGTGGAGAGCAGTTCGTTGCGTTGCTCATCCAGGTGGCGTGACGAGCCTACCTGGGCCAGATCGCGCAGTACGGCACGGGCCAGCGATTCGATATCGCCTTGGGCCAGGAGGGCGGGGACGGCACGCACGGCCATGGTGGTGGGGCCTGCCGGATTCATGCTCAGGCCCAGATCGGCCAGGGTTTCCTGATGCTCATCCAGCAAGGCGATATCACTTTCCGAGCAACTGAATACAACCGGCACCAGCAGATCCTGACGGGGCAGTTCGCGGCCATCCAGAGCCTGCTTTAATTGTTCGTAGACCACGCGTTCATGTGCGGCGTGCATGTCCACCAGAATCATGCCCTGACGGGTTTCGGACAGAATATAGATGCCGTGCAACTGCCCCAGGGCCATGCCCAAGGGAAATTCGTCCGTTGTGCTGTCTGTCTCGCTTTGGTAGCTGGTGACTGGCGTGTTGCTGGGAGCAGGCTCAATCGGGCGATATATGCTTTTCCAGTCGACATTGCCGCCTCCAGAGGGCTCGCGCAGGCTGAAACTGGATTGCCAACCTTGACGGGCCGGATGGCTATACGGCATGGCGGGTTCGCTGCTGGTGTAGGAGCTGCTGGGTGCGCCAGGCGTGGCCGAAGGGTAGGGGGTGCCCGTTATAGGAGGCTGGGTAGCGCCTTCAGGTAAAGGCATGGCGGCAACTGGCGTTTCCCCGGCCATGCTGCCTTGCGCCAAGGTTTGTCCGACAGACTGCAGCACAAAGCGGTAGACGGCACCGCTGTCACGGAAGCGAACCTCGTGCTTGGCGGGGTGTACGTTCACATCCAGCGTGGATGGGGCAATGTCCAGAAACAAGGCATAGGCAGGCTGGCGATCTCCATGCAGTACATCGGCATAAGCACTGCGTATAGCATGTGACACAGTACGATCACGCACAAAACGGCCATTCACGAACAAGAACTGTTTGTCTGCACTGGGGCGAGCATGGGCGGGGTGAATCACCAGACCACGCAAGCTGATCAGACCTTGCTCCTGGGCGACAGGCAGGCTTTGCTCAATAAACTCTTTGCCCAAAATATCCAGCAGGCGTTGCTCCAGTGTGCCGCTGCGCCAGTGGCGTTGGGGCTTGTCATTGTGAAACAGTCGGAAAGCGATTTGCGGCTGTGCCAGGGCGATGCGCTCCAGCGCGGTCACGCAATGGCCGTACTCCGTGCCTTCCGTGCGCAAAAACTTGCGACGGGCGGGGATCTCGTCAAATAGCTGACGTACATCCACATGCGTGCCAATCTGCCCGGAGGCGGGCTGGGGTTCGCTTTGACCCAGTGAGTACTCCCAGGCGTGCGGGTCGTCCTGAGTGCGTGAGTTAATCGTCAGGCGGGCTACCGAGGCAATTGAGGGCAGGGCTTCACCCCGAAAGCCCATGGAGGCCACGGACTCCAGTTCTTCCAGCGAGCGAATCTTGCTGGTGGCATGTTGCAGCAGCGCCAGGGGCAATTCTTCCTGGGTGATGCCGTGGCCATCGTCGCTGACAGAGATGCGGCGTATGCCGCCGCCGTCCAGGCGAATCTCGATGGCACTGGCTCCGGCGTCAATCGCGTTTTCCAGCAATTCCTTCAGGACAGATGCCGGGCGCTCGATAACTTCACCGGCTGCAATTTGGCTTACAAGCAAGTCCGGGAGTGGGATAATACGGCGTCTTGATGACATAGGGCGGCTGGCCTTGTGTGTATTCAGGGTTGAACATTACACGTTCAACGGGTTTCAAACGGTAGCGGCTTATTTTAACCGCTTGCTCTATGGTGTCGGTCTGACCAGTATCGGACTGGCTGGATTGTTATTTTGGTGTGGAACTATGCCCGATTTACTCAGCATGATCCTTCATATTGACCAGTACCTGGGTGTGTGGGTCGAGCAGTATGGAGCCTGGATTTATCTTGTTCTGTTCTTGATTATATTTGGCGAGACCGGGCTTGTGGTTTTGCCCTTCCTGCCGGGCGATTCCCTGTTGTTTATTGCTGGAGCCTTTGGCGCTTCGGGCATGCTGGACCCGGTCATGCTGGGTGGCCTGCTGATCGTGGCAGCCGTGCTGGGTAATACCGTGAACTATCACGTGGGTCGGTATATAGGCCCGAAAGTCTTTACCCAGGAATCCCGATTCCTGGATCGTCGTGCGTTGGTCAAAACCCATGCTTTCTATGAAAAGCATGGTGGCAAGACCATCGTCATTTCCCGCTTTTTGCCTCTGTTTCGCACCTTCGCGCCTTTTGTGGCCGGGGTGGGCCATATGAATGCCATGCGCTTTCAGATGTATAACATTACCGGCGCGGTGCTGTGGATTTGCAGCTTGATTACCCTGGGCTACTTCTTTGGTAATGTGCCTTTCATCAAGGCGCATTTGAACACCATTGTGCTGATTGGTATTGCGGCAGCGGCAGTGCCTGTTGTGGCTGGGGCCTTGTGGAAGATCTTCAAGCGCAAGAGCAAGGGTGATGCGACTTTGTAGGATTTGAGATCGGATTGTTTGCTTGTTAAAGGTTAAGGAAAGGACGCCAGTAGGCGTCCTTTTTTATTTCGGGAACCTGTCAGATATCGCTGTTGTTGGCGAGGGGGTAAAAGCCGTCGCAAAATCTGGGTTCAAGTGTTCAAGTGTTCAAGTGTTCAAGTGTTCAAGGTAACTATTGGCACTCTCGGTATTTTTGAAAAAGCTGCCTCTGTTTCAGCCTTTAGCGAAGAATGCCTCAGTTTTCTTGAGGGGGAGCCGCTAGTCTGCAGGCGGGGCCCTGGCCCGTGCTGCGCACGGGTACCCTTGTCTCTTGAGCTATCCAGGCGCCCCGTGAACTCGCCCGATAGCTCGTCCCCCGGACGAGCTATAAGCGTCGCGCTCAAACAGCACGGGGCTTGTATCCTGGATAGCTCAAGAGCCTGCGGCCAGAACCCTGACTCGCCTGCAGACTAGCGGCTCCCCCTCAAGAAAAGGCCATGCCGATTCAGGTTCAAACAGGTTCTTGCCCAAAGATGCTCTCTTTTCCGAACAGCCTCAGACTCTACGGAAACAAAAAAAGCGCAGCAAAAATGCTGCGCTTTTTTCATCGAACCAAGCAGATAGTTAGCTACGGCTGGCCAGTGCCGGAAACTCGGCAAAATATCCCCGGATGCCGGTCAGAATGGCTTGGGCAATTTTGTCCTGATGCGAAGAACTACGTAGCAGACGCTCTTCTTCCGGATTACTGATAAATGCCGTTTCGATCAGAATCGATGGAATATCGGGTGCTTTCAACACAGCAAAACCAGCGCGTTCAACATTGCGCTTGTGCAGGCGGTTGATCTTGCCGATCTCGCCCAGCAGGCGCGAGCCCACTTTCACCGAGTCGTTAATCTGTGCGGCTGTGGACAGGTCCAGCAGAATCTGTGCGACCTGACGGTTGTGGGAACCCAGGTTCAGACCACCGATCAAGTCAGCATCGTTCTCTTTCTTGGCCAGCCAACGGGCCGCCGAGCTGGTTGCACCGTTCTGGGACAGGGCGTAGATGGACGAGCCACGCGCACTGGGCTTGATCCAGGCGTCAGCGTGAATGCTGATGAACAGGTCAGCTTTCACCCGACGGGCTTTTTGCACACGCACTTGCAGCGGCACGAAGAAGTCCGAGTCGCGCGTCAAATAGGTACGCATATTGGGTTGCGCATCAATCAGACGCTTCAAGCGACGGGCAATGTTCAGCACCACATCTTTTTCACGGGTACCACCGGGGCCGATGGCACCGGGGTCCTCACCTCCATGGCCAGGGTCCAGTGCGATTAGCAAAGGACGATTGGGTGTACCAGGCGTGGCCGCAGGCGAAGGAGAGCGCGGTGGAGTTGTAACGGGAGGCGGCGTACGAGCGACGGGCGGCAAGGTCTGCCCCTGTACTGTAGGCACAGGAGCGTCAGGCGAGTTTTGAGCCAGGCTTTCCAGGACGGAAGCCAAGGGGTCGTTATCGTCCTGAATTTGCAAAGCCAGCAACGGGTCTTGAGCCACGCGCGGGTACAAGTCCAGCACCAGACGGTACTTGTATTCGCCAACGGGCTTAAGGGTAAAGATCTGGGGAGCGACGGCCTGTTTCAGATCCAGCACCAGACGCACGACGTCGGGGCGGTTCTGGCCCACGCGCACGGAGCGAATGTAGGGGTCATTGGGGCGGACCTTGGAAACCAGCTCCTCGATGGTGCGGTTCATGGTCAGGCCCTGGATGTCCACCACCATGCGATGGGGGTTTTCCAGTGTGAAGTGCTCGGCCTTGAGCTCGCTATCCATTTCCAGGGTGACGCGGGTGTATTCGTCTGCCGGCCAGGTACGGACGGCCACGATGGTGCTGGCGTTCGCCAGCCGCGGTATGACGGGAAGCAGGAACAGGGTGGTGGCCGTGGCGACGAATCGGCGACGGGCCTTGCCGGCTGGGGCTACTTCTGCAGGCTGGGGGCGAGTGTCGTAATCCATAGCGTTCCTTTGGCGCTGCGTGCATCCAGGGTGGCCAAACGACCGTCACCGCAATAATCCAGGTGTAAATCCAGATCGGGCTCGGGCAATAAATCCCCTGCTTTTTCGGGCCATTCGATCAGCACAACAGCATTGTCTTGCAAAATATCGCGAAAACCTGCGTCGACCCATTCTCGTGGATCGCTAAATCTATAAAAATCAAGATGATAGAAGTATAAGCTAGAAACTTTATAACTTTCAAGCAAAGCGTAGCTAGGACTTTTGATACGACCGGTAACGCCACAAGCCCGTAACAGGGCCCGAACAAAGTGGGTTTTACCGGCGCCCAGGTCACCATGAAGATGAATTCGGCCACCCACAGGCACACCGGGAACCTGACCGCTTAGCAGCGGGGCAAGGCGCTCGGCCAAGGCGGTGGTAGCGTCCTCGTCAGGCAAGGACAGGGTTAAAGCTTGCGGATTCATAGGCTTGGATCAGGTAGCGAGGGATAACCACAATGGAATGGTCAAGCCCGCTAGTATAGTGCCGATCGACATGGTCAGCGCGACCAGACGGCTATCGGCTCCCATGCGGGCAGCCAGTACGTGGGCAGAAGAGGCCGTAGGCAGGGCAGCAAATACCAGTAACATCTGGCGCTCCAATGTGCTCATATCCAACACCCAGGCAATCGCCAGCGCCGCCAAGGGCAAAGCCAGCAGCTTGATGGCCGTAATCCAGCCGATCAAGGCCCCGGCACGCCGCGAGCCTTGCAGGGACAAGGTGGCGCCTACACACAACAAACCAATCCCCAGGGCACAAGCCCCCAAGCGGCTAAAGGCCAATTGAACCGGGCCTGGTACGGACAAACCAGCCAGATTCCAGGCCAGTGCAGCAACAGTAGACAGAATCAGGGGATTTTTAAGCAGCTCGATGGCGATACGGCCTTGCTGCCCCCGCGCCAGCACGGTCACTGCCACCATATTGGCCATGGGAACAGAAAAGCCCACCAGCAAAGCCATGACAGCGACACCCGATGGCCCGGCAATCGCACTGGCCAGAGACATCCCCAAATAGGTATTGAAGCGAAAGGCGCATTGAGTCAGGGCCGCGTGCTGCAAATGTTCGGGTTTCAGAATGGGCAGGGCCAGCCAGGCCAGAACCGTGCCTACGGCAATTAAAACAGCCGCAGCGACCAATAAAGGCCAGGTATCGCCCAGATTGAGCGGAATGCGGGTAATGGAATCAAACAGCAGGGCTGGAAACAGGACGTAATAGACTAGCTTCTCCGCACCCTGGAAAAAATCCCGGCTGAAATGAAAGCGATGCAGCAGTAAAGCCCCCAGTGCAATTAACAGGAAATCGGGCAGAATCAGCGGGAATATTGTGGCCATGATGAGGGTAAATAGAAGCAGATATAGGTATATCCCCTGTAGGTATCTGCTTTCAGAATTAACAATTGATGGGGATTAGCTGCGCTATTATTGGTTAGTTCCCCTTACCCAGGGGATGGATCTACAAAAAGACTAAAGAGGAGATGTTCCCATGATAGAGAAGTTTCCCAAGAAATTTGCGCTGCTATCCCTTTGTGCAAGTTTGTCCATGATCGGCACGGCTAATGTCGCTCATGCTCAAGCGGATTATCCGAATCAAGCGATTCGCGTCATTGTTCCTTTTGCGCCAGGCGGCTCCACCGATATTGTGGCGCGCATTGTGACCAAGGGCATGAGCGAAGTGCTGGGCCAGTCCATGGTGGTAGAAAACAAGGGTGGTGCCGGGGGCGCTATTGGAGCGGCAGAAGCGGCTCGCGCCAAACCTGACGGCTATACCTTGTCAATTGCCACCATCTCGACTCTGGCAGTGAATCCCGCTTGCCGCCCCAATGATTTGCCTTACGACCCCTTGAAAGACTTTGTGCCGGTCAGCAACTTTGCCAACCTGCCCAACGTGATCGAGGTCAACCCCAAATTCCCGGCACAGAACTTCAAGGAGTTCGTGCAGCAACTGAAAGACAATCCAGGTAAGTATTCTTACGGCAGCTCGGGCACTTGCTCGGTGCTGCACTTGTTTGGCGAAGCCTTCAAGCTGGAAACTGGCACCGACATCGTGCACGTTCCTTACCGTGGTGCCGGCCCGGCTGTAACGGATGCGGTCGGTGGCCAGATCAATGCCATGTTTGATAACCTGCCTTCGTCCATGGCCCAGATTCAGGCTGGCAACTTGCGCGCACTGGCTATTGCCTGGCCCGAGCGCCTGCCTGCTCTGAAAGATGTGCCGACCTTGGCCGAAGAAGGCTACCCGCAGCTGAACAGCCCGGCCTGGTATGGTCTGCTGGCTCCCAAGGGTACGCCGCCTGAAATCGTTGCCAAGCTGCATGCCGCTGCTGCGGAAGCCTTGAAGAAACCCGAAATTATTTCGGCTCTGGAAAAGCAGGGGGCAACACCGTCGGGTAACTCGCCTGAAGAGTTCGCCAAGGAAATCAAGGAGCAGTACGACTGGGCCCACGACGTGGTCAAGAAAGGCAACATCAAGCTGGAATAAGCTCGTCTCAGTCTTTTCTCGCCGACTGGCAAGGAACAGCACCCCAAGTGCCAAGCTCATTTTGGTGCTTGGGGTATTTTTTTATGGCTCCGTCTTATCCGGGTTATAGCGACCTAGACATGCCTGTATCAAAACGGTCAGGAGTCCCAGGTTTCCGCGTACGCTGCTGATTTTCGTTGGGACCTGTCCTTTGGGGTAAAGTCGGCTGGTGGGTAATTCAACACAGGTATAGCCAAGCTTGGGTATCCGATAGGACAGGTAGGCCAGTAGTTCGTAATTAGCAAAAATATCGCGGAAAGGAGCGACACGAGGGTCTAGCAAGATACGTCGGCTATAGGCTCGAAAGCCTTGCGTGGTGTCGGTCCAGCGGAATCCAGAAAACAGGCTCAACATGGGCGCATGGATTAGACGTATCGCCAAATCGCGAGACAGAGGCGTGTTTTTTGCAAACCCACCCGCAATGTAGCGAGAGGCCTGAACGAAATCGGTTCCTTGTTTTAAGGATTGAATAAATTCGGGGATGGCTTGCGGGTCGTCCTTGTCGTTCCCGTCAATGGTGATGATTCCTTCATAGCCGCTTGTCAGACAAAAGGCATAGGCGCAACGCAATTGAGCACTCAGTTTTCCGCTACCCGTTTTGACAAGCAGGCCGCGCACTCCCAGTTGCTGTAATAGCATGGGTTCCAGTGAGCCGTCAGTACTGCCCCCATCAATAAGAATGATGTCAGCGTGCTTTTCGATTTGAGCATCTGCCATGCGTTGCAGAAGGCTATGTATGCGAGCCCCTTCATTGATTACGGGGATAACGACGCAATAGTCATGTCGTTTTCCTTGCCAGAAGGTACATTCGTAAGCAGGTACTTGCCAGTTTGCGGGCGCGGGTGAAATGGGGCTCATGTGCTTCGGAAAGTGATGAAAATAACACCGACAATGACCAATACGATGCCGATGAGTGTGGTGGTGGGGAATGCTTCACGAAAGAGCAGGTGAGACATGATTGCAACGCTCGCAATGGCCCCAGAGGTCAAAATGGGGTGCGCAACATTCAGGGGTAGTCTTGTCAGGGCGGCGGCATAAAGCAGAAAAGCTATTCCATAGAGAACTAGTCCTAGCCAAAATGGCCAGTTGCTCAAGGCGGCCATGGGGTCGGAGAGCGATGGAAAGCGGCGGGGGGGCATCATGGCCAATTTGACGAGCACACTGGCGCTGGCGTTCGCTGCAATACCCAAGAAAAGAATCAGCCATTTCATAGCGGCTGCTCAAGTGCGGGGTTGCGATAAGCCTGAATGGCAACGTGCAAGGCTCGTGAAATGCTTTGCAAGGCAGGTTCTGTTTCGGTAGCCAACATTTCTATGGTGACGATGGCTTTGGGCAGGGATTGGGCCAGGGCTGATGCCATTTTCCCATGGTCTGTTCCGTTATCGCCTAATGGCACCAATTGTGGTTCGCTTGCATGGACATGGCCGATCAGCGCTGCGTAAGAGTTCAGCACCTGGGCTACATCCTCCTGGTTGATGGTAATAGCCCCTGTGTCCAGTTGCATGCGTAAAGCCGGGTGGTTGACGGCTTTGACCACTAAGGCTGTTTCCTGACTGTTAGTCATGAAGTTGGCACCATAGCAGACTGGATTAGGCTCCAGGCATAGCAGAACGCCCTCATCGGCGGCGTAGTTGGCTGCTTGCTGGAAAAACTGGATTGCGCTGTCTGTGGCCTCTTGGTCGCTTAGACTATGACGATCCCGGTTGCGGGGGGAACCAAAGACCAGACGTGTTGCGCCCAGTATGCCTGCAATCCGAAAAATGGCCTGGAGGCGGGTAAGCAGCCCTGAGCGAGATGCTTTATCGCCAAAGACATTCAGGCCAGTGGTGCCAAACAACAAGGACTGCATGCCGATGATGCTGATACCACGTTCATGCCACCACTGTTTCACTGCCATGATTTCGGCTTTGGTCGCCAGCTCAGGGGATGAGAAGTATTTGCCCGGCGCAATATCGATGGCGTCAATCTGATGCTGTTCAAGCAATGTGGCGATACGCTGATCTTCTTCAGGCTGCCAGGCGATATTGGAAATGGACAGTCGCATAGTTAGCCCTTCTCCTGAGATAGCGTGACAGGTTCGGTTTGGACATAAGCCCGTATAGCTTGGATGGACTCTTTGCGACTGTATTGGTAGGCACCATGAGCCTCATACAGTTTGGTGTGCAAGCTTCGGATGTCGTAGTGGGCAGGAGGGTGGTCCGTCACGTTTTCAAAGAACTGGTTAAAGCCGTGTGTGGCAATCTCTGCGACGCTCACGGGTTCAGCACATAAATGCAGTAGCTCCAAATCTGCTTTTAGTGCCGTTTGCAAGTCATACCAAAGGTTGATCATAGGGTAAAACTGGAACAGCGCCCGGCTATCAATCGCTTGTAGATTATTGCTGTTCAGAAAATCGAACAGGATATTTTTACTAAGGCCAGGCCCAACCAGACCAGGAAGACGGACAATCAGGTGATTCTCGAATCGTTGGGTAACGAATTTCTCCAGCATGCGACGGTGCAGGCCGTAAGGGTGCAGATTGCTTTCATCGACTTCGCTGGACTCATCGACATGAATCGGGCTTTTGAATACATCTACCGTGCTGATGAGTACAAATTTTTTGCAGGTAATCCGGTCCAGATGCGCAATCAGTTGTTCAATGACTTCTTTGTCATGGGCAGGCTCCTTGTTGGCCAGCCATTTTTTGGCGGGAGCAGCGCAGCAATAGACGGTGTCATATGGTTGAGTGCCGATTTGATCGGCATTGGTGCTACGAAAGTTGTGCCCGAAAGCACGCTGACGACTGAGTGTCTGGCCTACAAAACCGGAGTATCCGATCAGGGCATCTTCATTCATGGTCTCTGAGTCCTTCTTGGTAGCGTAAGCAGAGCGTGGCTCTGCATGTCTCTATGGGGTAGTGCTGGATGATAAAAGCATCCAAGGCAGGAAAGCGCTGTTTCATTGAACGGCCATCAATGTTGTAGGACCAAAAGGTAGAGGAGTAAATCAACACCGGCACATTGCTGAGCTTTACGTCATTGATCAGCTCGTCTTCATAGTCCGCTGATGCATAGACGGGGTAGGTAAAGCGGCTGCAGGCGGGTAAACGGGTAAGGCCGTTGATCAGACCATGATTGGCAAGATCAAACACGCAGTGAGCTTTGTGGCGCTGCAATTCGGCACTCGCCCACTGTATGTCGGGTGCAACGGTATCTTGATCCAGCTGTTTTTTGATCAGGGGGGTGACCCATCCATATCGGCTTTGCGTAAGTTCAGGGTCAACGTCCTGGCTCAGGGCAAATATATAAACTGAAAATAGCAGTGAGGCGCACAAGGCCAGATTGGCGACGAAGCGCTGCCCGGTGTAACGAGGCGTGTTCGCCTGCAGCAGGCAGGCGGCAGCAAGAGCAGGGACGAAAGTAGTGTGTTCTAGTCCGATCAGGAAGCTTTGCCACAGCAGCCAGATTGCTGCTGCCCCAAACAGCCATTGCATTCTGGATTGGATGCAGGGGGTTCGAATCGCCAGCAGCATCGGAATCCATAACGCGTAATGAATATGCTCCGGATCTGCCCGGTTTGTCCCTATTTTGGTGAAGAGTGCCGCAAGCAAGGACAGAGCAATCAGTTCCGACAAGGCTTTTTTCAGACTATGGGCGCGCCAGTGCGAGAACCAGCAGCCGAGTACGGCCAGTATATTGAGTTGTACGGCAAACTCGATGAGAGGTGTGGTTTGTGGCCCGGCGGCCAGGCGCCATTGCGCTGATGTGCGCATTAGTACCAGAATATTTTCCAGTAACGAAGCAGGGGAAAGAATAGGATGTATCAGGCCCGCCAAAGCAAGGGTCAGCACGAACATAGCCAACGCGATCAGGTAGTCTCGCTGACGAGGTAAGAGAACGAGGGTTGCCGTACCCAGAGCCAGGCAAGCCGCGATACCACGGTCAAAGCTCCAGACCAGCCCCAGGGCCATGCTCAGACCGAATGCCACTTGCTGTGCTCTCCGTATTTGTCGGCTGTATCCTGGTTTGATCAGCAAGTAGAAAAGCAGGAGGCAGAGCAAAAGAAACAGATCTCGGTAGCCGACAGTAAAGGCCGCTGACAAAGCCAGGCACAGTGCGGGTAATCCTGGACGTGGCTGGTCTGATAGGCGAATTCCTAAAATAGAGACCAGCAAGCAGGCTATCAAGCCTAAAAGACAATACAGAAAGAAGGTAGGCAGAAAGCTGTAATGGGTGTCGCTCAGGCTGGAGATGAGTAAATACGGGATGTAATCCAGGGCCCCATGAATGGATAGTGCGGGAAAGGGGGAACCGGCTGTGTCCGATAAAGACTGTGCAACGGCGAAATACTCCCCTTGGTGAAAAGGGTCCTGGAAGAAATAGTTTGAGCCCTGGACAGTGAAGCGGCCGGAGAATTTTTCAATTAGGGCAGCGGGCAGACACAAGGCAAGAATGGCTGGTGCAGTGATGCGGTGTTGGAGGTCAACGGATTTCATCTTCTATTTTTTCCAGGACATCATAGATGTTGTCGACTTTTCCACCCAGTATTGACCAGCAGCCCGGCAAAGTATGGTGGCGCTCGAACAAGATGGGACGACCATCGTCTGTCTCATTACGGCTGAGTACGGTCTTTACTTCGAACAAAGACTCTTTATATTGGGCTTTGGCCATCGCTGGCATATAGCGTTGTACGTCCCGAATCATACGATCAAAGCGAGACTGGTAATCATAGGTGCGCAAGCGTTGATAAGGGTCTAACGTAGGTTGATCCTGCCAGTGAAGGTGCGGTGTGTAGCGTACATGCGATAGCGTGTGGAGTTGGCGAGCGGGAAAGGGCATGACCGAGAAAAAGGGGCCGTCCATGACGGTGATGCCCAGTGAAGCCAGTTCTGAAGGCATTTGAATCAGTGCCATCTCCGTGATTTCATGTTTGAGTTTGCTTTGGATAGGCGGAAAGTCTCCCCCTAATTGGTTCAAGCCGCTGTAGGTGCAGTTCAGAATGCGTTGCGTTTGAATATTTTTTGGGGTGGCGTCCTGATCGGTGATCTGTAGGCTCAGGCGGCCAGGATTATCTTGGCCGACAGTGCTTGCTTTAACTCCGCAAAGGACGGTGACTCCAGCATCGCTCAGGGCCTGCCTGGCCCAGGAGGCTAATGTGGTGCTATCAAACGCATACTCATCCACCAGAAAAACGTTTTCGATGAGTTTGGGATTAAATAGGGCAAGCAAGGTAGGGGGGGCATTTTCGATGCGGGCGTCAATTTGTTGGCAAAATTTGATAAATTGCCTGGCGGTGACTTTCGAATTGCGACGAGCAATGGCGTAGAGCTTGAGATGCTCTTTGTAGATGGCTTGCGGCCATTCTTGCAGAAAACGGGGCAGATTGATTCTGCTTCTATAGGCAGTGACGAAACTGCGTGGATAGTGGTAACCATTATGTACTCGAGCCTGGTTGTTGTATGAGGCCCGCGTCATTAACGCTTTTTCTTGTTCTACCAAGCATACCCGCCAGTTTCGTTGACGAGCCAGGAAGACGGCAATGGCACATCCATAAAAACCGCCCCCAATCACCACCGCATCCCATGATGAATTGTCCCCGGTCGTTCTTTCCATGGTCACGACTGCCCGCTTGAGCGCGCTGTGCTGGATTCTTGTTCCTGGATGTTGAGTTTTTCGCGGCGGCTTATGCGGGCGCTGGTGAACTCTTGGGCAATATGATAAAGCGGTCCTTCGTTGGATAGGCTGGCCATGTTCAGTATGTACTCGCCCAGTACAAGCAGTACCAGGGAAATTAAGAAGAACATGCCTGATTGTTGCAGCGAAAGGCTGATCCAGCCTTCGGCAATATTGTCTTTGTAAAACGCAATAAACAAGACATACAGGGAATACAGCAGATTGGCCACCGCACCGAACAGGGAAAGTGTAGTAACCAGGCGCATAGGGGCGCGGGTGGTTGAAACCAGCAGGCGCATGCCTCGGTCTACGCTGTGGCCCAGTCGTCTTGGCTTGGCGGTTCCGGGTAATACGCTTTTGTAATGCAATGTGGTTTTGGCAAAGCCCCCGGTAGCGGGCAAGTGGCGGTATGTGATTGCAGGTTGGGGGTGCTGCAATATGAAGTTCACGACTCGTTTACTGAGCACGCGATATGGTGGCGCCTCATTTGCCAGATTGATTCCACTAAGACGTTTGTACAGAATGTTGAACGTGGTAAAGGCCAAGCGGTAAGCCAAGGTTCTTGGGTAGGGTTGCTGGTTCAGGGCGAAGACGACATCGGAGCCACTGACGGCATGCGCTAACATTTCAGGCAGGAAATCGAGGTCATCGACGACAGGATTGAATACGGCCACAAAATCACCCAGGGCGTTTTCAAGTCCCACCCATGACGCCGTGTCAGTATCCACTTCTTTGGTTAGTGCATAAACCTGCAAGTTCGGCAAACCTTGTTCGCTGGCAAGAGCCTGAAGCGTGCTGATGCTGTTATCAGTAGATGCATTGTCAACCACGATGAGCTCGTAGTCGCTGACCAAGGGGGACAGTTTTTCCGAGATATGGGTCAGCATAGGTTCAAGTTGCTCTGCTTGATTGCGTACTACACAGACCAATGACAAGAAAACAGGATAAAAGATCATGTGGCTCCCGGCAGATCTGTGACGGAGGTAAAAACCAGAAATGCAAGACAAGGACGGAAGGAATAGGCTGAATGTAGCATTTTATGTCCAAGTCTAATTGGGAGAGTAGATATAAAAAAACCGGCCTGCACAGGCCGGTTTTTCATTTCAGCCCTAAGGCTTAGCCACGATTGGCTTGCAGCACGGTCAAGGCCGTCATATTAATGATGCGGCGTACGGTGGAGCTGTAAGTCAGGATGTGTACAGGAGCATTGGCGCCCATCAGGAAAGGACCGATGGCCACGTTGCTGCCAGCAGCAGTCTTCAGCAGGTTGTAGCTGATATTGCCAGCGTCCACGTTCGGGCAGACCAGCAGGTTGGCTGAGCCTTTCAGCGAAGAGTTAGGCAAGGTGCGGCTGCGCAGGGCTTCGTCCAACGCGCAGTCGGCGTGCATTTCGCCGTCCACTTGCAGCTCGGGAGCCTGTTCCTGAATCAGCTTCAGGGCCTCGCGCATCTTGGGACCGGAAGCGGCCGAGTCCGAACCGAAGTTGGAGCGCGACAGCAGGGCGACCTTGGGTTCCAGGCTCAGCGTGCTCAACATGCGGGCGGCTTCAATCGTGTATTCCGCAATTTCCTGTGCGTTCGGGTCGTCGTTGACGTGCGTGTCAGTCAGGGCAACGGTGCGCTCGCCCAGCAGCAGGATGTTCATGGCGGCGTACACGCTGGAGTCGGGTTTGCGACCGATCATCTCGTCGATGTAGCGCAGGTGGTTGTGGTAGGAACCGATCGTGCCGCAGATCATGCCGTCGGCATCACCCAGGTGCACCATGGTCGAGCCAATCAGGGTCAGGCGGCGACGCATTTCCACGCGAGCCATTTCCTTGCTGATACCGCGACGGCACATTTTTTCCCAGTACGTGGTCCAGTACTGGTGGAAACGGTCGTCAGACTCGGGGTTGGTCACTTCCACATCCACGCCCAAACGCAGGCGCAGACCAAATTTCTTGATGCGGGACAGCAGCACGGCAGGGCGGCCAACCAGAATCGGGTGGGCCAGCTTCTCGTCCACAATCACTTGCACGGCACGCAGCACACGTTCTTCTTCACCTTCGGTAAAGACGATGCGAGCCTTGCCGCCTTCGCGCACCAATTGCTTGGCTACGGCAAACACGGGCTTCATGAATGCGCCGGAGTGGTAGACAAACTGTTGCAGCTTGGCGATGTAGCCTTCCAGGTCAGCGATAGGGCGGGTTGCCACGCCTTCTTCCATGGCGGCTTGAGCCACGGCGGGGGCGATGCGCACGATCAGACGTGGGTCGAATGGCTTGGGGATCAGGTAGTCGGGGCCAAAGCTCAGGCCGTAACCACCGTAGGCAGCGGCCACGGCTTCGTCTTGCTCTTCTTCAGCCAGAGCCGCAATCGCGCGGGCAGCAGCTTTTTCCATGCCACGGGTAATCGTGGTGGCGCCCACATCCAGCGCACCGCGGAAGATGTAGGGGAAGCACAGCACGTTATTGACCTGGTTCGGGAAGTCCGAACGGCCGGTTGCCATGATGACGTCATCGCGAGCGGCTTTGGCGACTTCAGGCAAAATTTCGGGGGTGGGGTTGGCCAGCGCCATCACGAAGGGACGGTCTGCCATTTTCTGCAGCATTTCAGCTTTCAGTACGCCACCGGCGGACAGGCCCACGAACACGTCAGCATTTTCGATGACATCAGCCAGCTTGCGTGCTTCGGTTTCTTTGGCGAAACGGGCCAGTTCAGGAACCTGGTGACCAGGGCGGCCTTTGTAGACCACGCCGTCAATGTCGGTGACCCAGACATTTTCTTCGGGCAGGCCCATGTCCACCATCAAGTCCAGGCAAGCCAGTGCGGCCGCACCGGCACCGGAGGTCACAACCTTGATCTTCTTGATATCTTTGCCGACCACTTTCAGGCCGTTCAGGAAAGCCGCCGTCACGCAAATGGCGGTACCGTGCTGGTCGTCGTGAAAGACGGGGATGTTCATGCGTTCGCGCAGCTTGCGCTCAACTTCAAAACACTCGGGTGCCTTGATGTCTTCCAGGTTGATGCCACCGAAGGTGGGCTCCAGACCGGCGATGATATCCACCAGCTTGTCGGGATCGGTTTCGTTGATCTCGATGTCAAACACGTCCAGGCCAGCAAATTTCTTGAACAGAACGGCCTTGCCTTCCATCACGGGTTTGGAGGCCAGGGCACCAATATTGCCTAGACCCAGCACAGCGGTACCGTTGGAGATCACGCCCACCAGATTGCCCCGGCCGGTGTAGCGGAAGGCGTTTTTCGGGTCGACCACGATTTCTTCGCAGGCGGCAGCAACACCAGGGGAATAGGCCAGGCCCAGGTCACGTTGGCTGACCAGGGGTTTGGTCGCGGCAATGGTGACTTTGCCGGGAATGGGGAACTCGTGGTAATCCAGGGCGGCTTGTCGATCTACAGGTGAACTCATCGTGTCCTCTTGCTCAGGCGCCAAACAGGTGTTTGGTGAAATCCAGGGAAGGCGTGGCGAATAGTGCGCCAGCGCCGGCTTTCAACAAGTGTAGATAATTAAACAGTCCGCAGTATTAGGGCTTATTATTGCCCTATTAGTAAATGCTTATAGATAGGGGTAAAGGCTTGGAAACAAACGATATCGCCCATCGCCTGGTACAACGACTCAGGTTGCGTCACCTGGCTCTGCTGATCGAAATCGACCGCTTGGGCTCGCTGACCAAAGTGGCGGATTTAATGGCGATGACTCAGCCTGCGGTCACTCAAGCCTTGGCCGAGGTGGAGCAAGTCTTTGGCACACCGCTATTCCTGCGTTCATCGCGTGGTATGGAGGCAACAGCGCAAGGGCAGATCGTGATTTCACGTGCTCGGGCCATGGTGCAGGACATGGAGTTGTTGAGTCTGGACTTGCAGGCGCACAGCATGGGGCGGCAAGCACATTTGCGGCTGGGGGTGATTCCCCTGGTGTCCGGCAAGCTGGTTTCCACGGCCTTGCGGGCAACTCGCCCTCAAGGGCAGGTCGTGTCCGTCAGCATCACCGAAGGGCTAACGGAAACGCTGCTGGAACAACTGCGTGATCACGCTTTGGATGCAGTGGTGGCGCGCAGTTCTCCGGACTTGAATATGAAAGGGCTGCGCCATGAAGCCTTGTACGCGCAGCAACCACGCTTGATTGCCAGCCGGGAACTGGCGGGGCGATTGGGCCGACGCAAGTTGGATTGGGCGCAATTGCAGGATCTGGACTGGATTCTGGGACCGCGCAATACCCCGATGCGGCGGCAGGTGGCGAATCTGTTTTTGCGGGCAGGCTTGTTGGAGCCGGTGCCCAGTGTGGAAACCTCTTCACCCAAGCTGATCGGTGAACTGATCGTGAATCACTCCCGTGCTGTGTCTGTGGTCCCGACCGAAATTGCTGAAGAACTGGTGCGCGTGTCCGGCGTGGCGATTGTGCCGTACTCCTTTGAGTGGGGCTTGTCGCCTATTGCGCTCTTTACGCGGGTGGCCGGCCAGCAGCGTCCGGTGGACACGTTGTTCGCGCAGGAGCTGAAACGGGTGTGTACTGATAAGACGGTGCCTTTGGAGCGGGGGGCTTTTTTCTACTAATGTCGTTCTGTCTGCTGCGGGCTGATTGCTAGTGTTACACCGTGAGCGCCCTATGCTGAGCGGGCCGGGCAAGAGCTGGAAGCAGGATGTCATACCTGCTCAAAAAACTGGAGCAGCTCAGTGGTAAGAACCACCCCCCGCTTGTATGCCCAGGAGTCTGGAAGGGGGGCGGTGTGCAGCGCCCGGTTTATTGATGCCGGGGCTATGCAAGCAGTGGCTTACTGGTTCACATACCAGATGGCCTTGGTTTGCTGGTACTGATCCAGGGCTTCCATTCCCTTGTCCTTGCCGCCAAAACCGGACAGTTTGAAGCCGCCAAAGGGCGCGGTGATATCACCTTCGGAAAAGCCATTTACCGAAACGGTGCCTGCCTTGATTTTGCGCGAGACACGCTGCGCCCGCCGTACATCAAGCGTGTAGAGGGAGGCGGCCAGGCCATATTGGGTATCGTTTGCCAAGGCGATGGCTTGCTCTTCTGTCTCGAAGGTCGTGATGGCCAGAACGGGGCCGAACACTTCCTCCTGGAACAGGCGGTCTTCCGGGGTGATGTGATCGAAGATGGTGGGCTCGATATACCAACCACTGCCCAGGTCACTGTGAATGCGCCCCCCATGAACCAACTTGGCGTTTTTGCCGGGGTTCTGCAGAAAGCTGGCCACTTTTTCAAAGTGCGCTTGTTCTACCATCGGCCCGATAGACACATCCGGGTCCGTAGGCAGACCTACTTTCCAGGAGCTTAGCCCCTGTTTGAGTTTTTGCAGTAGCGTATCTTTCAGGCTGCTGTGTACGATCAGGCGGGAGCCGCAGCTGCAGTTTTCGCTCATGTTCCAGAATGCGGCCGCCAGGATGGACGGAACTGCTTCGTCCAGCAGGGCATCCTCAAAAACGACCTGGGGGCTTTTCCCGCCGCATTCCAGCACGACCTCCTTCAGATTGCTTTCTGCGGAATACTTCAGAAACAGGCGACCCACTTCGGTGGAGCCGGTAAACGACACAATGTCCACGTCCCCGTGCCGGCCCAAAGGCTCTCCGACTTCCTCGCCTGTGCCTGTGATCAGGATCAGGGCTCCTGCGGGAACGCCTGCCTGATGTGCCAGCTGTGTCATGCGGTAGGCGCTCAGGCTGGTTAGCTCGGACGGTTTCACAATGACCGAGTTGCCGCACACCAGCGCAGGGGCAACTTTCCAGGCGTACATTTGAGCCGGGAAATTCCAGGGCAGGACGGCCGCCACCACACCAATGGGCTCCTTGGTGATCAAACCCAGTGCGTCGGAGCCGGTTGGGGAAATTCGACCAAAGCATTTATCGGCCGTCTCTGCATACCAGCTGAAGGTATCGATGGTGGCGGGCATGTCGGTATTCAGACATTCGGTGATGGGCTTGCCTGCGTCCACACAATCAAGTGCGGCCAGTTCCTCGGCGTGTTGCTCCAGCAAGGCCACCCATTTGAGCATGATTTTTTTGCGTTCTGCCGGAGACAACTCAGACCATTCGCCGGACTCAAAGCTTGTGCGCGCGGCAGCGACCGCTGCTTGTACATCCGAGGCTTGGCCGGCAGCGATTTTGCCAATTACGGCCAGGTCGATAGGGCTGACGTTATCGAGCAGGGCCGAAGCCGTGGTTTGATAGCCAGGAATCAAATGGGAAGCGTGCAGCTTTCCGGTGCGGGCCAACTCAAAGACAGTCTCTTGTTGCGTGGGCATTCAAGCCTCCTGTTCTACTTGATAAGCGTTGATCTGGGCCAGGAAGTCATCTCGTTCCTGCGCGTCGACTGGCAGCAGAGGCAAGCGTACCGAACCGACATCAATGCCGTGACGCACGCAGCCCAGTTTGGCTTTCTGGTTGTAGTTGCCCGACTCCATGGCGGCAATGGCGGGCAACATGGCAGCCATCATGCGACGTACCGTGTCCCAGTCTTCTTGCTCGGCGGCTTTCAGCATTTGGACCTGCTCGGCCGGAAACACATTGGCTCCGCCACTGATCCAGCTGCGCACGCCCCAGAACAGGAAATCGGCCGCCTGGTCATCGCAGCCGCAAACAACCTGGAAGTCGGGCAGATTGGCATTGACCATGGCAACCACCCGGCTGAAGTTGCCGCTGCTCTCCTTGATGCCCACAATGTTCTTGACCTTGGCCAGTTCGTAAACGGATTCAAGCTCGATCTGGATGCCAATGCGTGCCGGGAAGTTGTACAAGACGATGGGCAGTTCAGTGGCCGCGGCGACCTCCTTGAAATACGCCACCACTTCATTCTGGCCGGGCAGGCTGTAAGGGGTGGGAGAGAGCATCAGTGCCTCATACCCTAGCTCTTCCGCTTCACGGATTCGGCTGATGGCTTCGGCAGGTGACATGGAGTTCACGCCGGCAATCAGTGTTGTGCGGCCACGGCCAGTTCTGGCAACAATCTCCAGCACGCGGCGACGCTCCTGTGCACTGAGCGCGTAGTATTCGCCTGTGGTTCCACAAGCCACGATACCGCCTACTCCGGCTTCAATAAAACACTCAACCAGACGCTCCAGCGCAGCTTCGTTTAACTGGTTGTTGGCGTCAAAGGGGGTAACGATGGGAACGAGGATTCCGTTCAGATTCATGATGTCTCCAGATTATTAATAGTTGATCTATCGGTTTATTCAATGACTTTGCGGGTGAAGGCGCTGAGGTAGGCCATCAGCGTCTCGGAGCCCTGCAAGGCCTGTTCGGGGTTTCCATCCTGGATGCCTTCGGCCAGGGTCAAATGAGCTTGGGCTCCGGCCTCCAGGTCCCCTTCATATTGATAGGCGTACCAGAACCGTCGGCACTGAACGATCATGGGAGTGACCGCTTGCACAGCAAAGGTGTTGCGACAGGCCTGGTGGATGACTTCGTCCAGATGCTGGTCGGCCAGCATGTAGGCGTCGATATCCTTGGCGTCGGCAGCATCCACCATGGCCTGGGCGTGACCGAGCAAGGCGCTGCGCTGGGCTGGAGTCGCCCAGCGAGCGGCGCCCTGCACAATCAGGCGCTCCAGGACACGGCGCGTTTCAATCAGAGTCAGATGTTCAGCCACACGGATTTCACTGACACGCAGGCCGCGGCGGGGCTGTTGCTCGATCAATCCCAAGGCCACCATGCGCATCAGGGCTTCACGCAAGGGGGTGCGTCCCAAACCTGTCATTTCCACCAAATCACTTTCTACAATGGCCTGACCAGGCTCCAGTTTGAGAGTGGCAATTAACTGCTCAATCGCTTGATAGGCGATTTCAGCGGCACGAGAAGAGGGGGTGGGGGCGCTACTCACGGAGACTCCAATATAAAAATTGCGTTAAAAGCCGGATACTTGCTGGGGTAGCCAGGTGGCAATCGCCGGAAACAGGGCGACGATCAGCAAGGTCAGCAATTGAGCAAGAATAAACGGCACTACACCTCGACAAACTTGTCCGTAGGTCATGTCTTTCGGGGCAATGGACAGCAGGTAGAAAATGGATGAGGCCAGGGGCGGTGTCAGATAGCTGGTCTGAATGACAACGATCACCATCACGCCAAACCATAAGGGGTCCAGCCCGGTAGCCACAATAAAGGGCAGGAAAAGCGGAACGCAAATCAGCACGTTCGCTGTCCAGTCCAGTACAAAGCCCAGCAGAAAGACGATGCCCAGGAACAGAATGATCGTACCTGTACTGCCCAGTCCCAAGTCGCTGGTCAGCATCTGTACCAGCTTGGCACCTCCATTGGCCGCGAAGGCACCGGTAAACATGGTGCCTCCCGCCACGATCAGCATGATCATTGCCGTAATGCGTACCGTGATTCGCAAGGCTCCACTGAAAACATCCCAGTTGAACTGACGGTAGAAGATACAAAGAACAGCGGCGGCGGCAGCGCCCAAGGCGGCGGCCTCGGTGGGTGATGCGATCCCTTTCATCAGGGAGCCCAGAACAGCGATGATCAGCAGCATCATGGGAACCAGACCACGCATTGTGATACTGATTTTTTCCCCTAAAGGTCGGCGCATATCCTCGTCATCTGCCCGTGGGCCCAGCTCCGGCTTGAGGGTGGTAGCGATCAGGATATAGGCCACAAAGAGCGTGGTCATCAAAAGGCCCGGAAAGAGCATGGCAGCAAACAGCTCGCCAACCGGAACCTGTGCCAGGGAGGCATAGACGACTGCGACCACCGAGGGAGGAATCATGGTGCCCAGGGAGCCCCCGGCGCAGATCGTGCCCGCGATCAGCGAGTTGTTGTAGCGAAAGCGCTTCATGGCCGGGATGGCCATCAGCCCCACCATGATTTCTACCGCGCCAACCACGCCTGCTGCAGCGGCAAAGGTCGCCGCCATGGCGATGGTGGCAATGGCCAGCCCGCCTGGCAGGCCGCCCAGCCATAACTGCATGGTGCGAAACAGGCGTGCGGCAATGCCCGAGCGCTCCAGCAGGGCTCCCATCAGCACAAACATGGGAATCGCTGACAGGATATGGTTGGTGGCCGCTCCATACAAAGCACCATACATCTGGTCAAAGACCATGGGGCCAAAGGCGTACCAACCGGCCAGAAAAGCGGGCAGGATCAGCGCAAAAGCCACGGGCATGCCCTGAAAAATCAGCAGGAACAGAGCAGGGAACATGAGTCCGGCGATCCATAAATTCATGGGCTCACCTCGACGTCAGCAGTGTTCTGTTCTTTGACCGCACAGCGCAAGCCATGGGCCAGCAGTTGCAAGGTAAAGGCGATCAGGCCAATGGCAATGCAGGCGTAGAAGGGCCACATCACCGGGGCCCAGGGGCTGACCATTTCGACCTCGTTCAGCTTCCAGGCCATCCAGGCTTTCTGTATCCCGACTTTGCTCAAGATGGCAAACAGCGGAAACAGCACCAGCAGGTACAGGAGCACGTCAGACATACGGGCCAGGGACTTGGGCAAGTGCTTGCGAACCACATCAATACTGATGTGTTCGTTCTGACGCATCACCCAGGCCATGCCCAGCAGAAAAATAGCCCCATTCATCATGTACGCCACATCAAAGGCCCAGACGGTGGGGGCATGCAGAACATAACGGGCAAAGACTTCCCATACCATGGCGGTGACCAGGATTGCCGCCGCCATTTCCGCCAGCCGAGCGCTTGCAAGAGCGATAAAGTCGATCAGTTTTGAAATAGGCTGCAGCATGGCAGCTCTCCTTCAGAAAGTGGGACTTAGTCTCGGATCAGGTAATTGCTTTCACTGCGCCAACGGTTCAGGAATCCGTCGTAATCAGTCAGCAAATTCTTCATGTAGTCGTTGCCCGATTGCGCTTGCGCTTCGGCTTTCTTGTGTACCCAATCATTGCCGGCATCCGCCAATTGCTTGATGAAGGCCGGGTCCAGAGTGATGACTTCATTGCGACCCTGGCGGTACTTCTCCATGGCTTTGATGTCGGCGTTGTAGAAGTAGTCCAGGGATTGGTGGGTGGTCAGTTCAGCAGCGGCCTCGATCAGTTGCTGCAAATCGGCCGGCACTTTATCCCAGGTTTCCTGCTTCAGGACGACTTCCCACATAAAGGTGGGCTGATGCACACCAGGGACCACAATGTATTTGGCGGCCTGATGAAAACCTTCGGGGGTATTGGAGGAGGGGGTAGCCCATTCCACCGCATCGACCCCTTTGCGCTGCAACAGGGTGTACGTGTCGCCGGGTGGCACCACGGTGGGAACGGCACCGAAATAGTCTTTCATTACGTCCGCCCAGGCACCGGAAGTGCGATATTTCAGGCCTTTCAAGTCCTCTGCAGTTCGGATGGGGGTGTTGGAGTGGGCCAGCACTTCCGTCGAACCCAAACCGACAATCATGGTTTTGAGACCGTTTTTGGAACGCAGCTCCTGCAGTTTTTCCTTGCCGCCGCCTTCATACAGCCAGACGCGATAAGCATCAGGTCCCATGCCACCGGGGTAGCCAGCAAAAATGGCATTGGCCGGGTCCTGGTTGACCAGGTAGCTGGAGGTGGAGTGCCCCGCCTCTACCACGCCGGTCTCTACCGCTTCAAAAACTTTAAGGGCGGGAACAATAACACCTGCTCCAAAGGGCTGAATCTCGACACGATCCCCCGTCATGAGCTTCACGTTCTTTGCAAAACGCTCCAGAAAATTCTGATAAAACGGGGAGCCTTCGGGTACGGAAGTTGGTACGCGCCAACTGATTTCGGCCGCTTGCGCCGAGGCCATGCTGCTCAGCAGAAACAGGCCGGCCAGGGTGGATGCAACAAGTTTGGATTTCATGTTTGTCTCCGGTGGTTTTTTTATAGTCCAGCTCCGTCGCAGGCTGGCGGCCAGCGTCAAAGCATGGGATGGATCTTAATATTTTCTAAATATATTAACAACATATTTAGATTGGGGTTTGTCCTAGAAAGCGCTGGAGGTGGCTTGCTGATTGGGTTTCGGTGTTCTTTTTGGATGGTGGAAGGACAGGGTAAGGGCGTTCCAGACCTGGTTTTGGCGCGGATTTTCAGCGGTGAAATCATTCGTGATGCGGATTTTTTCATGCTTGTTTGAAGCACTGCGGGGCAGCCTTGTTGAGCTGTTTCAATCCTTTCGTCCCCGCGGTCTAGCTGGTACACTTTGCGACTGCTTTTTTAGAAGCGCACGGCGGCAGGACTGGGTCTTTGGACCGTTCTTTTGCTGTAGCACTTTCGGTAGCAGCAGGCAGGAAAATAGCTGGTTGTTTACGAACAAGAGAGGGCGTCGAATCTACTCTTGCGTGTTGTAAAGCCTGGATTCCTGCGGTGCATGTAGTGTCTGGCCCGCCTGGGCCCACTGCGCAGACAAGCCACCGGGCCCATAGTTAAATGGATATAACTTTCCCCTCCTAAGGGAAGATTGCAGGTTCGATTCCTGCTGGGCCCGCCATTCTTATGCATGACGCCTGCCCGGCTTCATGGTCCTGAAGGCTCGTTCTGATAGGCCGAGCTTTGATATCCCACTTGATGATTAGCATCCTGTGCTTTTTGCGCAGGGCTGTTCGTGCCCGCTCGTTTTCTTTTTTCGAGCCAGCCCTGTTTTGAGCAACAAGGCTGGCTTGAGCACCTGACTAATCGTTCATGATGACAATTCAAGAGTCATGCGCGCTATGGAATGCGGGAGGCGCTAATGGAACGGTCGATTGTCAAAACCCGGAGATGAGCTTCTGGGGTTGTGTTGCTGTCCCCATGCTTTGCCGGGATTTCTTGTTGAGGACAGATAGTCATCTACATTCCCGGTCCAGAGCTTGAATCCCAGACAACTTTTCCATTTGTCTTGTTGATAAAGCCAGTGAGTTTGGCAAACGGAGCAGCGAAACAGGCTCTGTGCTCCCTGGTCTCCATAGTCCTCTGTTTTGGTGACGCGTTCCATATAAGCATGCTTAGGTGTATACGCTTTGGAAAGCGGCAGAGTCTGGCACAAAATACACATGGTTTTATGGTCAATCTTGCCCACTTCTTGCTCCTTTTTAAATAAAGGCTATGGGAAATAGCGTGTTTTAAAAAAAGACAGCAATGTACTTTCTACAAAAACTATCAAACTGAAAGCAAGATAGTCCGCCTGCATCTTACAAATCTTGTTGGGGCTTGGGTAGTGTCAGCTGTAAAAGGATATTTCGTTCGGAAATACCCGTAAAAAAAATAGAGGAGTTCTTGTCTATCCTTGCATCAGACAAGGGGATAAGGCTGGGTCAAATCGTTTGGCTGGCTTGTCGTCGGTGTGACTCAAGTCGGTGGCAGGAAAATCAGGTTTGTCCTTGATCGAGCTCTGTTTGAATTTTGCCCAGTTTCGTTTTTATTTGAAATATATGAGGCGGGCTCCCGACTAAACTGCTTTTATTTATAAGGAATTTGCCATGAAAAACGACAAGCGTTCCTTGGAAAAAGACCCGTTTTCCTCCTCTGCGTGCAGGCAGGAGGAGCCACCCGTGGTTAAACCTTGCAAGCCAGATTCTGTAGACAGTTTGTTTGACTGCTTTGCCAAGACCGTGACCCGCTTTGCCGGCTCGCCCATCATGTTCTCTGTTGCTGTTTTAGCCGTGCTGGTCTGGGCCTTGTCCGGGCCTTATTTTAATTATTCGGAGACCTGGCAGTTAATTATCAATACCGGAACCACGATTATTACTTTCTTGATGGTGTTTTTAATTCAGCAAAATCAGAATAAAGATAGCAAGGCACTGCATATAAAACTTGATGAGCTGATTATTTCACTGACCGATGCCAATGAGCGCTTGATTGATGTTGAGGAGCTGGATGAAAAGCAGCTCAAGAAATTGGAGGCCTATTATTCCTCCATCGCGTTGAAAGCACGCCGACGTCTGGACGGCGATACATAAAGATAAAAGGGCCTTGCGGCCCTTTTTTTTACAGCATCTTGTTGCGTTGCTGCTCGGCCCGCGAGGCCCCGATCGGCGTTTCGACTTGCTTTTGCTCTTCTGGCGGGGGCAGCACGGCAGGAAATCCCAAGGATTGAATCCACAGCTCGCGAGACCAACCCTGGGTATGGTACAGGTGATGGCCCTCATCGGGAGCGACGGCGTCATGAGCCTGTTTGAGTAAAGTCGCCAGTTTCTTGTCTTTGCTCTGCTCGCCAACCAAGCCAATCAACTGCCAATTCAGATGGTCTTTGGTTTCGGCCAGAATGACACATTCGGATGCGACCAGCTCTGCCGCTTTCGGATCCCCTGCCTGTTTGGCCAACCCCATGGCCTTGACCAGTGCAGAGGCGATCTGTTTCAGTACTTGTCGGCCGGGTGTTTGTTTGGCGGGGTCCAGTGCCAGCTCCTCAAAGATACTTTTCAGCACCTGTTGGTGTGTCAGTGTTTCTTCCAGGTAGCCTTCCCATTCTTTTTTCAGGTCCTCGTTATTGGCACAGGAAATGGCTGCTTTATAGACTTGCTCCCCACCCAATTCAGTTTCCAGGGCTTGATACAAGAGTTCATGCAGCTGTTCGGTGTTGGCTTTATGTAATGTCATTGTTCGCTCCAGTCCAGAGGTTGAGGGTTGGAACTGACACCATAAATGCTGCGGGGCGTACAGATTATGCGATTTGATGAGGAGTGATACGGGCTGTGAATGGCGTAAGGCTTGGGTAACAATATTGCCCGATCGGGTTTGAAAAGGGTTATTGGAGCTGCCCTGCAAACCGTCTGCTTGCCTGTGGTAGGATTGTGCGCTTTATCGCAGCTTCGATGCGGGCTGACGGCCTGTGCATCGGATTTGCCGCTTCATTTTTGAACGCATCGTCTCGTCCGGCTGAATCTCTTTCAGTGCCAGGCTGATGCACCGCAGCAGGGTAGTCATGACACTCCAGGGTTGGAAACGCCGCGTTTTTTACGTGGGTTTGTTCGAGTTTTTTGCCATTGTTTTTTCTTCTTTCTTGCTGGCGTACTTTGCCGGTGGGGAGGCTTCAGAGTCCGCGCCCATTGCTGTGGCGATCTCGGTGATTGCGATTGTCTGGAACTACGTGTTCAACACGGCGTTCGAACATTGGGAATCCCGCCAAGCTGTCAAAGGCCGCAGTCTGCTGCGCCGCAGTGTGCATGCCATCAGCTTTGAGGCTGGCCTGGTGATTGCTATCGTGCCTTTGTATATGTGGTGGTATCAGGTCGGCTTGCTGGAAGCCTTGCGTATGGAAGTAGCCATTCTGGTGTTCTTTCTGATTTATTCCTTTATTTTCAGCTGGACCTTTGACCGGGTATTCGGTTTGCCGGCCAGTGCGGCTTGACCCCGTCGTCCAAGAAAAAGCCGCGTAATGCGGCTTTTTTTGTTTCTGCTGGATTGGCTTTATCACTGCACCTGAGCTTCCCGCCGCGCCTGACAGATACGGGCGTGGTGTACGTCTGCCCACTTCACCAGTTCTCGCATAGGTACCAGAAAAGACTGCCCCAATTCGGTGAGCGTGTATTCCACGCGGGGCGGTACTTCGGCGTACAAGGTTCGTTGTACAAATCCATCAGTTTCCAGCCGCTTGAGTGTGCGTGAGAGCATTTGACGGGAAATATCACCGATTTCCCGACCCAGCTCATTAAAGCGTAGGGTGCCCGGTGCCAGCGATTCCAGGATCAGCAGGCTCCATTGGTCACCAATCCGATCCAGTACATCCCGGATGGGACAGGGTTGCTCAAATTCTTCCTGTATGGGGCTGGAAGCCAATGTGGCTGCGCTTGATGAGGACATGGCGGCTTGCTTTCCTGTGTTCAATAGTCACTTCCGTGTGACCTGGTATGGCCTGCGTGACTTCTTGTGGACTGTCAAAAAACTGTCTAGCATCACGCTTAATGGTCTACTTTATAGACCAGGTCTTTATTTGAGCACACAAGGAGCTGTTATGTCTCGTATTGCATTGATAGGTGCTTCTGGCGAAGTCGGTTCGCGCCTTTTGAAAGAACTCTCGGATCGCGGTCATACGGTGACAGCGATTGCTCGCCATACTGAAAAAATTGCCAGCCTGCCCAATGTCACCGCAGTTCAGGGCGATGTGAATGATCTGGATGGTTTGATTGCGCTATTGAAAGGGCACGATATTGCAATTAGCGCGGTTCGTTTTGCGTCGTCAGATCCTTCCAAGCTGATTACGGCGGTTCGTGCGGCCGGTGTGCCGCGTTATCTAGTGGTAGGCGGTGCCGCCAGCCTTGAAGTGGCCCCCGGTCAGCGATTGATTGATCAGCCTGCGTTCCCGGACGCTTACCGGACCGAGGCCTTGGGTGGCATTGCCTTTCTGGATCAGTTGCGTCAGGAAAAAGAACTGGATTGGACTTTCCTGTCGCCCTCGGCAGAGTTTGGCCCCGGTCAGCGCACGGGCAAATTCCGTATCGGCAAAGACAGCCTTTTGGTCTCCGACCAAGGCAGCAAGATTTCTTATGAGGATTACGCCATCGCTTTGGTGGACGAGATTGAACGTCCTGCCCATTCGCGCCAGCGCTTCACCGTAGGTTATTGAATAGGGAGTGGGACTGATGAAAGGTTTAATCCGATGGGTATCTCCAGTTTTACTAGCGGGCTCTTTCTTGTTGAGCACAAATGCAGCGTTGGCTGCCAATTCGCCGACTCGTGATGTGGCTCAGGAAGAGAGCAATCGCAAGCTGGTGGTCGATTTTTACGACAGCTTCTTTAATAAGCATCAGGTGCAGGAAGCGGCGGCGGTCGTAGCTGAGGACTATATCCAGCACAACCCGGAGGTGCCGGACGGAAAAGCGCCTTTCGTGGGGTATTTTGATGGCTATTTCAAAGAGAACCCGCAGTCTCGCGCACGGATTGTGCGTAGTGCCGCAGACGGCGATCTGGTTTATCTGCATGTGCATTCGACCAATGGCAAGGCCGATCGTGGGCAGGCTGTGATGGATATTTTCCGGGTGCAAGACGGCAAGATTGTGGAGCACTGGGATGTGATTCAGGCCGTGCCCGAGCAGGCGGCCAACAGCAATACCATGTTCTAAGCTCACTATTCGGGCAACCCGTTCTTTACCACCGATACGGCAGCAGCCTTGCGCGGCGTCGAAAGGGGGCGAGACTTTGCCCCGTTATAACGAGGACTTATGCTTACGCCAAATAAAAGACCCGCAAGCCATGGCGGGTCTTTTTGATGAGGGGGGTGAACGGAGTTCTTCTTTGGGCAACCGTTTGTGCTGTTGCTTGGTGAAGTTTCGATTGCGAGTTGTCTAAGCCGCCTGCATCTTGATCTTGGCTTCGCGAATCGGCAGATTGACGATGGCCGCCAGTACGGCCAAGACAATATCTGCCCACCACATCCAGCTGTAGTCACCAAAGCGGGTCAAGGCGATCCCCCCCAGCCATGCGCCCAGAAAGCCGCCGATCTGGTGCGAGAACAAGGCCAGACCAAACAGGGTTGCCAGATAGCGCGTGCCAAACAGCTTGGCGACGATATTAGCGGTAGGGGGCACGGTAGCCAGCCAGGTCAGCCCCAGGCCGATGGCAAAGATGTAAAACACCAGATCGGTTTTAGGCATCATCAAGTACCACAGGATCAGCACGGCGCGCGAGGCATACATCAGTGCCAGCACGTATTTGCTGCGCCAGCGGGCAATGCAGGAACCGGCGGCAATACTGCCAAAGATATTGGCCAGGCCGATCAAGGCCAGCGACCAGCTTGCCACCGAAGGTGGCAGCCCGCACAAGTCAATTTCCCCCGGTAAGTGGGTGACCAGAAAAGCAATGTGAAAACCGCAGGTGAAAAAGCCCAGACTCAGCAGCAAGTAGCTGCGATCCTTCATGGCGCTTTTCAGTGTCTCGGCCAGACCGGGACTGCTGACAACAGGTGCTGGGGTGGCTGCGGCTTTTTCGGGCTTGCTGCCCGGACTTAGCTTGCGAATTAGAGGCAGGGTCAGCAGGGCGGTCAGGGCCAGAACCCAAAAGGTCGACATCCAGCCGACCCAGCCGATCAGCTTTTGCACCACGGGGGCAAAGACGAACTGCCCGAAGGAGCCGCCGGCATTGATCAGGCCCGAGGCCTGACCGCGGGCGTGATCCGGAATACGTTGGGCGGCAGCGCCAATCAAGGTGGAGAAACTGGCCGCGCCCGAACCAATATTGGCCAGCAGGCCCAGCGTCAGGGTCAGCCCTAGCCCGGTACCAATAAACGGCGTTACCGCACAGCCCAGTGCCAGAATCAGAAGGCCCGCGATCAGAACCCGGTCCGGGCCCCAGCGGTCGGAGCAGGCACCGGCAATAGGCTGGATGGCCCCCCAGGCAAGTTGGCCCACGGCCATGGCAAAGCTGATGGACATGATGCCCATGCCGGTTGCCTTATCAATGGGGCCAACGAACAGGCCAAAGGATTGGCGTATCCCCATGGTAACCATCAGGATGCCAGCAGCCGCCAAAGTCACCGTCATGACGGCGGGCTGGCGCAAGGATTGAAACATGGGGTCCCCTCTTATTATTCAGGTTTGAATTATCTGGCGAAATGTCACACAGGTGCAATCTCCTGCTTTTGTGAAGAGCGATGGAGCGGACAGTGTTGTAATCCGCTGCTATCCAGTTCCAGTTCTAGTTCCAGTTGCGGGAGGAGGAGGAGGAGGAGGTGGTGGTGATGGTGGTGGTGGTGGTGGTGGTGGTGGTGGCTGCGCGTGGCAGGAAGTGCAGGGAGCAGAACCAGGCTGTTTATTGTGACGTTTGAGGGTTCAAGCAATTGCGTGACAAAAAAAAGACGGGCTGACTGCGCCGTCTTTTTATACCTGCTGCCAAGTAAGATCAGCCTTTTTCCAGGCCAGCCTGTACGGGGCGTGCCCCCAGCTTGTCGATCAGAACCTGGGGATTGATACCCAGCAAATAGCCGCGTCGGCCACCATTGATGTAAATGGTGTCAAACTCCAGCAGTTCTTCTTCCAGCCATACGGGCATGGCCTTGCGGGTGGCAAAGGGAGAGGTGCCGCCAACCATATAGCCCGAATGGCGTTGGGCCACATCCGGTTTGCAGGGGGCGATCTTTTTCGCGCCGGTTTGACGAGCCAGATTTTTGGTGGAGACTTCACGGTCGCCGTGCATCACGATGATCAGGGGCTTGGCGCTTTCATCTTCCATGATCAGGGTCTTGGCCACCCGGTGCAGGTCCAGACCCAGCTGGGCTGCCGCTTCCATGGCTCCGCCATGATCGACATAGTTGTAGCTATGCTCGGTAAAGGAAATGCCATTTTTACGTAGCCACTGTGTGGCCGGTGTTTCGCTAACGTGTTTTTCTTTAGCCATATCTTGGTAGTGCGCTCAGGCGCGTGGATGATGGGCTGCGTGTAAGGCTTTCAAGCGCTCACGTGCCACATGAGTATAAATCTGGGTCGTGGAAATGTCGGCGTGTCCCAAGAGCATTTGCACCACGCGCAAGTCGGCGCCGTGATTGAGCAAATGGGTCGCGAAAGCATGACGTAAAACGTGCGGGGACAAGGGGGCCAGAATACCGGCCTGAACCGCATATTTCTTGACGATCAACCAAAAAGACTGGCGGCTCATGCAAGTGCCGCGTCCTGTAATAAATACAAAGTCGCTGCGGCGCTGGCCCAGCAAGGCAGGGCGGGACTCCTGCATATAACGTTCGATCCAGTGCAGGGCCTCCTGTCCCAAAGGCACCAGCCTGTCCTTCCCCCCCTTGCCCTGGTCGATGCGCAGCACGCCATCGCTCAGGCTCAGGTTCTGCAAGGGCAGTTCAGTCAGTTCCGTGACGCGCAAACCGCTGGCATACAAGGTTTCCAGCATGCTGCGATCGCGCAGCCCCAAGGGATTATGTATGTCCGGGGCAGCCAGCAGGCGTTCTACCTGTTCTTCGGACAAGGTGTGCGGGACGCGTGGGGCCTGTCGGGCGCTGCTCAATTCCAGGCAGGGATCGTCCTGCCGCATACCTTCTTGCACTGTCCAGTTGTAAAAGCGACGTAAGGTGGCCAGCCTGCGATTGGCTGTGCTGGCCTTGCTCTGATCTGCCTGGCTGGCCATCCATTCCCGCAAATCCTTGGCTTCCAACTGTTCCAGCGCTTTGCCTTCGCGCTCTTGTTGAGCCCATTCCTCCAGGCGTTCCAGATCCTGCCGATACGCTTGTTGGGTGTTGGCAGACAGGCCGTCCTGCAACCAGAGCATGGTGATGAAATCGGAAATCAGACTGGCTTGCGTCATGAGGATGAAAAATTCGGAAAGCGTGGCTGTTGGCGTGCTTTTGGGAGCCGGGATGAGGCAGGAAAGCCCTCATGCTATCACTCCGGGATGATGAGCTTCATTCAGTAGAGGGGTAGATTTACGCTATATACCTATATATATTTCCTGATTATACTAATTCGTTACACCCGTCCCGGAGGAGAAAACAATGTTCAAACGTGTCGTATCGGTCGCTGCCTTATCCCTGTTCTTGCAAGGCACCGCGCAAGCCGATGAATTGGTTGTGGCCGCCGCCGCCAGTCTGACCAACGCCTTCAAGGAATTGGCTGGCCAGTTTGAGGCAGAGCACCCCGGCACCAAGGTGCTGACCAGCTTCGCCGCATCGGATGTATTGCTGCAGCAGATCGTCAATGGTGCTCCGGTGGATGTGTTTGCCTCGGCCGACCAGAAAGCCATGAACAAGGCGGAAGAAGCCAAGGCTGTGGATCCTGCTACCCGCAAGAATTTTGTGCAGAATCAGGTTGTGCTGATTGTGCCTAGCGACAACCCTGCCAAGGTTACGAACGCTGGCGATCTGGGCAAGGCGGAAGTCAAACGCGTTGCTTTGGGTAATCCGGCTGTCGTCCCTGTGGGTCGTTATACTCAGGCCGCTCTGGAGAAGGCCGGTCAGTGGGATGCAGTCAAACAGCGTGAAATTCTGGGCCAGAACGTGCGTCAGGTGCTGGATTATGTCGCTCGTGGTGAAGTGGAAGCCGGTTTCGTGTTCGCGACTGACGCGGCCATCATGAAAGACAAGGTGGAAGTGCTGGAAGTGCTCAAGACCACGGAACCTGTCACTTACCCGATCGCCTTGGTGCAGCGCGAAGGCCGTAATGACAAGGCTCAGGCTTTCCAGGATTTCGTCATGTCTGAATCCGGACAGCAAGTGCTGGCAAAATACGGTTTTGCCAAGCCTTGATAGGATTTTGATCGTCGGATGACTTCACTTTGGATTCCTCTGTGCTTATCGCTCAAGGTCGCCGGTTGGGCGACCTTGTTTGCCTGTGTGCTGGGTATAGGGGTGGCCTATGCCTTGTCACGCTGGCAGTCGCGTTGGTGTGACCTGCTTGATTCCATCTTGACCTTGCCCATGGTCTTGCCGCCTACCGTCATCGGCTATTACCTGCTGGTCTTGCTGGGTCGGCGCAGTGCCTTTGGGCAATGGCTCTCCAGCATGGGCATTGAGCTGGTCTTTACCTGGCAGGGGGCGGTGATTGCCGCCACTGTCGTGGCCTTTCCCATGATTTTGAAGGCAGCGCGTGCGGCTTTTGAGGACGTGGACCCCCGCCTGGAAAATGCGGCCAGCGTGCTGGGCCTGAAACCCCTGGCCATCTTCTTTCGTGTCAGTCTGCCTTTGGCAGCGCGTGGCATCATGGCAGGCGTTTTGCTGGCCTTTGCCCGCGCTTTGGGCGAGTTCGGCGCTACGTTGATGATCGCGGGCAGCATACCGGGGCGCACCCAAACCATGTCCATCGCCATTTACGAGGCAGTCCAGGCAGGGGAGGATCAGCAGGCATTGGTGCTGGTCGCTATTATTTCGATTACTTGTGTGCTGGTCTTGTGGAGTACCAGTGCCTTGTCACCCCGTCACGTACGCCGTAAAAGAGGGATGCAATGAGCCTGACTGTACAGATTCAACGCACCGTGGTCAGCGAGGCCCGTCATTTTGACTTGAATATCCAGATTCAAACCGAAGCCCGTCATATTGCCCTGTACGGGCCTTCGGGTTCGGGCAAGTCCTTGACGGTGCAAAGCGTGGCGGGCTTGTTGCGGCCCGACCATGGCCGCATTCAAATTGGCGATCAGGTCTATTTTGATTCTGAAAAAGGCATCAACCTGAAACCACGCGAGCGTCGGGTGGCGTACCTGTTTCAGGACTACGGCCTGTTCCCGCATCTGACCGCAGCACAGAATATTTGCTTTGGTCTGAACACGGGCTTGTTCAACCGCTCCGTGCGAGACATGCCTGCGGCTGCCCAACGTTGGGTAGAAGCGTTTCAGCTGGAGTCGGTATTAAGCAGCTATCCCGCCCAGTTGTCTGGCGGGCAAAAGCAGCGTTGTGCCTTGGCGCGAGCCTTGGCTATTGAACCTCAGCTGCTTTTGCTGGATGAGCCTTTGGCGGCCCTGGATCAGGACTTGCGTGCGCGTTTGCGGGCTGAACTGGCTCAGTTGCAAAGCCAGATCGATATTCCCACTATCCTGATCACGCACGATCCTGAGGATGCCAGGGCCCTGGCCCAAGAGGTCTATCGTATTCGCGATGGACGCATTATCGAATGCTGTACCAGCGCGGATCTGGAAGTTCTTACAGCGTAGCGATCATCACGCTGGATGCCTTGAACAGTGCATAGGCGGATTGGCCTGCTTCCAGGTGCAAGCGCTGTGTGCTGTCCAGGGTGATGCTGGCGGTGACTGTCAGGCCCTGCGGCAGTTCCAGACGTACTTCTGCATTGACGGCACCGGTAATGACATCGGTAATCGTGCCGGGCAGTTGATTGCGTGCGGACAGGGAGTTACGGGTGTCGCCCGTGCCAATCATGATCGAGGACGCTTTCAGAAAGGCCAGAACCTTCTGCCCTTCACGCAGGCCCAGGTTTTCCGTGCTTTCTCGTGTGATGGACGCGACCACGATTTGGCCCTGGCCAATATCCACATGAATTTCGTCGTTGACGGCTCCCGTTTTGATCGTGGTAACGATACCGGGCAGTTGGTTGCGAGCCGAGGTTTGCATGATCATGGTTTGGAGTAACTCCATTTGAGTTGCCACGGAAGGCATTAAACGACCAATACGGCTCATGAAGCGTTGATGCAGCCGGTCGTAGGTTTGATACAGCTCCAGCAGTTCGACGGCTTTGGGCGTCAGGGTGGCACCGCCACCACGATGACCGCCCGTACTGCGCAGCACCAGAGGTTCGCCCGCCATATTGTTCATGATGTCGATGGCGTCCCAGGCCGCCTTGTAGCTGATGCCAATATGACGGGCAGCGGCAGAGATCGAACCCTGCTCGGCAATGGCGGCCAGCAAGGCCATACGGCGGGCGCTACCCCAGGTATGGTCGCCAGTGCGCAGCGACAGGCTGCCGGTTAATTCGGTATTGGGGGTGTGTGAACTAGACATGATGATAAGTGTAAGGGCGGGAACAAACTAGGGATAGAGCGCCGGTACAATGGCCGGATCAGCGCTGCTGGCCGTTCTGTTTTCTTGCAACCTTAACTGGTTTTTTCTATGTACGACACCTCTGCTGTTTCCATGGCTCAATTGCAGGAGCTCAATAGTGCCGAGACGGTTGTCTTGACCGTGAATAAGCGCTATGCGCGCCGCCTGCTGGGACATTTGTCGGCCCGTCTGGCGGGTGCTGGCGGGACGGTTGCCGTACCGGAAATTGTGCCTTTGGGCGCGTGGCTGGCGCAGGCCAGCGATCAGCTCTGCTTTTCAGAACAGTGGCAACCGGCCGCGCATCAGATGGATCGCTTTGCCGCTTTGCAGCGCTGGGAACACAGCATCGAGCAGTGCGAGGAAGAAGGCTATTTTCTGGATGTAGGTCAAGCGGCGCGTCTGGCTTGTGAAGCCGATACCTTGCTGGATGAATGGAATATCGAGCTGAAACCCGGCGAGGCCAGCGTGGATTTTGAGCGCTTCATGCAATGGCGCTCTCACTACCGGCAAAGCCTGGAGCAGGCAGATCTGGATGATGCAAACCTGGCTGCGGAGCGTGTGCTCAAAGCGGTGCAGGCAGGCGCCTTGCACATGCGTCATCGCCATATGGTGCTGCATGGTTTTCATGAATATTCGCCACGCCTGCAAAGTTTGTTGAGTGGTTTGCAGGACATGGGGGTAGAGATTCTCCAGCTGCAGCACGAAGAGGCTCCGGCGACAGAGGTGTATCGGGTGCAGGCGCAGGATGCGGATACGGAATGGCGCCTGGCGGTGCAGTGGGCGCGTCGTCAATTGGACGAGGACCCGGATCGCACAGTAGCCATTGTGGCCGCGCAGCTGGAAACGCAATTGCCGCTGGTGCATCGTCTTTTGCGACAGGCCATGCACACGGATCAAGGTGCTTTGCCCTATAACGTGGCGGCAGCCCGATCCTTGGCTGAGTGGCCAGTGGTTGAAGCGGCCATGGCCTGGTTGAAGGCCTTGTTTACCTTGGCGACCAAGGGGCAGGCTGAGCCCGCCATGCTGGGCGAAGCCTTGCGTTTGGGAGCGTGTCAGGCAGAACAGTCTGAAGCAGGTGGCCGTGCCCGCATTGACAAGGCCTGGCGCGACAACCGCATTACACAAGTTAGCCGTAAAGAATTTGCCGACATGCTCAGCTTCCACACACCCGAACTGGCTCTGGCCTGGGGCAAGGCGGTGGAACGCTTCGAGTCCGTATCGGCAGGCGCTCAAGGAGTGGATACCTGGGCGTCAGTCATGCGCCAATGCCTGGAGGCTTTGGGCTTTCCGGGCACTAACCGTCTGGATAGTGCCCAGTTTCAAACTCTGGAGGCTTTGGAAGCCTTGCTGCTGCAACTGGCGCAGCAAGCGCCGGTCTTGGGTCGCATCAGTGCCTTGAAGGCACAAAGCGCTTTGGCCCGCATGGCCCGTGAAAATTTGTTCCAGCCACAACGAGACCCACGTTCCCGGCTGGACGTGCTGGGTTTTCTGGAAGCGGAAGGCGGGCGCTGGGATGCCGTATGGGTGCTGGGCCTGACCGATGATATTTTGCCTGCTGCGGTCAAACCCAATCCTTTGATTCCTGCCCAGGTGTTGCGTCGAGTCTCGGCACCTCGCAGTACGCCAGAGCGGGAGCTGGAATGGGCGCGCTGGATGCTGAGTGCCTTGCTACGCTGTGGCAATCAGGTTTTGCTAAGTGCACCTTTGCATCAGGGCGAACAGGAGCTGAGGCCCAGTCCCTTGATTGCTCATTGGCCTGTGCTTGAAATGCCTTGGGCGGTGCAGGCAGAGCAGGCCGTCGCACAGGAAGCCTTGCTGGACGAGCAAGGCCCCAGCTTGAAACAGGAAGAGCGCATACGTGGCGGGATCAGTGTGCTGGATACCCAGGCTCGCAATCCCTTGTGGGCGTTTGTGAAGTTTCGGCTACATGGTCAGGCCTTGCCCGACTACGCCCGTGTGGGCGATATGAATACACGCGGGATGTTCCTGCACCGCGCCGTCGAATTGTTCTGGCAGCGTGTGAACGATCAGGACAGCCTGCATGAGCTGATTGGTGAGGATTCGCTGCTGGATGTGGTGCAAGCATGTATCGAACAGGCCGCTCAGGAGGAGCTGGCCGATTATGGTCCGGTGCTGCGCAGCCTGGAAATGGAGCGGGGTCTGGCGGTCTTGAACGAGTACGCCCATCAGGAAGCCCAGCGCCCGCCGTTTGCTCTGGGGGCGACGGAGCATGAGTTGAGTTGGAACCGTGGCTTGTTACGTCTGAACCTGCGTCTGGACCGCTTGGATGATCTGGCTGATGGCGAGCAATTGCTGTTGGACTACAAAACCGGCATAGGCGAGCTGCGGCCCGATAAAGACTGGCTGCGGCCCAGACCCGTGAATCTGCAATTGCCGTTTTATGCTGCTGCCTTGCAGGATCAAGGCCGTAGCGTCAGTGGTTTGGCCTTTGTACGCTTGCATGCCCGACAGGTCGGTTTAAGCGGTTTGGCCGCGCCCGGCATGGATATTGAGGGTCTGACCGAATTGGAAAGCGCCCAGCAGTGGACCGCCCAAATCGCGCAGTGGAAACAGGCGGTGGAAGGCTTGGCAGATGAGTTCCTGCAAGGGCAGGCCGCCAATCAGATCTGGAACCGCAACGATCTGCTGTATTGCGATGTTTTGCCCTTTTTACGTTTGTTCCAGGAAGACCTCCAAGACAATGGAGGAGAGGTGTAATGGTGACAGTCCCTAGCGATAGCCCCGCCCGTGCACGGGCACTGGACCCCGAGTCCTCCTTTCTGGTCCAGGCCCCAGCCGGTTCCGGCAAGACAGAGCTGCTGACCGACCGGATTCTGGCCTTGCTGGCTCGCGTGCAGCGGCCAGAAGAAATTGTGGCCATTACCTTCACCCGTAAAGCTGCGGCTGAAATGCATGCGCGTGTACTGGAGAAGTTGGCCGCTGCCAATCAGGAACGGCCTGCCGAGCCCTACCGGGTACGCAGTTGGGAACTGGCGCGTGCCGCCATGCAGCGTAATCAGGAGCAACAGTGGGATTTGCTGGCTTACCCGGCCCGTTTAAGCATCCGGACCATCGACTCCTTGTGTGCCCACCTGGTACGCGCCATGCCCTGGATTACGGGGCTGGGCGGGGTTCCGGCCATTACCGATAAGGCCCAGGAGCATTACGAAGCGGCGGCTTGGGCCACGCTGGAGATGGCGGAAAGCGTGCCCAGCGTGGCGCGTTTTCTGGAACACATGGATGTGAACCTGCTGCAGGCGCAAGCTCTGTTGGCCGGTATGTTGGCCAGCCGCGATCAGTGGTTGCCAGCGGTGGGGCAGGGCGGTGATGTGGCGCTTTTGCAAGACAGCTTGCGCGAGGTGGTGGAGCAGCAGTTGCAGCAGCTAAGCGATTCACTGCCACCCGGTTGGGCGCGAACTTTGGCGCCTTTGGCCTGCTTTGCGGCCTCGAATCTGGAAAGTGGCGATGTGCTGGCCTTGGCGGATTGGCAAGGCGATAACCTGGCCCCGGTCATGGACGATTTGCCGCGCTGGCGTGGTCTGGCAGCCTTGTTGCTGACGGATAAAGGCGATCTGCGCAAAAGCCTGACGGTGCGTAATGGCTTTCCCCCGAAAACGGCACAAAAAGAAATGCTGACGGAGTGGTTGAGCAATTGTCTGGGTGCAGAGCCCTGGATTGCTCGCCTGGCCAGTGCACGCCTTTTGCCCGAGCAATACTCCCCCCAGCAGCAAGAAGTCCTGTCCAATCTGATTCAGGTCTTGTGGCTGGCTGCGGCGCAATTGAAACTGCGCTTTGCCGAGAAAGCTGAGGTCGATTTCACCGAGATTGCCCAACGTGCCTTGCAAGCCTTGGGTGATGCCGACGAGCCGGGCGAGCTGCTCTTGCGCATGGACAGGTCCATACGCCATTTGCTGGTAGACGAGTTCCAGGACACCAGCCAATCCCAGGTGCAGTTGCTGGAACGCCTGACCAGTGGTTGGGAGCCGGGCGACGGGCGCAGCCTGTTTTTGGTGGGTGACCCCATGCAGTCCATTTACCGTTTCCGCAAGGCGGAAGTGGGTTTGTTTTTGCAAGTCTGGCAAGCTCGACGCTTGGGCGAAGTAGAGCTGGAACCACTGAATCTCAGTAATAACTTCCGTTCACATCCGCGCTTGGTGGAATGGGTGAACAAGGTGGGGGCGCAATTGTTTCCGGCTCGACCTGACCCGGATCTGGGCATGGTCACCTACGAACATTCGACCGCCTTCAAGCCCGATATTCCCGAGTGGGCGGTGCATTTTCACCCGTCCTGGCATTTCCGAGTGGCTCGGGGAGAGGATGCTGTGCCGTCGCAGCAAGCGGCTCAAGAGCGTGCAGTGCAGGAGGCGGTTCAGTGTGCGGCCCAAGCTCTGGAACGTTATCAGGACAGCGAACATCCGGTGGCAATTCTGGTGCGAGCACGCTCGCACTTGCATGGTCTGGTGCGCAAGCTGGGCGAGCAGGGCATACCGTGTCGAGCCGTAGAACTGGAACCTTTGCAACAGCGTCCTGTGGTGGCTGATCTGGTGCAATTGGTCCGTGCCTTGGCGCACCCGGCTGATCGACTGGCTTGGCTGTCTGTCTTGCGCTCGCCATTGATCGGCCTGCGTTTGGAGAGCCTGCACCGCCTGTGCGCCTTGTATCCTACACAGACCTTGGCCGAGCTTACACACAATCAGGATTTCGAAGACTGGGATGCCAACGAGCGTGCTCGTCTGCTCTTTGCTTGCCAGATCTTGCTGGACAAAGGCAATCGCAGTGGCTTGATGCCTTTTGCTGCCTGGGTGCAGGAATGCTGGACGCGCTTGGGCGGGCCGCAAGTCTATCCAAGCCTGGCTGATCAGGCGGATGCAGAACAAGTCTTGCGTCTGTTGGAGGAGTTATGCCCTTACGGACCGCCCGACCAGCAACAATTGCAGGCCCGTGTGGAGTCGCTGTATGCCACCCCGCAGGGCACGGGCAAGGCCGTGGAGGTGATGACAATTCACAAGTCCAAGGGTCTGGAGTTTGAAACTGTCATTTTGTTTGGCTTGCACAAGCAGTCAGCAGCCGACTCCGAGCCGTTGATTCGTCTGGAGCACAGCGCCGAGCGCTTGATTCTGGGGCCGATCAGTCACAAGGGCAGCGAGCAGCGCGATCCGGTGTCGCAGTTTCTGGCGGCGCGGGAGCGTATCCGGGCCGAGCAGGAAAGCCACCGCTTGTTATATGTGGCCCTGACGCGTGCCCGTCAGGAGCTGCATCTGTTTGCGGAATTGAGCATCACCCAGGATAAGGGCCTGCGCGAGCCGGATGGCCGCTCCTTGCTGAGCCGTGTCTGGCCGGTCCTGGAGCAGCCACAGGCTCCTGTTTGGCAAGCCGAGCAGGGCGGACAGCAAGAGGAATCCGGGCAAGGTTCCGCGGCATTGTTGCAGCGAGTGGTGAGCTTGCCGGCCGCGCCGCCCGAGCAGTTGCAGGCCGACAGCCCGCAGTATCAAAGCTGGCAGTGGTCCCTGGACACGACTCATGAAAAAGCCATTGGTACGGTTGCCCACGACTGGCTGGAAAAGCTGGGCCGTGAAGGGCTGGAGCAATGGCCGGTAGAACGCTTGCAGCAAGGCCGCGCCGTGATGCGTCGTCAACTGTTGCGTGCTGGTGTGCCAGCGACCTATCTGGATGAAGCCGCCCAATCCCTGTTTGAAGCGATTACTGCGACCGTACAGACGGAACGGGGCCGCTGGCTGCTGGGCGTCAGCCGAGCTTACCGGGAATGGTCCTTGCTGGACGTCAGTGGCCGGGTGTCGATTATTGACCTGGCCATTTCCCAGGAAGATCACTGGCTGGTGGTGGATTACAAGACCGGACGACCTGCCGAGCATGAAAGTCTGGACGATTTCAAGGCACGGATGCTGGAGCGTTATGCGCCGCAATTGCAGCGGTATTGTGAGCAGGTGCAGGCTCTGGATGGCCGGCCCGCGCAGGCTGCGCTTTATTTCCCGAGAGCCGATCTTTGGCTGCCGTATTGATGCTACACTATTGGTCGGCGGGCCCCTCCGCATGGTTCGGCGGTGAATCTGGTCAGGTCGGGAACGAAGCAGCCACAGCCGTGCAGAATCAGTGCCGGAGTCAGGCTCGCCACTTCATTTGCTTATCGGGTTATGCGCGCCCGGTCTATCTGCTTCCCTTCAGCACCGAATCCGGTACACTTTTCCTTTCGCTTATTTGTATTGATGGTTCACGCCGTCCGGAATTCGCATGACCTATCTCGTTCTGGCCCGCAAGTGGCGCCCCCGTTCCTTTGACACCTTGGTTGGTCAGGACCACGTGGTGCGCGCTTTGACGCACGCCCTGGATACCCAGCGCCTGCACCATGCCTGGCTGTTTACGGGCACACGCGGCGTGGGCAAGACCACCTTGTCGCGTATTCTGGCCAAGTCGCTGAACTGTGAAACCGGCATCACTTCCAAGCCCTGTGGCGTTTGCCGCGCTTGTACCGAGATTGATGCTGGCCGCTTTATTGATTATGTAGAGCTGGACGCCGCTTCCAACCGTGGTGTGGAAGAGATGACCCAGCTGCTGGAGCAGGCGGTCTACGCCCCCAGCTCGGGCCGTTACAAGGTCTACATGATTGACGAAGTTCACATGCTGACCGGGCACGCCTTTAACGCCATGCTCAAGACGCTGGAAGAGCCGCCAGCGCACGTCAAATTCATTCTGGCCACGACCGATCCGCAAAAGATTCCGGTCACGGTCTTGTCGCGCTGTCTGCAATTCAATTTGAAGCAGATGACAGTGCCCGCGATTGTGGGTCACCTGCAAGACATTCTGACCCAGGAAGAAATGCAGTTCGAGCTGCCCGCCTTGCGTTTGCTGGCGCAGGCAGCCGATGGCTCCATGCGGGATGCCTTGTCGCTGAGCGACCAGGCTATTGCCTATAGCGCAGGCGATCTTAGCGCCCAGGCTGTACAAGCCATGCTGGGCACCATTGATCAACGCCACCTGGCGCAATTGCTGCAAGCGCTGGTCGCTTATGATGCGCAGGCCATTATGGGTGTGGCCGATGATCTGGCCTTGCGTGGCCTGTCTTATTCGGGCGCTCTGGCTGATCTGGCAACCTTGTTGTCCCGTATCGCCATCGAGCAGCGCATTCCCGGCACGATTTCTGATGATGATCCTCTGGCTGAGGCAGTGCGGCAATTAGCGCCCATGCTCTCGCCCGATCATGTGCAGTTGTTTTATTCGGTAGCGGTGCATAGCCGTCAGGAGCTGTCTTTGGCTCCGGATGAGTACGCCGGTTTTGTGATGGCGTGCTTGCGCATGCTGGCTTTGCTGCCCGAGCCTGTCTCGGCGTATGTGCCGCCAGCAGGGCCTTCGGGGTCTGATACTGCTGGTGCTGGTGCTGGTGCGGCTCAGGCTGCTCCCGCTCCTGCGGCAGCCCTCGCTGTCTCTGTTGATGCCGCCGCCTCTGCCGCGCCTCTACAGCAAGCTGCGCAGGGTGCGCAAACAGAGCCGAGCGCACAAACTGCACAAGCAGCGCAAACCACTCAGCCTGCGGTTAACCCACAGGCCGCGTCTCAGCAGGCACAGGCTTCTGCCTCTGCAGCCGCCCCGGTCGCTGATGTTGCCCGTGCACATGCAGCCCAAGCAGCGCCTGTCGCAGAATCCATCCCTGCTGACGACGATTTTGTCCCGGCCTGGGAAGATGCTCCCGAGCCTGCCGGTGCAGGGGCCAGCTATGACTCTTCAGAGTCTGCCCCAGCAGATGCAAACTTTGACGCCGGTTCCGCGACCAGTCAGCCTCAAGAAGCTGCGACTGCAGTTGCTGACAGCAGCGCTGTTGAGGCCGCCCAAGCGGCATCGACTCCATCCGTTCCGTCCGTCCAGCCAGCCGCAGAGTCCACTTCCGCAGCCCAGGCAGACTCCTCTGCCGACCCTGTAGCAGAGTCCTCCAAAGCCCAGGGTAAGAGCAGTGCTCAGCCCTTGATGTCGTCTCAGGCTCAGGCCGCCGCCCGAGTAGAACCCGTGGCTGAAGAAGCGCCGCCAGCCGTCTCCACCCAGGACGGCCCGGAAGAGCCCGCCTGGCTGTCCGAGGGCATGGACGAAGAGTTCGAGAATTACCAACCTCTGGATATGGACGCGGCTCGTGCCGAAGAAGACGGCGATGTACCGTCTGTGTCCCTGTCTGATCGCTTCATGCCCGATACTGAACTGGGCCTGCCTGTACCGCAAAGCGGCTCGGACAGCCCGCGTACCGTCCGTCTGGGCGGCATGAAACCGGAAACCTGGCCCGAAGTGGCAACCAGCCTGCCCTTAAGTGGCTGGGCCGCTGAATTGGCCCGCCAGAGCGAATGGCTGGGCGTGAAAGGCCAGGAAATCCATCTGCGTGCCAAAATCAAGGCCACTGAAGGCAGCCAGGGCAAAGCGCGCTTGCGCACCGTTTTGTCGGAATACTTTGCCCAGTCCATTCAGTTGGTGATCGAATACGGGGATACGGGCGATGCTACCGCGCATGCCGTGGAGCAGGCCAAGCTGGCCGAGCGCCAGCGGCAGGCTGAAGAGCAGGTTGCCCAGGATCCCTTTGTCTTGAGCCTGATCCAGGACTTTGACGGCAGCGTCAAAGCCGGGTCAATCAAGGCCACTCCTTTGGTGCGGGCCGCCTGAATGGCCCCTTGTCAATTTATATCAATCAGGAAAACCAAACCATGATGAAAGGTCAGATTGCCGGCTTGATGCGCCAGGCGCAGCAAATGCAGGAAAACATGAAAAAGGCCCAGGAAGCCTTGGCCGATATCGAGGTCGAGGGCGTTTCCGGTGGTGGTCTGGTCAAGGTCATCATGAACTGCCGCCACGATGTGCGCCGTGTCTCTATCGACCCCAGCCTGCTGGAAGACGAAAAAGAGATGCTGGAAGATTTGATTGCTGCTGCCTTTAACGATGCACAGCGCAAAGCCGAGGCAACGTCGCAGGAAAAAATGGCGGGTGTTACCGCTGGCCTGCCACTGCCACCCGGTATGAAGTTCCCGTTCTAATGAACGAACCGCAGATCGCTGAGCCCGAACCGCTTCGGGCTCTGATCCAGGCTCTGCGTCGGCTACCCGGTGTGGGCGAGCGTAGCGCTCGCCGCATGGCCTACCACTTGTTGCAACACGACCTGGTAGGCGCCGACCAATTGAGCCGCGCTCTTGAACATGCCACGACGGCACTGCAGCACTGTCAGCGCTGCAATGGTTTCACTGTTCAACCTATCTGTGAAACCTGTGCCAATCCCCGCCGTGATCCGGCGTTGTTGTGTGTGGTGGAGACGCCTGCCGATCAAAACATGATCGAGGCTACGCATGGCTATCGAGGCCTTTACTATGTGCTGATGGGGCGTTTGACGCCGCTGGAAGGCATAGGCCCGGATGCCTTGCAATTTGACCGCTTGCTAGAGCGAGCCGGTGATGGCCAAGTGCAGGAAGTGATTCTAGCGACCAATTTCACCGCAGAGGGCGAAACCACCGCCCATCATTTGGCGGAAATGCTCACTAGCCAAGGTTTGAAAGTGACTCGACTGGCACGCGGTGTGCCAGCCGGGAGCGAGCTGGAGTACGTAGACCCCAGCACCATTGCCTGGGCCTTGATGGAGCGTCGCGCCACGTAAACGGGTTTGACCGCTTGGCGGACAAGGGGGGGACACCCCCCTTTGTTTTTTAGTATAAGTATCAGACCTAAATAATTAATGACCAACAACAAGAAGGGGATTGCCATGAAACTGACTCGTCGTCATGCACTCAAGCTGGTTGGAGCATCGGGATTGGCACTGTCGCTGCCAACATTGGCCCGTGCACAGGAAATCGAGAAAAAAAGCATCACGATTGCCGTCGGTGGCAAAGCGCTGATCTATTACCTGCCTTTGTCCATTGCCGAGATCAACGGCTATTTTGATGATGAAGGCCTCAAGGTCAAAGTGGCCGACTTTGCCGGTGGCTCCAAGGCCCTGCAAGCGGTTGTCGGTGGCAGTGCCGATGTCGTCTCAGGCGCTTTTGAGCACACCATCAACTTGCAGGCCAAAGGCCAGATGTACCGTGCCTTTGTGCAGCAAGGACGCGCACCGGCCATCGTTTTGGCCGTGTCCAACAAGACGATGGCTGACTATAAGTCGCCTGCGGATTTGAAGGGCAAGAAAATCGGTGTGACCGCACCGGGTTCCTCGACCAATATGATGGTCAACTTCTATCTGGAACAGAACGGTCTGAAACCCTCGGACGTGGCCTTTATCGGCGTAGGCGCTGGCGCGGGTGCGGTTACTGCCATGCGTACGGGTCAGATCGATGCCATGGCTAACCTGGACCCGGTTATCGGCACCTTGCTCAAGGAAAACGAAGTACGTGTCATTGCTGACACCCGTACCGTTGCCGACACCAAGACCATTTTTGGCGGCAATATGCCTTCGGCCTGCTTGTACGCTTCTGAAGACTTTATCACCAAGAATCCGAACACGGCTCAGGCCCTGGCCAACGCCATCGTGCGCGCCGACAAATGGATTCAGGCCAATGACGCTGAAACCATTGCCAAAACCGTGCCTGCCACCTACCTGCTGGGTGATGTAGAGCTGTACAAGCAATGTCTGGACGCCAATAAAGAAGCACTCTCGCCAGATGGTCTGGTCGATGCTGATGGCCCCGCTACCGCCTTGAATGCACTGGCCGCTTTTGTGCCGAATCTGGACGCATCCAAGATTGATACCAGCAAGATCTTCACCAACGAATTTGCTGAAAAAGCCAACAAGAAGTATCCCAATGTCTGAGGCAGCACTTTCTTTAGATAACATCAGCTGTGTTTTTGCCTCCCGCGATGGCAAAGGTACGTACACAGCGGTTCGTGACGCCAGCCTGAACATTGCTCCAGGCGAGTTTGTGTCGGTTGTAGGCCCAACGGGCTGCGGCAAATCCACGCTCCTGAACGTAGGGGCGGGTTTGCTGAGCCCTTCGTCGGGCGAAGTGCGTGTGTTCGGCAAACCCCTGGAAGGGGTGAACGAGCGCGCTGGCTACATGTTCCAGGGCGAAGCACTCATGCCCTGGCGCAGTGCCGAATCCAACGTGATGGCCGGTCTGGAGTTTGCCGGTGTTCCGCAGGATGAGGCCCGCGAGCGTGCCCAGGAATGGCTCAAGCGAGTCGGCCTGGGTGGTTTCGGGGATCGTTACCCGCATCAGATGTCCGGCGGTATGCGCAAACGCGTCATGCTGGCCCAGACCCTGATTCGTGATCCCGACATCATTCTGATGGACGAGCCGTTTTCGGCACTGGACATTCAGACCCGCCAATTGATGGAAAACGAAGTGCTGGAGATCTGGATGGCGCAGCGTAAAGCCGTGCTGTTCATCACTCACGACCTGGACGAAGCCATTGCCATGAGCGATCGGGTGGTGGTTCTGTCGGCCGGGCCGGGTACTCATCCCATCGGCGAATTTCATGTCGATCTTCCACGCCCTCGTGACGTGGCCGAAGTACGCAACGACCCCCGCTTTGTCGAATTGCATGCGGCAATCTGGGCCGTCTTGCGTGATGAAGTTCTGAAGGGTTATGCCCAGCAAAAGCGTGCCTGATATGTCTAAATCTATTACTCAATCCAAGCTGGCCCTGCGCGGCTGGCAAATCTCGCTGCTCATCGTCATTCTGGCTGCCTGGCACTTTTTTACGCTGGACCCCAAAGTAGCCTTCTTCTTTGGCCAGCCACTGGAAGTGGTCAAGGTGATCTGGGCCTGGTTCGTCACCAACGGTGATATTTACCTGCACCTGGGCGTGACCTTGAGCGAAACCCTGCTGGCCTTTGCCATCGGTACGATTGCCGGTCTGGCTTGTGGTCTGTGGCTGGGCCTGTCGCCGCGTGCGGCCGCCTTGCTGGACCCGTATCTGACCGCAGCCAACTCCATGCCGCGCGTGATTCTTGCGCCTATCTTCGGCATGTGGTTTGGTCTGGGCATCTGGTCCAAAGTGGCTTTGGCCGTGACACTGGTGTTTTTCATCGTGTTCTTCAACGTGTACCAGGGTGTGCGTGAAGTCAGCTCCACCTTGCTGGACAACGCCCGTATGCTGGGTGCCAGCCGTCGCCAGTTACTGCGCCACGTCTACATTCCCTCGGCGACCAGTTGGGTGTTCTCCAGCCTGCACACCTCGGTCGGTCTGGCCTTTGTGGGTGCTGTGGTGGGTGAATATCTGGGTTCAGCCAGTGGAGTGGGGTACCTGATCCTGCAGGCCGAAGGCACATTGGACGTGAATACGGTGTTTGCCGGTATTGTGGTGCTTACGGTATTTGCGCTGATTCTGGATGGACTGGTCAGTGTGTTTGAAGACCGCTTGTTGGCCTGGCGGCCTCAAGGTGGTGGTACAGAAAAGCTCTGATTCATGTCGCTTGCGGTCAGATAGCGATCTGACAGGGCTTGCCCCGAAAACCGGCTTCTTTTTGGAGAGGCCGGTTTTTTTGTGCCGGCATTTTTGTGGCTCGGCATTTTGGTGAGCGCTGAAAGTTTAGAAAACTGAAGCCTAGTGGGGAGCACGTCGTGCCTTGAGGAAGCCATGCACGGCTTGAGGCGTTTTTCTGCTTAGAGTCACTTTGGATAGGACTCAGCGCAAAGCAGAAAGCAGGCCTATTTAGGCTGATATATAACCCTTGATCAAGATCCGTTCATTTGTTTGGAAATGAGAATTGTTGTTATTATCAGCCTTCTCATTTCCTTGCAGGCTCTTTGCTTTCATGTCCGACCGCCGTGCCTTTCGTAAAACCTGGCTTGCTCACTACAGTGAGCTGCTGGGGGCGTGGCGTCGTCGATCTCAAGTTGATCACGATGTGGAAGATGCCATGCACGACGCCGTGCTGCGCATACTGGAAAACGGCTCGGTTTCGGCCGATAATCCGGCCGCCTATCTGCAACGCAGTACCTCCAACGGTCTGATCGACCGACACAGACGGGAGGAAAAGCTGCCCATGGTGCCTTTGCATGAACTGCATGAGTCCGAGCATCCGCTGGCAGTTGGCCCGGAGTCCCAGGTTTATTCCAGCCAGATGGTCGATGATTTAAGAACGGTTCTGGATGAACTGCCGGACATTTGCAGGCAGGTGTATATTTACCAGCGCCTGGAGGGAAGCTCCCATGCCGAGATTGCCAGTGAACTGGGTATCTCCCGTGCCATGGTGGAAAAGCATATGAACAAAGCGCTGCGTCATTTGAGTACAAGGTTACAGAAGTATGCCCCCTGATGTCCTGAACGCAGCGACCGCACAGGATCAGGCGGCCGCCTGGTTTTCTCATCTGCGCTCGGGTGATGCCTCGCCCGAGGATTGGCGTGCCTTCGAGCAATGGCGTCAGTCCGATCAGGAGCATGATCGCTGTTACCGCCATCTGGAGGCGATCTGGCAAGCGACCTTGCAGATTCCCGAGTCCGAGCTGCGGGCTGCCTTGCGGGCTTCGCGCTCATCGGCTCCGGTCAACAAGCCACGTCGTCGTTTTGCCTGGGGCATGACGGCAGGACTGTGTGCGGCGGGTGTGCTTGCCGCTGTGGGCATACGGGCTAGCCTGGATACTGAGCCTTCCTATCAAGCCACATTGACGACCCCACGCGGGTTGCACGAGGAATTGCGTCTGCCCGATGGCTCTATCCTGATGGCCAATACCGGCACACACGCGCAGATTCGTTTTTACGAGAATGAGCGTGTCGTTGACCTGTATGCAGGCGAGGTGTTCTTTGATGTGCAGCCTGATCGGTCCCGGCCGTTTGTAGTGCATGCCGGGCAAAGCAGGGTGGTGGTCACAGGTACGCGCTTCAATGTTCTGCATGAGCAGCAGCAATTACAGGTGACGGTGGAGTCCGGTTCAGTCAAGGTGCAGCAGGGTGCCTGGTGGGACCGTGATACACGCTTGCTGGAGCGTGGGCAATCCGTTCACACGGCTGAGGATGCTCCTCTGGGAGAGGTACAAAAGGCGGATCTGGATACCAGCCTGGCGTGGCGTAACGGCATGATTGTGTTCGAAAACACGCCGCTGGAGCAGGCGGTAGCGCAGATCAATCGTTACTTGCCGCAAGCGGCCGTTTTCGATGCACCCCGTTTTTCCTCCTACAAGGTGGCTGGGGTTTTCAGTGTGAATGAGCCTTTGGCCCTGATCCATACCTTGCCGGATCTGGTGCCAGTGAAAGTTCAAACCTTGCCCAGCGGACAACTGCGAATCAGCGAATAGAGCCCGAGTTTGCCTGGCAATCCAGGCTCTGTTTTTTATTTATCAAAAATAATTCTCATTTTTGTTCTGGTGTTTTGATTCTGGTTCGTCGATAGAGTAAGGGGAGCTGTTTTATGTCGCAGACGGCAGCGCCCATCACCTTGCCTTGAGGCCGCCTTGGACGTGCCTTGCTACTCTTTGGACCTAGTCAGACTGTGAATACACCGACCTTTTCTGTGTGGCGCAACAAGCCCGCGATCAATACACGCTTGACGATTCTGGCAATCAGCCTGGCCTGCGCCGTCAGCGCCTTGCCGCTGGACGTACGTGCGCAGGCGCAAGCCACCTCCATCAATCTTCCTGTGCAGCCCCTTAGCAAGTCCTTGTTGCAGTTGGGGCAGCAGGCCTCGGTCCAGATTTTCTTTTCTCAGGAATTGGTGGATGGCCATCAGGCGCCGGCCTTGTCGGGCAGCTATTCCCCTGAGCAGGCCTTGCAGCAGCTCTTGGCGGGCACGGGTATCACGTACAAGCGCAAGGGCAATACCATCAGCCTGACGCCGGACCCGGCCTCCTCGGTGGCCGAGCTGTCCACCATTACCGTCAAGGGCGGGATTCTGGGCGACTTGTCGCCTGCCTATGCGGGCGGGCAAGTGGCAACAGGGGGTAGCCTGGGTTTGCTGGGTTCCGTGGATGTGATGGACAACCCCTTTAGCACCACCAACTACACCTCCGAATTGCTCTATGACCAGCAGGCCAGAACTCTGGCCGATGTGGTGGTGAATGATGCGGCTGTACGGACGACGACTTCTACCGGCGGTTTTGGTGAGGACTTTGTGATTCGCGGCTTTGCGGTAGGCAGTGGTGATGTCAGCGTGAACGGCTTGTATAGCCTGGTGTCTTCCAGCCGTGTGCCCGTGCAGATTCTGGAGCGTGTGGAAGTCCTGAAAGGGCCCGGCACCTTGATGCGCGGTATCCCACCCGGAGGGAGTATAGGCGGGGCGATCAATCTGGTGACCAAGCGGGCCGAGGACGAGCCGCTGACCCGCGTGACGGCCAGTTATGTCAGCCAGGCAAATGTGACGGCACAGCTGGATGTGGGTCGCCGCTTCGGTGAAAACAAGGAATGGGGCGTGCGCTTTAACGGCGTCAAGCGCGGTGGAGAAGCCACGTCACGCGACGGCAAGCAGGATCTGGGCATGGCCGCCCTGGGCGTGGATTATAGAGGCGCCCGTTTGCGCTGGTCTGCGGATGTCATCCACCAGGAAGACACGCTGGAAAATATCCGTTCACAAATTGGCTTTCAAAGCGATCTGACCGAGCTGCCTGCACCTCCGGATGGCCGTACCAATTTCTACCCCGGCACTCGCCTGACCCAGCGCGACAACACCATCATGTCCCGTCTGGAATATGACTTCAGCGATTCGGTAACCGGGCATATCGGGGTGGGCTATCGTCACGGCAAGAATCGCCAGATTTTCCCGGTGAACGTGAAACCGGGTAACCCCAATGTGCGTCAGTCTGTGGATGCGGATGGCAATTTCAGCGTGATCTCCACCTTCTATGATTCCTACTCCAAAACGCTAAGTAGCGATGCGGGTTTGAGCGTGGATTTCGACACGGGCAGCGTGGCGCACAAGCTGGCTTTCGGAGTGAGCTATATGGATCAGGAGCTGGGCAATGCCTACAGCCCTGGTACGGAAGTGGCGGACTCCAATATCTATAATCCTGTGCCTATTCCGGCAGGTCCAACAGAGCGGCTGACGCCACAAAAAGCGTCCAGTACCGGCCTGCTCAGCTTTGCCGTGGCAGATACCTTGTCCTTTGCGGATGACCGTGTCTTGCTGACGGTGGGGGCGCGTCGTCAGACCGTGGATGTCACCAGCTTCAATACGACTACAGGTGTAAAAACCTCCGATTACAAGGCCAGCTCCATCTCGCCTTTGGCGGGGATTGTGGTCAAGCCGATGGAGAATGTCTCGGTCTTCGCCAACTTCACCGAAGGTTTGACGCGCGGCACGATTGTTGGGGACACCTACGCGAATCGTGGCGAGATTCTCAAGCCTTTCAAGTCCCGTCAGTATGAGACGGGTGTGAAAGTGGATTGGGGTGGCATCATGACCTCGGCCTCCCTGTGGCAGATTGCCCGACCTGCAGGGCAAGAGGATGGAAACAATGTGTATGGCTACTTTGGCGAACAGCGCAACCGTGGTCTGGAGCTGAGTGCCTACGGTGAATTGATGCCAGGTTTGCGCATGATGGCCAGTGCTGGCTTTACCCAAGGCAAGCTCACCAAAACCCAGAACGGTGTGAATGAAGGCAACCGGGCACCGGGTGTACCTGCCAGCACCTATAACCTGGGTCTGGATTGGGATACGCCTTGGGTACAAGGCCTGAGCCTGAATGGTCGCGTGATTCATACCTCGTCCCAGTATCTGAACAACACCAATACCTTGAAGCTGCCCGCCATGACCCGCTTTGATGTAGGTGCGCGCTACTACACCGATATTGCGGGCAAGGATGTGGTGATCCGCGCCAATATCGAAAACCTGACCGACAAGCGCTACTGGCTGGCCTCCAGCAACTTTGCCACGAACGGGGCAGGGCGCACGTTCATGTTGTCGGCCTCCGTAAATTTCTGATTTGCTGATTGTTAACGTCAGGCAGGGCTTCGCGGCTGTATTCGATACCGCCTGGCCCTACCTGGACCTGGAAGGGAAAAACAAAATGTTGAAACAATGTTTTCTGATGTCCGTTCTGTCGGCGGCCCTGTTGAGCGTGACCGCGTATGCTCAACCTACCCAGCCATCTGTGCAGCCCTTGAGTCCAGAGTTGGCGCAGCGCAGCTCGATCACGGCCGATGGCGCCTTGCGCAAGGAACTGGCTTACGGGATTTATCAGATGGCTTACAGCGCGTCTGAAAAGGCCCTGTATGTAGCCTCGGCAGAAATGCTTGATGGTGTGCGGGGTGGGGCGCTCTACAAGCTGGACCCGCAGACTCTGGATGTGCTGGGTGTGATTCACACCGATGAAAGCAATTTTGGCTTGAGCAGCAATGCCGAGGGGAATGTGCTGTTCATGACGAACAGCCTGAACCCGGCAGTTGCGCGCGTGGAGCTGGGCGAAAAGGGCGGTTTGAAACGTACGGCCTTCAGCAATATGGGGACGGATGGCTTCAAGGTGGGGCCACGTACGGTGAAGCTGGATGAGGCCCATAAGCGTCTTTATGTAGGGGGCGTAGGCAATCCGGCGGTAATCTGGGTGCTGGACACGAGCAGCATGGAAGTGCTGAACACCATTGAGAATGCGGGCAAATGGGTGACCGGCTTGTTGTTGGACACGGATCATCGCCGTATGTACGCAGGCAATGGCGACGGTGAAGTGCTGGTGATTGATACGGACAAGAACCAGATCCAACAGCGTTGGAAACCTGCCGGGGACAAGCCGGCGATCTTGCTCAACTTTGCTCTGGACCCGAAGCGCAACCGTTTATACGCCACGGAAAACCAGCATCAGAAAACGGTTTATGTGCTGGATGCCAGCACAGGCAAGCTGCTGGAGCAACTGGACGTAGGGGATGCGCTGGATATTGTCTATAACCCCAAGCGTGACGAGCTGTATGTGTCGCACCGCCAGCAGGGCAAGGTGTCTGTGCTGGATGCGGGCAGCTATGCGAAAAAGGCGGAATACAGCTTGCTTGCTCATCCCAACAGTCTGCTGCTGGGGCCGGACGATCAACTGTATGTCACGGTGAAAGCTCCCTTCACGCCTGACCATAAGGTCAGCGCCCGCGAAAGTGTGGTGCGTATTGATCTGAGCAAGATCTGATTGCAGCCTGAAGGTTCAAAGCAAATCAGCCCGGCGCAATGCCGGGCTGATTCTTTTTGCTGCTCAAGTTGTTGATCAAGCAGCGGGCTTCTTTCAGGGCTTTGCAGGATGCAAAGCCTTTTTATATCGCAGTGCCAGTGATCAAGCCTGCTGACGCGCTTGCTGAATCAAGGAGTCCAGCTTGATGCCATCCGCGGTGAACTGACGGATGCCTTCGGCCAGCTTTTCAGTAGCCATCGCGTCCTGGTTCAAATCCGTGCGGAAAGTGATTTCATTGCTGGCACGCCATTCGGGGGCAACCGCCTTGGCGCGCGCCACATCCAGCATGGCAGGGACTTCACCCTGGGCTGCATTCAGCTGGCCCAGCAGATCCGGGCTGATGGTCAGCAGATCGCAACCGGCCAGCGCCTTGATCTGGCCGACATTGCGGAAGCTGGCACCCATGATCTCCGTGGGGATGTCATAGGTTTTGTAGTATTCGTAAATGCTGCGGACCGAGCGCACGCCGGGATCGTTCTCGCCCTGGTTGGCGCTTTCGTCCCAGTCCTGGCCAGCGGTTTTCTTGAACCAGTCGTAGATGCGACCCACAAAGGGCGAGATCAGGGTGACTTTGGCCTGGGCGCAGGCGATGGCTTGCGGCAGGCAGAACAAAAGGGTCAGGTTGCAGTTGATGCCTTCGGCTTGCAGCGTACGGGCGGCCTGAATGCCTTCCCAGGTGCTGGCCAGCTTGATCAGTACCCGTTCGCGCGGCACACCGGCCTTTTCGTAATGCTGAATGATATGGCGGGCGCGCTCGACACTGGCCAGGGTATCAAAAGACAGGCGGGCATCCACTTCAGTGGAGACGCGGCCGGGAACAATGTCCAGAATTTGTTGGCCAAAGGCAACCAGCAACAGATCGCTGGTTTCAGCCAGGCTGGCGTGAGGGTGGTCGGCGATGACACGGTCCAGCAAGGGGCGATAGGCCGCCTGCTGGACAGCCTTCAAGATCAGGGAAGGATTGGTTGTTGCATCGGTAGGGCGATACGCACGCATCGCTTCAAAATCGCCTGTGTCGGCCACTACGGTTGTGCACTGGCGCAGGGAGTCAAGCTGAGTAGTCATGTCTGTTACTAGTCCATCGCAAAGCCATCAAACCAATCAATTACTGTAGTCGATTTTCCAAGTTTTCGTGCCTGGTTTCGGTGTTATTACCGATAAACTACCGGAAAAACCCCGTTTGAGCATATAATTAGAAGGTTTAATATTAATTTCAGAATCCGGGGTTTTTAACGTGCTGCCGTCTTTATTTCCTGAGGAGTCCCGCACTATCACTAGTGCCGTCCTAGCCCTGGCGGATGGAACCCTATTCAAAGGGGTATCAATCGGTGCCGAGGGGCACTGTGTTGCTGAGATCGTTTTCAATACAGCCATGACGGGCTATCAGGAAATCCTGACAGACCCAAGCTACAGCGGTCAAATTGTTACGCTTACCTATCCGCACATCGGTAATACCGGTGTCAATCCAGAGGACTCCGAATCCACCAAAGCCCACGCTGCCGGGCTTGTCATTCGCGATTGTCCCGCCCGCCTGTCCAACTTCCGCTCCACCCAGTCTTTGCCCGACTACCTGAAAGCTCAGGGCGTTGTGGCCATCTCCGGTATCGACACCCGCAAGCTGACTCGCATTTTGCGCGAGAAAGGCTCCATGGGTGCCTGCATCCTGGTGGGTGATGATGCCGAACGTGCACTGGAACTGGCCCGCTCTTTCCCTGGCCTGAAAGGTCAGGACCTGGCCAAGGTGGTTACCACCGACAAGTCCTACAACTGGACCGAAGGTTCGTGGGAACTGGGCCAAGGTTTCTCCAAGCCCGAAGGCGACCGCTTCCACGTGGTGGCTTACGACTTTGGCGTCAAGGCCAACATCCTGCGCCTGATGGCGGACCGTGGCTGTAAGGTCACCGTCGTGCCTGCGCAAACTCCATTGGCCGATGTGCTGGCTTACGAACCTGATGGCGTGTTCCTGTCCAACGGCCCTGGCGATCCGGAGCCTTGCGATTACGCAATCGAAGCTTGCAAGGGCTTGCTGGAGCGCAAGTTGCCTGTGTTTGGTATTTGCCTGGGTCATCAGATCCTGGGTCTGGCCGTAGGTGCTCAGACCTTGAAGATGAAAAACGGCCACCACGGTGCCAACCACCCTGTGCAGGAACTGGCCAGCGGCCGCGTGTTCATCACCAGCCAGAATCACGGCTTTGCGGTGGATGCCACCACCTTGCCAGCCAATGCCAAGGTCACGCACATTTCTTTGTTCGACCAGAGCCTGCAAGGCTTCGAGTTGACAGATCGCCCCGCGTTTTGCTTCCAGGGTCACCCCGAAGCCACTCCCGGCCCGCGCGATATTGCCTCGCTGTTCGACAAATTCATCAGCCTGATGGCTGCCCACCAGGCCAATAAATAAATCGCACTATGCCAAAGCGTTCAGACTTAAAAAGCATTCTTATCATTGGCGCAGGCCCGATCATCATTGGTCAGGCTTGTGAATTCGACTACTCGGGAGCCCAGGCATGTAAGGCCCTGAAGGCCGAGGGTTACCGGACTGTGCTGGTCAACAGCAACCCGGCCACCATCATGACGGACCCGGATACGGCCGACGTCACCTACATCGAGCCCATCACCTGGCAAGCTGTCGAGAAAATCATTGAAAAAGAGCGTCCCGATGCGCTCTTGCCCACCATGGGCGGCCAAACCGCGCTGAACTGCGCCCTGGATCTGGCCAAGCATGGCGTGCTGGAAAAATTCGGTGTCGAGCTGATCGGTGCCAACGCCGCTGCTATCGAAAAAGCCGAAGACCGCCTGAAATTCAAGGACGCCATGACCTCCATCGGTCTGGAGTCCGCCAAGTCCGGCGTGGCTCACAGCATGGACGAAGCCTGGGCGGTTCAAAAGCGTATCGCTGAAGAAATTGGCACCGCCGGTTTCCCCGTCGTGATTCGCCCCAGCTTCACGCTGGGCGGTACGGGCGGCGGTATTGCCTACAACCCTGAAGAATTCGAAACCATCTGCCGTCGTGGTCTGGAAGCATCGCCAACCAACGAACTGCTGATTGAAGAGTCCCTGCTGGGCTGGAAAGAGTTTGAAATGGAAGTCGTGCGTGATCGCGCCGACAACTGCATTATTGTGTGCTCCATTGAAAACCTGGACCCCATGGGTGTGCACACCGGTGACTCCATCACCGTGGCTCCTGCCCAAACCCTGACCGACCGCGAATACCAGATCATGCGTAATGCATCGATCGCCGTATTGCGCGAAATCGGTGTGGATACCGGTGGTTCGAACGTTCAGTTCGCGGTGAACCCCGATAACGGCCGCATGATCGTTATCGAAATGAACCCGCGCGTGTCTCGTTCCTCGGCTCTGGCTTCCAAAGCCACGGGTTTCCCTATCGCCAAGATTGCTGCGCGTCTGGCCGTGGGTTACACCCTGGACGAGCTGCTGAACGAAATCACCGGTGGTGCGACCCCCGCTTCGTTCGAGCCCACCATCGATTACGTGGTTACCAAAGTGCCACGTTTCGCCTTCGAAAAATTCCCTCAGGCCGACTCGCGCCTGACCACCCAGATGAAGTCCGTGGGCGAAGTGATGGCCATTGGCCGCACTTTCCAGGAATCCTTCCAGAAAGCCCTGCGTGGCCTTGAAGTGGGTGTGGATGGTCTGAACCAGAAAACCACCGACCGCGAAAAACTGCAGGTCGAGCTGGGCGAACCCGGCCCAGAGCGTATCTGGTACGTGGGCGATGCTTTCGCTCAAGGCCTGACCCTGGACGAAGTTCACAACCTGACCAAGATCGACCCCTGGTTCCTGGCCCAGATCAAAGAGATCGTGGACATCGAACTGGCTCTGGAGCAAAAGACGCTGGCCGATCTGGACCGCGACACCTTGTTCGGTCTGAAGCGTCGTGGTTTCTCCGACCGCCGTCTGGCTTTCCTGCTGGACACCGTGGAATCGGAAGTGCGCAAACTGCGTCACCAGTTGAACGTGCGTCCTGTCTACAAGCGTGTGGACACCTGCGCGGCTGAATTCTCCACCGATACGGCCTATATGTACTCGACCTACGAGGAAGAGTGCGAATCCAATCCTACGGACAAGAAGAAGATCATTGTTCTGGGTGGTGGTCCTAACCGTATTGGTCAGGGTATCGAGTTTGACTACTGCTGCGTGCACGCTGCTCTGGCATTGCGTGAAGATGGTTACGAAACCATCATGGTCAACTGCAACCCCGAAACCGTTTCTACCGACTACGACACCTCCGACCGTCTGTACTTCGAGCCTCTGACTCTGGAAGACGTGCTGGAAATCGTTCACATCGAAAAACCCGTGGGCACCATCGTTCAGTACGGTGGTCAGACTCCGCTGAAATTGGCACGTGCTCTGGAAGCCAACGGTGTACCTATCATCGGTACCAGCCCTGAATCCATTGACGTGGCTGAAGACCGTGAGCGCTTCCAGAAGCTGCTGACCAAGCTGGGTCTGCGTCAGCCGCCAAACCGTACGGCTCGTACCGAAGGCGAAGCCATTGCTCTGGCTGCTGAAATTGGCTACCCCCTGGTGGTGCGCCCAAGCTATGTGCTGGGTGGCCGCGCCATGGAAATTGTGCACGAGCAGCAAGACCTGGAGCGCTACATGCGCGAAGCGGTCAAGGTCAGCAATGACTCGCCCGTGCTGCTGGATCACTTCCTGAACAACGCTACCGAAGTGGACGTGGACTGCCTGGCCGATGGCGAGCGCGTCTTCGTGGGCGGTGTGATGCAACACATTGAACAAGCTGGTGTTCACTCCGGTGACTCCGCTTGCAGCTTGCCTCCTTACTCGCTCAGCGACGAAACCGTAGCTGAAATCAAGCGCCAGACCGCACTCATGGCCAAGGCCTTGAACGTGAAGGGCCTGATGAACGTGCAGTTCGCCATTCAGGATGGTGATGTGTACGTGCTGGAAGTGAACCCACGTGCTTCGCGTACCGTGCCGTTCGTGTCCAAGGCTACCGGCTTGCAGCTGGCCAAGATCGCCGCTCGCGCCATGGCTGGTCAGACTCTGTCCGAGCAAGGCATTACTGAAGAAGTCACGCCGTCTTACTACAGCGTGAAAGAAGCCGTGTTCCCCTTCGTGAAGTTCCCTGGTGTGGATACCATTCTGGGACCTGAAATGAAGTCAACCGGCGAAGTCATGGGCGTGGGCACCTCGTTTGCCGAAGCCTTCGTGAAGTCGCAGATGGCTGCCAGCGTGAACCTGCCCAAGGGCGGTCTGGCCTTCATCAGCGTGCGTGCTCAGGACAAACCACAAGCGGTTGAAGTGGCTCGTGGCCTGATCTCGCTGGGCTTCAAGGTTGTGGCTACCCGCGGTACCGCCAGCGCCATCGAGCAGGCCGGTCTGGCTGTTCAAGTGGTGAACAAGGTTACCGAAGGTCGTCCGCACATTGTGGACATGATCAAGAACGGTGAAGTTTCCTTGGTCATCAATACGGTTGAAGAGCGTCGCAACGCCATCGTTGATTCGCGTACAATCCGTACACATGCGCTGGCTGCCAACCTGGCCTACTACACCACCATTGCCGGTGCTGTGGCGGCGGTTCAAGGCTTGCAGTATCTGAGCCAAGGTGAGGGCTTGAAAGTTTACGCGGTTCAAGAGCTGCACGCTCTGCTCGCGAAACACTAAGTCTTACCCGGCTGGAAAGGCGCACCTTAGTGGTGCGCCTTTTTTTGTTCTTGCATCAGACAAGACCAAGCCGTCGTATTGGGGCAGCACGCAGGCCACCGCCTGCACAGTGCAGAAGTTTTCTTCTTTGGAGATCATGTCGTGAAATGGTTCATTCTTGCCTTGTTCATCGTGTGCACGATTGTTGTGCACTTCAGGGGTCGAGTCAGGCACCGGTTTTCTCGCCAGTTGCTGGATCATTCCACCTTCACGGCTCCTCTGAACGTCTTCATGTACGGCTTTTCGGCAGTACCGAACGAGCCGTATCTGGATTTGAAACATTTTCCCGAGCTGAACAAGCTGCTGGAGCACTGCGATGAAATCCGTGCCGAGGCCGAGCAGCTATTTGGCGAAGGCCATATCAAGGCCTCGGACAAGTACAACGATGCGGGTTTCAACTCCTTCTTCAAAACCGGCTGGACGCGTTTTTACCTGAAGTGGTATGACGCGGATCATCCTTCGGCACGCGAACTGTGCCCGGTGACGACCAATCTGCTCAAGGACATTCCTTCGATCAAGGCGGCCATGTTCACCTCCTTGCCACCCGGTGCCCGTTTACCGCGTCACCGCGACCCTTATGCGGGTTCGCTGCGCTTTCACATGGGGCTGATGACGCCTAATAGTCCGGATTGTTATATCGAAGTGGATGGCCAGCGCTACCACTGGCGTGATGGCGAGGCCGTGGTGTTTGATGAGACCTTTATTCACTACGCCGAGAACAAAACGGATCAGAACCGCATTATCTTGTTTGCGGACGTAGAGCGCCCCATGCGTTACCGTTGGGCACAGGCGATCAATCACGCAGTAGGTGGTTTCTTGCTGCGCGCCGCTGCCGCTCCTAACCAGGAAGGCGACCGCACGGGTGGTATCAACCGTATTTTCGGTACGGTTTATGCAGTGCGTCGTTTCGGCAAGGCGATCAAGAAAAAGAACGAAACCCTGTACTACATCCTCAAGTGGTTGCTGGTGCTGGGCATTGCTGCCCTGATCTTCCTGTAAAAAGCAGGCAAAGATGCAAACCGTCTTTATCACGGGTGCCAGCAGCGGTCTGGGCAAAGCGCTGGCCCAGGAATACGCCGCTCAAGGTACTTGCCTGGGTTTGCTGGGCCGGCGTCAGGAAGAACTCCAGGCGCTGGCTGAGAGCTTGCCCGGTGTGCACCGTATCTATGTGGCGGATGTACGTGACAGAGACGCCTTGCATCAAGCGGCCCAGGACTTTTTGCGGTTCACAGGGCAGAAAATTGATGTGGTCATTGCCAGTGCGGGGATCAGCGCTGGCACCTTGACGGAAGAAACCGAGGATTTTGCCGTCTTCAAAGCCATTGTGGATACAAACCTTCTGGCCATGGTGGCGACCTTCGAGCCTTTTATCGGCACCATGAAAGCGGCGGGGAAGGGAACCTTGGTGGGTATTGCCAGCGTGGCGGGTATTCGTGGTCTGCCCGGTGCGGGGGCTTATAGCAGCTCCAAGGCGGCTGTCATTGCCTACTGCGAAAGCTTGCGGCTGGAGCTGTCGCTGTACGGTGTCTCTGTTGTCACCATTACGCCCGGTTATATTCGCACGGCCATGACGGCACAGAATCCTTACTCCATGCCGTTTCTGATGCCTGCTGAGGACTTTGCCCGCAAAGCTCGCAAGACCATCGAGCAGGGCGTGTCCTATCGAGTCATTCCGTGGCAGATGGGAGTTGTCTCTCGCCTGATGCGTCTTTTGCCTAATTGGCTGTATGACCGCTTGGCTCGTCAGGCGCCGCGCAAGCCGCGACTTAACAAAAAAAACTGATCATTCCCCCTGTAGCTGATTTTTGAAGTCCTTGTTGGCCTCATCGTGGTTGGAAGGGGGGCTATGCTTATGGCCGCAACCGCAACCGCAACCGCAATAGTGCCTGTGGCTCTTCCTGGTATAGGGCCGTCGCTATCGTAAGGATGAAGGTTGCGGGTGTGGCGCTGGAGACACTGTCAGGAACTGATGAGGTGAGTCAGGCGGACAGGACTCCGCACAAGTCTCAGGCTGGTTTATCGAACGCTGCAGCTAATCCGATCTGCGGGTACCTGCCTGATCATGGCTATGTATGGCTTAGACTTGCTCGTCCAGTGCCGTATTCAGATGTGGCAACTGCCCCCACTGCGTACAGGTCCAGTTCAAGTCCGCATCAATGCTGAAGAAGTTCAGGCTGGTATTCAGAATTGCGTGAGTGCGCTTGGCATTCAGCGCCTGCTGGTTCAGCTTGCGCCAAACCATATCAATGACACCGCCATGGGCAAAGATCAGCAGGTTTTTGCCCGCATTGTCCTGCGCCAGCGCCTCAAAGCAGCTCAGAACCCGTGTTTGAAACTGACGCAGTGATTCGCCGCCCTCTACGGCGTAATCGATATCGACGGTATCGTCGGGCTGATCCGGCCCATGGCGGCCTGCCGCATCCCAGGCCTGGCCTTCCAGCTTGCCAAAGCCGCGTTCGCGCAGTCCCTGGACTTGCTGGATTTCAATATCCCAATGCTGACAGGCAATTGCCGCAGTTTCCGAGGCGCGTTGCAGATCACTGCTGATGACGGCATCCACAGGCATGTGAAACGCCGGGGAGCTCAGGTAACTTTGCAGGGCACGGGCCTGTTCGCGGCCGGTCTCGTTCAGCTCTATATCCTGCCAGCCCTGTAAACGGCGTACGGCGTTCCAGGCGGTTTCACCATGGCGGATCAGACAAATAGACGTACTCATGCTGGCGTAATCACTCTGCTAGGGAATCGGACTGCCAAAGGCAGGCTGATTGTCTATTGTAATGGGCCAGTCAAGCACAGGCAGATAGAGGGGGTATATACCGCATATAGCGCGAGCATCGACGTCAAAAGGCAGTTTGAAACCTGTATTGGCTGGATCCATGTTGGGGTTTACCGCGTACTGCCTTATTTTCAGGTGCCTTGTTGAGTCTTTCACGTTTAAAATCATGCCTCAACGAATCAGCCAGTGCCTCAGGGAGCACTGCGCGACCGTCTGACGAATTGCGCTGTATTTCTTTATTCCTTTTCTGGAACCCTTTATGTCTCAGTCTTACTTCCCGCGTTGGCGCCGAGTGTCCGGCAGCGAACCCGGTGCGGTTGTGCAGCCCGACGAATGTCTAGCCACGCCGCAAAACATTGCCATGGGTGCGCAGCACGTGGTGGCCATGTTCGGCTCCACCATTCTGGCCCCCTTGTTGATGGGCTTTGATCCCAATCTGGCCATCTTGATGTCCGGTATTGGTACGCTGATTTTCTTTGTTTTTGTCGGTGGCCGGGTTCCCAGCTACCTGGGTTCCAGTTTTGCATTTATTGGCGGTGTGATTGCGGTTACCGGCTATGCCGGTAGCGGCCCGAATCCCAATATTGGCGTGGCCTTGGGGGCCATTATTATCTGTGGTCTGGTCTATACGCTGATCGGTGTTCTGGTCTGGGTGTTCAATGCCCGTACCCAGGGTGGGGCAGCGCGTTTGATCAACCATTGGATGCCTCCGGTTGTTACCGGCTCGATTGTGGCGGTGATTGGCCTGAACCTGGCTCCTATTGCGGCCAAGGGCGCGATGGGTAGCGGCACCTTCGATTCCATGATGGCCTTGATGACCGTGTTGTGCGTGGGTGGTATTGCGGTCTACACCCGTGGGGTGGCTCAGCGCTTGCTGATTCTGGTGGGTTTGGCTCTGGCTTGCGTGTTGTATTGGGTTTTCACCAATGTGATGGGCTACGGCACCCCAATCAACTTTGCGCCGGTTGCTGAAGCCGCCTGGCTGGGTCTGCCCAGCTTTTCTGCGCCTGTGTTCCAGGCTCATGCCATGACCGTGATTGTGCCGGTGGCCATTATTCTGGTGGCCGAGAACCTGGGTCACATCAAGGCGGTTAGCGCCATGACCGGTCAGGATCTGGACGGTTATCTGGGTCGTGCTTTCGTGGGTGATGGCGTGGCGACCATGCTGTCCGGCTCCGTAGGCGGCACTGGTGTGACGACTTATGCTGAGAATATCGGCGTGATGGCCGCTACCCGTATCTACTCGACGCTGGTGTTTGCCTTTGCTGCCGTGATCGCGATTTTCCTGGGCTTTTCGCCCAAGTTCGGTGCCGTGATCCAGTCCATTCCTGGCCCTGTACTCGGTGGCATGTCCATCGTGGTGTTTGGTTTGATCGCTATTGCCGGCGCCCGTATCTGGGTGGTGAACCAGGTGGATTTCAGCGATAACCGCAATTTGCTGGTGGCAGCCGTCACCCTGATTCTGGGGGCTGGTAACTTCTCCTTGCAGTTTGGCGTAATTCGTCTGGACGGCATTGGCTGCGCCACCTTTGGTGCTATTTTGCTGCACGCTTTGTTGCGAGGCCGTCGCCAGAATATGGTGTAGTCGGCCCAAGGCGAATCAAGACTGGCCTGGCTCTGACTAGTTTGGCCCTCAGCCTGTCGCCAGTCTTGACATAGCCTGCTCTAAACCCGTGGCCCTTGAGCTTCTGTTTTTTTACACAGGGGTTTCAGGGGCTTGCTATTTTCAGGCAGTTTGCCGACAATAGATCTCACACCCCGGTTCTTCGCGGGGTTTTTTTCTGCCGCAGAATTTCTCTGTGTCGGAAAAGCCATATTGGGGCAGCCGGCAGGTTTGGCTTGAGCAGTGTGTTTGAATGTACGCTGTAGGGTCAGCAGGACTTTCAAGTCGGCCGATTCAACCTGTTTGATTGTTTGCCCCATCATCGTTATCCCCCTATCTTCCAGGCGCTCCTGCTACGGAGCGTCTTTTACTTGTTGAGCAGGAATACTATGTCTGCGATCCCATTGACTGCGCAGGGCGCACAACGTTTGCAAGTCGAATTACACCGCCTCAAGACGGTGGAACGCCCGGATGTAATTAACGCCATCGCCGAAGCGCGAGCACAAGGCGATTTGTCCGAGAACGCCGAGTATGATGCCGCGCGCGAGCGCCAAGGCTTTATCGAGGGTCGGATTGCCGAATTGGAAGGCACTTTGTCCAATGCCCAGATTATCGAACCGGCCGCGCTGCAGGCGGATGGCCGCATCGTATTTGGTGCTACGGTTGAAATCGAGGACCTGGAGTCCGGCAACACCGTGACTTACCAGATTGTGGGTGACGTCGAGGCCGATATCCGTGCCAACAAGATCTCCATCTCCAGCCCTGTGGCTCGTGCCCTGATCGGCAAGAGCGAAGGTGATGTGGTCGAGGTCAAGGCGCCCGCCGGTATTCGTGAATACGAAATCCTGTCGATCAGTTACGTTTGACCTTGCTTCTGACAGCAGGCTTGCCCTGCTGTTGATTCGAGCACGCAAAAGAAAGGCCCCTGCACATTGTGCGGGGGCCTTATAATTTACGGCAGTTTAGCGTTTGCCCGAACCGCCCAGTCCGCGACGAGCACCTGCCCGCAAGGACATGGCACTGCCAGGACGGTTGGTATTGCTACGGGGCGCGGCAGCAGGTTTGACTGCCGAGAACTTTTGAACACTGCGTGGTGCGGCCGAGGCTTTCTTCTCCTGGGTGCTGCTGCGTTCAGCTTGCATTTCAGCACGGCGAGCACGTTCCGTCTTGCGCGTACGCTGAACACCGGAAGCGGCCAGCTTTTTGGGCGTGTAAGGCTCCGAAGGCTTGCGTACCGCACGGGTAGGTTTTTCAACAGGCGCTCCCAAAACAGGGGGGCGTTCGATATTGGGTCTGTAGATAGTCAGGATTTTGCCCAGATGATGAATAGGGGCAGCATCGAGCGCATCGCAGATTTGTTCTAACATGGTCAGACGAGCCTGACGGTCATCACCGGCCACACGGATCTTGATGAGCTGGTGAGCCTGCAGGTGGACGGTGATTTCCTTGATCACGGCGTCGGTCAGGCCATTGTCTCCAATCAGGACAACTGGGCGCAGAGCGTGAGCAGCAGCACGAAGTTCGCTGCGCTCATGAGGTGTAAGGTTGAGTTTTGGCATAAAGAGATTGTACGGGAATGGCCAAGAAAAAATTCTCTAAAGAGTGGGTTCAGCAGCATATAAATGACCCCTACGTCAAATTGGCGCAACAAAAAGGGTATCGCGCGCGTGCGGCCTTCAAGCTCAGTGAAATATTGGATCTGGAGAAGATTCAGGTTCAGGGCAAGGTGGTGGTGGACCTGGGGTCTACGCCGGGCAGCTGGTCGCAATTGATACGGGAACGCATGGTCGGCCCTGGCGGTGTGCTCAATGGTCGCATTATCGCACTGGATATATTGGAAATGGAACCAATTGCCGGGGTAGAGTTCATGCAAGGCGACTTTCGCGAGGACTCTGTACTGGAGCAATTGCAAGATTCCTTAAAAGGTGCGGCGGTAGACCTTGTGATTTCGGATATGGCCCCCAACTTGTCTGGTGTGGCATCGGCCGATTCCGCCCGCATCCAGCATTTATGCGAGCTGGCACAGGAATTTGCCCTGCAGCATCTGACCGATGAAGGGGTACTGATCGTCAAAGCCTTCCACGGCAGCGGGTTTTCCCAGATCGTGGAGTCTTTCAAGCAGAATTTTGTCAGAGTCGTCGAGCGTAAACCCAAGGCTTCGCGTGATAAATCCTCCGAAACCTTTCTCGTTGCCCGTGGCTTGAAGCGCAGGTAATTTATGACTTGCCGGGCTTTGAATCGGGTAGAATGAACTATGTATGGCGCTTGTTCAGGTATGTGTAAGCATATGGAGCAAGTTATCGCAATCGCAGGAGATTGGCTTTGAACAATTCGTTTTCCAAAGTCGCGATCTGGATGGTTATTGCGCTGGTGCTGTTTACTGTTTTCAAGCAGTTTGACGGCCGGCCACCAGCCACTGATGGCGTCACTTACACACAATTCATGAATGATGCCCGCTCCGGCCGCATCAGCAAGGTGGATATTCAGGGCGATACCCTGCATGTCACGCCGGATTCTGGCCGCAGCTACTCGCTGACGTCCCCCGGTGACCTGTGGATGGTGCCTGAACTGGTGAAATCCGGTGTGCAGGTATCGGGTAAAGCCCGTGAAGAGCCTTCCTTCCTGACCAGCCTGTTCATCTCCTGGTTCCCCATGCTGCTCCTGATTGGCGTGTGGGTGTTCTTCATGCGTCAGATGCAAGGTGGCGGCAAGGGCGGGGCATTCAGCTTCGGTAAATCCCGTGCACGTTTGCTGGACGAGAACTCCAACCCTGTTACCTTTGCGGACGTGGCCGGTTGCGACGAAGCCAAGGAAGACGTACAGGAACTGGTGGACTTTCTGCGCGACCCAAGCCGCTTCCAGCGTCTGGGTGGCCGCATTCCACGCGGTATCCTGATGGTTGGCTCGCCAGGTACAGGTAAGACCCTGTTGGCTCGTGCCATTGCAGGCGAAGCCAAAGTGCCTTTCTTCAGCATTTCCGGTTCCGACTTCGTGGAAATGTTTGTGGGTGTGGGTGCTTCCCGTGTTCGCGATATGTTCGAGACCGCCAAGAAGCAATCGCCTTGCATCATCTTTATCGACGAAATTGACGCCGTGGGCCGCCAGCGTGGCGCAGGCCTGGGCGGTGGTAACGACGAACGTGAACAGACACTGAACCAGTTGCTGGTCGAGATGGACGGTTTTGAAACCGGCCAAGGCGTACTGGTCATTGCTGCAACCAACCGTCCTGACGTACTGGACCCCGCTTTGCTGCGTCCTGGCCGTTTTGACCGTCAAGTGGTTGTTGGCCTGCCTGACATCCGTGGTCGTGAGCAGATTCTGAAAGTGCACATGCGCAAAGTGCCTTTGGCTCCCAACGTGGACGCCGTGGTGCTGGCTCGTGGTACTCCCGGTTTCTCCGGTGCTGATCTGGCCAACCTGGTCAACGAAGCCGCTTTGTTCGCCGCGCGCCGTAATGGTCGCACCGTGGATATGCAGGACTTCGAGCGCGCCAAGGACAAGATCATCATGGGTGCAGAACGTCGCACCATGATCATGCCCGAGGAAGAGCGTCGCAACACCGCTTACCACGAAGCCGGTCACGCCTTGGTAGCTTGCATGCTGCCCAAGACGGACCCGGTTCACAAAGTCACCATCATTCCTCGTGGTCGTGCTTTGGGTGTCACCATGCAGTTGCCGGAAGGCGATCGCTACAGCATGGACAAAGAGCGCCTGTTGAACATGATTGCCGTGCTGTTCGGTGGTCGTATCGCTGAAGAAGTGTTCATGAATCAAATGACCACGGGCGCATCGAACGACTTTGAACGTGCCACGCAAATTGCGCGTGACATCGTGACTCGCTACGGCATGACAGACTCCCTGGGGCCTGTTGTGTACGCCGAGAACGAAGGCGAAGTGTTCCTGGGTCGCAGCGTCACCAAAACCACCCATGTGTCCGAAGCCACCATGCAGAAAGTGGACTTCGAAATCCGCAAGATTATCGACGAGCAGTACGCGGTTGCCCGCAAGCTGATCGAAGACAATATGGACAAGATGCATGCCATGGCCAAGGCCTTGCTGGAGTGGGAAACCATTGATGCCGACCAGATCGACGACATCATGAAAGGTTTGCCACCACGGGCTCCACACGTGCCCAACAGCAATGACAACACACCCTCCGATGGCTCCACGCCACCAGCCGCTGGTCCTCGCCCAGCCGATGACAAGGGTGCCGCGGCGACAACGCCGGTTGCTTAACTTACAACATAGGCCATGCCTATTTCATGAATTACCCTGAGTGGTCTTGTGGGCGCTTCCAGTTTGGGCTGGAGCGCCCTTTGGTTATGGGGATTGTGAATGTCACCCCAGACTCCTTTTATGACGGCAACGCACACAATGATTTGCCTCGGGCGCTGGACCACGCCCGTCAATTAATCGCCGAAGGCGCAGACATTCTGGATATTGGTGGCGAGTCGACTCGTCCCGGTGCCGAACCCGTTTCCCTGGAACAAGAGCTTGAGCGTGTCATCCCTCTGATCGAGGGCTTGCGCGACAGCGGTGTGGCCTTGTCGGTGGATACGTTCAAGCCTGAGGTCATGCGCGCCAGCCTGGCGGCCGGTGCAGACATGATCAATGACATCTATGCCTTGCGCATGCCCGGTGCCATCGAGGCCGTCAAGGACTCCAATTGCGGTCTGTGCATCATGCACATGCAAGGTGAGCCCCGGACCATGCAAGAGCAGGTTCACTACGATGATGTGGTCGTTGATGTACGTCATTTTTTGCAACAACGATGTGACGCCATAGTGAGCGCAGGCATTCAATCCGAGCGTATCATGCTGGATCCCGGCTTTGGCTTCGGTAAAACAGCGGCACATAATTATCAGTTGCTACGGGATTTGCAGCAGGCGGCAGTGCCTGGTTACCCCTGGTTGATCGGCTTGTCGCGCAAATCCATGATTGGCCATGTCACGGGGAAACCCGCCAGTGAGCGTTTGATTGGCAGTCTATCGGCAGCCCTTGCCTGCGTGGCACGGGGCGCAAAAATTGTCCGTGTCCATGATGTAGCCGCCACGCGCGAAGCGCTGGATGTGTGGAACGCGGTTGAATGTGGAGTCTCTGAATGAGCGATCGTAAGTATTTCGGCACCGATGGTGTCCGCGGTGAAGTAGGTGGCCCAACGATTAACCCCGAGTTCGCTTTGCGCCTGGGTTACGCTGCCGGGCAGGTTCTGGCTGCCCAGTATGAAGGTACAGGCCGCCCCACCGTGGTGATTGGCAAGGACACCCGTATTTCTGGCTACATGCTGGAATCGGCGCTGGAAGCCGGTTTGTCGGCCGCCGGGATCGATGTATTGCTGGCTGGCCCTGTGCCTACGCCCGCTGTGGCCTATTTGACGCGTACGCTGCGCCTGACGGCCGGTATCGTGATCTCTGCCTCGCACAACCCGTATTACGACAACGGTATCAAGTTCTTTTCCGCACAGGGCACCAAGCTGCCTGACGAGATCGAGCTGAAAATCGAGCAAGCCATTGACCAGCCCATGCACTGGGTGAAGTCCGAGTCCCTGGGCCGCGCCCGTCGTCTGGCTGACTCGGCTGGCCGTTATATTGAATTTTGCAAGAGTGCCTTCCCGAACGACTTGAACCTGAATGGGCTCAAGATTGTTGTGGATGCCGCTCATGGCGCGGCTTACAACATCGCTCCGCACGTGTTCCGCGAATTGGGTGCCGAAGTGGTTGCCGTGGGTGTTCAGCCTGATGGGTTCAACATCAATCAGGAAGTGGGCGCGACTTATCCCGAGAAGCTGGCCGAAGAAGTACGCAAGCACGGCGCAGATTTGGGGATTGCGTTGGATGGTGACGCAGACCGTCTGCAAATGGTCGATTCCCAGGGGCGCATCTACAATGGCGACGAACTATTGTATCTAATTGTTGCTGATCATCTGCAGACCCAGCCTGTAAAAGGTGTGGTCGGCACGCTGATGACCAACCTGGGTTTCGAGAAGAAAATGCAGGAATTGGGCGTGGAGTTTGCCCGCGCCAAAGTGGGCGACCGTTACGTGCTGGAATTGATGCAGCAAAACGGCTGGGTGTTCGGTGGCGAAAGCTCCGGTCACCTGCTGTGCCTGGACTGGCACACCACAGGCGATGGTATTATTGCCGCCTTGCAAGTGCTGACCGCCCTGTGCCATAGCGGCAAGAGCCTGCCAGAACTGATGGAAGGCCTGAAGATGTACCCGCAAATTATGGTTAACGTGCCATTGCAAGCGGGCCAGGACTGGAAAAACCATGTGGGTTTGCAACAGGCAACCCGTGAAGTGGAGCAAATGTTGGGTGACCGTGGGCGAGTGCTTATTCGTGCATCAGGTACAGAACCCAAGCTGCGCTTGATGGTGGAAGCAGAACAAGCCGATCTGGCTCAAGCAGGCATCGATACCTTGCTTGCAGTGGATTTAATGAAATAGTAATGTGGCTATCAAATACCTGAAACATTGTTTGTGCATGATGCACGAAAGTGTTTGGAGTCATCACGATGCTAAATCTTGAGCGCGAACGTACTGAAGTGGATTGGGCGAATACTTGGGCAGGTCATACCGTTGGAGGCCTGGCCTTGCGCCTGGCTCGTACCCAGGCTGAGCTTGAATGCCTTCAGCGCTTGCGTTTTCAGGTTTTCACCCAGGAAATGAACGCCGTCTTTCCAGACCAGCACAATGGTCTGGATATAGACCGCTTCGACCCCTGGTGCGAGCATTTCATGGTTACCGAACCCGAGGAAAACCGGGTTGTAGGAACCTACCGCTTGCTGACCCCTGAAAATGCCAATAAAGCGGGCGGCTATTACTCAGAGTCCGAATTCGATATCAGCGCCCTGGATGCGCTGCGCCCCAGCCTGGTTGAGGTTGGGCGCTCCTGCATCCATCCCGACTACCGTAATGGCTCGGCCATCATGATGCTGTGGGGTGGCATTGCTGCCCTGACGCGTGTAGGCGGTTACCGTTACCTTCTGGGTTGTGCCAGTGTCAGTTTGCGTGACGATGGCGTCACCGCCGCCGAAGTCTGGCGTGTGGCCCAGAAGTCCATGCAGGACAACAAGCACATTCCGCATGTGCAGCCCTTGAATCGCTATCCGGTTGAACGACTGAACAGCGATTTGCCAGCGCGCATTCCACCGCTGATCAAAGGCTACCTGAAGCTGGGTGCCACGATTTGTGGTGAGCCTGCCTGGGATCCGGACTTCAATACGGCAGACTTTCCTGTCCTGCTGGATCTGGAAGCCATGGACGAGCGCTATAAACGTCACTTTGGCCTGGTCTGATTGCGTATTGCTCAGGCCTGACCAAGTCGGGCCTGAATAGGGCCTGCGAATAAAAAGAACCCCCGAAAGTTGGATGGCTATCCAACTTTCGGGGGTTTTTTAGGTTCTGATGATCTGCTTGGCTCGGGCTTGGCAGGCTTTGGCGCTGTCAATGAGCGGCTCGGCCAGCTAGTGTCGCCATACTCCAATCAACGGGCCTGTCAGCAAGGCTATCGGGGCTGTAAGCTGGGTGGAGTGTTTTTCAACAGGCCCACCTGGCCGCTACACGTCCAGCAGGCCTTGTCAGACCAGCTCCAGGCTCAAATCATTGATATCGCTTTGCCAAGCCTGTACTTCAGCCAGCAAGGAGGCCTGGGACAGGGGATGGCTGGCCATCCATTCGTGATCCAGATGAATCATGACGGTTTTGCCACGCGCTTGCAGGCTCAGCGGCAAGGTTTCCCTGTCCTCGCGACGGCGCATCAGCATGACGGCCAGACGCAGGCTCAGCAATGTCAGCCACCAGGCGTTATTGGACTCAAAGCGCTTGAGCTTGCCCAGCTTGCCCTGATGACCCAGGCTCAGGAAGCTCAACAAGGCTTGGTCGTCGTTGGAAAAACCGGGCATATCGGCATGTTCCAGCACGTAGGCCGTGTGCTTGTGGTAATCCGCATGTGCAATGCTCAGGCCCACTTCATGAAGATCGGCGGCCCAGCCCAATTGACGCTGCAGTTCCTGCACTTCAGGGGTGTCGGGCAGCTTCAGTTGTGCGAAGAACTTCATCGCCGCGTCGTGCACACGATGGGCCTGGCGTGTGTCGACCTGATAGCGTTTCATCATTTGCTGAACGGTCTGGTCACGCTGATCGTGTTCCGATTCGCGCCCCAGCATGTCGTAGAGCACACCCACACGCAGTGCGCCTTCACCAGGCAGCATCTGGCGAATCTTCAGCTCCTGGAAGGCGGCCATCATAATGGCCAGACCTGCCGCCAGCACGGGCGCGCGGTGAGGCTTGATGCCGCTCAGATTGCGTGTGTCCACCTTGCCATCGTGTACCAGGCGTTTGCGCAGCAATTCCATGCCTTCCAGGGTGATCCCCTTTTTGGACATGCCGTTCTCTTGCAGGATGGCGATCAGACCCTTGGCGGTTCCGGAGGAGCCATACGCTTCCTGCCAGCCCGTTTTGCGGTATTGGCGCGTAATTCCTTCCAGTTCGCGACGAGCCGTCAGGATCGCATTGCTCATGCGCTCTTCGGTGATCACGCCATCGGAGAAAAACTTGTCGGTATAGCTGACACAGCCCATGTAGAGCGAAGACAGCAGCAGAGGTTTGAGGCCCTTGCCAATAATGACTTCGGTCGAACCGCCGCCGATGTCGATCATTAGACGGCGATTGGGGGAGGGGGGCAGCTCGTTGCTGATCCCCGAGAAAATCAGGCGGGCTTCCTCGTGGCCGGAGATGACCTCGATAGGAAAGCCAAAGGCCGCCTCGGCAGCCGGCAGAACCTCGCTTAAATTGCGTGCCACCCGAAAGGTATTGGTGGCCACAGCGCGAACGCGATTGGGGTGAAAACCGGCCAGACGTTCGTTGAAGCGTTTCAGAATGACTACGGCGCGTTCAATGGCATCGGGACTGATGTATTTGTCGGGACCCATGCCAGCGGCGAGTCGGACGGATTCATTCAGTCGGTCAATGGTGTAGATCTGGGCATGACCGTTGTGCTGAACCACTCGTCCAATGGATAAACGAAAGCTGTTGGAGCCCAGGTCCACAGCGGCAAGAAGTTGTTCCATGAGGCATCGCTCGGGATGATTACTGTGCGATTATAAGGACATTAATCATGGGTTTTGTTACATAAACCGGAAAATTAAGAAAAGTTAGATGAAAGCATCTTGGGAAAGGCGATGTGATATTTGCGCTCCTGCCAGGCAGAGCTGTTTTAGACTTGAATTGCTACGGGTCATAGAGCTGTAACATTCATGTAGTAAAAGTCTCACGATCCCATTTTCTTTGGCTTTTTAACGACCTCACCATGCTGCCTTCTCCAGATTCAACCTTGCTAAACCGTGAGTTGTCCTTGCTCAAGTTCAATGAGCGAGTGCTGGCCATGGCCGAAAATTCGACCACGCCTTTGCTGGAGCGCTTGCGCTACATCTGTATCGTGAGTTCTAACCTGGATGAATTCTTTGAAATTCGTATTTCCAGTCTGAAAGAACAGATCTTGCAAAATCCTCATCAAGTGGGGGATGACGGGTTTTTGCCTCAACAAGCGTTTGACAAGGTGCAGGCTGCGGCTCACCAGTTGGTCGAGAAACAAAACGACTTGCTGATGGACGAGGTCTTGCCGACCTTGATGGATGAAGGCATAGGGTTGCTGCTGACCGCGCTATGGACACCTGCTCAGCGTGAATGGGCATATCAAACCTTTTTGCGTGACGTTATGCCTTTGCTCACGCCTATTGGTCTGGACCCGGCGCATCCCTTTCCGCGCGTCTACAACAAAAGCCTGAACTACATTGTTGAGCTGAGCGGTGAAGACGCCTTTGCCCGCACCGGCACGATTGCCATTGTGCAGGCACCCCGTGCCTTGCCACGTGTGATTCGTGTGCCAGATGATATCGCCGGCATTCCCCAGGGCTATATGCTGCTGACTTCCCTGATCAGCGTTTTTGTGGGCGAGCTTTTTCCCGGCATGGACGTAAAGGGCTGCTATCAGTGGCGCGTTACCCGTAACAGCGATCTGTTTGTGGACGAGGAAGAAGTTACCAACTTGCGCGCCGCCTTGCAGGGTGAGCTGTCGCAACGTAACTTTGGTGCGGCCGTACGTCTGGAAATTGACCGTTCCATGCCCGAGCGCCTGGAGCGCTTTTTGCAAAGCGAGTTTTCGCTGGATGTGCCAGATACTTATCGCGTCAGCGGCCCGGTCAATCTGACGCGCCTGATGCAGCTGTGTAATGTGCCAGACCGTCCGGATCTTCTGTTCCCGGATTACCGTGCGCCTATTCCGGCGCCGTTTGATTCTTCATTTGAATCCCCCGCACAGTTTTTTGAGGCGATTTCCCGCAAAGACCAACTGCTGCACCATCCGTATCAGTCCTTCCAGCCCGTCTTGAGCTTCTTGCGTGCCGCAGCGGCGGACCCGGCAGTCGTCGGTATCAAGCAGACGATTTACCGTACTGGTGAAGATTCGGAGTTGATGAATATCCTCCTGTCGGCGGCGCGTGCTGGCAAAGAGGTAACGGTGGTGGTGGAGCTGATGGCTCGTTTTGACGAACAGACCAATATCAATTGGGCCGCCAAGCTGGAAGAGGTGGGAGCACACGTCAGTTACGGGGTGGTGGGGCACAAGACCCACGCCAAGATGGCCCTGGTGTTGCGTCGTGAAGGGGGGTCGATCCGGCGTTATGGCCATTTGGGTACGGGTAACTATCACCCGCGCACCGCTCGCCTGTACACGGACTTTGGCCTGATTACCGCTAATCAGGAAATTTGCGAGGACATGGACAAGGTGTTTTCCATGCTGACCGGGCTGGGTGCCTGGCGGCCCCTGAAGCGCTTGCTGCAGTCGCCGTTCACCTTGCATGACAGCATGATGGATCGCATCCAGGCGGAAACCGAGCGCGCCCTGGCAGGCAAGAAAGCCCGCATCATGGCCAAGATGAACTCGCTGCTGGAGCCCAAGATCATTCAGGCGCTTTATGATGCCAGCCAGGCCGGAGTCAGGGTAGACCTGATCGTGCGTGGTGCTTGCGCCTTGCGTCCGGGGGTCAAGGGTTTGTCGGAGAACATCCAGGTACGTTCAATCATCGGACGCTTTCTGGAGCACTCGCGTGTTTTCTATTTCTACAATGGCGGTCAGGAAGAGGTCTTTATTTCCTCGGCCGACTGGATGGACCGCAACTTCTTCCGCCGCGTGGAGCTGGGTGTGCCAGTGCTGGACCGCAGCCTGAAAAAGCGGGTCATTGCCGAAGCCTTCACCTATGCCTTGCGTGACAACCAGTTGTCCTGGAAGGCCAATCCGGATGGCACTTATAACCGCATCCGCAGTCGCGGTGCCCCGTTCAATCTGCATCTGAGCATGATGCAGCGCTTGGGCGGTGTGTGAAATACAGACTGTCATGAACGTGTCATATAGTCTGTTTACTATGACGACACATACAGGGTGGGCCTGTGATCTGACTATCATCAAGAGGATTTCTCGATGTTAAAACGTGTATTCAACAAGGTAAGTATTGCTCTGGCGTTCAGCGCTTTTGCGGCTACTGCCACAGCTGCAGACGTAACCGGTGCTGGTGCGTCGTTCCCTTACCCAATCTATGCCAAATGGGCGGCTGAATACGCCAAACAAACGAATAACCGCGTCAACTACCAGTCGATTGGTTCGGGTGGTGGTCAGCAGCAGATTATTGCCAAGACCGTGGATTTCGGTGCTTCGGACGACCCAATGAAGGTCGAAACACTGGAAAAAGAAAACCTGTTGCAGTTCCCCGCCGTGATCGGTGGTGTGGTGCCTGTGATCAACGTCGAAGGCATTGAGCCTGGCAAGCTGAAACTGTCCGGTAAAGTACTGGGCGATATCTACCTGGCCAAGATCACCAAGTGGGACGATGCAGCCATCAAGGAACTGAACCCCGATTTGACCTTGCCTAACAAGGACATCGTGGTGGTTCACCGCTCCGACGGTTCGGGCACCACTTTCGGTTGGACCAACTATCTGTCCAAAGTGTCCCCGGACTGGAAGTCCCAGGTTGGTGAAGGCAAGGCTGTGAAGTGGCCTACCGGTCAAGGTGGCAAGGGTAACGAAGGCGTGGCTGCTTACGTACGCCAGCTGCAGAACTCGATCGGCTACGTTGAATACGCTTACGCCAAGCAAAACAAACTGTCCTGGACCCAGTTGCAGAACAAGGACGGCCAATTCGTCCAGCCTGGTCAGGAAAGCTTTGCTGCCGCCGCTGCCAACGCAGACTGGGCCGGTACGCCTGGCATGGGTGTGATTCTGACCGAAGAGCCTGGCGCACAGTCCTGGCCTATCACTTCGGCTACCTTCATCCTGATGCACAAGGTGCAGGACAAGCCCGAGAACGGTAAAGAAGTGCTGAACTTCTTTAACTGGGCCTTCGAGAACGGTGCCAAATCTGCTGAAGAGCTGGATTACGTTGCGTTGCCTAAGGACGTAACCGACCAGATCAAGGCGGCCTGGGCATCGGAGATCAAGTCCAAAGACGGCGCTGCGGTCTGGAAGTAAGATTCGTGTTCAAATACAGGTCAGTTGTAAATTGATCCTGCGAGACGGCCCACCTCTAGGTGGTGCCGTCTTTATTATGTAAAAATTACGGTTTTGTCTTGAACGCACAGCGCATAGCGTTATCCGGTTTGTTGGGCTGGAGCAGCCTTGGCTGTTACAGAATCTGTGAATCGGTTGCAGTGCGTTCGTCCTATTCCGGCCTGACCCTTCATCTGTCTACATGAAATCAAATCAGAACGCCTTTATGGACGGCATTTTCAAGAACATGACACGCTCGTTTGCGTTTCTCGTGTTCATATTGCTGGCTGCCATCTCTATTTCCCTGATCTATGGAAGCCGGGAATCCATTGCCGAATACGGTTTCTCTTTTCTCTGGACGAATAACTGGGATCCGGTCAATAACGAATATGGCGCATTGGTGCCCATTGCCGGTACCTTGCTGACTTCTTTCATCGCACTCTGTATTGCCGTGCCGGTCTCGTTTGGCATTGCGATGTTCCTGACAGAGCTCTCGCCAGCCTGGTTGCGTCGCCCTCTGGGTACGGCCATTGAAATGCTGGCTGCGATTCCCTCCATTATTTACGGTATGTGGGGCCTGTTTGTTTTTGTGCCCCTGTTCCAGCGCTATGTACAGCCTGGCCTGATCTCCTTTTTTGACGGGGTGCCAGTGCTGGGTCAGATCTTTGCGGGCCCTCCCTTCGGGATTGGTGTGTTCACCGCCGGTCTGATTCTGTCCATTATGGTGATCCCCTTCATTACCGCCGTGATGCGCGACGTGTTCGAGCTGGTGCCTCCCATGCTCAAGGAGTCCGCTTATGGTCTGGGCAGCACGACCTGGGAAGTGATGTGGCGTGTGGTGCTGCCTTTCACCAAGAACGGGGTGATTGGCGGGATCATGTTGGGTCTGGGACGTGCGCTGGGTGAAACCATGGCTGTCACCTTTGTGATTGGTAACTCCTTTAACTTGCCAAGCTCGCTGTTTTCGCCCTCGAACTCGATTGCGTCTGCACTGGCCAACGAGTTTAACGAAGCCGGTGGCATGCAGAAATCCGCCTTGCTGGAGCTGGGTCTGATCCTGTTCCTGATCACCACGGTTGTATTGGCGATCTCCAAGTTGCTCTTGTTGCGTCTGGCCAAGAACGAAGGCACGTCGCGCTAAGGATCACCTACCATGTTTGATAAAAAATCCGCAATTAGTCTGAGCAACCCGATTTACAAACGCAGGCAGGTGTTTAACCGCCTGATGCTGGGTGTGTCTTTTACTGCCTTGATCTTTGGCCTTTTCTGGCTGTTCTGGATCATCTGGACCCTGATCGAAAAGGGCAGCAGTGCCATGGCCTGGTCCCTGCTGTTTGAAAGCACCCCGCCTCCTGGTGGTGAGGGTGGTTTGCTGAACGCCATTGTCGGCAGCGTCATGATGGCTGGCGTCGGTACTCTGATCGGCACACCTATCGGCATTCTGGCCGGCACCTATCTGGCCGAATACGGTCAGCGTGGCTGGCTGGCTCCGGCCACCCGCTTTTTGAACGACGTGCTGTTGTCGGCACCGTCCATCATTATTGGTCTGTTCATCTATGCCGTATACGTGGCACAGGTGGGGCACTACTCGGGTTGGGCCGGTTCCTTGGCTTTGGCTATTTTGGTGATCCCCGTGGTGGTACGTTCCACAGACAATATGTTGATGCTGGTTCCCAACGGTCTGCGCGAAGCCGCGGCGGCTCTGGGCTGCCCCAAGTGGAAGATTGTGATGTCCATCTCCTACCGTGCTGCCTTGCCCGGTATCGTGACGGGCGTTCTGCTGGCTGTGGCTCGTATTGCGGGTGAAACGGCTCCCTTGTTGTTCACCGCCTTGAACAACCAGTTCATGTCCCTGAACATGAACGCGCCGCTGGCCAACTTGCCGGTGGTGATTTTCCAATATGCTGCCAGCCCCTTTGAGGACTGGAACCGTCTGGCCTGGGCAGGTGCGGTGCTGATTACCTTGCTGGTCTTGGGTATCAATATCCTGGCTCGCAGCCTTTTCCGCCAAAAATAACGTTTTCACGGAGCGCCCTAGTCGGCCAACGCTATGAGTCAAATTATTACCTCCGACGAATCGACCAAGATTGAAATCCGCAACCTGAATTTCTTCTATGGCAAATTCCATGCCCTGCGCAATGTGAACATGTCTATCAAGGAAAAGAAGGTCACGGCCTTTATCGGACCATCCGGTTGCGGTAAATCCACCTTGCTGCGCACGCTGAACCGCATGTACGAGCTGTACCCCGGCCAGCGCGCTGAAGGTGAAATCCTGCTGGACAATGAGAACCTGCTGACTTCCAAGCAGGATATTTCCCTGATCCGCGCCAAAGTGGGCATGGTGTTCCAGAAACCGACACCGTTCCCCATGAGCATTTATGACAACGTGGCCTTTGGCGTGCGTTTGTTCGAGCGCCTGAGCAAAGGCGAAATGGACGAGCGTGTGGAATGGGCCTTGTCCAAAGCTGCGCTGTGGAACGAAGTGAAAGACAAGCTGCACCAAAGCGGTAACGGCCTGTCCGGTGGTCAGCAACAGCGTCTGTGCATTGCCCGTGGTGTGGCGATCAAACCCGAAGTTCTGCTGCTGGACGAGCCTTGCTCGGCACTGGACCCGATTTCCACGGCCAAGATTGAAGAGCTGATTGCTGAACTGAAAGCGGATTACACCGTGGTGATCGTGACCCACAACATGCAGCAAGCGGCTCGTTGCTCGGATTACACCGCCTATATGTATCTGGGCGAGCTGATGGAATTTGGTGAAACTGACCAGATCTTCGTGAAGCCCGCTCGCAAGGAAACCGAAGACTACATCACGGGTCGTTTCGGTTAATCAGACGGATGCGGGCAGAGCGGCCTTGCGGCGCTTTGCCTGGAGTTTGAATAAAGCCATACCCCCACATCGGGACAGTCGTTCCTGTGTGGCACACACCCCAATCGCTGGATTTACGTCCAAGGATTGGGGTGTTTTTTTATCCATTGGGGCGGCGATACAGTGTTGGCTCCAGTAAAGGGAGTAGCGACGGCCTTGTGTTGTGCGGGTGCCGCCTGCAGCTTGTGCCTTTACTGGCTCAATTTGCGTAAAGCATGACGTATGACTTTGCCGGTGGTTGTCATGGGCAGGGCATCGACAAACTCAATCAGCCGTGGGTACTCATGTGCAGCCACCCGGCGTTTGATGTGCTCCTGAATCTCCTTGACCAGCTCCTGGGACGGTTCGATATCCTCCTTCAGCACCACAAAAGCTTTCACGACTTCGGTGCGTTCGGGGTCGGGGACACCGATCACTGCCGCCATGGCGACAGCGGGATGCCCCATCAGGCCATCCTCAATCGGGCCGGGCCCAATGCGGTAGCCGGAGCTGGTGATGACATCATCATCGCGGCCTACGAACTGGATATAGCCATCCTCGTCCTGCATGCCTTTGTCGCCGGTCAGCAGCCAGTCACCCACAAATTTCTCGCGAGTGGCTTCAGGCCGTTGCCAGTAACCCAGGAACATAACCGGATCGGGGGACTGCACGGCAATATGGCCTTCGATGCCGGGTTTCTGAATTTGCCCCTGATCATCCACAATCGCGACCTTGTGACCAGGCACGGCCTTGCCGATCTTGCCCGCCTGTCCTGGAAACCAGGCCGAGCAAGAGGACACGATCATATTGCACTCGGTTTGTCCGTAGAACTCGTTGATGGTGATGCCCAGTTCCTGCTTCGCCCAATCCAGCAACTGTACGCCTAGTGACTCCCCGCCACTGGCAATGGATTGCAGCTTCAAAGGCCATTGCTCGCGTGACCATTGGCTGCGACGCAGCATTTTCAGGGCAGTAGGGGGCAGGAAAGTATGCGTGACACCGTGCTCGGACATCAGTTTCCAGGTAGCCTCGGCATCGAATTTGGGGAAGCGGTAGGCCAGTACGGGTATGCCGTGATGCCAGGCCGGTAGCAGCACATCCAGCAAGCCACCAATCCAGGCCCAATCGGCAGGTGTCCACATCAGGCCTTCGCCTGTGGGCAGGAAGTTGTGCGACATCTCTACGCCCGGCAGATGCCCCAGCAGCACACGGTGGGCATGTAGAGCACCTTTGGCCGAACCTGTGGTGCCGGAGGTATAGATCAGCACGGCAGGGTCGTCTGCGCGGGTGTTCAATGTGCGCGGTGCCGGTTCGGGGTGGGCGGCAATGGCTTGCCATAAGGAAAGTGCATCGCCTTGATCCTGCTGGCTGTCACTTTGGTAAAGATGTTTGAGCTGTGGCAGGTGCTCGCGCAAGGGCAACACCGTCTCCAGGCCTTGTTGATCGGTAATCAAGGTGCTGGCGCCGGAATCATTCAGACGATAGCGCAGCGCATCCGTACCAAACAGGGTGAACAAGGGCATGGCAATGGCGCCAATCTTGTAGGTCGCCAAATGCGCCAGCGCCGTTTCGAGTCCTTGAGCCAGAAAGATGGCGATACGGTCGCCTGCCTGAATACCCTGGGCTTGCCAGGCAGCCGCTAAAGAATCGGACCAGGCTTTGAGCTGATCGAAGGTGTAGCGCTTGATCTGACCATCGGGCAATTGCTGGATCAGGGCCAGACGCCCGGACCCGTCAGCCCATTTGTCGCAGGTGTCGTGAGCGATGTTGTAGTGCTCGGGGATGGACCAGTGAAATTCCGAGTAGCTTTGTGAGTAAACCGAATCAGCAGACAGCATGAGAGACACTTTTCCCAAAGGTGAAACAGACTCCCATCCTAACGCCTTGAGCGGGATGACCCTATCCGGGCTAATCAGTAGAAAAGAAAAACGGCGCTGGGGGGGCGCCGTTTTTCGTCCTGCTACCGACTTCTACTGCTAAAACAACTGCGTGTTGTCACTGCTACTGCTTGCGAACATCAACTGCTTAGGGGAAAGTGATGTGATGATCAGGACTTGGTGGCCTCTTTCGTGGCGCTGTCACGTTGTTGATCGTGACCGGAGCGGTGGCCGCGACGATGCTGACCGTCGTTCTTGCGCTCTACAACCGTAAACTCGCCATTGGCACCCTCGGAACGGACACGTACAACCTTGCCGTCCTTATCGACCACCATGGCCATGATGTTGTCGCCTCGCTGATGCAGGCTGCCCACTTTGGTGTAGCCGGCATCTTTCAGGCGCTGGTAGGCGGGACCGATATCGGTGACTTGATCAGCGGTCAGCGGTTTGTGGTCGCGGGCCTGACGGGCTTGTTTCTGCGTGCTCTGTGTTTGGGCTGCGCTTGTGGCTTCCTGTGCAATGGCAGCGGTGCCACCCAACAGACTTGCGCTCAATACAAGGGCAGAAAAGAGGGAAGTGCGTTTCATGTATAGCTCCTTCATGTAATCAAAAAGTGGTGCTGTCAGATTCCTGGGTAGCTTCCTTTTGAGGTGGGAAGGTTTGTTTGTCCTGTCAGCCTGGTGCCCATTATGGACAGGTGGCTCTGAATCTAAACTGAAGCCGCTGTTCATGTTATGTTCATCCGCAGCTTGCTATATAAGGGGGAGTGATCGTTTGATCCCTCTTTTTTTTCTGCACGTACCGATTCTTATGACGTCCATTAAACAATCCGCCTTGCTGATGAGTTTGGCCGCCGTTTTGACGGCGGTGATGCCATTGGCACTGGCCCATTCTCACGATTACCCTGACTGCGGCAGCAAAAAGCAGAAGGGTGATTCGTCGTGGGACAGGGATCAGCGTTCGGATTGGTCTGGACATGATTACCTCGGGGACGATGACTGTTTTCGTCGTTTGCCCCCTCCGCCGCCTCCCCCCCCGCCTCCCCCTCCTAATGAGCGTTTCGGCCCCAGCCCGTACTGGCCTCCGGGCCCGGCCTATCGGGGCCACGATCAGGCCCGCGAAGCCGTGCGCCGTGGTGAAGCCTTGCCGCTGCGGGAAGTCTTGAAGCGGGTGCGCGAGACCTATCCCGGACGAGTGCTGCGTGTGCAGTTTGAATATGACGAGCGCTTTGAGCTTTGGGTGTATGACTTGCGCATGCTGGTTGATGACAACCGCCTGTTACGTCTGAAAGTGGACGCCTTGACCGCCAAAGTGCTGCTTGTGCGCGGCGTGAAACGCTCGCATTCCCGAGGACATTAAGATGCGGATACTGGTTGTTGAAGACGAACCTACCTTGGCAGCGCAATTGCAGCAGGCTCTGGAACGGGCTGGCTATGCCGTTCAGGTGGCTCATGATGGTGAGCAAGGCCATTATCAAGGCGAGGTAGAAGCCTTTGATGCGGTAGTTCTGGATCTGGGTTTGCCGGGCATGGATGGGGTATCAGTCTTGCGTCGTTGGCGTGCTTCGGATATCAATATGCCGGTGCTGATTCTGACCGCACGCAATGATTGGCACGACAAGGTCGAAGGTATGGATGCGGGTGCCGACGATTACGTGGCCAAACCCTTTCACATGGAAGAGCTGCTGGCTCGTATGCGCGCTTTGCTGCGCCGTGCGGCCGGTCAGGCGAACCCACGTTTGCAGCTGGGCAAATTGGAGCTGGACGCGCGCTCGTCCTCGATCAGTTGTGCGGGCATGGTCTTGTCGCTGACCAGCCATGAATACCGTTTGCTGGCGTTCATGATGCATCACCCTGGCCAAGTGCTGTCGCGTACTCAACTGACCGAGCATATTTACTCTCAGGACTTCGAGCGCGACTCCAATACCATCGAGGTTTTTATCGGCCGTCTGCGCAAGAAATTGCCCGCCGGTTATATCGAAACGGTGCGAGGTATGGGCTACCGTCTGGTGGACCCTGAAGCATGATCGCCTTGCGGGGTCATACCATTCTGGGCTCTCTGCGTGGCCGCCTGCTGCTGGGGACTTTGGCCTGGATTCTGATCAGTATTGTTCTGGCCGGTTTGGGCCTGAACCGCTTGTTTCAAGACCACGTTTACCGTCAGTTCGAGCAGCGTTTGCAAACCCACCTGGACCAGATCATGGCGGACGTGAATCTGGACAATGCGGATGGGGTGACTTTGCAATCGCGCCTGAGCGATCCTTTATTTGAGCAGCCTTATTCGGGTATGTACTGGCAGATTGCACGCCAGGAAGCGGGCAGTGAGCAGTGGACGGTGGTTTTGCGCTCGACCTCCTTGTGGGACGAGGCTCTGGATGTGAATGCTCCCGATTCGCCCAATGGTGTTTTGTCGCTGACGGGGCCGGAAAAGCAACGCCTGGTTGTGTTGCGTCAGGAACTGGACGAGGTGAATGACAAGGGACAAAGCTTGCAGATCATGGTGGCTGGCAACCGGGAGCTTCTGGCCGAACCATTAGCCCGTTTTGAGCGGATTCTGTTCCTGTCGCTAGGTGGTTTGGCCGTGGGTTTGATCCTGGCGGCAATCTTGCAAGTGGTGCTGGCCTTGTACCCTCTGCATCTTTTGCGACGTCGTTTGCTGGACGTGCAGGAGGGGCGGGAGCCACAAGTCAGTGGCAATTTCCCCAGTGAAATTCAACCCTTGGTGGATGATTTCAATGCTGTACTCAGTGCTAATGCGGGTATGGTGGATCGCGCACGGGCGCAGGCGGGAAATCTTGCCCATGCGGTCAAAACCCCGCTAACAATTATGGGCAACGCCGCGCAAGCCGAAGATCCGCATTTGGCGGCTTTGGTTAGCGAGCAGGTGGCCTTGGCCCAGCGTCAGGTTGACCACCACTTGTCTCGTGCACGAGCCATGGCGGTACGTGCCATAGGTGTGCGTACGGATGTGTCTAGTTGTCTGCAGTCCTTGTGTCGGGTGATGGGGCGTTTGCATAGCGACAAGCAGATTCATCTGGATTTACCCGATCAGGAGTTGATCTTTAAAGGCGAAGAGCAGGACTTGCAGGAGATGGCTGGAAACCTGTTGGATAACGCCTGCAAATGGGCGACGCAGAATGTGTGGTGTCAGGTGTGGCAGCAGGACAATGTGCTGCATCTGGTGGTGGAAGATGATGGTCCTGGCCTGGAGCCGGAGCAGTTGGAGCGTGTGTTTGGTCGTGGCCAGCGTGCGGATGAGCGACATCCAGGCTTTGGATTGGGACTGGATATTGTGCGTGAGCTGGCGCGCAGCTATCAGGGGAAGGTGCAAGCCAGTGCGTCGGAGAAAGGGGGGTTGCGGCTGGATTTGACCTTGGCAAGTTAAGGCCGGAAGCCAGGTGCCAACGCCATCGCCAACTAACTTTAACTCCCGTGCAAGTGCAGTAGCGTCGAGCGTAGAGGTACCTGAGACCAGCGGACTGAGTGGCTAGGGCGAACAAGGGGGCAGGTGGGGGTTATGCTTGATCATCCATGAAAAACGCCCGGCGAAGCGGGCGTTTTCCAGCACATGAATCGGGCCAGCCTTAGTTCCAGGGGCCGCCATCGCCACCCAGGCTGTAGCGTCCGGCGCCAATCAAGCCGACTGTGAGCGCACCAATCAGGAACATGCCTTGCAACTCCAGGGCCCAAATACCTTGGGCATTGAAACTGCCGATCTGGTTGCTATGGGCCAGCAACAAGGCAATGACCATGTTCATGGCTACAATCAAACCGCCGGCACGGGCGTAAAAACCCAGAATCATCAGGACGGGAGCAATCACTTCGCCTATGTACACGCCCCAGGCCAGAAAGCCGGGCATATTGTTGGCGATCAGCATTCTTTCGATTCCTCCGATGCCATAACGTATCTTGGCGATGCCGTGCAGCAGGATCAACACACCGACCGTGACACGCAGCAAGAGTTTTCCAAGATCATCACGAGACATACAGGCGCTCCATTATGTAGTGGGACAGGAAGGTGCGTTATTGTAGAAGACCGGGTTCTTAAAAGTATGACGGAGCATTTACATGACACAAAAGCAGGCTGTCGCAGCAGAACTGGCCCCCAGCGGGGTTTTGCGTGTTGCCATGAATTATGGCAATCCCGTCCTGGCCCAACGCGGTGCCAATGAGCAGTCGCCCAAAGGGGTCTCGGCGGACCTGGCGCGCAGTGTGGCGCAAGAGCTGGGCCTGAGCGTGCAATTTCATGGCTACGATGCGGCCCAGGCTGTCGTAGAGGCGGTCTACAGGGACGAGTGGGATCTGGCTTTTTTGGCGATTGATCCCAAGCGTGCGGAAAAGATTCGCTTCAGTGAAGCCTATGTGCATATCGAAGGCACCTATCTGGTGCGTGACGAGTCCGCCTTTCAGAACGTGGATCAGCTGGATCAGCAAGGCGTGTGCATTGCCGTTGGCAAAGGGGCGGCCTACGATTTGTTCCTGAGCCGTCATTTAAAACATGCCGATCTGGTACGGGCAACGACCTCTGCCGATGCGATTGATCTGTTTGTGGAAGAAGAGCTGGATGCCGCTGCGGGCGTACGACAGCCTTTGGAGCGCTATGCCCGCTCCCGCAGCGGCTTGCGTGTGCTGCCCGACAGTTTCACTGTGATTCGTCAGGCCATGGCGGTGCCGTCAGAGCGTACGCTGGCCCATGCCTGGGTTGAGGCCTTTATTGCCCGGCAGAAAAAGGAAGGGATGGTGGCGCAGTTCCTGGCTGATAGCGGTCAGGCGAATGTCACCGTACCGGAATAGGCGCAAGGCGCGTATTTAATTCGTCTTGCAGGGCCTGTCTGAACAGGGCCTGCGCCTTGCCCACATCCTGTCCCTTGGATTGCAGAAGATAAATGGGCAAGTCCAGACCATTGCTGCCGGTAGAGAACTGGATACGGTGCAAACGGCCAGACTCCAGTGAGGGCCGCAGGCAAGACAAGGGCAGATTTGCCCAACCCAATCCCCGTTCCACCAGTTCCAGTGTCATGGGCAGACTGTCCGTTTTCCATTGACGCAGGCTGAGCATGGAACGGTCCTTGCGTATATCCTTGTCGGGGCTGGTAATCACAATCTGCCGGTAGGCTTTCAAATCTTCCAGGGGCCTGGGGCTGTCCTGTAGCAAGGGATGGCCGGGTGCAGCGACAGCGCTAATGGTTTCGGTCCACAGCGATTGCACAATCCCCACGCTTTCCAGTTCCCGTCCGCCATAGGCAATGCACAGATCCAGCTCGCGCTTTTGCAGTGCTTCGACCAGCGCGTCTTGGGGCGCGGTTCGCAGTTCTATGTCCAGACCGGGATAGCGTTGCTCCAGAGCCTGCAAGGCAATCAACGCCGGTTCGGGATCGACATCGCACACGATACCCAGCCGTAAATGGCTTTCCAATCCCCCCGATAATTCCTGCAAATGCAGTCGCAAACTCTGCAAGCGGCTGGCGATCAGCTTGGCGTCGGGCAGCATGGCCAGTAGTTCGGCCGTGGGTACAGGTTCACGTCGGCTGCGGTCAAAAAGCGACAGATCCAGCTCGGCCTCCAGATTGGCCACGGCCATGCTGACGGCCGATTGTGTGCGGCGCAACGCCCGCGCGGCGGCGGAGAAGGAGCCGTGTTCAACCACGGCAAGCAAGAGCTCAAGATGATCACTGGTAAGCATGGCTAAACCATAAGTAAAACTGATGGAATCTGACTTTTTCTAGAAGCTGTACTGCGGATAATCATGCTTTCTGAGCTTTTGATCAAGGATATTTATCGTGCAGGGATGGAAAAGAAGAGTTGTCTACATAGGGATGTTCGAGTTGCTGGGCATGATGGTAGCGGCAACCGTATTGGGGCACTTGAGTGGGGCAGGGGCCATGGAAAGCGGGATGCTGTCTTTCATGATCAGCACCTGCGCAGTATCGGTGAACCTGTTCTACAACATGCTGTTTGAAGCCTGGGAGCGCCGTCGTCAGATTCAGGCGCGTACGTTCTGGCACCGGGTGCTGCACGTGGCCGGTTTTCAGATTGTGCTGGTGTCTTTGCTGATCCCGCTGATTGCGTGGTGGCTAAATGTCAGCTTGTGGAAAGCTTTTTTGATGGAAGCGGTGTTGCTGGCTTTCTTTCCCATCTTCGCCTTTATCTACAACTGGGCATTTGATTCTATTTTTGGTTTGCCCGACTCGGTGGGTGTGAGCGCCAGCCAAAGTTAAATGACGCAGTGAACCGAACCGGCAAAACTAAAAGGCCTTGCAGATTGCTCTGCAAGGCCTTTGAATTTTTTGGTCGGGGCGGCGGGATTCGAACTCGCGACCCTCTGGTCCCAAACCAGATGCGCTACCAGGCTGCGCTACGCCCCGACTAAGAAAAAAATTATATCCCGTCGTGGTGAACTTGGCAAGCATAGGCCCACATCAAAAAGGGGCTTGCACGCATTTATCAGGAGTCAGCTAATTTTCAGCCCTGTAAAGATGTGTTTCTTATGTTGGGCTTAAACATTTTAGGTGCTTATAGTTAAGTGACAAGCTGATCATAAGGCATTGTGTTCTTTGTTTTTTTCCACACGAGTAGCATTCATGCACCGGGGGCAGGCAAAGAAGTTGGGGGCGAATGCTGCTCATCATTTTTCCAAAAGGAGAAAGGACGATGAGCCAAGTTTCACAGGGTGGAATACTGACACGGCGACATTTCCTGACGATGGTCGGGTATGCCGCAGGTGGCGCGGCCATGTATCAGGCCATGATGCGTCTGGGCCATGCGGCGGAGGGCAGTTACGATGGCCCGATTCGCCTGGAAGGCAAGCCCAAGCCAGGGACCTCTGTGGTGATCCTGGGGGCGGGTCTGGCTGGCATGGTGGCCGCTTTGGAGCTGCGCAACGCAGGGTACAAAGTCAAAATCCTGGAGTTTCGGGAAAAAGTGGGGGGGCGCAACTGGTCCTTGCATGGCGGGGACAGCTATACCGAGCTGGGGGGCGCCAAGCAGGATGTCAAGTTCGACAAGGATCAATACATCAACCCCGGCCCGTGGCGGATTCCTTTCCATCACCGGGCCTTGCTGGATTATTGCAAGCGGCTGAAAGTCAGGCTGGAACCGTTTATCCAGTACAACTACAACGCCTATCTGCATAGCAAAGAGCATTTTGGTGGCAAGCCTCAGCGGTTTCGCCATATCCACGCGGATTTTCAGGGACAGGTCTCCGAGCTCTTGTCCAAAGCCATTAATACTCAGTCGCTGGATGCACCCTTGTCCAAGGAGGATCAGGAAAAGCTGCTGGAAGCCTTGCGCAGCTGGGGGGCCTTGGACAAGAACATGGCTTATGTGAAAGGCCATGCCAGTTCCGAGGTACGCGGTTTTGAGCGTGATCCGGGAGGTGGTCTGAATGCACAACCCGAGTTTTCCGAGCCTTTGAAACTGGCCGATATTGTGCGCTCCAGTGTTTGGCACAATATGGGCATTCATGATCTGTACGAGTTTCAGCAGACCATGTTTCAGCCGGTGGGTGGGATGGACCAGATCGGCGCTGCTTTTGGCAAGGAGCTGGAGGGACTGTTTACCTTTAATGCCAAGGTCACTGCGATCAAGCAGAGCGATGGCAAGGTGACGGTTAGCTACAAGGATCAAAGCAAGGGCAGCGAGCACACTGAAACAGCAGACTGGTGCGTATGTACCATTCCCTTGTCGATTCTGAGCCAGATAGATCTGGATGCCAGCAAGGAAATGCACGCTGCCATTGACGCTGTGCCTTACGCTCCCTCGGTCAAGATCGGGCTGCAGTTCAAACGGCGCTTCTGGGAAGATGATGACGCGATCTATGGCGGCATCAGTTATACCGACCTGCCCATCACACAAATCTCTTACCCCAGTGGCGGCATGATGGCCGGTGGCAAAGGCGTATTGCTGGGGGGGTATATGTTCGGTCCCAGCGCCGTGGAATGGTCGTCGCTCAGTCCCGAGGATCGGGTCAAGAAGGCCCTGGAATATGGTGCGCAAATCCACCCTCAATATAAGGATGAGTTCGAGAGTGGGGTGGCGGTCGCCTGGCACCGCGTTCCCTGGACATTGGGCTGCTATGGCATGTGGACGGACCAGACACGGGCCGCGCACTACGAGAACCTGTGCCAGATTGATGGTCGACTGGTTTTGGCGGGTGAGCACGCTTCTTACGTCAACGCCTGGCAGGAAGGTGCGATCCTGTCGTCCCTGAACGCGATTTCCCGCTTGCATAGCCATATTGTGGGTAATCAACAAGCCGATTCCAAAGGAGCCTAGTCATGATGATGCGATCTCTAGCGGTTTTTCTGGCCTCGGGACTGTTGACCATCAGCCATGCGGATACGGCGGTGGTAGGGGGTGATACGGTGGTCTTTACCCAGAAAACCGGCCAGGAAATTTATGAGCAGGTCTGTGCGTCTTGCCACATGATCGATGGCAAGGGCGCTCAAGGGGCGGGCATGTATCCGTCCCTGTCCAAGAATCCGAAACTGGGGGCGCCTGCTTATGTGGTGTTCATGGTGAACCAGGGCAATAAGGGCATGCCCGGTTTTGGTGGCGTACTCAATGACGAGCAAATAGCCGAAGTCGTCAACTATGTGCGTTCCCACTTGGGCAATGAGTTCACTGACAAGATTACGGCCAAGGACGTGGCAGGCCAGCGTCCCAAGGACCACCAGTACTTTGATCTGAACTGATCAAAGGCTGCTTGTCGTCATGCTGACACCTGATTGGAGCACGGTCTTCGCACTGGAAATACCTGTGTTGGAGTCCGTGCTGCGAGGCACAGTGGTGTACTTTGTTCTGTTCGTCCTGCTGCGGCTGGCAGGACGACGTGAACTGGGATCGCTGGGCGTTGCGGACCTGTTGATTCTTTTGCTGATTGCCGATGCCAGTGGTAATGCGATGTCAGGCGGCAGCAATTCCTTGACGGATGGTCTGCTCGTGGCCGCAACCATTGTGGCCTGGGGGTACATAGTCGATTGGCTGATGTACCGATTCCCGGCGCTCAATGCACTGGCCACTCCGCGCAAAGTGTGCGTGGTCAGGGACGGGCAATTGCAGTGGCGCAATATGCGTCGGGAGTTTGTGACCCGCGATGAAATCCTGAGTGAAATGCGTTTGGCCGGAATCCAGTCACTGGAAGAGGTAGCGGCGGCTTATATCGAGCCTAATGGCAAACTCAGCTTTTTGAAGGACACATCCGTGTAGTTTGAACGGGTAAGGAACAGGCGGGGCTGAAGGCTCAGGCCCGATAGCCCTGCGAAATCCATTGCATGCAGAAAATAAAGGTGAACACCGCTACGGGGAAGGGCAGCAAGGCAAAAAGCCGAATAGCCAGACTGCGAGTTTGTCCGCGCAGGCCACGCTTGTAAACATAGAGGCCGATCAGGCAGGCGATCAGGGGGAAGAGAAAGACTGGCAGGAGCAGAAACAGGGTAGGGACGGTCAGGAGGCACAGCAGTAAGGCCAGGCTGCTCAGACCTAGAATTTTTGAATTGCTCATTTCCGATTCCTGATCAGGGTAGGTCGTCAGAGCATAACGCAAATAAGGCGATGCCCTGGGAGCAGGCAAAGAAAAAGGCTTAGTTCACTGTGCAATGAACTAAGCCTTTAATTCTTTAATGGTCGGGGCGGCGGGATTCGAACTCGCGACCCTCTGGTCCCAAACCAGATGCGCTACCAGGCTGCGCTACGCCCCGACTAAAGACAAGCATAATAGAACGAATTCAGGACTTCGTCAAGCCCTGAGCCTTCGGTTTTAGCGTTTTTGCAGGTGGGGCAGGGTGTAAGCCTGTTCGTGATACGCCCAGCTAGGCCAGAGCACGTGGGCAAGGGCTTCCTTGGCCAGCCCTTCGTCTATCTGTTCCAGCAGCTCGTACTTGTCCGGCGCGGTATAGCGATACTGACAAGGCGGCAGGTGTGGCATCAGCACGGTCAGGATGTCGCCTTTCAAATAGCCATAGTTCTCGAAGTACTGCATCATGGCCCGGTCGCTGTCCTGCTGGGTCAGGTCGCGCCCGATCATGGGGTGCTCGCTTTCAATGCCCATCAGAGATAGCAGGGTGGGAGCCAGGTCAATCTGGCTCATGATGCGTTCGTCCTGACGGCTGGGAACGCCTGCGCCCAGAATCAGGGCAGGAATATGGAAGTGACGCACAGGCACCAGATTGGCACCGCCCACGCGCGAGTCATGGTCGGCCACGATCAAGAATACTGTGTTGTCCCAATAGGCGGATTCACGCGCTTTCTTGAAGAAGTCCCCAATGGCCCAGTCGGCGTAACGTACCGTGTTCTCTACCGTGGCGGGATCGCCTTCCACCTGAATACGGCCAGCCGGGTATTCCCAAGGCGAGTGGTTGCTGACGGAGAACGCCAGCGTCAGGGTGGGTTGCTCCTTGTCCTGGCTTAGCAACTGGTGCAGCTTGTTGAACATGTCCTCGTCGCTGGCGCCCCAGGTGCCGACGAACTCGGGGGACTCAAAGCTGGATTGCTCATGCAGCTCATCAAAGCCATTGCCCAGGAAAAAGCTCTTCATATTGTCAAAGTGGGCTTCGCCGCCATAGATAAAGCGTGAGCGGTAGCCTTGTTCCTTGAGCAATTGGGCCAGGGTGAAAAAGCGGGTTTGCGAGCCGGGCAGGCGCAGTACAGCGTCTGCCACGGTTGGGGGGAAGCCGGCAGAAACCGCTTCCAGACCTCGTACCGAACGCGTGCCGGTAGCGTAGGCGCGGCGAAAGTTCCAGCCCGTTTGGGCCAGTTTGTCCAGTTCGGGGGTTAGATTGGCGCCGCCCAGATTGCTGACATATTGCGCCCCCAGGCTCTCTTCCACGATCAGGACCAGATTGGGTTTGCGCTCGCGTTTTTGCACTGGCGTCTGACGATGCAGGGTGGGTAGTGTGTCAGGGCCAGCCGGCAAGGCAGCCGCATCGCGCACGATCTGGTTCATTTCTGCGACGTCCAGGCCACCGTAAATATCCTCAGCCGAGCGCTCGTTTTTCATGCTGTAGATGGCGTAGGCCACGTTATACAGCGAGTTCAAGGGCAGCGTGTTGAGCATGCTGTCGCTGCTCCAGGCGACCGAAGAAGGATTGATGGGGCGGTGGGCCAAGGTGCCCCGAATTGCCAGGATGCACAGGGCCGCAGCAATCAGCATCCAGATAGGACGCAGCCACCAGCTCATCACGGGGTCGGCAGACACGTGACCAAAAATAGACCAGCCCGAGTACACAATCAGCCCCAGACCAATCAGGGCGATGCCTATCATCAGCTTGTAGCCTTTCCAGAGCATGCCCACTACTTCTTGAGGGTGCTTCAGATAGTCCACATACAGCCGATTGGGGCGAGTGTCGTATTCGATAATGAATTGGGGCGTGGAAACTTCCAGCAAGGTCAGCAGGAACCAGGCGAAGGTAAACCAGATGGCGGCTATCGTCGTCATGACGGGATAGTGTCCTAGCCAGGGGGCCAGCAAGACCACGGGGGCGCTGAGCGCGGCGATCATCAGGGCGTCGATACGCAAGCCGCCAATCAGGATGGGCAGCAGACCTCCGGCCTGACGCACACGCGGCCATTGCCACAAGGCAAAAGCCAGCCTGAAAGCGGTCAGCAAAATCAGGGCTGAAGGAACAAAAACGTAAACAAGATGGCGCATAAAATGTGGTCCTGGTCGACCTAATTGCCACGGACGGTGGCACTGGCATCGAATTGCACGATTGTATGTCAGTTTAATGAGCAAACTATCTTGCTAAACGCTTGGGCTTCTCGGGGAAGTGTGGCCGCATGCCGGTTCGGGGTTTAAAGACGAAAAAAAAGCAGGCCGCTTTGAAAGACAGCCTGCCGCTAAGGAGGAGTTAAGGGGAGCCAGCCCTGTGTTACCAGGGCTGGCGATAGGTTTAGGCAACGCGTTGGCTGGGTTCGGTACGAGAACGGAACTGGCTGCGTTGTTGTTCACGCTGGGCGTAGGCTTTGACGTGGCCCGCATCTTTGACATGGCCGTAGCCACGGATCAGATCCGGGTAGTTCAACCAGCGCTGGGCCACTTCCATATTGTCCGCATCCAGGTGGGCACTGACTTCATTCAGGTCGGCCAGATAGTCCTCAATGTTCTGACGTTCCTGACGGCGTTCCTGGGTGTAGCCAAAGATATCCAGCGCACCACCACGCAAACCACGCAGACGGGCCAGAATCTTGAACAAGCTGCGGGTCGAAGGGCCAAACTTGCTCTTGACTGGCTGACCCTGGCTGTTCTTGCGACCGAGCAAGGGCGGGGCCAGATGGTATTCGATCTGGTAGTCCTTGCCAGGTTCACCCGCAAACTGGGCACGCAGCTTGTCCAGGAAGGCCGGGTCGGTGTGCAGGCGGGCCACTTCGTACTCGTCCTTGTAGCTCATCAGCTTGGCCAGTTGCGTGGCGGCGATGCGAGTCAGGGGTAGAGCCTTGTCCTGATTCAGGCGCGATTCGCGTTCCATGACCTTGTTGATGGCGTCGCGGTAGCGCTTGGCCCAGGCCGGGTTCTGATAGGCAGTCAGGTGTTCTTCCATGCGCTTGATCAGGGATTGCACGCTTTCAGGGAAAGTGACTTCACGGGCTTTGGGTGTCGCACCTTCCATCAAGGCTTCGATACCCTTTTCAGCCGCCAGACGCCCCCACTGGAAGGCTTCACGGTTGGCTTTGACAGCGACGCCGTTCAGTTCGATAGCGCGCAGCAAGCTGTCCATATGCAGCGGAATCCAGCCGCGCTGGAAGGCATAGCCCAGCAAGATGGGGTTGGCATAGAGTGCATCGCCCATAACGTGTACGGCTAGGGCATTGGCGTCCAGATAGCGGATTTCCTTACCCACGGCATTTTCAATATCCGTGCAGGCGGTTTGTAGCGGAAATTTCCAGTGCGCATTGCCGATCAGATCCGAAGTCGGGCTGGCTGCGGTGTTGATAATGGTGTGGGTGCGATCGCGGCTGACACGGCTCAGGACATCCGTGGAGGCGCTGACCAGAGCATCACTGCCAATCAGCAAGGAGGCCTCGCCCGTTGGAACGCGGGTGGCATGGAGCAGATCGGGCTGGCGTGCGATTTGCACGTGGCTCAGCACCGCACCACCTTTCTGGGCCAAACCGGCCATATCCAGAACGCTGACCCCTTTTTGCTCGATATGAGCAGCCATACCCAGCAGGCCGCCTACCGTCACAACACCTGTGCCACCAATACCGGCGATCAAAATACCGTAGGTCTTGTCCAGATCCGGCAGTTTGGGCAAAGGCAGGTCGGCCAGATTGAAGGACTCCAGCGAACGGCCCTGAGCTTCCGGCTTGCGTACCTGCGCCCCTTTCAGCGTGACAAAGCTGGGGCAGAAACCGTTAACGCAGGAGAAGTCCTTATTACAGGAGGACTGGTTGATGCGGCGCTTGGAGCCCATAGGGGTGTCCAGAGGCTCAACGGACAAGCAGTTGGATTTGACCGAGCAGTCCCCGCAGCCTTCACAGACCGTGTCGTTGATGAAGGCGCGCAGGGCAGGGTCCGGGTAAGTCCCTTTCTTGCGGCGACGGCGTTTTTCCGTGGCGCAGGTCTGGTCGTAGACCAGGATGGTGGTGCCGGGCACTTCGCGCAGCTCGCGCTGTACGCGGTCCAGCTCATCACGGTGATACACAGGCGGGTTGCCAGCCAGGGTAACGCCCTTGAATTTCTCGGGCTCGTCGGTGACCACCACAATCTTGCGAGCGCCCTCGGCATGGACCTGGGCAATGACGTCGGTGACTTTCAAGATCCCGTCTACGGGCTGGCCGCCTGTCATCGCGACGGCATCGTTATACAGAATCTTGTAGGTGATATTGGAGTTGGCTGCGATCGAGGCTCGGATCGCCAAAATTCCCGAATGGAAATACGTGCCATCGCCCAGGTTGGCGAAGACGTGTTTTTCATCGGTAAAGGGTTGTTGGCCAATCCAGGCGACGCCTTCGCCGCCCATATGACTGAAAGTGGAGGTGCTGCGATCCATCCAGACCGTCATGTAGTGGCAGCCAATCCCGGCCATGGCGCGCGAGCCTTCGGGCACGCGAGTGGAGGTATTGTGCGGACAGCCCGAACAGAACCAGGGCTTGCGCTCTACGCTGACGCGCGGCATACGGGCTTCGCGGTCCTTGGCATCCAGAATGGCCAGACGGGCCTGGATGCGGGCTTGCAGCTCCTCGGAAATGTCCATGGTGCACAAGCGGCGGGCAATGGCGCGCGCAATAATCGCAGGAGACAGTTCACCTTGAGGAGGGAGTAGCCAGGGCGAGCGCAAGCTGGACCATTCGCCGCCACCGTGTTCGGTCTCGTCAAACTTGCCGTAGACCTTGGGACGTACGTCATCGCGCCAGTTGTACAGCTCTTCTTTCAGTGCATATTCCAGAATCTGGCGTTTTTCTTCCACCACCAGAATTTCGGACAGGCCGGTTGCGAACTGGCGGGCGTCTTGCCCGTCCAGGGGCCAAATACAGCCCACTTTAAATAGTCGGATACCTAGCTCGGCGCATAGCTCGTCGGACAGGCCCAGATCGGCCAGTGCCTGACGGGTATCCAGATAGGCTTTACCCGCCGTCATGATGCCAAAGCGGGCTTCGGGCGAATCAATCTCGACGCGGTTCAATTTGTTGGCGCGCACATAAGCCAGAGCGGCGTACCACTTGTGGTTCATCATGCGGGCTTCTTGCGCCAGTGGCGGGTCTGGCCAGCGGATGTTCAGACCATCGGCGGGCATGTCCTCGATCTCGGGCAGGACAATGTTCAGGCTGTCCGGGTCCAGATCGACCGAGGCGTTTGACTCCACCACTTCAGTGACGCATTTCAAGGCTACCCACAGGCCGGAGAAACGGCTCATGGCCCAGCCGTGCTGGCCAAAATCCAGGTATTCCTGCACGTTGGCCGGGTAGAGCACGGGAATACCGGCGGCGGCGAAAACGTGATCGGACTGGTGGGCAACAGTGGAGGATTTGGCACCGTGGTCATCGCCTGCCAGTACCAGCACACCGCCGTGTCGGGCGCTACCAGCCGAGTTGGCATGCTTGAACACGTCCATGGAACGGTCCACGCCAGGGCCCTTGCCGTACCACATGGCAAAGGTGCCGTCGAAACGTGCACTGGGGTACAGATTGGTTTGCTGGCTACCCCAGACGGCGGTAGCGGCCAGATCTTCGTTCAGACCGGGTTTGAACACGATGTCGTGTTCTTTCAGGTGTTTGCTGGCTTGCCACAGAGCCTGGTCTACGCTCCCTAATGGGGAGCCCCGGTAGCCAGAGATGAAGCCTGCTGTATTCAGACCGGCGCGCCGGTCCCGTTCTTTCTGCAGCATGGGCAAGCGCACCAGGGCTTGGGTGCCGCTCATATAGGCGCGGCCCTTGGTGACAGTGTATTTGTCATCCAGGGACACGGATTCCAACATGGCCTTGTAAGGTTTGTTGAGTGGGGCATTCATGAGTTTGTCTCCTGCAAGAAGGATGGTTTTCGTGCAAGTTGTTGTCGTTTGTTCTTTAGTCTAGGGCAGCTTTTTGTTATCGTAAAATCAAATTTACGTGTACCTGATATCTGAAAAACGGATGGCTATGAAGCACGAAGTGACTCTGAGGCAGTTTCGATATTTCATCGCTGCGGCGGTCAGCGGGCAGTTCTCGGCGGCGGCCCAGGCGGAGAACGTCTCCCAGTCGGCCATCAGTAATGCAGTGCAAAGTCTGGAGCGTCAGCTGAATGTGGCCTTGTTTGAGCGTTTGCCCCATGGTGTGGAGTTAACGCCACAGGGACAGGCGTTCTTTCACCACGCCCATCACGTGATTGATGCCGTCAGCGATGCGCTGAACCATGCAGATTTGCGGCGACAAAATATCGAAGGGCAGATTCGGGTAGCCGCGGGCTATACGGTTCTAGGCTACTTCTTGCCTGATCTGATCAGTCGTTTCAAGCACAGCTATCCGAATATCGACATCGAGCTGGTGGATATGGAGCGCCCCGAAATGGAGGCCGCCCTGGAGGGCGAGCGTATCGATCTGGGTGTTGCTATTTTGTCGAATATCACCGATTTAGCCATGTTCGGGCACCATCGCCTGAGCAGTTCCCGCCGGCGCTTATGGGTGTCGGATCAACATGCCCTGGCCAATGAGTCCAGTGTGTCCCTGGAGCAGGTCAATAACTATCCCTACATCTTTCTGACGGTGGACGATGCCGATACGGCGGCCATGCGACATTGGGGCAGCCCCGGCTTTCCGGAGCGTGTCGCTATGCGGACCCGCTCCCTGGAGGCGGTGCGCGGTTTGGTGGCTTATGGCTTTGGGGTGACAATCTTGTCAGATATGGTTTACCGGCCCTGGTCTCTGGAAGGCAAGCGTATCCATGCCATCGGGATTCATGACCCGGTGGAGTCGGTAGAGGTGGGCTTGTTGTGGCCCAAAGGACGTGAGCCGGAAGGATTGGTGGCCTTGTTTCAGCGCTTTCTGATTCAGGCCTGTGATCATGATATGGCCCGCGCCGGCATGGGAAGCCGACGCGGTGGGGGACTGTTGTAGAAGCGCTTACGGCACCAGCGCCAGACCGATACGGAACTGCGAAGAGCGATCGCGGTAGCCCAGCATGGTTTCCGCATAGCCCGAGAAGTACTGGCCGTAGAGATAGCCATTCATGTTCAAAGGTGTGCGGTTCAGTGGCCAGGCAATCGTGAACTCATGCGTATTGCGGCTGCCCGCGCCCTTGTTGTACATGCCAGACAGTACCAGTCCGTTATCCTGGGCGTAGCGGACTTTCCAGTCGTAACGGCCACGGTAGTGTGCCCAGTCTGCGTTCTCGCCCATGAACACATAGTGCTTGATGCGTGGGGCAAACGTCAGTGTGGCACCGTGATCAAAGCGGTAATTGAATTCGGGCTGGATGAAGACCTCGTTCATGGAGCGCGAGTCATCACCGGCCTTGCCGTTAGAAGCGTGTTCGTAGCCGGTGGCCAGACCCATGAACAGACGTTTCTGCTCGGATTCCCAGATGGAGTCCTTACGCCAGAAGAAGCTGGGGCGGTAGGTGGTGTCTACAAAAGGCTTGGAGTCTGCATGCAGATCCCACAGGGCTGTTTGCGTATAGCCAATGTAGAAGTGATCGTAGAACTTCGGATTGCTAGGATCATCCGGCGAATGCAGACGGTACTTGAAGCTCAGCTGGAAGCGGGCATTGGTGCCGCCTTTATTGCCGACAATAAAGTAAGTCGGGTCGTGAGCCGAAATCGCGTTGCTGAAGTTCTCGAAACTGGAGTTTGCGGGTTTCAGGCCTTGTCCGTTATTGATGGCTGGCCCTTCGCGTTGTGCTCCGGCCGCGACGGCCTGGGCATAGGGCAGGGCAGGGTCAATGACACGTGGGTCATGGCCAGCACCTGCGTTCACCACAGCGGCGTTTGCCGGTTGCGAGGTAATCGGGCTTTGGCCTTCCGGATTGGTGTCCAGTGCCAACATTACACGCTCGCCTTCAATATTGACGGCTTGCAAGCCGGTCAAACCATTGGGGACCACGGCTCGCCAACTGTAGGCGGTGAAGTTGTTGGTAGGGATGGATGCTCGGGGCCGCGGGTTGACCAGTTCGGCCAGGCTGCGGATGACGTTGCCGTTATTGTCGCGCCACTGCAAAACCAGGTTTTGCGGGGCGGTCCAGCTCATCAAGCTGCCTGTGTCGTTGTAGACGATGGCGTCAATATCGACGGTTTCACCAGAACTGGCCTGTACTTGGCGCAACTGATAGCTGATACCTGCCTGTGCGGTATTCAGGATTGCGCTCAAGATAAGAAGGGGGGCCGATAGTATTAAAGAGTGCTTACTTAGTTTCTTTTTGGTCGGCATGGAGAAAAGTCCAGGAAAACGGGTTAATCCGTACACGACTGTACCATTTGCGACTAAAAATACTACCTATAATTATTTTTCTTACAGTATTGACACTCTGACCAGAGTGCTGCTTATCTAAAACAGATTTTCAGGCTAGAATATTCGATTGTCCTTTTCAGGTCTGTTTTTTTACAAAAAATGGGCCTTGAATTCGGTCCTTATTCCTTACGGACCGTTATCTCGGACCTTGCATCGCCTGACGGTTTTGACGATGCCACCATCACCTGGCGGGTGTAGCTCAGTTGGATAGAGCACAGGCCTTCTAAGCCTGGGGCCGGGGGTTCGAACCCCTCCACCCGCGCCAACCTTACTCCCCTTTTTCTTGCGTGCTTTTCTGCTCCTAGGCATTACCCTGAGCCGATGCATTTAGTAAGTATGGTGTAAGTGTCGGGCTCTAATGTTCACCGCATAGACGTCGGCAGGCGTCTTCATAGCGCCGTTTTCAGCCTTTTCGGGCTGGGCCGGTTCAATAAGATACGCCAGCAAAATAAGGCGTTCAGAACAATGCGGAGACAAACTATGCAAGACCCCCTTGTAGGTCGGATTACGGCCAATCCTCGCTATCAGAATCTGGTCAAGACTCGGTTGCGGCTGGGTTGGATACTCACCATCGTCATGCTGGTGGCTTACTACAGTTACATCGGCATTATTGCTTTCGACAAGGAATTGTTTGCAGAGCGCTTGGGTGATGGCGTCATGACCCTGGGTATTCCTATTGGTTTTGGAGTCATTGTGTTGGCTGTTGTCATTACGGGCATTTATGTCTGGCGCGCCAATACCAAATTTGACCAAATGGCCAAGGACGTCCTTGAGGAGGTGCGTAAATGAAGCATTCCTACCTTCGTTCCGGCCTGGCTCTGGGCCTGATGCTGGCCAGTCCTGCCTTGCTGGCAGCTGGCGGCGATCTGGGCGAGCTGCAAAAGCAGCCGACCAACTGGACCGCCATCGGCATGTTTGCGGTCTTTGTGCTGGCGACCTTGTGGATTACCAAATGGGCGGCTGCCCGCACCAAGTCGGTCTCTGACTTTTACACGGCAGGTGGCGGTATTACAGGCTTTCAAAACGGCCTGGCCATTGCCGGTGACTATATGTCTGCGGCTTCCTTTTTGGGTATTTCGGCGGCGGTGATGATCAACGGCTACGATGGCCTGATCTACTCCATCGGCTTTCTGGTCGGCTGGCCCATCATTACATTCCTGCTGGCAGAAAAGCTGCGTAACCTGGGCAAATTCACCTTTGCTGACGTAGCCGCTTACCGCTTCCGTCAAGGTCCTATCCGCGCCTTTGCCGCCTCGGGCACGCTGGTTGTGGTTCTGTTCTATCTGATCGCACAGATGGTAGGCGCCGGTCAGTTGATCAAGCTGCTGTTTGGTCTGGAGTACTGGGTGGCTGTGGTGCTGGTGGGCGTGTTGATGATGGTCTACGTGCTGTTTGGCGGCATGACAGCCACCACCTGGGTGCAGATCATCAAAGCTGGCCTGCTGCTGTTCGGTGCTTCCTTCATGGCCATCATGGTGCTGGCACAGTATGGTTTTTCGCCAGAAAAACTGTTCGCTGCGGCTGTGCAGGTCAAGACAGATGCCGCTATTGCAGCCGGTAAAGATGCTGTCCAGGCCTCCACAATTGGTCAAGCCATCATGGGCCCCGGCAACTTCATCAAGGACCCTATCAGCGCGATTTCCTTCGGTATGGCTCTGATGTTTGGTACTGCTGGTCTGCCACACATTCTGATGCGTTTCTTTACCGTGCCTGATGCAAAAGAAGCACGTAAATCCGTGTTCTGGGCAACCACCTGGATTGGTTACTTCTACATCCTGACCTTCATTATTGGTTTCGGCGCTATCGTGCTGGTGTCCACCAATCCTCGCTTCCTGGAAGTTGGCGGCGATCTGATTGGCGGTTCTAATATGGCCGCTGTGCACTTGGCTGATGCTGTTGGTGGCGACGTGTTCCTGGGCTTTATGTCGGCAGTGGCGTTTGCCACGATTCTGGCTGTGGTGGCTGGTTTGACGCTCTCCGGTACATCCGCCGTGTCGCACGACCTGTACTCCACGCTGATCAAGAAGGGCGAAGCCACGAACGAGGAAGTCATGCGTGTATCGCGCACTACCACCTTGATCCTGGGTGTGGTTGCCGTGCTGCTGGGTATTATTTTCGAGAAGCAGAACATCGCCTTCATGGTGTCTCTGGCCTTCGCGATTGCTGCCTCGGCTAACTTCCCGGTCCTGTTCCTGTCCATTCTGTGGAAAGGCTGCACGACACGTGGTGCCACGATTGGTGGTTTCCTGGGCTTGATCGTTGCCTTGTTGCTGACCTTGCTCTCGCCTTCGGTGTGGGAAGCTACGCTGGGCAATCCAGCCGGCTCTTCGCCATTCCCTTATGCGTCGGCAGCGCTGTTCTCCATGCCTTTGGCTTTCGTGGCGATCTGGTTCTTCTCGATCACTGACCGTAGTCCACGTGCCGAGATCGACCGTGCCGGTTTCGAGGCTCAGTCGGTACGCTCCGAGACGGGTGTGGGTGCAGAAGCAGCGTCTGCGCACTAATCTGCTCTGACAGGCCGGGCTTGTTTGCCCGTGCCTGAGCCTGATTGTTAAGGGCGCAAAAAAACCCGGTGTGATTCAGATCACACCGGGTTTTTTATTTGCCCATACAGCTATTGCGGTCAGTACTGCTGGTCGTGTGCTGCGGATATCAAGCACACAGCAGTCAGTCTCTCTATTCAGGGATTCAGCTTCAGGCCTGAGTCTCGGACGGGACGGGCAGGCCGTCAAAACGCTCGTAGAAGTAGGCGGCGGCCTCCGGTGCCTGTTCATCCTCGGCCCGCAAGGTGGACAGAATATAGCGCTCGGCCTTGCCGCAGACCTGACGGTATACATCCCGGCACAGCTCATAAGCCTGTTTCCCTGCCCAGCCTGCTGGCAGCAGCTCAATAGGCAGTTGAGGGTCGTGCAGCTGAATACGGCGGAACTCGTGAATCAGCAGGGTGCGAATCACAAAGGCCAGCTCGTCGTTATAGTCATGGCCTGCATCCAGCATGGCCAGAGCGGGCGCAAAGCGCTGGATGAACTGACCGTAGCCGCTGGCCACCTGGGCCAGATCCCAGCTGTCCTGAATCAGTTGGGACAGAGGGCGGGTTTGCGGCAGTTGGGAAGGTTCCAGCTTGCCCACATACACCTGCGACTGCGCCTGTGTCGCCTGCAGGATGTAATCCAGAATCGTGTGATCCGGGTTGGGGTGCAGGAAAGCGGTGGGTGACAAGGCGCAAAAGCCCTCCCACAGCAGTTCCTTGCGCAGGTCTGCCCGTTGCTTGGAGTTCATCATCAAGCTGGGCATGCTGAAGATCAGCGTCCATTGCCCGTCCCAGGCCAGATAGGTCGGGGTGTAGATGCGTTGATACGCGTGTTCGAAGCGCTGGCTGGCTTCGGGACGCAAGGTGTACTGGCTACGTCGCCCTTCGCGCTGCGCGCTCAGCCAGCCCTCCTCGGCCAGCCTGTACACGCTGGTGCGCACCAGTCGGTCGCTGATCCCGAAGGGGGCCAGCAACTGAATCAAACTGCCTAGCCAAAGTTTGCCGCCATGTGGGCGAATCACGTCGCCAAACAAGGTCATGACCAGGGACTTGGCTCGGGGAGGGCGGTTTTCCAGATGGTGGGCGGCCCATTGGGCCAGGTCGGAATAAGGAAGCTCGGACATTGTTTTTTTAATGGCGCTCAAGTCTGTTTTGGAACGGCACGCCTGTCTGTGTAGACCGTTTAAGCGCTTGATTATAAAGGGTGGGTGCGCAAGCGGATTGAAAGATTGTGCAAGCCAGGGGCTTTCTTGAAGCTTGCAGCAGTTTCAGGTGCGCACACATTACAGATAGGGGCTGGCCAGCCAAATCAGGCGGTTGCGCAAGCGCTTGCCAAAGCCGATTGAACTTAAGGACTCCAGGCTGACGGCTTCGGCGTCCTCAATTTCCAGATCAATCAGGTTCTGGATTTGGCGGGCCGTGTCGCGGCTGTAGATTTCTACGTCCAGCTCGAAGTTCAATCGCAAGCTGCGCGGGTCCAGATTGGACGAACCAATATAAGACCAGACTCCGTCAATCGTCATGAGCTTGGAGTGGTTGAAGGGGCCGCTGGCGCGCCAGACCCGGCAGCCTGCGCGCAGCACCTGATCCAGTTGGGCTGTCATGGCGTAATTGACCAGGCGCAGATTGTTTTGCCCGGGGATGACGATATCCACTTGAATGCCGCGTCGGGCGGCGGTGTTCAAGGCACCCAACAGAATCTGATCGGGCAGAAAGTAGGGAGACTGAATACGGATATGGCGCTGGGCAATGGCAAACGCCCCTTGCAGCATATGGTGGGTACTGGCCATGAAACGGTCCGGGCCCGAAGCAATGCAGCGAGCCGGAACGTGAGGTCTGGGGGCGGGCGAGGAACTGGCATGCCAGTAAGCGGGCGATAGATCTTCGCGAGTCGTGAACTGCCAGTCGTGGCGGAAAGAAGCCAGCAATTGCATGACTGCCGGGCCTTCCAGGCGGAAATGGGTGTCTTGAGAGGGCTTGCCGTCGCTGTACTGCGCCATAAAGGACTCACGCAGATTCATGCCGCCGGTAAAACCTACCGTGCCATCCACAATCAGCAATTTGCGGTGACTGCGCAGATTGGCGTAGGGCATGCGCAGAAAGCCCAGGGGGTTGGTCATGAACAAAGCGCAGCGTATGCCTTCGCGGCGCAGCAATCGAACAATGGGCGTACGCGAATATTTCGCCCCGATGGCATCGACCAGCACACGAATCTGCACGCCACGTTGATGGGCGCGCGACAGGGCGCTGACAAATTCACGCCCCAGGCGATCGCTATCGAAGATATAGCTTTGCAAGGCAATGGTGCTGTGGGCCTGATCAATGGCTTCCAGCATGGCAGGATAAGCCTGATCGCCGCCGACCAGAACGCGCACATTATTGCCATTGCGTAGTTGACTGCGGCTGACGCGGTCACCCAGAATTTGCAAAGAGCGAAACGGTGCGCCGACCAGGGCACCAATGTCCGAGACGGGAGGGTGCAGATAGGTGACCTGTTCATAGAACACGTCTGCACTTTGTTCCAGAAGGCTTTGTCTGCGTACGCGGTTGATCCCGGCAATCAAATACAGGAATGGCCCGAGCAGGGGCGACATGATGATGACGCCCACCCAGCTGATGGCGGCGCGGACATCATTTTTGGTCATGGCGGCATGAATGGCCGCTGAAGCGCCCAGTATCACGCTGAGCGCCAAGGCTAGATGCGGCCAGTAATCGTGCAGCAGGGAGCGCAGGTGTATCAGATGCTCTTGCATGGGTTCAGGTGCTACGGTTCTTGTCAGGCAGGTCCGGGCGTTGGTAGAGGCTGTGCATCCAGGACGGGTTCGGTTCGCCGCGGGCGGCAAACTGTTGCAGGCGGGAGGGAGAGCGCCATACGCCACCGCCTATGCCAGGCGAGGGCTGGACGCCATACCAGAACCATTGGCCATCTTCATCCTGTGCAAGCCAGTCCCAATTGACGGGTGCCTGATCCCAGCAGGGGAAACCGAGTGTCATCAGCAAACTTCCAGAAAATGGGACAGATTAGAGTATAAGAAAGCGTGGTTTTGTGCCAGTTTCTATTACAGAGGAGGCGGGCTGAAATGCCGGGTGTTTGATGGGGGAGGGGCTTTTGCTGTGCGGGCCTGCCAACTCGAAGGGCTGGGTCGCAGGCGAAAGCCAGGACTGGCCTGGGGTTCACAATCAAACACAGTTTATTGTCCAGCCTGAACTTGCGTGGGGTGTGCGAAGGCGGCAAACTTGTTACGATGAACAAACGCAAAAAAGCCCGCTGCGTGGCGGGCTTTCAAGTATGTTTTTTCCAGTTCCTGGTCTTGTCACCATTTAAGGAGAGTTGCAAAACCTTGGAAGCGGTAAATTTCTGGGGTGACCGATGGGGCTCGAACCCACGACAACCGGAATCACAATCCGGGACTCTACCAACTGAGCTACGGTCACCACTGTTTACTGCTTTTTTTGCTTCCGGCCTACATCAAGGTGGGCTGTGAAGTAAAAAATGTATTCTAGCATGCTTTTTTTAAAGAATGCAACACTCGTGCAAGAATACTTCGACCCTGAGTCTTGCTCCGGTCTTGCCGGTTAGAGCGTGACTCAGGTTTAATGATTTCCCCTCGTAATAGCAAGGAAGCGCGAAATGTCTCAATTATTCGTCGTTCATCCCGAAAATCCTCAACCCCGCGCATTGGCTCAAGCAGCCGAACTATTGGCGAAAGGAGGGCTGCTCGCCATTCCTACCGATTCCAGTTATGCCGTTGTCGCTCGCCTGGATGACAAGTCCGCCGCTGACAACCTGCGTCGTTTGCGTGGTTTGGATGATCGTCATCATCTGACCTTGCTGTGTCGTGATCTGGCCGAGATCAGCCACTTTGCCAAAGTGGATAACCCGCAGTATCGCTTGTTGAAGATGGCCACCCCTGGCCCGTGGACGTTCATTTTGGAAGCTACCAAGGAAGTGCCGCGCCGCGTGTCGCACCCTTCGCGCAAAACCATTGGTATTCGGGTGCCCGACCAGAAAGTGGCCCTGGCCCTGATGGAAGAAGTCGGCAGCCCCTTGATTTCCACCACGCTGATTCCTGAGGGCGAAGACGAACCCTTGAACGACGCCCAGGAAATTCTGGACCGTTATGCCCATCAGTTGGCGGCGGTTGTCGATGGTGGGCCTTGCCCCTTGCAGGCCACTACCGTGATCGATCTGACCGGCCCTACGCCGGAGGTGTTGCGTCGTGGCTCGGGTGATCCTGCCACTTTGGGCCTGTCCTGATCTGCGGGCTTGCACAAAACTCGCGTCCAGGTGCCTATCCGTGTTTCAATTCTGAACCTTGGGGCAGCACTCGCTGTCCCAATCAGACAGGCTGATGACAGGCGACTTATCGTCTTGAAAAAGTAGGGGATAAGTCCCCGGCCTGGACCAAGGATCACCATGGACTCTTTTATACAGACCTTGACGGTCTATGCTTTACCAGTCATTTTCGGTATTACGCTGCATGAAGCTGCCCACGGCTACGTCGCCCGCATGTTTGGCGACCCGACGGCCATGCTGGCCGGTCGCATCAGCCTGAACCCACTGCGTCATATCGACCCTATCGGCACGATTGTGGTGCCGGCGGTGCTGTTGCTGTCCAGCGCCATGATGGGCATGGGCGGCATTCTGTTTGGCTGGGCTAAACCCGTCCCTGTGGATTGGGGCCGCCTGCGCAATCCCAAGCGCGACATGCTCTGGGTTGCTCTGGCCGGACCGGCCTCCAATATGCTGATGGCTATCTTGTGGGTTCTGTATGCCCATTTGATGGTCAAGATCGGGCAGGGTGACAGCCGCTTCTGGATGGGCATGGCGGTGGCCGGTGTGCAGGTCAACCTGGTTCTGATGGCACTGAATCTGCTGCCTTTGCCGCCTTTGGATGGCGGGCGCATTGTATTTAGTCTATTGCCTAATCGTTTGGCCTATCATTATTCTCGTATCGAGCCTTATGGCATGGTCATTTTGATCCTGCTGATGTTTACCGGCGTACTGTGGACCCTGATGAGTCCCTTGATTGCGCTGGGCGAAGGCATATTGAAATGGTTCTTATGATTTAACGGCTTATCCGTTAAACTTGTGAGTCATATTTTTTTTCGGCTATAGGGCCTTAAACCCGGAGATTCATCTCATCATGGCAAGTTCGGACTCTGCTATTTCCAATTTTCAGGGCAGCATGGTTGCCCTTGTTACACCCATGGATCCCAATGGGGGTCTGGATTTTGCCGCTTACCGAAAGCTGATCGACTGGCACATTCAGGAAGGAACGCGTGTGCTGGTGGTCGTTGGAACCTCGGGCGAATCGCCCACGGTGTCGGTTGATGAGCACGCTGAACTGATCAAGGTAGCCGTTGAACACGCGGCTGGCCGTGTGCCCGTGATTGCCGGTGTGGGTGGCAACTCCACTCGCGAGGCCATCGAACTGTCGCGTCACGCCCAGGAAGTGGGTGCAGACGCCGGTTTGTCGGTGGTGCCTTACTACAACCGTCCTACTCAGGAAGGCATGTACCAGCACTTCCGCGCCATTGCAGAAGCGGTGGATCTGCCGCAGTTCCTGTACAACGTGCCGGGTCGTACCGTGGCTGATCTGCAGAACGACACCGTGCTGCGTCTGGCTCAAATCCCCAACATCATCGGTATCAAGGACGCAACGGGCGATCTGGCTCGTGGCGGCTTGCTGCTGCGTGATGCCCCCGAAGATTTCATAGTGGTCAGCGGCGATGATCCTACCGCTGCTTCGTATATCTTGCTGGGCGCCAAAGGCAATATCTCCGTGACGGCCAACGTGGCCCCACGCCTGATGAGCCAGTTGTGCCAGGCCGCTTTGGATATGGACGTACCGACGGTACGCCGTTTGAATGCCTATCTGGCAGGTCTGAACAAGAACCTGTTTGTTGAGGCTAACCCCATCCCCGTGAAATGGGCAGTTGCAGAAATGGGCCTTACTCAGCTGGGATATCGTTTACCATTGACGCCGTTAAATGCACAGCATCACGAGTTGCTGCGTCAATCTTTGAAACTTGCGGATCTTCTTCCATGATTGCAAAGCCAGTTAATAAAAGCCTGATCGGGCTGTCTTTGAGCCTGTTGGTGCTGTCGGGCTGCTCGACGATGGACCAGATTATGGGCCAGGGCGAGTCGGTTAATTACAAGAGTACGGTAGCAGGCGATCCCTTGAGCATTCCGCCGGATCTGACCCAGGCCAACCGCGACGCACATTACCGTGCGCCAGAAGGTGCCACGTCTTACTCGGTCTACTCGCAAGGTCAAACCGCGCAGCAGGCCAAGGGCGGTGCCGATACGATCCTGCCTCAGTCTGATGCCATCAAGGTGATGCGCGATGGCGATCTGCGCTGGCTGGTCGTAGACCGCCCCGTGGAAGACCTGTTCCCCCGCATCGTCGATTTCTGGGGTGAGCATGGTTTTACCATTCAGTCCCAGGATCCCCGTGCCGGCTTGATTCAGACCGACTGGGCTGAAAACCGTGCCAAGATTCCAGAAAGCTGGATACGCAGTGCCTTGGGTTCCATCATTGACCAGGTCTTTGATAGCGGCGAACGTGACCGCTTCCGTACCCGCTTTGAGCGTGTCGGCAACAAAACCGAAATCTATGTGTCCCACCAGCACATGGAAGAAACACCCACGGCAGACGGTTCCGCCTTTAAATGGGTGTTCGCCAAAGAAGATCCAGGTCTGAATGCGGCCATGCTGGCTCGCATGATGGTCTTCCTGGGCTCGGATATTGAAACAGCACGTGAACAAGTAGCCAACGCTTCCAAGGATCCTTCCAGCGTTCAGGTCCAGGCGTCGGACAAGGGCGATCAGGCTGAGTTGATGCTGAACGAGTCCTTTGATCGTGCATGGCGTCGTGTTGGCGTAGCCATCGACTCCGCCGGTTTCTCGGTTGAGGATCGTGACCGTTCCGCTGGCGAGTTCTTCATCCGCTATCTGGATTCGGATACCGGCGAGAAGATCGAGCAGCAAAACATCATTGGCCGCATCTTCGGCAGCCGCAACACCGCCGAAGCCACACCCTTCCGCATCAAGCTGAGCGCCCAAGGTGCTGGCACTCGCGTAACGGTGCTGGATCAGCAAGGTCAGGAGCAGACCACGCCGACAGCCAAGCGCATCATCAATGTGCTGTCTACCAATCTGCGCCCCGGCAACTGATTGTTTTGAGTCGGCCTGTGGGCCGTCTGGAAAAAGCCCTGGTTTCATGCCAGGGCTTTTTTTATGCACTAGCTCCGTTCTGAGTTACTTTGGCTCTCTTTCTCTTGTCGAAGAGGAGCCAACAGAGGCCAGGAATCTGGCGAGGTCAGCGCGATTAGCGCTGGCTTTCCCTTTACAGAAGAAGAGGTCATTGGGGGCATTTCCTGAAAGGACACAGTCTCTTTTCCAGGCTGCGCTGCGCTCTGTTTGTAGCGCCTGGATTGCGGTGCTCCCTGAAATGGTGCAAAGCCTTTCTTTGGCAGAGACTTGAGAGGGGCCATCTTTTATTTTGTGAGCAGAGTTAATCTTTCTTGAGCAGGGCTGGACTTTCTCTAAAACAGTAAAGATAATAGGAACCATTATCATTTGATGTGTTTTAGGGAGTGGCCCATGCTGAAATCGTTTTGCCGTAACGGTTTAAGTTTTTGCCTGCGTATGCTGCGTGGCACACAAGCCTCTGCTCACGCTCCTTCTGAACCGGGTGCTCGTATGCTGGCCATGATCGAGGCCTTGCCTCGCCGTCGTCGTGAAGCCTTTGTGCTGCATCGCTTCGAGGGCCTGAACTACAAAGAAATTGCGACACGCATGGGTACCAGCCCTCAAGTGGTTGAGCACTATATCCGCATGGCCATGTTGGCGTGCCGCCATAATCCGGCACCGCTCAATCGGGCGGACGGGGCAGTGCCGCGTCCTGCTGGTTCGTATGTCTAAGGACGAACACATGCAGCACATTGATGAGCAGGCCTTGAGCTGGCTGCTCAAACAGCACGACCCCAAACATCAGAATGATGCCCGCAGCCAGTCTGCTTTCCGGGCCTGGTTGTCCATTGATCCCGAGCATCAGGCCGCCTTCTTGCGCTGGAAGCTGGAGTGGGAAGCCATGGATGGAATCAGCGAAGAGCATCTGAGTCGTTTGCGTGCAAACTCCTGGCAAGCCGCAGGCGCGGCAGGGTCGGGGACATGGCGTCAACGTTTGCTAAATAGCTGTTTGGACGCCTGGTCCACTAACTCGGCCTTGCGCTTTGCCTTGGGTGGCGCCGTGTGTCTGCTGTTGGGAGTGGCATTTTTGGGTAGCGTAGGTAGCTACTTTCTATAAGTCTTGTGCAAAGCGCCTAGTTCTTATCTCCCCATGGCGAGCGTAGATATTGCGCTGCTTGCTGGATACGCTCATCCAGTGTTGTGGCTTCCAATCTGGGAATGACGCCCAGGCAAGGGCTCGGCAGATAGTCATGCAGCGTTTGCAGGTTCTCCTGGGCATAACTCATCTCCGGTCCTATGTGGTTGGCGACCCAGCCCAGCAAGTTCAAGCCGCTGGCGCGTATGGCTTGAGCCGTCAGCAAAGCGTGATTCAAGGCACCCAAACGTAGACCGATAACCAGCACCACAGGTAGTTGCAAGGCTTGCGCTAAATCTACGCCTGTCCGTCCTTGCCCCAAGGGCAGCATGAAGCCTCCTACTCCTTCAACGATTGCATGATCGGCCTGCTTCGCCACTGTTTGAATCGTTTTTTTGATCAGAGCCGGGTCTATTTCGATTCCTGCTTGTTCAGCCAGAATATGGGGTGCCGCAGCGGGCTTAAACAAGTACGGTGTCAGGGTTTCGGGAGCGAGCTTCAGGCTGGAATGCCGCGCCAGTGCATCCACATCTTCGTTCTGTAAACGTCCTTCTACCTCTACGGCCCCCGAAGCAATGGGTTTGATGCCGAGCGTGCGTGCGCCGCTTTGGCTTAGTAAATGAAGTAAAGCCGAGCTGACCAGCGTTTTGCCAATTTCCGTATCGGTGCCCGTCACAAAGCAGGCCCTCATGCGTATTCCTTCAGCAGACGACCCAGCCCATGCAGGCAATGCTCCACCTCTTTTGTGCCCCAGAGATAGCCGGGCATCAGGTACACCGTATTGCCGATAGGGCGTAGCATCAATCCCTGCTGCAAAGCAGAGCGGTAAAAGCGCCGGGCAAAGCCCTGGTGATCGTAGCGAGCTGGGCCTGTGTCCAGATCAAAGGCCCAGATTACCCCGCAGCGGCGCAGATGCTGCATCTTGGGATAGTGCCGGTTCAGTCTATGCAAACCTTCATCAAGAGCTTGTCCCAGCGTTTTTTGCAGCTCGTAGACGGGGTATTGCTGGAACAAGTCCAGCGTGGCCAGCGCGGCTCGGCAGGCCAGGGGATTGCCGGTATAAGAATGGGAATGCAGAAAGCCCCTGCGCAAGTCCTGGTCATAAAACCCTTGATAAATCGAGGGGCTGGATAGCACTACGGACAAGGGCAGCGTGCCGCCGGTAATTCCCTTGGACAAGCACAGCAGGTCAGGCCAGATACCGGCCTGCTCGCAGGCAAAGAACGTGCCGGTACGGCCGCAACCCACGGCAATCTCGTCCAGAATCAAATGCACCTGATAGCGGTCACACAGCTCGCGCACGCCGCGTAGATAGTCGGGGGAGTGCATGTGCATGCCAGCCGCACATTGCACTAGCGGCTCCAGAATGACGGCGGCAATGTCCTGATGACCATCCAGAATCTGCTCCAGCGAGTGCAGTGCGTTTTCGGTGACCTGCGTGTGTTCGTCCGGGCTAGTGGCTTGACGCAGATCGGGGCTGGCTGCGGTGTATTGCTGGCCCAGCTGTGTGCCGTAGTTTTCCCGAAACAAGGGCACGTCGGTCACGGCCAGAGCACCCAGTGTTTCGCCGTGGTATCCCTGCGCGATGCCTACAAAGCGGTGCTTGTGTTCCTGGCCTTGGTTGCGCCAGTAGTGCACGCTCAGCTTCAGGGCAATCTCAACCGCGGAAGCACCGTCGCTGGCATAAAAAGCATGGCCTAAACGATGGTCACTCAAAATGGCTAGGCGTTCGGAAAGCTGCACAACCGGCTCATGGGTCAGGCCGCAGAGCATGATGTGATCCAGTTGCTGAACCTGATCGCTAATGGCTTGCACCAGATGCGGGTGGCTATGGCCAAACAGATTCACCCACCAGGAGCTGATGGCGTCCAGATAGGCGTTGCCGTCGGCATCATGAAGCCAGGCGCCTTGGGCGCGTTTGATTGCCAGTAGCGGCACGCCTTGATCGTGATGCTGCATCTGAGTGCAAGGATGCCAGACCGCTTGCAGGCTGCGTTGGGCCAAAGGGGGAAAGGAGTTTGAGTTCATGGCAAATCACCGTAAAGAGTGGGCGGCTTCATGTAGTGCCTGGACTAGTTTTTCAATGTCCTGTTGCCGGTGGGCGGCAGACAGGGATATGCGTAATCGGGCTTGATGGCGGGGAACGGTAGGCGGGCGTATGGCCGGTGCCCAAATACCTTTTTGCAGGAGGGTTTCGGCCAGTTGCAAAGCAGGTTCTACCTCGCCAATCAACAGGCTTTGCACGGGCGTATCGGAGGGAGCTAGACGCCAGGGCAGATCCTGGTTCAAGGTTTGCAGCGTCTGGATATGCTCTTTCAACAAGGTCCGCTGGGGCTGGGCTTGTTTGATCAGTTGCAGACAGGCCAGCAAGGACGCACAATGCGCCGGGGCCAAGCCGGTGCTGTACACATAGCTGCGGGCGGATTGCGTGAACCAGTCGGCCAGCTTGCGGGAGCAGGCAATAAATGCACCACCCTGACCGGCCGCCTTGCCAAACGTCCCCAGATAAATAAGACGTCGCCGCTGCGTGGTCGTGAGCTGGAAATGCTCAGGCGCTCCGCGTCCGTTCTCACCCAAAATTCCCAGACCATGTGCATCGTCCAGATACAGCAAGGCATCGTGGCGTTCGCATAAGGCGATCAGCTCATCGACCTGGGCTATTGTCCCGTCCATGCTGAACAGGCTGTCCGAGATCACCAGTTTGAAGCCTGGTGTTGGCCTGCCGAGCAAATCATCCAGCCGTGCCATATCCCTATGGGGATAGACACGTAAACGAGCGCCGGATAGGCGGCTGGCATCAATCAGGCTGGCGTGGTTAAGCCTGTCACAAAAGATCGTGTCGCCCGTTCCGACCAGCGCAGGAATCACGCCCAGGCTGGCTTGATAACCGCTGACAAAAAGACGGCTGGCCTCGAAGCCACTCCATTTTGCCAGCTCCTGCTCCAGTGCTTCAGCCAGCGCATGATGCCCACAAATCAGCGGGGATGCCGTCGCTCCGGCGACGTCTTGTGCTTCTAGCCGTTTGAGTTGTGGATGCTGACTAAGGCCCAGATAGTCATTGCTGGCGAAATTCAGCAAGACCTGGCCATTGCGTTCGATATGGGCGTTTGGCAAGGGGCGGCTGATTGCTCTTTGGCGCCACAGTTTCCTGGTCTTCAAAGTTTCCAGTTGTTGATCCAGATGAACGAGAAAAGCACTCATGACTGTGCCGCCCGGTATTGAACCGGCAAGCGGTTCCAGCCCCGATAGGCGGGGAGCCGAATACGCTCACCTTGCGTCCATTGCAGGCGAGGGAGCAAAGGCAGGAATTGCTCAAGTACGAGCTTGGCTTCCAGCTGCACCAAACCGGCTCCCAGGCAATGATGAATTCCGTGTCCCATGGATAGCTCGGCCTGATTGTTGCGGCTGAAGTCCAGATCGTCGGGATTGGCAAACACCGCCGGATCGCGGTTGGCAGCGCCCAAGAGCAAAAGCAGCAACTGCCCCTTGCGCAAATGCTGACCATGCCAGTGCTGGTCATGCATCAAACGTCTGGCCGTGTACTGAATCGGGCTGTCGTGACGCAGCACCTCTTTGATCGCGGCAGGAATTTTCTGCGGATTCGCTAGCAAGTCCTGCAGCGTTGTGGAGTCGGCCAGCAGTGCTTGAAACAGGGAGCTAAGCAGATGCCGGGAGGTTTCATAGCCTGCAAAGAGCAACATACAGGACTGTGCCAAGCGCTCGCGTCTGCCTTGAAGGGAAAGCTGCTCATCATGCAAAAGCCGCCAGGCCAACCCGCCTCCTTGCAGATTGGCACTGTTGCCTAGAAAGTCAGCCATATCCAGCAAGGCGTCCTGGGAGCTTCTCAGCAAAGGCATGTCCGGCGTGGCTTGTCCGATAAAACCTGCCAGTTGCTCTGACCAGGCCTGAAAAACAGACAAAGGCAGTTGCTCCAAGCCGAGCACGTCCATCATGACCAAGGCGGGGAGCGGGCGACAGACCTCATCAACCAGATCTGCAGAGCCGTGCCGCAGCTTGGCTTTTAACTCAAGGTGGATGTGCGCAACGCGCTTCTCAATCGTGCTGTGCAGGGTTTCCAAAGCCTTCGCACTAAAAGCGGCATTCACTACTCGTCTGACGCGTGTGTGACGGGGGCGGTCCAGAAAGACCAGTGTCCTGGCCATCAAGCCCTTGAAGGCTTGCAAACGAGGGGAAGGATCAGCGCCAGCCTGGGCCACCCACCCGCCAACACGCCGCACACTTAAATCGGGATTGCGCAGGGCAGCTTGTACATCGCTGTGCCTATGAACTAACCACGCCCCACCGCAGAAATCCGCATCCCAAACCAAAGGCGGCCCCTGACGAAGACGGGCATAAGCCGCATAGGGTGACGCAAGATCGAAATCGCCAAACATGACACCGTTTCCTGAAGATCAAAGCCAGCGCAGGCTAGCACTTGAGCGTGGAAGAGGCAGTCAATAGATTGTGTCTATTAATTCTTACAGGGTTTTTTGCCTGCAGTAGGGCTAAGTTGAAGGTTTATAGTGCTTATTGATGGGTTTTTTGTGACTAGTTTTTACAATAAAATCAGTGGTATTCAAGGCAGTAATCCTGCATGGGCAAGGGGAATGTTTTTGCCATTCAGGCCAGAAACTCTGTTCTGGCCTGAATAGGTTTTTATGAGTTACCGAGCATCAGACGCCGCCGGAAGCCCCTCAGTACCCAGCTTTTCCGTTTTTCGCTGCGGCAACTTCCCATTCAAAATAAAGTACGCCAGCAGACCGATCACCAGTCCCCAGAAAGCCCCGCCAATCCCGAACAGAGTGATATTGGCGGCTGATGCCAAAAAGGTAATCAAGGCTGCTTCACGCGATTTGACGTCTGCCATGGCTCCCGCCAGGCTGCCGCCAATGGTGCCCAGCAAAGCCAATCCCGCCAGCGTGGTGATAAAGCTTGCAGGGAAGGCCATGAACACAGCGGCCAGGGTTACTCCAAAAACGCCAACCAGAATGTAGAACACACCGGCGGCAATCCCGGCAACCCAGCGTTTGGAGGGATCCTGGTGCGCCTCTGGCCCGGTGCAGATAGCGGCGGTAATGGCGGCTACGTTCATGGCATGGGAGCCAAAGGGAGCCATGATCAGCGAACCCAGTCCTGTCACCCAGACAATTGGGTTGGCACTGGTACGAAAACCGTCGTTACGCAGGACCAGCATGCCGGGCATGTATTGGCCGGTCAGCGTGATCAGGAATAAGGGCAAGGCGACGCTTAGCAAGGCATTCAGGGTGAATACTGGCATGGTGAATACCGGCGCGGCCAGTTCCAGTTTCAGACCACTCAGGTCTACGCGATGCTCCAGCAGCAGAAAGCTCAGGCCCAGGATCAGAATGCCTACCACTGCGTAGCGTGCGGAAAAGCGTTTGATGATCAGGTAGGCCAGAATCAGCAGACCTGCCAGTTTCGGGTCCAGTGTCATGCTGCCAAATGCGCCAATGCCAAATTGCAGCAGAATGCCGGCCAGCAGACCGGCAGCGATGCCGTTTGGGATCAGACGGATCAGGCGCTCGAAGTAGGAGGACAGGCCCAGGACCACAAAGGCCGCTGCCGAGATCAGGTAGGCGCCGACGGCTTCTTCATATGGCGTGGTGGCCAGAGCCGTAACCAGAAATGCAGCGGCGGGCGTGGACCAGGCGGTGATGATGGGTTCGCGCGAAACCCAGCTCAAGAGCAAACCGGTAACACCCACACCAATGGAAATTGACCAGACCCAGGAGGCGGTCAGCTCAGGGCTGAGGCCGGCTACTTTGGCGGCCTGGAAAACCAGAATAAAGGTGCCGCCGTAGTTGACGATGACCGAGATCAGACCGGCCACGATAGGCGGGATCAGGTCGCTGACTAGAGAGGATGAGGTCGATCGGGAGGTAGACATAGTGCTCTGCGCTTTCCAAAAGGAGAGATGACAAACGAGCACTATTTATAGCGATTAAATGGACTGGCCAGATAGGACGCTTTGTGGATGTAGGGCAGACCACTTTTGAGTTGGGTAGGTGCCTGACTAGATTGAGCGGGGTGGCTACGTGACTTTGAATGTGGCCCGAGCTGGATTGAAGCTGGGCTGTAAAGCCACTAATGGTGGCTTTATGACGGATTGCTCGTCTTGTGAATCGCGTTGTTCATGATAATGCTTTTTCTTGCTGGATGGCGTGAATAATACTGTGGCAACTGCAACTGCAACTGCAACTGCAACTGCAACTGCAACTGCAACTGCAACTGCAACTGCAACTGCAACTGCAACTGCAACTGCAACTGCAACTGCAACTGCAACTGCAACTGCAACCGGCAAATGTATCGGTTTTTCGATTCCTGAGGTGTTAGCAATAAAAAAGCGAAGCAGCCTGCAAGCTGCCCCGCTTTTTTTCTGAACTCGCCAGAGTTAGTGGCTCAGTGCTCAGTTTTCCTTGAACTGCAGCCAGCCGTCATCCAGCCAGGCATTCAGCATTTCGCGCTCATCTTCATCCAGGGCTTCGAAACTGTCGCCGGGGATCAAGAGTTCACGTTGGTCAGCCAGTTGTTTCAGGGCCGGGCTGGCGGGGCAGGAGGCGACCTCACCGTTGATATACAGCTCATCGCCGCGATACATCATGCGCGAGCAGCGATCCAAAGCCAAGCGGCCTGCAGGCCGCTCGGGGTCATGCAGATCAACCGGGTCTTCGGCAATGTCGAACCAGCTATTACTGGGCAATTCGGTCAGCCAGACGCCCAGGAACCGTGAGGCCAATGCTTCGTCAAAACGAATGGCGTTCAAGGCATCCAGCGACTTCTGAACAAGCTTCTCCGGCAAGGCGGCAGGTGTGGTGCTGGCCTGGGCATCCGGGTCGGTGTAGCGCTGCTGCAGGCTCTCGGGCATGGGCATCGGTGGGTCGGCATACAAGCCAAAGCCTTCGCCACTGGCGGCGGCCAACTGATCCGAGGCGGCATCCATCAAACCACGGGCCAGCGTTGCCTGGGTAGGCGAGCGAAAGCCGATGGAAATTGTCATGCAGTCGCCAATTGCAATCCCGTCATGTGCCACGTGCGGGGGCAGATACAGCATGTCGCCGGGTTCCAGCGTGAACTCTTCTTCTACCTGGAAATTGCGCAGAATCTTCAAGGGCAGGTCGGGCACCAGGCTCAGGTCTTTTTGCTGGCTGATACGCCAGTGACGCTTGCCGTGAGCTTGCAGCAGGAACACATCGTAGCTGTCGAAGTGTGGGCCTACGCCACCGCCGTCTGAAGCAATGCTGATCATGGCGTCGTCCAGACGGGCATCGCCAATGAAGCGGAACTGACGCATCAGGGCGGCGGTGTTGTCGTCGTGCAGATCCACGCTTTGCGCCAGGGCGGTCCAGTTGGGCTGCGAGGCGGGTGGCAGCTCGTCAAAAGGCCCGGTTTCCATTTCCCAGTCTTCGCCGTCATGGATGATCAGACGCGACTCGACTTCTTCACGCGTTACCAGCTCGCGGATATTGTCTATGCTCAGCGAGTGCTTGAAATTAGGAATGGCGCCGCGTATCAATAAAGGTTTGCGTTGCCAGTAGGTTTGCATGAACTCATGCGCGCTGATGCCGCCCAAAAGGGTCAATGGCTGGTCGATAGTCATGGACTGCCCGAACAAGAATTAAATTAGCCCGTAGCTTAACTGATCCGGCCTGTCCCGGTGTATGGCTAGCCTGCGTATCAGGCGTATCCAGCGCAAAGAATCCAGAGAAATACTCGCGATATAGAGTGATTGACTCACGGTAGGGGTCTAAGAATGATTGATTGTCGATCTGCTCGCCAACGGTCCTCGGAAAACCACATAAAAAAAGGAGCCTCTTGGGCTCCCTTCAGGACTGTTTAACCCGCCGCCTTCATCTCTTTTTTCCAGCGGTACAGCAAATCCAGGGCGTCGCGTGCGCTCAGGTCATCCACATCCAGTTGCTTGAACTGATCCAGCAAGTCCAGTGCTTTTTCTGTGGTTGGGTCAGGCTCGGCGACCGTGGCTTCCGGAGCGCTGCCTGCATTGAACAAATCCAACTGTGCGCTAGGATCGTTTTGTGCTTCCAGACGGCTTAGCTCGCGACTGGCCTGACGGATGACCGCAGAGGGAATGCCGGCACGTTGTGCAACTTGAATCCCGTAGCTGCGGCTGGCGGGGCCTTCCTGAACTTCGTGCAGGAACACAATGCCGGAGGCCGATTCTGCGGCGGCCAAGTGCACGTTGGCCGCCGCAGGCAGCTCGTTGGGCAGGCGCGTGATTTCGAAGTAGTGCGTGGCAAACAGGGTCAGTGCCTGATTGTGGCTGAGCAGGCGATGCGCGATGGACCAGGCCAGGGCCAGACCATCATAGGTGGAGGTGCCGCGACCAATTTCATCCATCAGCACCAGGCTGTAGGGGGTAGCACCGGCCAGAATGGCAGCTGCTTCGGTCATTTCCATCATGAAGGTAGAGCGGCCACCGGCCAGATCATCCGCTGCACCGATACGGGTAAAGATGCGGTCGATCTGACCAATACGGGCTGTGCTTGCCGGTACAAAGCTACCGATGCGGGCCAGCAAGGCAATCAGGGCAACCTGACGCATATAAGTGGATTTACCGCCCATATTCGGGCCGGTAATCAGCAACATGCGACGTTGCGCGTGCATTTCACAATGGTTGGGCGTGAAGCGCTCGATGCTGTGCTCCACCACAGGGTGACGGCCTGCTTCAATCCAGATACCAGCCTGCTCGGTCAGCTCGGGGGCGACCCAATTATTGTCCAGTGCGTGCAAGGCCAGGGAGGACAGGGTATCCAGTTCGGCCAGTGCGCTGGAGCACAAGGCCAAGGGGCCTGCATAGCTTTGCAGCTTGTCCAGCAATTCATCGAACAGGAACTTCTCGCGGCTCAGACTGCGGTCCTTGGCGGACAGGACCTTGTCCTCCCACTCTTTCAATTCAGGCGTGATGAAGCGCTCGGCATTTTTCAGTGTCTGGCGGCGGCGGTAGTCGTCGGGGACCTTGTCGGCCTGACCGCGACTGACTTCAATAAAGAAACCATGCACACGGTTGTATTCGACGCGCAAGGTAGCAATGCCGGTGCGCTCGCGTTCGCGGGCTTCGATCTTCACCAGCACATCGCCGCTATCGCTGGCCAGGCTGCGTAGCTCGTCCAGATCCGCATCGTAGCCATCGGCAATGACACCACCATCGCGTATCAGCAAGGCGGGCTCGGAGGCGATGGCAGACTGCAGCAAGGAAGCCAGCTCCGGGTCCAGAGCCAGACTTAACAAATGCCCATGCAAGTGTTCAGACTGAGCAAAGTTCTGTTCCAGCTCCCGACGTAGTTCAGGCAGTGTCACCAGCGCATCGCGCAAGCTGGCCAGCTCCCGAGGACGCACGCTGCGTAGCGAAATACGCGTGGCAATACGCTCCAGGTCCGGGAAGCGGCGCAGGGCATGGCGCAGCACACCCAAAGGATCGCCTGCATTCAAGCTGGCGCTTTGCTGGGTTTGGAAGAACAGGGACACCACATCCTGACGCTGCTGAACGGCGTGGTTCAAGCGCAAGGGGTGATGCAGCCAGCGGCGCAGCAAACGGCTGCCCATGGGGGTCTGGCAATGATCCAGTGTGGAGAACAGGGTTGGGCTGGTTTCACCGCTAATGGTTTCGGTAATTTCCAGATTCTTGCGCGTGACGGCATCCAGCACCAGAAAGTCCGAGCTGTGTTGAACACGGATAGCGGTGATGTGGACCAGGGACTGAGATTGTGTGCTGCCGACATAACGCAGCAAGGCTCCGGCTGCCGCCGTCGCCGCAGGCAGATCGTCCAGACCAAAGCTGGCTAAAGAATCCAGGTCAAAATGGTCCAGCAAGGTTTCGCGTGAACCGTCCTGTGCAAAGTGCCAATCCGGCAGGGTGTGGCAACTGGCTTGCGGCAGTTCCGGGGCAGGGCGCAGCGATTCGGGATAGACCAGTTCTACCGGGCCGATACGATTCAGCTCCGTATCCAGCATGTCGGGTTCGCACTGGCTGACCAGAAACTCGCCACTGGCCAGGTTCATCCAGGCCAGCCCCACCATTTCCTGACGTTGCACCTTGATCAGTGTGCAGGCGGCGATCAGGCGGTCTGCCTTGGGAGGCAGCAAGGCGTCATCCGTCAGTGTGCCGGGGGTGACCACACGCATGATCTTGCGCTCGACCGGACCTTTGCTGGCAGCCGGGTCACCGACCTGCTCACAGATGGCGACGGATTCGCCCAAGGCCACCAAACGCGCCAGATAACCTTCCATGGCGTGAAAAGGCACACCAGCCATGGGGATAGGCTCGCCGTTGGAGGAACCGCGCTTGGTCAGCGTCAGGTTCAGCAGGCGTGCGCCGCGTTCGGCATCGGCGTAGAACATCTCATAGAAGTCCCCCATCCGATAGAACAGCAGATGCGAGCCAGCCTCCGCTTTGAGCTGAAGGTATTGACGCATCATGGGCGTGTGGGCGGACAGATCGGCAGCAGAAGTCATAGCGCAGTACAGGTCAGGGAATTCAACAACAAGGCCGCCCAGAAGGCGGCTGAGTCGATATTGTAGCGAGGGCAGTCAAGTGGGGGATAGGGAAGCGGCTGATTTAGTCCCGCGTGTTTCTCCTTAAGGTGCAGGGATATCCCGATTTTGAGCATGGAAGTGCTTAATGTAATAATACAAATGATAATCACTTCTATTTCTAACACGGGATATTGAAATGTTCACACGTCGCCTTGCTTTGTCTGTCTTGTCTGCCGCTTTGCTAAGTGCCGGATCTCTTGCCCATACCCAGTCGTCCGAGGTGATCTCGCTGCCCTTGACGCCGGAGCTGGCGCAAAAGACGTCAATTACGGCAGAAGGGGCTTTACGCAAGGATCTGGCTTACGGGGTTTATCAAACGGTTTACAGCCCGTTTGATAAGTCCTTGTATGTGGCCTCGGCAGAGCGTGCGCCTTCGGTTCGGGGAGGTGTGATCTATAAACTGGACCCCATCACTCTGGATGTAAAGGGGACGATTTATACCGATGAAAGTAACTTCGGCCTGGCGACGAACGCGTCGGGCGACACCCTGTACGTCACCAATAGTCTGGCTGCTGCCGTCTCCAAAGTTGAGCTGAAAGCGGACGGGAGCCTGGAGCGAGTCCGCTTTAGCAATACCAGTTTTGATGACACCAAAATGGGGCCGCGCACGATTCGTCACGACCCCCAGCAAGGCCGTGTGTATGTGGGGGCCGTAGGTGCGCCGGCCGTGATCTGGGTGCTGGATGATCGTAATCTGGAACTGATCGACACCATTGAAAACGCAGGCAAATGGGTGACCGGTCTGCTGATAGATTCGGGATCGCATCGTCTGTATGCCGCCAATGGCGACGGCGAAGTGATGGTGATCAATACCCAAACCAACAAGATCGAACAGCGCTGGAAACCGGCTGGCGCCAAACCCGCCTTGCTCTTGAATTTTGCGCTGGATTCCAGGCGCAATCGTCTGTACGTGACCGAGACCAAAGACCAGAAAACCGTGTATGTGCTGGATGCCCGCAACGGCAAATTGCTGCAGGAACTGCCGGTGGGGGATGCCATGGATGTCTTGTATAACGCTGATCGCGACGAGCTGTATTTGACTCACCGCGAGCAAGGCAAAGTGTCTGTGCTGGATGGCGGCAGCTATGCGATCAAGGCGCAATACAACTTGCCTGATAACCCCAACAGCCTGGAGCTGGGCCCGGATAGCCAGTTGTACGTCACCGTTAAAGCTCCTTCCACTCCGCAGTACAAAGCCAGCAAGCGCGAAAGTGTGGTGCGTATTGACCTGAAGAACATCAAGGCTTGATAGGTAATCGTGATGACCAGCTTATTCAAGCCTTGCCTGGGACTCTCTCTTGTCCTGTCTCTGTTTGCTCTTCATTGTCAGGCTCAGGCGCAAGACCAGAGGGATGTTGCCCAGCCGCAGGAGTTGTCCACCATTACCGTTAATGCCAGTGCGGATGCGTCGCGTCAGGGCTTGTTGCCGGAGTATGCGGGCGGTCAGGTCGCCAGCGGCGGGCGAGTGGGGATATTGGGTTCTCTTGAAAACATGGACTCGCCTTTCAGCGTCAATAGCTACACCAGCCGCTATATCGAGCAATTGCAGGCGTCGACCGTAGCCGATGTGGTGCGCCATGATCCTTCCGTGCGCGTGGCCCGTGGTTTTGGCAATTTTCAGGAAAGTTTTTTCATTCGGGGCTTTTTGACGGCGTCCGATGATATTGCCTACAACGGTTTGTTTGGTTTGCTGCCCCGGCAAGCGACGGCTGCCGAACTGGCCGAGCGTATTGAAGTGCTGCATGGCGCAGGTGGCTTTCTGTACGGTGCCGCGCCTTCCGGCGGTGGTATTGGGGGCACGATCAATGTGCTGCCCAAACGGGCTGGCGAGAGCCCGCTGACCAAGGTCGGTGCAGGTTATGGTAGTGGCGGGCAAAGCCAGATCAAGGCGGATATTGCGCGTCGTTTTGCCGATGATGCGGCAGGCATTCGCATCAATGCCATCAAACGCAGTGGTGATACGGCGGTCGACAATGAGCACACCAGTCTGGACCTGTACACGGTAGGGGTGGATTGGCGTGGTGAGCGTGTACGTTTGTCGGCGGACTTGGGCTATCAAGAACATAAGCTGCGTGAAGTCCGGCCTAATGTGGCTTTAAAGGCGGGCTTGTCCGCTTTGCCGGGCTTGCCTTCGCACACGCGCAACTTCGCCCAGCCCTGGACCTACTCTAATGAGAAAACCATTTTTGGGACGGTACGCGGGGAATATGATCTGAATGATTCCATGACCCTGTGGGCTGCTTTCGGTATGAAAGATGGCAAGGAAAAAAATCAGCTTGCGACTCAGACGGTAACGGATGCCGTTTCTGGAAAAACCACCTTCTCGCGTTTCAACAATTCCCGACGTGATGACGTGAAAACAGGCGAGTTGGGTTTGCGAGCCAGTTTTGAGACCGGGCCTGTGTTGCATGAGCTGGTCGCTGCTGCTTCTTTGTATGACCACAAAGAGAAAAATGCCTGGGCTATGGGTAGCGTGCAGGAAAGTAATCTTTATGATCCTGTGAATCACGCCTTGTCACCCTTCGCTTATACCGGGGGAGATTTGGGTTCACCCGCTTTGGTGGGACGCACCAAACTGACCAGTTATACCCTGGGCGACCTGATGTATCTCTGGGACGACAGGCTGGAAGTCATGTTGGGGCTGCGCCATCAAATCATGGAAATGCGCAGCTATGACTATGGCACCCAGGCCTTGCAGCGCAAAGATCGTCAGCAACATACCAGCCCTGCTGCGGGTGTGGTGTTCAAGCTGACTGATGAATGGGCTTTGTACGGCAACTACACGGAAAGCCTGGCGCAAGGCGATCTGGCACCGACTCGCTTTAACAATCAGCCGGTTCAAAACGCCGGGCAGCGCTTGTCGGCCTTTGTGGCCAAGCAAAAAGAGCTGGGAATCAAGTACGACAACGGTTCCATGGGCGGTGGGCTGACCTTCTTCACCACGACCAAACCGCGTGGTGTGGTGAACGACGATCTGCGTTTTGTGGAAGCGGGCAAGGATCGCCATAACGGGTTGGAGCTGAGCTTCTACGGCCAGTTGACGGACTCCCTGCGCATTCTGGGTGGGGTGACCGCCTTGGACACCAAGCAGAAAAACACGGGTGACCCGCTGAGCGAAGGTCAGCGTGTGATTGGCGTGCCGCGTTGGCAAGGCAGTCTGGGCCTAACCTGGGATGTGCCGCAGGTGACAGGCTTGTCGCTGGATACGCAGTTGTTGGCAACCGGTGCCCGTTACGCGGATTCGGCCAATGCGATCCGTGTGCCAGGTTGGGTGCGTTGGGATCTGGGGGCCAGCTATCAGCGCAAGATTTCCGGTGTGCCCATGACGTTCAGGGCCAGTGTCGAGAATGTGGCCGATACGGCGTATTGGGCTTCGGTCGGTGGCTATCCCAATAATGGCTATCTGGTCTTGTCGCAGCCACGCACGTTCATGCTGAGTGTCTCGGCGGAGTTTTAAGGAAAGGACCGGGCAGGGGGCACAGTCCTGCCTGTTCTCCACCACATAGGGCGTCCAGCAAATGTTTGACGCCCTTATCTCAAGCCCATCGCTATAACTTTTACAAAATAAATGTCCGGAAAGTGGGCTCTCAAACGTCTTTATAAGGAAGGCCTGAAAAAGGACCTCTTGCCCTGTCCGCTTGACTGCACTGTTTAGGTGGGAACCTCCTTGTCTGCTAAGTAGCGTGGAGCCGGTTTTGGTCTAAGCAAGTACCTGCCTTCTTGACCACTTTTGTTTTTTTGATCACCTGCCGCGCATGATACGGCGGGTGCAGATCTACGGTTTTTTGGGATTAGTTATGAAGTCCAAAGCAGTAAAGCGCCGCTGGGCGTTGGCCCTGGTGGCGGTGCTGGTGCTGGGGGCGCTCGCCGCTCAGGCCGGGCGTTCTTCAGAGCAGTTTGAAACGGTGGCCGTGGAGCAAAGTGATATACGCGCTACCGTTGCTGCGGTGGGAACTTTGAAGCCCAGTCGCTATGTGGACGTGGGTGCGCAGGTGTCCGGGCAGATTACGGCTTTGCCGGTTGCGCCGGGCGATCAGGTTGAGCAGGGCCAGTTGCTGGTGGAAATCGATCCCAGTGTGCAGCAAGCCACCGTCGATGCAGGCCGCGCTTCCTTGGCCGCGTTCCGGGCCCAGTTGGCCGAGCAGCAGGCTCAGCTTTTATTGGCGCGTCAGCAATTGGCTCGCCAGCGTCAACTGGAGCGCCAGCAGGCCAGCCGTCAGGAAGATATTCAGATTGCCCAAGCCAATCTGGCGACTGCGCAGGCTCGGGTAGCACATGTGCAAGCGCAGATGGAGCAGACTCAGGCCACGCTGAAAGCCGATGAGGCGCGCTTGGGCTATACGCGCATTTACGCGCCCATGAGTGGCACGGTCATTGGCGTGCAGGCGCGTGAAGGTCAGACGCTGAATGCCACGTATCAAACTCCCAACATTCTGCGCATTGCAGACCTGAGCACCATGACAGTGTGGACCAGCGTGTCCGAGGCTGATATTCGTCGTATCAAGCCCGGTATGACCGTCACCTTCACGACGCTGGGGGAGCAGGGCGAAACGCGGGCGCGTCAATGGCAGGCCAAGGTTCGCCAAATCATGCCTGCGCCAGAGGGCAGCACTCAGGATGAAAGCACGGCGGCGGCACCGACTGCCACACAGGCCATCATGTATACGGTGCTGTTTGATGTGGCCAATGAAGACGGCGAATTGATGCCGCAGATGACGGCGCAGGTGCTGTTTGAGATTGATCGTGCCGACCAGGCCTTACTGATACCCCTGGTGGCTTTACGCCCAGACCCTGATCGTGGTCCTGATGCTTTTACGGTGCCGGTGCTGGAGCGGGGCAAGGTGCAGGAAAAGCCGGTCGACCTGGGAGTGCGTAATCGTCACCAGGTACAAGTCGTGAACGGGCTGGCTAAAGGGGAGCACGTTGTTCTGGCGGTGCTCACTCCTGAGCGTGGCTGGCGGTGGCTGCAATGGTAGGGGCTGCACCTCCTTTGATTGAACTGCGGGACATTAACCGTATCTATGGCGGCCCGCCCAGCACTAAGCCGGCTGTGCAGGTTCTGTTCGATGTCAGCTTGAGTATTGAGCCGGGCGAGTTTGTGGCGATTGTGGGGGCCTCGGGGTCGGGTAAATCGACACTGATGAATCTGCTGGGTTGTCTGGATAAGCCCAGCAACGGCACCTATCTTTTTCAAGGTCGGGATGTCGCACAGCTCAGTCCTGATGAACTGGCCCAGTTGCGCCGTGAGACCTTTGGTTTTGTCTTTCAGGGCTATCACCTGATTCCGACTGAAAGCGCCAGTGAAAATGTCCAGATGCCTGCCATTTACGCGGGAATGGATGAGGGCGCGCGTGCGGCACGTGCCGCAGAATTACTCAGTAGCCTAGGTCTGGCGGACAAGCTGGATAACCGGCCCAATCAGTTGTCCGGCGGCCAGCAGCAGCGGGTGTCTATTGCTCGTGCCTTGATGAACGGTGGCCGTGTCATTCTGGCCGACGAACCCACGGGTGCGCTGGACTCGCGCAGTGGTGCAGAAGTGATGGCCTTGCTGCGCAAGCTCTCGAACTCTGGTCACACCATTATCCTGATTACGCACGATCATGAGGTCGCGGCGATGGCAGACCGGATTATTGAAATTCGTGACGGCTGCATCCTCTCGGATAGCCGCCCAGAAACGGCCACCGAGTCCAAGCTTGAGCAGTCTTTACCACCGCCCGAGCACCGCCGCTCGCCCTGGGTTTCGGAGGTCAAGGATGCTACCCGCAGCGCCTTGCGCAGCATGTTCATTAACCGTCATCGCACGGCCTTGACCTTGTTAGGCGTGATCATCGGGGTGGCCTCGGTCATCGTGATGCTGGCGGTGGGCGAAGGTGCTCGCCAACGTGTCATGGATCAGATGGGCACGATGGGGACCACGATCATTTACTTGAGCAGTTCATCACCGCCCAATGGGGTCGCCAAGGGACAGCTGACAGAAGAGGATCTGGAGGCGATTGGCGAGCTGCCATTGATACGGCGTGTCATGCCGGTGATTGGAGATCCGATTACCGTGCGGCGTGGCAGCGTGGACCGCCAGGTGTATGTGTTTGCCGCCAATGAAACCATGCCGGATATTCATCGCTGGCAGCTGGCACAAGGTCGCTACTACACCGATGCCGAGGACCGGGATCTGGCTCCCCTGGTTGTGCTGGGACATCGTGCCGCCAAGCAATTCTTCCCCGATATGGACGTGCCGTTGGGGCAGCAGCTCCTGATCGGCAATTCACCTTTTGAGGTGGTCGGGGTAATGCAGGAGCGCGGTGCCGATTCGGGCGCGCAGGCTTACGACGATATGGTGTTTGTGCCTTATCATGCGGCGCGTGCCCGTGTGTATCAGGCCCAGACGCAGCCCGACTATGTGGTGATTGATGCGCAGGACAGTTCCACCGTTCTGGAAGCGGAACAAGACATGCGTCAGTTGCTGACACAGCGTCATGGTGGGCGAGAAGACTTTTCAATCGGGAATGCAGCGGCTCGCTTGCAGGCAGAGGCTTCCACGCGTCAGGCCATGAGCATGATGCTGGGCCTGATTGCCGCCGTGTCTTTGGTGGTGGGCGGCATCGGGGTCATGAACGTAATGTTGATGACGGTGCGTGAACGCACGCGGGAAATTGGCATACGCATGGCAACCGGTGCACGGCAAAGTGACATCATGCGCCAGTTTCTGACTGAGGCGGTTTTGTTGACGATTACAGGCGGCTGCCTGGGCGTGCTGGCTGGTGCTGTGGTGGGTATCGGCCTGATTTTTGGTGGGGTGGATGTGGTGTTTTCCTTGCGGGCGGCCTTGGGCGCCTTTGGCTGCGCCGTGGTGACGGGCATGGTTTTTGGCTATATGCCAGCACGAACGGCGGCCGCGCTGGACCCCGTTCAGGCTTTGGCAGGGGAGTAAGCATGGCTCATTACCGATGGATAGCAGGGGCCATGAGCACGCTTGTGCTGCAAGCGTGCGGCTCCTTGTCCTCTGATCTGGACAAGACCCCGCCGACGCTGCCCCAGGCGTATCAACAGCAAGCCAAGGCGACACCCAGTCCTGTACTGGCCCAGGTAGAGCCGGAGTGGTGGCGTGCTTATAACAGCCCCGCCTTGAATAGCCTGATGCAGGAAGCCTTGAAGGACGTGGCGGTGCTGCGTCAGGCACAGGCCCGGATCTTGCAGGCGCAGGCTCAGGCACGCATGGCCGGAGCCAGTTTGCTGCCGGAATTGCAGGGCAATCTGTCTGCGCAAAGAGATGCGCCGTTTTCTTCCTCGCATGGAGACACTCGCTCGCAATATGTGGCCGGTGTGTTCATGAGCTACGAGCTGGATGTGTGGGGACGCAATCGTGCTCAGGCCGACAGTGCCGTGTTCCTGGCCCAGGCGGCAAATTACGAGCTGGATGTGCTGCGTGTCAGCGTGCAGGCGCAGGTGGTGCATTTAAGCCTGCAAGCCTTGGGCGACAAACAGCGCGTCGCCATTGCCCGTCAAAACCTGGCCGTTGCGCAACGCTTGTTGAGCCTGCTGGAAGCACGCTTGCAGGCGGGGGCAGCTTCGCCTTTGGAGCTGGCACAGCAACGCCAATTGCTGGCTTCGCAACAGCGCAAATTGTTTGTGATTGAAGAACAGGCCATTCGCACGCGGGTGGAGCTGGCGACCTTGTTGGGCCGTACTGAAATCATGCCCGAGCCGCAGGAGGATATTGCCAGCTTGCAGGTACCAGAGCTGGAAGCAGGTCTGCCTTCACAGCTCTTGTCGCAGCGCCCTGATATTGCGCGCATCGAGGCCCAGTTGTCAGCGGCTCATGCCGATGTGCATGTGGCGCGCGCTGCCATGTATCCCAGCCTGACCTTGGGGGCGCGGGCAGGGGCATCGGGCAATCATTGGGAAGAAAGCTTGCGCCATCCGGTCTACAGCCTGATCAGCGGGCTGGTGGCGCCTATCTTCAATGCCGGTCGTCTGGAGGCGGGCAAGGATTTGAGCGACGCCCGTTTGCAGGAATGGCTGGCGCAGTATCGGCAGACCATTGTGCAAGCTTATATGGATGTGGAAGGCGTGCTGGCACAACTGCATAGCCTTGATGCCCAGGCGCAGACTATGGAGCTGGAGTGGGAGCAAGCCAGGCTGGCGTTTGAACTGGCCGAAGCACGTTATCGCTCTGGCTCGGAAACCTTGCTGTCTTTACTGGATGCGCAGCGTACCTTGTACGCCGCTCAGGATGTGCGCGTCAGTTTGATGCAGGCACGTCTGCAATCCCGCGCGGCGCTCTTCCGAGCACTGGGCGGGGGCTGGCAAGCTGGCTCAGGCAGCCTGGCTGATCAGGGGACGGTGGCAGAGGCTGGGGTCTAGCAGGCTGGCAGCCGCCTCATCCAGCAGGATGTGGGTGTTGGCGTGCTGCTTCAAGGCTGTGAAAGGCAGCTCGGGCGTGACACCGCCTTCCTGGTAATTGAGCATGGTGCGAGCCTTGTGCTCGCCGGTGACCACCAGGGCAATTTCACGGGCGCTCAGAATATCGGCAATCCCCATGGTGATGGCCGATGCAGGCACTTCGTCCATGGAATCAAAAAAGCGGCTGTTGTCGATACGGGTGCGCTCGGACAGGGCCACCACATGGGTGCGGCTGTCAAAAGGGGTGCCCGGTTCGTTAAAGCCGATGTGGCCGTTGGTGCCTACGCCCAGCAATTGCAAGGCGACACCCCCACTGGCCGCAATCGCGGCGGAGTAGTCCTGGCAGTGCTGCTCCAGCTCTTGGGTCAGGCCATTGGGCAGATGCAAACGAGCGGCATCAAAAGGCAGTTGGCCGAACAGGTGCTGGCGCATGTAGTAGGCGTAACTTTGCTCGTGCGCTGCCGCCAGACCCACATACTCATCCAGATTGAAGCTGTTGATCTTGGAGACATCCAGCCCATTGGCACGTACGTCCTGTACGAAACGGGCGTAGACGGGTTCCATGGTCCCCCCGGTTGCCAGACCCAGAGTCGCTTGTGGATCCTGACGAATAATTTCCTGAAGACGGGCGCTCAGGTGTGCCGCAATGGCGGCGGAATCGGGGAAGACTAAAAACATAATCTTGTTCTATGTATGGGCTGAATAAGTTGAAAAAAAACTTCGCCGCAAGCACGGCGAAGTTTGATCTTTCGAAATTCTAATGGGACAAAGATGTAACGTCAGTTTTTTTTTGCAAGCAAGTGACACGTTTTAACTATCTTGTTTGCCAGTCTCTCCCAGGAAGCCACCACTTTGACGTGCCCACAAACGAGCATACAAACCACCTTTTTCCAGCAATTCCTGGTGGCTGCCTTGCTCGATGATGCGGCCCTGATCCAGCACAATCAAGCGGTCCAGTGCCGCAATGGTGGACAGGCGGTGGGCAATGGCAATTACCGTCTTGCCGTGCATCAGGGTGTTGAGGCTTTCCTGGATGGCGGCTTCCACTTCAGAGTCCAGCGCGCTGGTGGCTTCATCCAGTAACAGGATGGGGGCGTCTTTCAGCATGACGCGGGCAATTGCCACACGCTGACGCTGGCCGCCAGACAGTTTCACACCGCGCTCGCCCACATGCGCCTCCAGGCCCTCACGGCCCTGGCGGTCATGCAGCTGGGGGATGAAGTCGGCAGCGGCGGCACGCTCAACGGCCATATGCAGCAGCTCGTCGTTGGCATCCGGGCGGCCATACAGAATGTTGTCGCGCATGGAACGGTGCAGCAAGGAGGTATCCTGCGTCACCATGCCAATGGCGGCACGCAAACTGTCCTGCGTGACGTGGGCAATGTCCTGGCCATCAATGCGGATGGTGCCGCTATCCACATCATGGAAACGCAGCAGCAGGTTGACCAACGTGGACTTGCCCGCGCCAGAACGGCCAATCAGACCAACGCGCTCGCCCGGTTTGATCACCAGATTGAGCTTGTCGATCACCTGACGGCTTTTATCGCGGTAGGCAAAGCTCACGTCCTGGAATTCGATGCGACCTTGCTCGATTTGCAGGGGCTTGGCATCGGGAGCATCTACCACTGTGGGTTTTTGCGTCAAGGTGTTGATGCCGTCCTGAATCGTGCCTACGTTCTCGAACAGATTGGTCAGCTCCCACATCAGCCAATGGGAATGGCCGGACAGACGCAGTGCCATGGCAATGACGGCCGCCACTACACCGGCTGTGGATTGATCAATCGACCACAAGTACAAGGCCAGGCCTGCCGAACTGATCAGCAAGACAGTAGCCAGCACATGGTTGGTCACTTCAAACATGCTGATCAGACGCATCTGGGCATGGCCGGTTTCCTGGAAGCGGCGCATCGCGTTCTTGGCATGGTCAGCTTCACGGCGTGTGTGGGCAAACAGCTTGACCGTGTTGATATTGGTGTAGGCGTCGGTAATACGGCCCGTCATCAGCGCACGGGCGTCGGCCTGTTCAGCTCCGACTTTGCCCAGACGGGGCACAAAGTACACGCAGGCCAAAGCGTAGCCTACCAGCCAGAGCAGGAAGGGCAGGATCAGCAGGCGGTCAAAGCTGCCTGCCAGAATCAGAATACCGATCAGGTAGGCGCTCATGCCCACGACCACTTCCACGGCCATGAACAGAGTTTCACGCACCGCCAGAGCGGTTTGCATGATCTTGGTGGTGATGCGACCGGCAAACTCGTCCGCGTAAAAGGACATGCTCTGATTCAGCATCAGCTTGTGAAACAGCCAACGCAGGCGCATGGGGAAGTTGATGGCCAGTACCTGGTGCATGACCAGCGTATGCAGGCTGATCAGCACGACGCTGCCCAGCAGAACAGCGGCAATGGTCAACAGCGTGCCACCCTGCTGGCTCCAGAACTGGGCAGGTTCAATCGAGGGCAGCCAGTCCACGATATAGCTGAGCAGGGCAAACAGCATGGCCTCGTAGGCCGACAGGCCAATCGAGGTTACGGTCATCAAGCCAATCCAGCCGCGTGAATTTTTCGTACAGGCCCAGATGAAGGGGAAAAATCCTTTGGGAGGAGGGGCGACGTGTTGTTCGGGATAGGGATCTAATCGACGTTCAAAGAATGACAGCACCGAATGGGCTCCAGCGTACGGCCCTCTGGATGACAGGGCCGTTTAGACAAATAGAAAACCGCTTCCGGGGTATGAAGCGGCAATTTTTGATGGTACAGCAGTCATTCTGCCTGGCTGAAGAAAACCTGATAAAAACACAGTCTTTGTGTAGGTAAATTGTCAGATATTGACCACGGTGTACGTTTAGTGAGCCAAGTCGATGCTGGAGTCTGCTTTGGGGGCTGTGCCTGGCTCTTTGGTGGACAGGGCTGAGCCTTGAAGGAGGCTGAAGGGATGGGGCCTTGGTGAGCGTGTCTTTGTTTCGTCGAGTGGTTTGTCTGAATAGAGATAGGGAGGCCCAAAGGTATTTGGGGTCTGGATGTTCTTATCCAGACCCCAATCAGAAAGTGGCAGTGATCTCTGGAAGGCAAATAGGCTTAGTAAGCCACCACCTGTCCATCTTTACGCGGGTCGGAGCCGCCCACGTAATGATTGCCTTGGCGCAGAATCAGTTGTGCACCGCCAAAGGCGAACACACCGCTACCGGGTTCAACGACGACTTCATGACCGCGCTCGCGCAAGGCCTGAACCAGGGCTGGCTCGAAAGTGGGTTCTACCGCCACCCCACGGCCACCCGTCACGCGCCAGCGTGGGGCATCGGCAGCGGCCTGCGGGTTCTGACCGTACAGCAGAACACGCAGTGCCATTTGCATATGGCCTTGCGACTGGAATGGGCCACCCATCACACCAAAAGACATTTGAGGGGTGCCATCGGCATTCATGGCAAAGGCCGGAATGATGGTGTGCGAAGGGCGCTTGCCACCGGCCACTTCATTCACATGACCGGGGCGCAGGGTAAAGCCATGACCACGGTTCTGCATGCTGATGCCGGTGCCGGGAACAACCACGCCGGAACCAAAACCCATGTAGTTGGACTGGATCAGGGACACCATCATGCCGCTCGCGTCAGCGGCGGTGACATAGACCGTGCCGGAGGGGCCAGGCAGGCCGTGCTTGGGGTCGCCTGCCTTGTCCATCTGAATCAGGGCGGCGCGCTCGCGCAGATAGGCCGGGTCCAGCAAATGCTCGGGATGATGAATCATGTGCTCCAGATCTGCGTGGTGCTCGTACAGATCTGCAAAAGCCAGCTTCATGGCTTCAATGCTCAAATGCACCGTGTCGATATGGTCCAGCGGCTGCTGGCCCACACCAGCTTGTTCCATGATGCCCAAGGCCATCAAGGCCGCCAGACCTTGTCCATTGGGCGGGATTTCGTGAACCACGGACTGGGCAAAAGGATGGCTGATGGTGCCGCACCAGTTCGCGCGGTGCTCGGCCAGATCCTGCTCATCCATGGCGCCGCCATGCTGGCGGGAGAAGTCGGCGATGCGTTTGGCCAGCTCGCCGGTGTAGAAGTCCTGACCCTGGGTGGCCGCAATGCGTTCCAGCGTATTGGCCTGGTCCTGGTTCTGATACCACTGGCCAGCGACTGGTGCTTTGCCATCACGTAAAAAGGCTTCGGCAAAACCGGGTTGATCGCCCAGACGCTGACGACCTAGCTCCCACAAGCGCGCGATTACGGGCGAGACCGGGAAGCCTTCTCGGGCGTAATGAATCGCCGGGGCGGCCACTTGCTCCAGACTCAGACGGCCCAGCTTGCTGGATAGCTCGGCCCAGGCAGAGACCGCACCGGGAACGGAGACACTTTCCCAACCCTTGTCGGGGATGGCATCGTGACCTTTGAAACGATCCGGCGACCAGCCACGGGGAGAGCGCCCGGAGGCGTTCAAGCCATGCAGCTCTTTGCCGTCCCAGACGATGGCAAAGGCATCACTGCCTATCCCGCAACCCGTGGGTTCGACCACAGTCAGTGTGATGGCGGCCGCCAGGGCGGCATCGACGGCATTGCCACCGGCCTGCAACATGCGCAGGCCCGCTTGCGCGGCCAAGGGGTGGGAGGTGCTGACCATGTTCTGGCCAAGTACCGCAGAGCGGGCGGACGGGTAGGGGTTGTTCCAGTCCATACAGGTGTCAGTCTTGTTCATTGAATCTGTATTCCAGTCAGTTGGATCAGGCCTTGCCAGCGTGCGCTGTCCTCGCGGACCAAAGAGATAAACTCTTCTCGGCTGGTGCTGCGGGGTTGATCCACGCCCAATGTTTGCAGGCGCGAGCGTACTTTGGGGTCCTGAACGGCATGTGAAAAGGCCTCATAAGCCTTGTCACGAATTTCGTCGGGCAAGCCTGCAGGGGCGTACAGGCCAAACCAGGTCACCGACTCATAGCCCGGCAGGCCGGACTCCTGAAAGGTGGGCAAATCGGGTGCCAGCGGCGAGCGCTGCTGGCCGGTTACTGCCAGGGCGCGCAACTGGCCGTTGTTCACATAGGGCATCCCGGTGGGGATGGCGTCCAGTAAAACATGAATGGAACCGCCCAGCATATCGTTAATGGCCTGACCGGTTCCGCGGTATGGAACGTGGGACATGACGATATTGGCCTGATTCAAAAAGGCTTCGGTGCCCAGGTGCACGATGGTGCCATTGCCACTGCTGGCGTAGTTCAACTCATCAGGATGGGCGCGAGCATAGTCAATCAGCTCTGGCAGCGTTTGTGCGGGTACGGACGGGTTCACCAGCAAGACGCTGGCGGCATCGCCCAAATGGGCGATAGGGGTGAAGTCTTTGTCTGCATCGTAGGGCAGGGACTTGTACAGGTGCGGAGCAATCGCGTGGGTGCTGCTGGTGGTGAACAGGAGGGTGTAGCCATCGGGCTTGCTGCGAGCGACTTCGCCTGAACCGATCGTGCCGCCCGCGCCCGTGCGGTTGTCCACAATGATGTTGGCGTTCATCGCTTTGGCCGCGCTTTCGGCAATCAGGCGGCTGATGACGTCGGTGGCACCGCCAGTGGGGAAGGGTACGATCAGGCGAATGGGACGATCAGGCCAATCGCTGGCATGGGCCGCCACGCTACTGACGGCCAGAACAGCACCTAATAAGGTTTGGGCAAGACGCCGCCAGGGGCGACGGGTCGATGGGGGCTGCGCGTTGCTTGCGGCGTTGCTGGGTCTTGTCATGGCTATCTCCTCAATCAAGAGATGATAGGAAAGGCGATGATGCCGAACCAGCAACAAATAAGCAGGTCAGCGTTGCTATTTTGGCAAGGCTTGCGGGTCGACTTCAAGCTGCGGCAGCAACTCGTCCAGAAAGCGGCGAACAATAGAGGGCAAGCGGCGGCCAGCCAGGGCCTGCACTTCAATTTGACGATTCAGCAAGCCGCGTTCATGAATGAAACTGGCTTGCAGCAAACCTTGCTCAATCAGGTGACGAGCCGAGAGCAGGGCGGACACCGTCACGCCTGCGCCGGACAAGGCAAATTGATGCAGAGACTGCATGTGATTGCTGCTGAATACCGGGTCCAGACTCAGGTTCTGTGCGCTGCAGGCCACATCCATCATTTGCCGCACGGTGGTGTCGGGGCCGGGCAAGGCCAGAGGGTGTGCCAGAAGGCTTTTCAGGCTGATGCGTTCGGTACGGGTGACCGGGTGGCCGGGAACCGCCAGAGCCATGACGGGCGCATCGCGGCGGAACAAGGTCTTGATGTCTTTTTCGGCTGTTTGAGTGAATTTGATGCCTATATCAATCTGGCCGCTTAGCAGCAGCATGGTGATGCGGTGAGGTGGCAGTACGTCCAGTTGAAAACGTATGCCCTGATGTTTTTCACGAAATTGTGCGATGCACTGCGGCAGTAGCTGGGCGGCCAAACCTTCAGAGGAGGCGATGCGTATCAGGCCGGTTTGTAGCCCTTGCAAGGCGGCAATATCGTGCAAGGTGCGCTCGGCATCCATGGCGCTGCGACGGGCATGGGCCAGCAGCAGTTCTCCCGCAGCGGTCAGGTTCATGCCACGGGCATGACGCTCGAACAAGGCCATGCCCAGGTTTTCTTCCAGTCCGCTGATCTGGCGGCTGATGGCTGATGTGGCCACATGCAGATTGCTGGCCGCCTGCGAGATAGAGCCACAACGCGCTACTTCCTGGAAGTAGCGCAGTGCGGTCTCCTGAAGATGGCGTGGGTTCATACCAGACTGCCGCGCAGCTCGGCGGCAATCTCGTAGGAGCGCAAGCGCTTGTTGTGGTCAAAGATATTGGCGTTCAGCATCAGCTCGTTGGCGCCGGTCAGTTGAATGAAGCCTTTCATCTGTTCAAGCACTTGCTCCGGATTGCCAATGGCCGTACAGCTGAGCAAGGAGTCCAGCAGATGCTGGGCCGGCGGGCTGCATTGCTCGTAGTAATCACGCACGGGGGGGGGCAACTGGCCTGGACGACCACTGCGCAGGTTCACAAAAGACTGTTGCCAGGAGGAGGCCAGCAGCTTGGCTTCGTCTTCCGTGTCGGCGGCAAAGACGTTGTAGCCCAGCATGACATACGGTTTTTCCAGATGCACGGAAGGCTGGAACTGACGGCGGTAAACCTCAATAGCGTCCATCAATTGAGCAGGTGCAAAATGCGAAGCAAAGGCGTAGGGCAAGCCCAAGGCGGCGGCCAGTTGAGCACCAAACAGGCTGGAGCCCAGAATCCAGACCGGCACATTCAGTCCGCGACCGGGCACGGCCATGATGCGGTTGCGCGGCTCGTCGGACATATAGTCCATCAGTTCCAGCACGTCGCGCGGAAACTGGTCGGGGTCGCTGTTCAGATTGCGGCGCAAGGCGCGGGCGGTTTCGGGGTCGGAGCCAGGGGCACGACCCAGGCCCAAGTCAATACGGCCGGGGTACAGGGAGGCCAGCGTTCCAAACTGCTCGGCAATCACCAAAGGGGAATGGTTGGGCAACATGATGCCGCCCGCGCCCACACGAATGCGGCTGGTTTGACCGGCAATGTGCCCGATCAGAACTGAAGTGGCAGCACTGGCAATACCGGGCATGCCGTGGTGTTCGGCCAGCCAGTAACGGTGATAGCCCCACTGCTCGGCATGACGGGCAATGTCCGCCGAACAGCGAAAGGACTGGGCCGGGGTAGAGCCCTGAACAATAGGGGACAGGTCTAGGACGGAGAGCGGATAGCTTGGCTTCATGGCATCAGATTCAAATTGGACTCAGGATATAGTCGATCCATCGTTAGGCAGCGTCAAGTAAACCCATAGCATAGGCAAGGATGTTCAGATGAAAGAAACCAGTCGTCGCACCGTCAATCATTACCAGGACCATGCGCAGGCTTATCGGGACGGCACGTGGGATCATGATGTCAGCCAGAATCGCGATGCTTTGCTGGCAGCCATCGGCTTGCCGGGGCCTGTGGATATTCTGGATCTGGGCTGTGGACCGGGGCGGGATCTGGTCGCGTTTCAGGCCATGGGTCACCGCCCGGTGGGCCTGGATGGCTGTGCGGCTTTCGTGGAGATGGCTCGTCAGCAAACTGGCTTGCCGGTGCTGCATCAGGACTTTCTGGATTTGAATTTGCCCGCTGCGGCTTTTGATGGTGTGTTTGCCAATGCGGTTCTATTCCATATACCCAGCGCGGAGCTGCCTGCAGTTTTGACCGCTTTGCGGCACAGTCTGCGACCGGGCGGCGTGCTGTTCTCCTCCAATCCGCGCGGTCAGGGGCAAGAAGGCTGGAATGGTCAGCGCTATGGTTGCTACTACAGTTGGGAGCAGTGGTCAGAGCGTCTGGAGCAAGCGGGCTTTGACTATATCGATCACTTTTATCGCCCCACAGACAGGCCGCCGCAGGAGCAGCATTGGCTGGCTTCCCTGTGGCGCGTACCGGCTTGAACAGGTGCAAAATGGTGAATCCCTGACCTGGCTACTTAGGTGGTTGTTTTATAAGCCTATTTTTTGCTAATACAGGGGTTTTCCCTATTTTTATGCACATCTTTTGTGGATAAGCCGGTTTTCAACAAGCTGAGGCTTGCCCGAGGAAAAAAATGGTAAAGAATTGTCGATTCTCTGCTCGCTATTTCTAAGTGCTTGATTGCACGGGGATAAGTGCAGTGATTCACGGTTTATCCTGTGACTTGTCCACATTTTATGGGGATAAGCTGGCGTCTGTTTCCGGATTTGGATGTTTTCTGTTCGTGGTTTTCAAGTGGCTGATACTACGGAAGGTTTTTCTGATTTGCCCAGTTTTTCCTATGAGCTATCCACAGTTTTCGGGGATAAGATGGTGGGCTTGCTCAACTTGGGTTCAGACCCGTCCCAAGGCTATGATGCGCACTAGCAATGTTTACCCTTGGCGGCCAGTCCCTTCGGTGCTTTGCCTTTTAATTGAGGAGATTGAAACGTGGAAAAATTGCAAGCCTGGATGACAGAGTTTCCAGCCGTTGTCGCGATTGCGCTCAACGTCGTGATTGCTTTGTTGATTCTGATTATTGGCTGGTGGCTGTCTGCCGTCGCCGGTCGTGCCATCAAGCGCATGGCAGCCCGCTCGCCTCGAGTGGATCCGACGATTGTGCCTATGGCCCAGTCCGTAACGGTCTGGACAATCCGCATCTTTGTGCTGATTGCCGTGTTGGCCCGTTTTGGTGTGCAGACCGCCAGCATTATCGCGGTACTGGGTGCCGCCGGTTTGGCGGTGGGCTTGGCCTTGCAGAACACACTGCAAAATATCGCCGCCGGCATCATGTTGCTGATGCTGCGTCCCTTGCGTGCGGGCGAGTTTGTGTCGGTTGTTGGTAAAGGTGACGGCACCGTGCAGGAAGTGGGTTTGTTCCTGACCCGCTTTGAGCAAGTGGATGGCATTCAATTTACGCTGCCCAACAGCCTGATCTGGGGCAACCCTATCATCAACTACAGCCGTAACACCACTCGTCGTTTGGACTTCGGGGTGGGCGTACGTTATGGCGATGATCTGGACCTGGCCATCAAGCTGCTGCAAGACCTGCTCAATGAACATCCTCAGGTGCTGAAAGACCCGGCTCCTTTGGTCATGGTCATGGAGTACAAGGACAGCGTAATCACCGTCAATCTGCGTGCGTGGATCAATGCTGCTGACTTCTGGGATGCCCGTTTTGATCTGTTCCGCCGTGCGGTCCAAGTGCTGAATCAGGCTGGTTTGCAGACGCCCGTTCCAGTACGTGAAATCGTGCAGTCGGTTGGCGAGAAAAAGGCTGCGTGAACATGATGGGTTCAAGGCCAGACTCCAGCTTTGAACCGTGTCCTGCAGGCTTCAAGCCCATGCGGTTCCGATAGAAAGTATGAATGCCCCAAGCCTTGCTTTTAGCGGCTTGGGGCATTTTTTTCGGGTTAGCCTGCATTGGACTTACTGCGGGCTTCTCCCATACTGTACTCTTTGCTCTGGCGCTGTTTTTCCACCTGCCCTCACGATGTTTCTGATCGACGAAAAAATCACGGTACGACGCCTGGAAGTTCTGCTGGCTTTTCTGGAAGCCGGCACGATTGCCCGTGCCGCAGAACAATTGGGCACCAGTGCGGTGAGCGTGCATCGGGCCTTGAAAAGCCTGGAGGAAGGGTTGCGCTGCCCGCTGTTCTTGCAGGAAGGCCGCAATCTGGTGCCACAGGAGTCGGCGCGCGAGCTGGCCGAAGCGGCCAAGGAAACCATACGTACCTTGCAGCATGGCATTGATGCTGCCCGCGAAGCCGGGGGGTATTCGTCGGATCAGTTGCGCATAGGCTCCATGTACTCGCTGACGATACGTTTGGTGCCGCGCCTTTTGGTAGAGCTGAAGGTTCACAAGCCTTTATTGCAGATTGATCTGGTGCTGGACTCCAACGAGAAGCTGCTGCAAAAGTTGCGGGGTGGTCATATTGATGCAGCCCTGATCGAGTTGCCGCAGGAGCAACCGGATGATCTGGAAGTGCTGCCCATTTTTGATGATGAGCTGATGTTTGCTGCTCCCATGGATTGGCAAGGATCGGACTCGTCCGTGGTGGATCTGGAGCGTTGTTCCAAGGAACGTTTTGTGTCGCTGACCGATGATTTTGCAACGGGGCGGGATATGCAGCGCATGTTGGCCAAAGCTGGGTTTGATGCCGATATTGTGATGCGCACCGGAGACATCTTTTCCTTGATGAGCCTGGTCAGTGGTGGTGTGGGATGCTCCCTTTTACCTGCGCGAGCCAAAGCGGTTTTTTCTGACAAGATTCAGTGGCTGAGCCTGGAGCCGAAGTATCGACATTCACAGCGTATCGGCCTGGTGTGCATGAAGTCGCGCGAGCGCAGCCCGAATGTGTTGAGCTTGTTACGGGCCTGCCGGATCGTGCGTACTCAGTTGGAAAAAGAAGGGCCGACGTCGGGTTGATGCGGGTCTGTGCAAGCCGCTGTCTTGCGTTTATCCAGCCCAGCGAGACAGCCAGCGTTGCAAGCCATCCAGGGTTTGGAACTCATCCACACCGCGCGCAGGAATCTCCGGATAGCGTTGATTCCACATGGTCGCCAGACTGCGGCCCGGACCAATCTCCAGCACCACATTGGGCTGTCGCTCTTCAATCTGCTCCATGCACGAATCCCATTGCACGGTTTGCATCAACTGCGCTGATAAGGCCTGGGCAGCGGTAGTGGCGTTATGCACCCATAGACCGGCATTGGTGGGCCAAGGCAAGGTCGGGGCAGTCAGTTCGCTTTGATTCAGTTGCTCTTGAAAGGCCTGGGATGCGCTGCTCATCCAATGGGTATGGGAGGCAATATTCACGGCCAGGGGTGTGCAACGTGCCCCTTGTTCTTGAGCGAATTTTTCCAGGGCAGCAAGCTTGTCACGTGGTCCCGCACAGACAGCACTATCAGGACCATTGCGTATGGCCAGGGCAGCGCCGTGTGCTTGGCACCATTGTTCAATCGTGCGAATTGAAACCCCACTTATCGCCAGCATGCTGCTGTCCTGTCCGGCCCCGGCTTGATCCATCAAGGCGGCTCTTTGTTCGGCGAGCTGGATGGTATTACTGGCAGATAACACACCCGCTACACAAGCGGCTGCCAGTTCACCAATGCTGTAGCCCGCCACAGCCACCAAAGATCGCCTGGAGGTTTGCAGGGCAGGGACGTGCTCCTGCAATTCCTGCCAAGCGGCCAAGGCGCAAGCTGTCAGCACAACTTGGGCATGGGCATTGGTGCTGGCCCAACGGGTATCGCGCATGGCAGCGCGCCAATCGGGAACGTGCAACTGCTCCTGCATTTGCAGCAGCAAGGGATTGGCCGGATTTATCCAGGGCAGCATGTCTGCGTATTGCATGCCTTGCCCGGAAAACAGCAGGGCGATTTTCATAGTCAGGCTCCAGTAGGGCGACGCTGGCTGGCACTGCCGGGTGCATAGGCTTGCAAGCGATCCAGCCAACAGCAGGCCGACAAGGTGTCGGCCGCGCCGCCGGGGGACAGGCGACGCTTCATGAAGGCTTGATGCAAGGCTTGCGCGCGTTGCACCGCATCGGGGCTGAATGCACTGCCTGCTTGCAGGTAGTGCATGGCGCAGCGGCGCGCGTAGTGTAGCCCCTCCAGTCCGCCACGATGGGCCAGATTACTATCGTCAAGGACCGCCATAACAGAAAAGAAGGTATGCAGACCTACGGTTTGCAACTGCTGTTCTGCCACTGGTGTGCTGTGCGGAGACAAGGTTTTGACAGCGACTTGCCAGGCGGGCCAGGCCGTTTCAAACAAGGTGGGAAAGCCCTGGGCTGCTTCCTGGTTCGCGCCTTGCAAGCCGTAGCGGCGTACCGCCCGTCCGCCCGGCAGTGCGGACGAAGCTTGCAGGCTGCGGGCCTGTAAAGTCGCCCCCCATAATGTTTGAAGTTGGTCCCGAATCGTGGCGGGAGTCAGGGTGCGAAAAGGTAGGCAAGCGCCTGCGGCTGCGCACAGCAGGCCCAGCATGAAGATGGCGCCACGGTGGGTATTGATGCCCCCGGTTGCCGCCTGCATGCGAGCCTCCGCTGCAATCCCGCGAGTTTGCAGCTGGCTGAATGGAACACGCTGTTGGCCCAGAGCCGCCATGTCAGAAAAATAATGGCGCAGGGCAAACAGACTGCGATAAAAAGTGCTGGCATCCATATCGTCATGGCTGCCGCTGTCGAGCAAGGAAACCAGCCCCGGTTTGGGAGCCAGAATCAGCTCGTCATACAGCGCCAGAACCGCCGCACGGCCTATGGCCGCACAACTCCAGGAACGGGATGGATCCATGAAGTCGGGGGCAGTGGGGCGATGCGCCAATGTTCTGGTTTCAATTGCATCAAGCAGCATGAGAGGACTCCGGAGCAGGAGCGTGCTCGGGCCAGTCCGAGTGCGCCTGAATACGTACACCATGAGTGCGTTTGATCATGACTTTGCTGCTGGCACCGCTGCGCCATTGCTGCCATTCACGCCAGGCGATGGCCGCGTCATCCGGGAACAGCAACTCTCCATCCAGGCGGGGCAAACCGGACAATTCGCTGATTGCACTTAATAGCTCCACCAGACGATCTGCTTGCGTGGCGCTCTGCACGGGTAGCAGCAAATCCAGGTCTGAACCTTCACGCACATAGCCCTGTCCTGTGATCAGCTCCCAGCCATAACTGCCATAGACCAGAGCCGTGCAGCCATGTGCTTGCATACGCTGACATAAGCTCAGCCAGTCTTGCGCCAAGGAGGCTGGCAATAAGGTTTGGGCTTCGTGGGCGGGGGGGAAACTGCCCCAAGACAGGCTCTGGTTCTGGGAAACGATCAGGGACAGACGTTGCCGCCCCCAATCGCTCGGTAAAGGAATGCCCACTTGCAACTGTCCGCTACGCAGTTCGCCTGGCTGACGGCTGACGACCAGCGGCCAGCCTCGAGCCTGCCATTGACGCAGGCTCTGGCAGGCGTGGCTGGTCGGCTCCAGATCAGCCAACACCTGATCCCAGGCTGTGTTGTCCAGCGTGATCAGGTGGTGACGGCGAGCGGGCAGCTGGGCGTTCATCAGGATGCCTGCAAGACCTGTTCAATGATCTGGGCAGCCAGGCGGCGGCCACCACGTTCGGCACCATCGCTGGCGCGGCGATCCTGATCATTGGATTGAGCCAGTGCTGCCCGCAAGGAAGCACGCAGTTGCTCTGGCGAACTGCTGTCCCAGACAGACTGAATGCCTCCCATGGCCACGTAGTTGCCTACGCCGGGCGCAAAGACCGGATTGGACTGCGCCAGCTCTTCCAGCATGGCTTCGGGCAGCTTGGTCACGCGGGCCATGGCAGGAATGCGCATGACGCGAATTTCGGCTTCGGGCACGGCATAGCAGGCATCGGCAATCAGGCCGGAGGTGATGAAGCCACCGGACAGGGCCTGGTCGTACACCAGCCCAATGACCTTGTGGCCTTTGCGTCGGGCCAGATCCAGGCACATGCCCAAGTGAGCCATGGCACGGTTGATGCCCAGCAGCTCATCGCGGCGGCGCAGTTGCTGGCCCTGGGTATCGACCAAAAGCAGCAGGCTACGGCCAGGATGGTTCTTGATGGTGTCCAGCACGGCCTGTGCCTGGGTCAAGGCCAGGGACACGCCGATGGGGGCGTGTTCCGTCGTGCCGATCACGGCCAAGGTCTCGCCATCAAACTGGGCATCGCCCTGCAAGAACAAATCCTGTTCGCTAATGCTGTGCTGCGTATCGAACAGCGATTGCACCAGTGTTTCCCATTTCATGACAGCGCCTCCTGGCTGCGTAATGCTTTGACGGCTGCAGCATCCATCTGCCCGACTTGATCACTTTGTTCCAGCCCCAGTGCTTGCCACAAGGCTTGGGCCTGATTTTCAGTTTGGTCCCATTGCTCCACAGGCAGCAGGGCTGCGCGGTGTGCCAGCAGCTGATGTTCCTGTTCCAGCTCTTCCAGGGTGACGGGACCACGAGCTGGATTCTTCAAGCCTTGTACGGCAGCGGCGCGGAAAGCGGCCACGGTGTCCGGTACAAGGTCGTCGCAATCGGCGGTCAGCCAGCGGTGTTTTCCGCCACTGGTTTGCCAGACCAAAGCGCGGTCCTTGGAGTCGTATTCTTCGACTCCGTGGGAGGCTTCAATCACTTCCGGGCCGGACATGGCCAGACGGCCGACGTCGCTCATGATCAGGTGGTTGGTGCAGCGGGCCACAATGCCCATACCTCCAAAGCAACCGTTTTGCCCGCCGACCAAAGCAATCACAGGCACTCCGGCATTACGCGTGTCCAGCAGGGCGCGCATCACTTCCGAGACGGCTATCAAACCGGCGTTGGCTTCGTGCAAACGCACACCACCGGACTCCAGCAGCAGCACTACGCCTGCAGGACGGTCAGTCATGGCTCGACGCAGCAGGCCCACCAGCTTGGCGCCGTGGACTTCGCCCACGCCACCGCCCATGAATTCGCCTTCCTGCGTCGCCACATACACGGTCTGCCCCTCCAGCAAAGCGCGGCCGATAGCTACGCCATCATCAAAGGAAGAAGGCACTCCCAACTGGGCCAGATGGGGGCTGCTCAAGCGTTGTGCAGGGGGCAGCCATTCGTGAAAGCTGTTGGCGTCAAACAGAGCCTGGACGCGCTGGCGGGCAGAACATTCCAGATAACTGCTCATGACTGTGTTCCTTGTGCTTGGCTGCGTGCCAGGGCTTCGCTGGCGGCCTGGTCCAGACGCAGACTGACCACGGCAGGGGTGGCCCCCATATCGTTAATGTCAAAGTGAATACCGGCCAGCGGATGGCGCTGGTGAAAGTCCCGCACCACCGCATCCCAGATCGTGGAGAAACCACGTGCCGAGGTATGAATATGGATGGTGCATTCGGCGCTGTCCTTGGGCTCGGCCAGCACTTCCAGATTGCCCGAACCTACCACGCCCACCAGCACAGGCTGGAAGGTGCCAATAGGCTCTTGTCCTTTGAAGCTATAGGCCAGGGTTTCCAGGCCGTGAGGAATGTTTGTCATCGTGATCTCCTAATGCAAATAGCGTGACGGGCCATTACCAGTTACGGAAGCGTGCCGGAGGTTGATACAGCCCGCCGGAGGCTTGAACCAGATCCCGCATGCTGCGTGCGGCCAATAAATTACGGGTGGCCTGGCGTGGGTCTATGCCCAGATCCTGAGGGCGACGGATGATGCCGCGATCACGCAGGTTCTCCACCATGCGGGCATCTCGGCCCAGGCCCACTTGCGTATAGCCGGCAACACCCCGTATGGCTTGTTCGCGCTCTTCGTCGGTACGGCACAGCAAGAGATTGGCGATGCCTTCTTCTGTCAGGATGTGAGTGACATCGTCGCCGTACACCATGATGGGCGGCAGATCCATGCCGGTCTGCTCCTGCAGGGTCCAGGCATCCAGGGTGTCCACAAAGGCGGGCGTCATGTGTTCGCGGAAGGTTTCCACAATCTGCACCACCAGCTTCTGACCACGTGGCGTACCGGCTGCACCTTGGCGTCCTTGGCGTGCCTCTTGCCCGGCTTTCAACCAGGCGGGGCTGGCGTGGCGACGACCACGTGCGTCCGCGCCCATATTGGGTGCGCCACCAAAACCGGCAATACGGCCCAGCGTGGCGGTGGAGCTATTGCCATGCAGGTCGATCTGCAAGGTGGAGCCGATGAACAGGTCACAGGCGTAGTGGCCAGCCGCCTGACAGAACGCGCGGTTGCTGCGCATGCTGCCATCCGGGCCGGTGAAGAACACATCGGAGCGGGCGCGCAGATAGTTTTCCATGCCCAGCTCGGAGCCGAAGGAGTGCACCGATTGCACCCAACCGGCTTCGATGGCCGGGATCAGGGCGGGATGCGGATTCAAGGCCCAGTGCTGGCAAATCTTGCCTTTCAGGCCCAGTGATTCGCCGTAAGTGGGCAGCAACAATTCAATGGCGGCGGTATCAAAACCGATGCCGTGGTTCAGGCGTTGCACACCGTATTCCGCGTAGATGCCCTTGATCGCCATCATGGCCATCAAGACCTGGATTTCGCTGATCTGGGCTGGGTCGCGGGTAAACAGCGGTTCGATAAAGTGCGGGCGGGGAGCGGGCACGACAAAGTTCACCCAGTCGGCGGGAATGTCCACACGCGGCAGGCGGGTGGTCTTGCTGTCGACCAGCTCGTTGACCTGGGCGATGACAATGCCGCCGGAAAAGGCAGTGGCTTCCACAATAGCCGGGGTGTCCTCGGTATTGGGGCCGGTGTACAGATTGCCGTGCTCATCGGCGGCCTGGGCCGCGATGAGCGCGACATTCGGGGTCAAATCTACAAAGTAACGGGCAAACAACTCCAGATAGGTATGAATGGCACCGATGTTCAGTCGTCCTGCCGAGGCCAGCCTGGCCAGGCGCGCACCTTGCGGGCCGGAAAAGCTGAAGTCCAGGCGGTTGGCAATGCCTTTTTCAAACACATCCAGATGCTGGGGCAAGGCCAGCACGGATTGCACCATGTGCAGGTCATGAATCTGCGCTGGGTCGACGCCCACCAGTGCGTCGGCCAGAAAGTCGGCCTGCTTCTGGTTATTGCCTTCCAGACATACTCGATCTCCTACTTGTAATACGGCTTCCAGCAAGCTGCTGGCTTTATCCGTGCTGCATATCTTGCCTTGCAAAGAGTCTCCCAGTGCGCGGCTGGCACGTTGCAGTCTTTGCTGGCGGGCTTGATTCTTAAGATTCCAGTTGCTGTCCGTCATTGGGTTTCCCTGTCCTACCTCTGTCGATGTGATCCGTTGAGTAAGCTGCCCGACCCTTCAGGATCGGAGTTCAGGCAGCGCGATAGTTAATGTGCCCAGGCGATGGGCAATGCGGGTGGCCGCTTCCAGTAGCAGGTCATCTTGCCCAGGGCGGGCAGCCACTTGCAGTCCTAAAGGAAGCCCGTGGCTGCCAAAGCCGATGGGCAAGTTGATGCATGGAATGCCCAATGCCGTCCAGGCACGGCACAGCACGGGATCGCCCGTGGTGTCGCGTGTGGGAGCCTCGCCCAAGGCGGCGGCGCTCAGGATTAGGTCTGCGTCGCCGAAGATCAGCTCGGGTTGGCGCTTGACCTGATTGATCAGGCCTTGAGCCTGAATCAGTTCGGCAGGTTGAGTCTGTGCGCATTTATCCAGATAAGTCTGCAAAGCAGGCGAGAGCAGTTCCAGGTGTTGCTGGCGTTCATGGCTTAAATGGGCCAGTACTTCAGCTCCCATGATGGCTTGCTGCGCGTGGGTCAGTTCACCAAACAGACTGTCCCTGTCGCTAAGCTGAACTTCAAACTGGCCGTCATCCATTTTCAGGTGAGTCACGGTCGCTTCCAGCCGATCACGCAAATCCTCGGCAATGTCCTCCCACCAGGGCGTGTGCAAAAAGCTCAGGCGCAAAGGGGCTTGCTGCAGGACTTGCGATACTTCCGGCGTGCTGCGCAGCGCGTTGAACACAAGGCGCACATCCTCCAGACGCTGGCCCAAAATTCCCAAGGTGTCCAGAGACGGGCTGATGGTTTTCAAGCCGCTGCTGGGCAGGGCGCCGAAGCTGGGTTTGAAGCCATAAATTCCGCAGAACGTGGCGGGGCGCACCACGGACCCCGCTGTCTGGGTGCCCAAAGCTACCGGCACCACATTGGCGGCCACGGCAGCGGCCGAGCCGGACGACGAACCACCCGGCGTGTGCTCCAGATTCCAGGGGTTGCGTGTCTTGGGAGGGCTGAACAGCGCAAATTCCGTGGTGACGGTTTTGCCAAAAGGCACGGCACCGGCCGCACGCAGGGCCTGCACAATGGCAGCGTCCTGGGTGGGGCGGTTGTCGCGATAAATGGGCGAACCATAGGTGGCTGGAGCGTCCGCCGTATTGATCAAATCCTTGATGCCGATGACCAGCCCCTTTAAAGGGCCGGTGTTGTTCTCCTGCTCTTGGGCGACACGCCGTACCTGCTCCTTGTCCAGATGGGCAAAGGCCTGAATCAGATCCTCGGTTTGCTCGTAGCGGGCAATTGCTGCCTCTGCTGCCTCCTGGCTAGATGTCCTGTTTCGGGTAGCGAAATCATTCACAGACATGGCGCGTCCTTAGATCGTGAAGGGTGCGATAAGAATAGCAATCGTCAAAATGACGGTGCCAATCAGAAAGGCCACGACAGTAAAGCCCATCACTTGTCGTACATTCAGGCGCGCAATGGCCAGCACAGGCAAAAGCCAGAAGGGCTGGATCATGTTGGCCACCGCTTCACCAAAGGCCACGGCCATGGACATCAGGCCCAGGTAGGCGGGTCCGTCCTGACCAATGGCCAGGGCCGACTGCACGGCGATGGGGCCTTGCACACCCCAGTGTCCGCCACCGGAAGGAACAAACAGCGAGATGATGATGGAGGCGATAAAGGTCAGGAAGGGCAGAGTGTATTCATTGGCCCCAGTCACCAGCGCGGAGGACAGAATTTCTTCCAGGGCGCGACCGCCCTCCATGGGGATATAGGCAAGCAGGCCCATGATGCCGCCATACAGCGGGTACTGCAGAATCAGCGGGCCTGCCGTTTTGGCGGACTCGACAAAGGATTTGATAAAGCGGATAGGCGTCCAGTGCAGCAGGGCACCGGTGACGGTAAACAGCATGATCATGGATGAGATGTTCAGCGCAAAACCGCTGCGCACGAAGTAGTACATACCCGCGGCAAAGAACAGCACATTCAGAATCCACAGGTTTTCCAGCTTTTCGGCTGGGGTGCTGGGCTTGGTTTTGGGCAGGTCTTTCTCAATGTCCGCAAAGACGGCCGGGTCGGGTGGTAAGGCGTAGTCCGGCTCCATGCGCCAGATCGTCAGGAACAGCAGGATGATCAGGGCCACGACCGGAATCCAGCTATAGGGCTGGAAAATGGTCAGGCTGAACGGCACCGTCATGCTGGTCAGTTGATGGATGACGTTGATGGGGCTGTTGGGATCGGTATTGGCCAGGGCAATCGAGCTGGACAGACCTTGAGTCCAGAGCAGGTAACCCATATAACCCGAGGCAATCAGATAACCAAAGTGCACATTGGGCAGACGGCGGGCAACCTGGCGTGCAACCAGGGCACCAGCCACCAGACCCAGGCCCCAGTTCAGCAGGCAGAAGATCGCCCCCACGGCAAAGCACAACAGGGCGCCTTCAACTTGTGTGCGGGCACGGGAGGCCAACCAGATGATGGCGCGTTTCAAGGGCGGTGCTTCGGCCAGGGTGTAGCCCGTTACCAGAATCAGCACCATTTGCAGGGCAAAGGTGAAAATGCTTTTGGGGCCCCACACCCCGCGATACCAGGCATCCACCATTCCTCCAGGGGTGGCGCCATCGACAAACAGGGCAATCAGTCCTACAACCAGCAAGCTCAGGATGACGGCGAACAGATACGGGTCCGGCATCCACTTTTCTACGTAACGCACGCAGATATTGGTAAAGCGGGTCAGCAAGTTTGGCCTGGGTTTGGCCGAGAGGGTAGCAGTGGTGTTCATGATGAACTTATCCTTGTTTTTGTCTCCCCGACCTGGCTAGTGGGTCGGCTGATGGATGTGGATGCTGGATACACAGTCCCGCTAGCGCGTACTCCTCGGTAATGACTGTTGCCTGTATCTCGCCTTCCTTTTTTATGGTGTGCCCCTTAGGGGGCTTATCGTTGTGCCCACAAGATAGCGACAGGCTAGTGCGTGGATCAATAAAGCAAATGTTGTTTTATTTACGCGCGGCGAAACGATGACGCGTTAACCCTAGGGGGAAAGGGCGTGCGAATGCTGCGACACGCGGCTTTGGGTATAAAGCCGCGTGTTTTACGGGAGATGGGGATATTTAGCTAAAACGAACTGATTAGAGGATCAGTTTGAGTTGCGGATAGGGCGCTGTTTGAAACGGAACTGCTTTTTTTTCATACGCCAACCTGGGGGAGTGCGGCGTGGGAAGGGACTGGGCTTATAGCCAGCGTAGTTTCTCTTTTTTTGACAGGCTGAGCCTGGAGGAGCCACCTGCGTTGATTGGAAAAGCAGACAGAGGGAATGAACTTCGAGACGTAAAAAAGCACACAGGGCAGGCTGTGTGCGGATGAGGGTGTTAACGATCCCGACACCATTCAGGGGGAGAAATCCGCCCAGATTTAAAACTTGTCGGCGACCGAATCCAGCGCGTCGCGCAGCAAACCGGCAATTTCTTTTTGCCGTGGCGCCGGCATGCGCTCGGTAATGGCCGTGACACTCATGGCCAGAATGGGGCGGCCTTTGTGGTCGCACAGCGCGCAGCCCACACCCAAAGCACCGCGTACGGCGTAATTGCCTACAACCGAGTAGCCCCGGATACGGGTGTTGGTGACCAACTGGCGCATCTCGCGCTGAGTCATGCCACCGTACTGATCCAGCTGATTGGCATTGCGTTCGATAATCTGCTCGATCGCTTCGTCCCCAAGTGTGGCCAGATAGGCCATGCCACCCGAACCCACGCCCAAAGGCTGACGCTTGCCGACATAAGTGGCCAGAATCTGTACCGGGTAGGGGCCAATTTCGCGCCACAGGCTAACGGAGTCGTCGCCATCGCGGCCCACCAGAAAGACCGCGTCGCCAGTCTGTTGAGCCAGCTCTTGCATGATGGGCTGCATGATGGTGACACGCGGGTCCAGTCCAAACAGGCCCTGATCCTGGCGCGTGGCGCTGTAGCGACGGCTATGGCTGCTGTTCTGAACCAGACCGTGATCGATCAGGGCGGCCAGCAGCCGGTAGATGGTGGGGCGCTGTAATTGCGTGGCGCGCGACAGGTCGGTGACGCTCAGTCCTTTGCCTTGATGATTCTGCAAAGTCTTGAGCACCAGCAGGCCGCGTTGCAAGGTGCGCGGCCCGGCCTGATCCTGCGGTTCTACGGTCTCGGGAGTGTTCATGCTTGAAAACAGCTATTGCTTACCGAAAAAGTAACTCAGTAAGAATATACGCCAGCCAAGAAAGTGTCCACTGTGTGATCGCTCATAAAAGACAATGCCCGCTGGGTGCAGCGGGCAAGAGGGGTAGCGCGTTTGAAGGCAGTTTTTAGCGATGTTCCGGGCCTGCCGATTCGTCTTTACGTTGCTCAGGGATGGGGTGGCCCGCTGTTTTAGCGGTCTTGATCATGGCGGTACACAGGCCGCGCAACATATCCACTTCGTCCAAACTAAGCTGGGCGCGACCGAACAGGTGCTGCATGCGGGGCACCAGCTTCTTGGGGTGTTTGGGGTCCAGGAACTTGACGCTTTCAATGGCCTGTTCCCAGTGCTGCAGCAAGGCTTGCACCTTGGCTTGGGGAGCCAGCTCCTTGCCAGGGTCTGCCTTGCCATCCGTATTGGGCAGCAGGCTGGCACCGCTTTCAGCCAGCAAGGCATAGCGCAATTCCCAGGCAGCCAGTTGCAAAGCCTGGGCGACATTCAGGGAACTGTATTCAGGATTGGCCGGAATATGGCAGACGTATTGGCACTGGCTGATGTGATCATTGGTCAGGCCCACGCGTTCGGTCCCCAGCACAATGGCGACGGTTCCGGCGTGCTGGCGCAGATGCTCACGGCTCAGTTCGGCAGTCTGACGTATATCGGCGGCTGGCGGTCCTAAATAGCGGGGGCGGGCCGTCAGGGCAAAAGCCAGAGTGACCGGTTCCAGTGCATGTGCCAGAGTGGGAACAATAGTTGCTTGCTCCAAAACGTCGACGGCACCGCTGGCCAGCGAGATTGCCTGAGGGTTTTGTGCAACGTCCGGGTCTAGCGGGTCGACCAGACATAAGTCGCCAAAGCCCATGGTTTTGATCGCTCGCGCTGCTGCGCCCACGTTTCCAGGGTGGCTGGGTTGCACCATAATGAAGCGAACCCGGTGAAAATTATCATCAAATGCCGATGCTTGCGTCTGAGTCATTTAAAATAGCTACTTTGAAGCTACGCTTCCTGTGTCTGCTCACGCGATTTTGCCCTGCAACAGGGCACGCCAGGCAGGCTCAATTATTGTTAAAAAAACGGAATTTCCATGCACCCGATGCTCAATACCGCCATCAAGGCGGCTCGCCGTGCCGGCACCATTATCTCTCGCGCCAGTCTGGACCTCCAGCACCTGTCGGTTGCGCGTAAAGGCCCTAAAGATTATGTCACGGAAGTGGATCGCGCAGCAGAGGAAGCCATCATTGAAGTGTTGAGCGAAGCCTACCCCGACCACGGTTTTATCGGCGAGGAAACGGGCGAGCGCCCACCGCTGGAACCCGCAGGCGAAGGTGCTCCCGAATACCAGTGGGTCATTGATCCTCTGGATGGCACCACCAACTTTATCCACGGCTTTCCGTGCTACGCAATTTCGATTGCCTTGATGCACCGTGGCCAGGCTGCCCATGCCGTCATTTACGACACCAACCGCAATGAAATGTTCACGGCCAGCCGTGGCGGTGGTGCCTTCCTGAATGACCGTCGTATTCGTGTCTCGGGCCAGACCCGTTACCACGATGCCTTGATCGGTGCACACGTGCCGGATTCGGGTGCAGGCGTGAAACCCACCTCCCCATTTGCCGATATGCTGGCCGAATGTGCTGCCGTGCGTCGCGTGGGTGCAACGGTTTTGGATCTGGCTTATGTGGCCGCAGGCCGTCTGGATGGCTTCTGCGCCGTTAACCTTAAACCCTGGGATCTGGCTGCCGGCACCTTGCTGGTGACCGAAGCCGGCGGTCTGGTGGGCGACTTTGAAGGCGAACAAACCTGGAAAGAGACTGGCAATGTGATTGCCGCCAGTCCGAAGATCTTTATTCAGATGCTGTCGCACCTGCAAGATTAAGAACCTAGACCCCGGCATTGCCGGGGTGTTCTTTTAATCACAGCGCCAAGGAGCTGAGATGGAGTGGTTGATGGACCCGACCGCCTGGGTTGGGTTGCTCACACTGGTAGTTCTGGAAATTGTGCTGGGCATCGATAACCTGGTGTTCATTGCAATTTTGGTCGACAAGCTGCCTCCGGCGCAGCGCGACCGGGCTCGTGTGCTGGGCCTGTCACTGGCCTTGCTGATGCGCCTTGGCTTGCTCACGGTCATGTCCCATCTGGTGCAGCTGACCGATCCTTTGTTCTCCATATTCAGCCTGGATTTCTCAGGCCGCGATCTGATCATGATCGTGGGTGGCTTTTTCCTGCTGTTCAAGGGCACGCTGGAGCTGCACGAACGTATTGAGAACCGCAGCGCTCATGCTTCCGGCTCGCGCATGTATGCCAGCTTCTGGGTCATCGTCGCGCAGATCGTGGTGCTGGATGCCGTGTTCTCCATCGACGCGGTCATTACGGCGGTGGGTATGGTCGAGCACCTGCCCATCATGATGGCGGCGGTGGTCATTGCCATTGGCATCATGCTGGTTGCTTCCAAACCCTTGACGGCTTATATCAATAGTCGCCCCACGGTGGTGATCCTGTGCCTGGGCTTTTTGTTGATGATCGGCTTCTCCTTGCTGGTGGAAGGCTTTGGCGTACATGTACCCAAGGGTTACCTGTATGCGGCCATTTCCTTCTCCATCCTGATCGAAATGTTCAATCAGCTGGCGCGTCGCAAGTTGCGTATGCTGCAGGCTGGTCGTCCCATGCGTGAGCGTACGGCCGAGGCTGTGCTGCGCATGTTGGGCAAGCGTCCCGCTTCCGGTGAAACGGCCATCGGGCCGGATCTGCCCGGTGCGGCGGCGCAAATGGTGTTCGGTCAGGAAGAGCGCAATATGGTCAGTGGTGTATTGACCTTGTCCGAGCGCACGGTGCATTCGGTGATGACGCCGCGCAATGCGATTACCTGGGTGAATGTGCAGGACGATCCTGAGGTCCTGCGCGAAAAGATGACACATGAACCCCATAGCATGGTGCCAGTGTGTCGCGGTTCGCTCGATGAGGTTATTGGCATTGGTCGAAGCAAAGAGTTACTGGCAGACCTGCTGATTCATGGTCATATCCGTCTGGACCAATTGCGTCAGCCGGTTTTTGTGTATGAGTCCATCGGGATTTTGGACCTGATGGAAACCATCAAGCAAAGCCGCGGGCAGTTGGTCATGGTGACGGACGAGTTCGGCACTATTGAAGGTTTGGTGACGCCTTTGGATATTTTCGAGGCGATTGCAGGCGACTTCCCCAGCGAGGACGAAACCCCCGATATTGTCCAGGAGTCTCAGGACCACTGGCTCCTGGACGGCTCCACCGACTTGCATCATCTGGAACAGATGCTGGGTGTGGATGGTCTGGTGGATGAAGAGGAAGAATATGCCACCCTGGCCGGTTATCTGCTGACGCGTTTCGGACAATTGCCCAAGGTGGGCGATGTGTGTGTGCTTGAGCAAAGCGATGCGGTGTATCGCTTCAAGGTGGAAGAGCTGGAAGGGCGTCGCATTTCGCAGGTCAGCCTGGAACGTGTGCCATACGATGATGAACAAATCGATCCATTTCTGGCGTCTTAATTTTTATTGGCTTTGATTCGGACAACATGACTGAGCAAACTCTCTATTTGTTGAAAGCCCTGTTTCTGGGGATTGTTGAGGGCATCACGGAATTCATTCCGGTTTCCAGTACGGCGCACTTGCTGATCCTGGGCTCCTGGATTGATTTTTCCTCGGGTGATGCCAAGGTCTTCGAGGTTGTCATTCAGTTTGGTTCGATTCTGGCCGTGATCTGGATTTTTCGCGCCCGTTTGATTCAGCTGATCACCGGGGTCTTGCGCGGAGATCGTACCGAGCTGATGTTCACTCGCAATCTGCTGATTGCCTTTTTGCCCGCTGCCGTTATTGGTGCTTTGACGATTCAGTACGTCAAAGCCTTGTTCCATCACCAGATTGTGTTTGTGTTCACGCTGGTATTGGGTGGTTTGTTGATGCTGTGGGTCGAGCGCAAACCGCAGTACGCGAAGAACACGTCGGAGCTGGATCAGAGTGAAACCGCCACCTCGCAAAAGGCTACCGCCTTTGCCTTGGAAGAGATCACCTGGAAGCAGGCTTTGGTGGTTGGGTTTGCCCAATGTATTGCCATGGTGCCAGGTACTTCACGTTCGGGCGCCACTATTATCGGCGGCATGCTGGCCGGTATTCAGCGCAAGACCGCCACGGAGTTTTCTTTCTTCCTGGCCATGCCAACCATGCTGGCTGCTACGGTTTATGACCTGTATCGCAACGGTGCGTCCTTGAGTGCAGATCAAAGCACCGCGATTATTGTGGGCTTTGTTGCTGCTTTCTTTAGCGCCTTGTTCCTGGTGAAGGCCGTGCTGCGCTTTGTGTCCAGTCGCACCTATCGTCCTTTTGCCTGGTATCGGATTGCGTTGGGCGGAGTATTGTTTGTGTGGCTGATGACTTAGACCTTTGCCGCCTGAGATGTTTTGAAATCCCCGCTTGCTTGATCTGCCAGCGGGGATTTTTCTTTTCAGGGAGGCTCGGTAAATGTCGTCTTTTCACGCACATACTCTACCTACCTACCTACCTACCTACCTACCTACCTACCTACCTACCTACCTACCTACCTACCTATCTACCTATCTATCTATCTATCTATTTATCTGTCTAGCTGTCTATCCGTCTGTCTGTCCGCGTATCTAGCGATGTACCAATTTGATGGGCACTTTTTTGGTGATTATTGTGTTCAAGGGTTTGTTGGCAAATAGCGGGTTTGTCGCCCGTCATTTGGTCTGGCCTGGTTCGGTTTCGATACGCTGCTGCTTATTGAAAGGAGCTTGGTCTCAGCAAGACGCCTCTCGGTTCGTCTGCCCCGGTATCCGGGCTGACTACTTGCCGGTGCTGCGCACCGGTACCCTAGTCGGTGTTCGGATACGGGCGCGCCCTTAACTCGCGGGGTGTCTTGTCCACCGGACAAGACACAAGCGCCCCGCTCAAACAGAAGGGCGCTTGCACCCCGTATCCGAACACCGCCTGCGGCAAGCAGTCTGAACCGCCCGGATACCGGGGCAGACGAACCGAGAGGCTCACAGTGAGGAAGGGACAAGCAGCCTTGCTGCTCATGGTGCCAAGAATCGGTGTTCGGGCACGAGACCAGCCTTCGGTGGTCCGCTTTGGTTGCCGCGAGCGAAAGTATCTTGTTGGCAAAAATCACGGTCTTTTTTGCGTTTTTGAGGGGGCAGTTGGGCTCGACGGGCGAGTCAGGGCTCTGGCCGCAGGCTCTTGCAGTATCCAGGATGCAAGCCCTGTGCTGTTTGAGCGGGGCGCTTGTGGTTCGTCCGGGGGACGAACCACCCCGCGAGTTCACAGGGCGCCTGGATACTGCAAGAGACCAGGGAACCCGTGCGCAGCACGGGCCAGAGACCCGCCAAGTCGAGCCCAACTGCCCCCTCAAAAATGCTTATGCAGCCACCTTGATTCTTGCCACCAGCACCGTGTGAAGAAAAACAGGTTTTATCGCAAGAAGGTATAAAAAGACGTGGAGCTTAAACCTAGCTGGCTGTAGGTGAAGTCACTCTTAATGAGGTCCCAGTGTCTGACACTGATCCTCTTGCCCCCACTGGTGCAGGCAGAGCTGTACACCTTCAATGCTGATATAGCCGCCCCGTCGTCCTCCTTCCGAGGAGTCAGACTCCCAATCCGGGAGTACCCAGCGGCGTACCGGCTCAAAGCCGGGAATGTCATGTACTGCAGGGCGATGTGTATGGCCATGAACCATGGCCTGCACAGGATGCGCCTCGCAGGCTGCCACAATAGCTGCAGGCTGCACATCCATGATGTCTTTGGACTTGTATTGCTTGCCGCGCTGGCTACCGGCGCGGGCTGAATCAGCAATACGCTGACGCAAGCTTAAAGGGCAGGCCAGATAGAGTTTCTGGAGCCAGGGTTTGCGTACCCAATGGCGAAAGCGTTGATAGGCCAGATCGTCCAGGCAGTACTCGTCGCCGTGCGACATCAGAATCAGGCCGGCAGAAGTATCCAGAACGACTTGATCAGGCAATAGCGTGGCGTGAACATGGCGGGCGTAGGTTTGGCCCAGCAGGAAATCGCGATTGCCGCGCATCAGATACAGCGGATGCTGCTGCGCGAATGTGCGCAGCGCCTCACTGACTTGAGCAAGCCAGGGAGCAGGGTGGGCGATTTGATCGTCACCAATCCAGGCATTGAAAATATCACCGCCCAGGATCAAGGCATGAGCTTGATGCTGGGCGGAGTGCAGAAACTGCAGGAAATCCTGGACGGTGTCTGGATTGTCCGGACCCAGATGCAGGTCCGCGGCAATCCAGATGTTGCCCGCAAGCGTGAGCTTATTCGACAAGCGTGGCTTTTTCCAGAACGACGTCCTCAACGGGCACGTCTTGGTGGAAGCCCTTGTTGCCGGTGCGCACGGTCTTGATCTTGTCGACCACGTCCATGCCTTCGATCACGCGGCCAAATACGGCGTAGCCCCAGCCATTGGCGGTAGGAGCGGTGAAGTTCAGGAAGTCGTTGTCAGCCACGTTGATGAAGAACTGAGCCGTAGCCGAGTGTGGGTCGGAGGTGCGAGCCATGGCCAGGGTGTACTTGTCGTTCTTCAAACCGTTGTCGGCTTCGTTCTTGACAGGAGCGTTGGTGGCTTTTTGCTTCATGTCGGCCTCAAAGCCGCCGCCCTGGATCATGAAGTTGTTGATCACACGGTGAAACACGGTGCCGTCGTAAAAACCGCTGGACACGTAGTCCACAAAGTTGGCTACGGTGTTGGGGGCTTTTTCTGCGTTCAGTTCGATCAGGATGGTGCCCTGGTTCGTCTGCAGTTGGACGCGTGGAGAGGTGCTCATAGAAGTGCCTTCAGAAGAAGTGGAAGAATCTGCTGCCATAGCCGGACTGCTCATCATAGGCATAGCCATACAGGCAGCAATAAGCAGGGTGCGCAAGCTGCGAGCCTGATCACACCATTGAAATGTGCTTGCAAACATAAGATAGGGACAACCCAGTCAAAGAAAAATCTTATTGTTGCAGAATTTGGCCAGTTTGTTGCGCACGCTGGGCTGCTTTGGGCACACCACTGGCGGCGGCCTGACGGTAGGTATCATTGGCCAGCATCAGTTGGACTTCACCCATATTGGCGCGGGCCAGTGCGTAGGAGGGATCGGCGGTCAAAGCCATTTTCAGGGCTTCCAGGGCCAGGTCCAGCTTGTCCTGCGCAATGTACTCGGCCGCCAGATTATTCCAGGGCTCGGGCAACTCCGGGTAATAGGTGGTCATGTTCTGGTAAAGGCTGATGGCGCCATTGTGGTCACCACTGGCCGACAGGGCGCGTGCCTTCAAAAACAGCAACTGCACATTGGCACCGGGCTCGCCCCGGTCCTTGCGTTGCTCCAGCTGTTTTTCGATCGCCTGCAAGGCGTCGGCATGACGGCCCTGGGCAATCAAGGTGCTGATGCGCTGGCTGACTTCAGCGGCGCTAAGCGGCAAAGAGGTATCGACGCTGGGGGCCAGCACGTCCAGAGCACGGGCCAGACCCTTCCAGCCACGTTCAGGTTCGGGAGCGATATCCAGCAAGGGATCGTTCACCCGCGCACTGGGCGGGGGCAAATCGGGCAGGGATTGGGCGCTCACGTTTTGACCCAGGGCCAGAAAAAGGGCCAGGGTGCAAGGAGCGAGAAACCGAGTCCGTCTAGGTGTACTGAACACAGAGGGGGCGCCTATAAAATCTGGCTTGAAGACCAGGAAGGTTGGTAGATTGCTGCCTTTAACGAGGTCTGCTTGCTATACTTATTGACCATCATTCTAACCTTGCCTCTTGCCGGGCGGGAAATACGGAACCTGATCCAAGGGCAATTGTTCTGGCACAAGGTTCCGATTTTATGACGATTACAGGCCATGTTGCGCATTTATAACTCGTTGTCACGCTCTAAAGAGGTGTTTTCTCCGGTTGAACCGGGCCACGTGCGTATGTACGTCTGTGGCATGACGGTGTACGACTTCTGTCACCTGGGACACGCTCGTATGCTGGTCAGCTTTGACATCGTGCAGCGCTGGTTGCGAGCAAGCGGCTATCGCGTCTCCTATGTGCGCAATATTACCGATATTGATGACAAGATCATCCGCCGTGCCGTCGAGCGCAAGCAGCTGATGTCTCAGGTAACGGACTTCTATATTGCCGCCATGCATGCCGACGAAAAGGCTCTGGGTGTGCAAAGTCCTGACTCGGAACCACGCGCCACGCAGCACGTGCCCGATATGCTGGGCATTATTGCCAAGCTGGAAGAAAATGGCCTGGCCTATCAGTCCGAAGACGGTGATGTGAACTACGCCGTGCGTCAGTTCCCCGGCTACGGCAAATTGTCGGGTCGCTCTTTGGATGATCTGCGCGCCGGTGAGCGTGTTGCCCTGAACTCGGCCAAGCGTGACCCTCTGGATTTTGTGCTGTGGAAGTCGGCTAAAGAAGACGAACCCGCCGAATCCAAATGGGAGTCTTCCTACGGCCTGGGCCGTCCGGGCTGGCACATCGAATGTTCGGCCATGAGCAAGGCGCTGCTGGGTCTGCCCCTGGATATTCACGGCGGTGGCCCGGATTTGAAGTTCCCTCACCACGAGAACGAAATTGCCCAAACGGAAGGCGCCTTTGGCGGTCAGTTGGCCAATGTCTGGATGCACTGCGGCCCCCTGATGGTGGACTCGGAGAAAATGTCCAAGTCCCTGGGCAATTTCCGTCGCATCCGCGATACCGTGGCGCCCGAAGGTCTGGCCGACGAAGAAAGCAGCTACATCGCCAACCCGCGTGAAGCTGAAATGTTGCGCTTCTTTATTGTGCGCAACCATTACCGCAGCCTGCAAAACTACGCACCAGATAATCTGCGCGATGCTCAGCAGGCTTTGGACCGTCTGTACCAGACCCTTCAACACGTTCCTGCCGCCGACGTCCAAATTGACTGGACTCAAGGCCCCGCTTTGGCTTTTGCCGAAGCCATGAATGACGATTTCAATACTGCCGGTGCTATTGCCGTTCTGTTTGAGCTGGCTGGCCAGGCCAACCGCGACAAGGATGCGCAGGCCGCTGGCTTGATGCGTGCCCTGGGTGGCGTGATTGGTCTTTTGCAGGTGGACCCCGCCGTCTACTGGCGCGCCAGCACACGCTTTGGTCAGGCGGCCAGCGTGACCGGTGCCGACTCCTTGAGCGACGCCCAGATTGACGAGCTTCTGGCGGAACGCGGCCAGGCTAAACAGAATCGCGACTTTGCGCGCGCCGACGCCATCCGTGAGCAGCTTAAAGAGCAGGGCGTAGAGCTGGAAGATCGGCCAGGTGGAGCAACACAATGGCGCAGGGCCTAAGCGGCGTTCAATCCGGCCCTCAAGTTCGTTTGGTGGGCAAACCTGATTACTGGGACGACGCGTGCGCCCAGCTGATGAAGCGCGATCGTATCTTGCGCAAGCTCATCCCCCAGCATGGCGACTACTGGCTGCAACATCAGGCACCGGCTTTCACCACCTTGGTGCGTTCCATCGTGGGCCAGCAACTGGCCTCGCGTACGGCGGATCAGCTGTGGCGCAAACTGCTGGACGGCTGTGGCCAGGCGCTCTCGCCTGAGCTTATTTTGGAACTGGGTTACGAGGCCCTGCATGGTTTGGGTTTGCCCAAACGCAAGGCCGAATATATTGTTGATTTGGCGACTCACTTTGATGCTCGTAAAATCGACCCCCAGGCATGGCAGTCCCTGTCTGACGAAGCCGTTATTGCGGACCTGTGCGCCATTCGTGGTGTAGGCCGCTGGACGGCAGATATGTTTCTGATTTTCAACTTGCACAGACCCGATGTTCTCCCCTTGGATGATGCGGGCCTGCTCAAGGCAATCTCTCAGCACTATTTCAGCGGCGAGCCGGTCTCCCGGTTCGAGGCGCGTGAAGTTGCTCAAGCGTGGGCACCGTGGTGCACGGTGGCTACCTGGCATCTGTGGCGCAGTCTGAACACAGTTGCGGTACGATATTAAATTAGGCCTAAACCTTAAGAACCGACATGCGAAATACATTCCTGGAATTTGAGCAGCCTTTGGCCGAGCTCGAAGGCAAAATCGAAGAGCTCCGCTATGTGCAATCTGATTCCGCTGTGGATATTTCAGAGGAACTCAGCCGTCTGCAGCAAAAAAGCCAGACGCTGGCCAAGAACATTTACGCCAAGCTCACGCCTTGGCAAACGGCCCTGGTTGCTCGCCATCCACAACGTCCATACACCCTGGACTATGTAAACCAGATCTTCTCGGACTTTCACGAACTGCATGGCGATCGCATGTATGCGGACGACCTGGCAATTGTGGGTGGTCTGGCCCGTTTCAACGGTACGCCTTGCATGGTGATTGGTCACCAGAAAGGTCGTGATACCAAAGAGCGCGCCCGTCGCAACTTCGGCATGCCGCGCCCCGAAGGCTACCGTAAAGCCCTGCGCTTGATGAGGTTGGCGGAAAAATTTGGTATCCCTGTCTTTACCTTCATTGATACTCCCGGCGCCTACCCTGGTATTGGCGCTGAAGAGCGTGGTCAGTCCGAGGCAATCGGTCATAACCTGTTTGCCATGGCCAAACTGCGTGTACCTATCATCTCCACCATTATTGGTGAAGGCGGTTCGGGTGGTGCGTTGGCGATTGCCGTGGGTGACGTGGTCTCCATGCTGCAATACTCCACCTACGCCGTGATCTCGCCCGAAGGTTGCGCCTCGATTCTGTGGCGCAGCGCAGACAAGGCTCCTGTGGCGGCTGAAGCCCTGGCCATTACCGCTCCCCGTCTGAAAGAACTGGGCCTGGTTGATCGTGTGATCAACGAGCCCATTGGTGGCGCACATCGCGACCCCACCATGATGGCGCGTCAATTGGGCCGTGCCCTGGCCGACGCCTTGCGTCAGGTCTCGGGCCTGAGCACCGAACAACTGCTGGCGCAGCGTATGGAACGTCTATTGGCCTACGGTCGTTATCAGGAAGTTCGTGCCTGATCCATTGCCTTCCAGTCAGCTGGGGGGCTTTAGCCCCTCACCCCCGCTGCTGGAGGCGCTTAACCATCACTTAAGTTTCAAAAGCGGCGATTGCGTCGCTGTCGCCTTAAGTGGTGGTGCGGACTCGGCAATGCTGGCGGTACATGCCCATCTTTGGGCCAGCCGCCGCAAAGTCACACTTCATTTTTTCCATATTCATCACGGCCTGCAAGCCATTGCCGATCAGTGGCAAGCGCATGTGCATGACCTGGCTGCGCGTTTGCAGCGACCCTGTCACAGCTTGCGGGTCCAGGTGCAGTCCCACCGTCTAAGCGCTGATGGCATGGAATCTGCCGCGCGTGATGCCCGTTATCAGGGCCTGGCTGAACTGGCGCGCTTTGTTGGCTTGCAGCATGTACTGCTGGCCCATCATCAAGACGATCAGGCCGAAACGGTTCTGATGCGTTTGCTGCGTGGCACGGGCACAACCGGCCTGGGGGCGATGGCACCCCGTATGCAGCGCGATCAATTGCAGTACTGGCGACCCTGGCTGGAGCAGCCCAGGGCACTTATTCTTCAAGCCAGTGATGCGTTTGCCGCAGCCACAGGCTGGCATGCGGTACAAGATCCCACCAATATCAATCCTGATTACACCCGTGGCGCAGTGCGCGATTTGCTCACGCCTGTGCTCGACGAGCGCTGGCCGGGCTGGCAAAGCCGTTTGCAGCGCCAGGCACAGCTAAGCCGCGAAACGCAGGAAGTATTGGACAGTGTGGCCAGCCAGGACTGGTTGACACTGGAACCTGATGAGGCAGGACGTAGTTTCAGTTTGGTGGCCTGGCGTAGCCTGGAGCCAGCGCGGCAAAGCCTGGTGCTCCGTTATTGGTTGCAGGAGCAGGGCGCTGGCTTGCCTACGCAAGCGCGTCTGGCAGAACTGCTCAAGCAACTGCGCGGGCTGCATGCCCGGGGGCACGACAGAAATTTGATGTGGAAGCATGGACAGAACCTGGTGCGCTGTGTGCGAGGCCGGGTGCAGATCGAATCTGCCGGTCCAGGCGACCAGCAAGCAGGCCGGGTGGCCGATCAAGCAAGTAAGTAGTTTGGGGTGGCCTGTGGCAGGAGCGTGGGCTATGGTGTTGAGTCGACAAAGTATGTGTTTTTTTGCGTGTGTATGTGGTAGAGCCTGCGCTTGGGGCACAGAAAGTCGTTAGAATAGTTGGGTTTTGTGTCTATCCCAGACCTTAGCCCTTTGATGCAGAGTAAAAGATGTCCCTGATCGTACATAAATATGGCGGCACGTCGATGGGCTCGATCGAGCGCATCCAGAATGTGGCGCGTCGGGTTGCCAAATGGCATGCCGCCGGGCACCAAGTTGTGGTGGTTCCTTCGGCCATGTCCGGTGAAACCAACCGTTTGCTAGGCCTGGCCAAAGAACTGAGTATTCAGCCTGATCCGCGCGAGCTGGATATGCTGGCCGCTACGGGCGAACAAGCCAGTAGCGCTTTGTTGGCCATGGCCTTGGCTGCCCAGGGCGTTCCCGCCCGCAGCTACGCCGGTTGGCAAGTTCCCGTCAAGACCGACAATGCCTACACCCGTGCCCGCATTAGTTCTATTGATGACACCCGCATTCGCCAGGATCTGGACGCAGGCCGTGTGGTCGTTGTGACCGGCTTCCAGGGGGTGGATGATGAAGGCAATATCACGACCCTGGGTCGTGGTGGCTCGGATACTTCCGCGGTGGCTGTTGCCGCTGCCATGAAGGCCAGCGAATGCCTGATCTTTACCGATGTGGATGGTGTCTACACCACCGACCCGCGCGTCGTGCCCGAAGCACGTCGCATGAAAGTGCTGTCCTTTGAAGAAATGTTGGAAATGGCCTCTTTGGGCTCCAAAGTTCTTCAAATCCGGTCTGTGGAATTTGCTGGCAAGTACAAGGTGCCTGTGCGCGTCTTGTCCTCCATGACCGACCCCATGATTTCGCTCGAAGAAGAAATGTCTTCGGGTACGCTGATTACTTTCGAGGAAGACCAAAAAATGGAAGCTGCCGTTGTCTCTGGCATCGCCTTCAGCCGTGATGAAGCCAAGTTCACCCTGCGTGCCGTTCCCGACACCCCCGGCGTGGCCTATTCCATTCTGGGCCCCATCGCAGCGGCCAACATCGAAGTCGACATGATTTTGCAGAACCTGTCGGTTCAGGGCACCACAGACTTTTCCTTTACCGTCAGCCGCAACGACGCGCTGCGTACCAAGGAACTGCTGATGAACCAGGTCGGCCCGGCTGTGGGCGCTGGCGAAATCGTGTTTGATGAAGCCGTGTGCAAAGTGTCCATCGTTGGTATCGGCATGCGTAACCACGCTGGTATTGCCAGCTCCATGTTCCGCGCCTTGTCCGAAGAGGGCATCAACATCCAGATGATCAGCACCAGCGAGATCAAGACCTCGGTGATTATTGCCGACAAGTACATGGAATTGGCGGTGCGTGCTCTGCACAAGACGTTCGAGCTGGATCAGGAAAAATAATCCCTTTAGCTATTTGCATTGGTTTTTTAAAAATGCTATAGTTACTTCTTTCCTAGAGCTGGAGACGTGGCCGAGAGGTTGAAGGTACTCCCCTGCTAAGGGAGCATACGGCTTATACCCGTATCGAGGGTTCGAATCCCTCCGTCTCCGCCAGCTGGAATTAAATTAAGCCCTTGTTTTCAAGGGCTTTTTTTATTGTCTGACGCATAGTGTCGCCAATGTTCGGACCCACGCTCAAGCTTGTCTTTGTGCAAACCCGGTCCTGGTTCAGGCAGTAATGGCGACAACAAGACGGGCATCACACTTTTCCAAACACAAGAACAAAAAATAATTGTTACTTTTTTATTTTGCCCACTCAGGCGAAGTGAAACGGTAGAGTGTCCTTGGCAGCAGCGTTTCAAACAGCATGGATTGTTAAAGCGCAAGGCTTTTCAGTCCAAGACTGTTGAGGATTGAAAAGGCTGTGTCGTTTTTGGCACAGGCAAAGAAAAGCAGTCATTCCCGTGCTTACAATCGACCAATGTGTTTTACGTCGTTCAAGACGGGTGGTCTTGTTTTTTAGGGCGAGCGATGATTAAACGAGTCCTCTGTATCTGTAGCATGGCCTTGATGGGCCTGCCTTTTTTGGCATCGTCAACTGAGCTGGCATTGGATGACCAGGTCGTGACTCGTTATGTGCAAAGCCTGGGTGAAATCTTGCCGGTGCTGCAAACCGTGGAGCGTAGCGAGCCGGTTTGGGATGGCGGTCTGCCAGACGGTTTCCCACCCATGCTGGAGGTGGATCAGGTCGAGCGCGGTTCCGACATTTACCGTCAATTGAACAGTCTGACGCAAAAGTATGGCTTTGCCGGACTGGAGCAATGGGATAGCGTGGGACGCCATATCTGGCTGACTCGTCTCTATATCCAGGAGCGTGAAGATCTGGACTCGGTTTACGAGCAGCTGGATGCGCTGGAAGCGGCCTTGCGCGATAACGCACGCCAATACTCCACGGCTGAACTGGAGCAGTTGATGCGTACCTTCCAGATCAGTAAAAACCATATTCTGCGCCTGGTTGCAACCCGTAGCGATGTACCGCCGGTACAGGCTCATCTGGCTGAACTGGACGCTGCCCTGGCTTCCCTCGAATAAGCAACTAATCCGCTTTTTCCATTTTCACGGGCGTCGCAATGGCGCCTGTTCAAGATTTGTTACCAGCAATACTGTCCATTTGTCATATTTTGACGCTTCTTTTCTGAGCGTGACAGAAGGAATCGGGGATAATTGCGCTCTGACTGAAATCTAGTGGGAAGACTGAAGCGTCATGCGTATCATCTTGATTTTGTTGGGGGCCGCTGTGCTGGCCTACCTGATTGCCAAAGGCATACGGCAACTGATGGTGGAACGTCGTCAATTAAAAGACCAGACGCGTCAGCCACATAAAGGAAGCCGTGATGAGCACTGATAAAAATCCATTTACTAAATTGGCTGCTAAAACAAAGCCAGAAGGTGGCACTGCCAACTACTCCAAGGGACTGGGTTTCCTGGGAGCGGCGGTTGTTATTTTCCTGATCCTGATCGTGGCCTCCATGGGCTCGTTCTTGCAGGTAGACCAGGGTGAACGTGGCGTGGTGCTGCGTAACGGTAAGCTGGTTCGCGTGGCCGAACCTGGCCTGGACTTCAAGGTTCCGTTCTTTGACACGGTACGTACCATTTCGGTACGTGATCACACGGTTCGCATGCAGCTTGAGGCGTACAGTTTTGACCAGCAGTCCGCCTCCATGGTGGCTTCGGTAACGTACCGCGTGCCTGAAACTGATGTGGCTCAGCTGTACTCCGAGTACGGTTCACTCGATGCCCTGGAAGCTCGCTTGCTCGAGCGTAAGGCTTTGGATGTGATCAAGAACGTGTTCGGTAAGTACACTGCTGCTCAGTCGATTCAGAATCGCGAGAAGCTGGGTGCTGACATCAACGAAGCCATGCGCGTGACCCTGGAGTCCGCTCCTTTGCAAATGATGGGCGTGCAGGTTGAGGAAGTGTCGTTCTCCAAAGCCTATGAGCAATCGATTGAAAACCGCATGTTGGCCCAGGTTCAAATTGAAACCACCCGCCAGCAAAAAGAAACTGCTTCCATTCAGGCTGAAATCAAAGTGGTTCAGGCTGAAGCAGAAGCCCGCGCTCAGCGCGAACGCTATATGGCCGAAGCTGACGGTATTCGCCTGCGTGGTGACGCCGAAGCCAAGGCCATTTCTGCCAGGGCCCAGGCATTGGCCCAGAATACCAATCTGGTCAATTTGAATGCGGTGGAAAAATGGGACGGTAAGTTGCCAGAAAGTCTGGTTCCCGGTTCCGCCATGCCATTTATTGGACTGCGTTGATCTCCAGGCAGTCACTGACCTGAACAGGTTTTCTTCGGTAGCGTTACGGGATAGGTAACGCTACCGTTTATTTTTCCAAGGAGTTACGGATGAATGAGGAAAGGAACCCGGTCCCACAAGGCGACGGTACAAACCAGTTGGTCAGTCTGCGTAATCTGACTCTGATCAATTACGCGCTGTACATCTTGTCCATGTTTGGCGGCATCACCGCCCTGGTCGCCATCATCATCAACTACATCAAGCGCGATGAAGTGCGCGGCACCTATCTGGAATCGCACTTTGATTGGCAAATCCGTACGTTCTGGTGGGGATTGCTTGGTGTGGCGCTGTCTTTCTTGTTGATGGCGATTCTGGTCGGTTTCGTGACCATCGTGATTGTCAGCGTGTGGATTCTGTATCGGCTGATCAAGGGCCTGCTGGCTCTGAATGACGGCAAGGCGATTGCCTGATCGCCGGACCGCCGGATCGCCGGACCGCCGGATCAGATAGGCATCGTGTTTGTTTGGACCTGGGCCCGCATACTTTCGCGGGCCTCTTTAGGCGGCACACCAAAGCGCTGCCGAAATGCCCGGCTGAAATGGGCAGAGCTGCTGAAGCCCCAGTGATACGCAATTTCAGTGATGGTCTTGTGGTGATGGGCTAGACGGCGCAAATCCTGTTCAGCGCCTTGCAGGCGCATGGACCAAATCCAGTTTGTCAGTGAATCGGCCTCGCCTTCCCAGGCGCGATGCACAGTGCTGGCTGTCAGGCCCAGGCGATTGGCAATCTTGCCTACATTCAGCTCGGGGTCGCGCAGATTCTCCAAGACATAGGCTTTGATCCGGTCGCGCCGTACGGTTCCCGTATCGTCCTTTAAGGACGGGCTGCCCAGATTCTCGGCCAGCGCTGCCACCAGAATACCGACCAGGCTGTCGGCAAGTGATAGATCCACAATAGGCCCGCCGGTTGGTGGGCAGGCCATCAGCTCGCTCACCATATAGGCGAGCAGGCGTGCCGTGCCGGATTGGGCGCTGGTTATTTTGCAGGCTGTCATATCTTCGGCATTGCGCAAACGCTTGCGCAGGATGGAGCCGGGCAAAGACAGGACATACTGCTCAAAGTCCTGGTCAAACAGGAGTTGATAGGGGCGGGTGGAGTCGTACAGGGCCAGATCGCCGGGTTTCAGCTTAGCGATCTTTTCATCCTGAACTAGTTGTCCCGCTCCTGCCACTTGAATACTGAGCAGAAAAATATCCTCGGATGCTCTGGAAATTTGCAGTGGCGTGCGCAGCACGGTCTGGGTGGTCGAGGAGATACGAGATAGGCTGACCTCTGCCAGTTCACGTCGCGTAATGGCCCCGAAGAAAGGGGTAGCGGAACGGGAGGGGACGGCGCATTCCAGCTGCACATAAGCTTTGTTGACGGCCTCCATCCAATAGGGGGCGCGCCGGGTAGCGGGAACTGCCGTGGTGGACCATTGCTCCATTGATGATCTCTCCGTCGTGGGTCCAAAGGCTGACGGCAGGGACTGCGATCAACTGGACTGACTAAGTATCAGGCAAGATCTTTGGTTTGAGCCAGACCAGAAAGAGTGGCGGAGGGCGATAATTTCCGACCAGGACGACGCGGATGCAGGACCGGGGAGCAGAAGGAATCACGGCCCGGGCAAGCTGTCCGGGCCTTGTCATCTCTTGGGATCAGGACGGCTCTTGCACGAGCAGTGTGTCCGAGTCCTGGGGATGGCTGATAGCGACTGAGGTAGCCGTACTTTGCACACCTGGCTCGGAAGCCTCTGCCTTGGTCACGCTTTTGGAGTGCACCCGAGTCATGGGTTCTCGGTGCCCCAAGTCCAGCACCAGACGGGTGGCTTCAGGTTTGGAATAGTGGCCCACGGGGTCATTGATCGCCTTGGCGAAGGCAATCTCCTCCATATCCAGATCGGCAATGATCAAGCCCTCGGCATCGTGAGGCAGGTAGGGAGCCAGTGTACGTCCGTCCGGTGCAAAAATCATGGAACTGCCACCGCCTACTTTCAGCAAAGAGGCGTTGTGCTCACCCACTTCCAGCATGTCTAGCGTCTCTTGGGTGACCACACTGCTGGCGGCGATGGTAAAGCATTGGCCTTCCACCGAATAGATTTGCGAGGCGGCCATGTTCACCTTGGCGCTGAGGGCGTGGGCCTGTTCGCTGTATAGCGAAAACGACGGCCAGGCAGCAATGTGAATGGCTTCATGCTGGGAGTACAGCGCGTACTTGCTCAAGGGCGACAAATGCTCCCAGCAGCATAGAGCGCCGACGCGTCCCAGTTCTGTGTCGGACACAATCAGATCACGGGCATAACCCTCACCAAATACGGTGCGCTCTACATGCGTGGGTTTGAGTTTGCGACGTGACCACAGCATCTCGCCTTTGTCGTCGATCAGGCATTGGCCCAGATACAGGCTGCCACCGCTGCGTTCGCTATAGCCCAATGCGATGAAAATGCCCAAGGTTCGCGCAGCCTGGGCAATGCGCTGAAACTCTGCACTGTCCAGCGAGAGTGAGTTGGCATAGTAACGAGCACTGTATTTCAGTGACCAGGCCGGCGCACCTAGCCAGACGTGGAAGGGATAGCCTGGCAACCAGGTTTCACCAAATACGATCAGGTCGCAGCCTTCATCACGCGCTTGTCGAGCCAGTTCAATGGTTTTATCAACACCTGCTGCCAGGTCGTAGTTGGGAGAGGCGGCCTGTACGGCGGCTGCCCGGACGATTTTCCTTGTCTGCATACATCCTCCTTGTCGCGGTATCCGCGATCTTGATCGCCAGGCCGTGCTGCTTACAGAGCCCGGCCATCCTGTTTTGTGTCAGTTTAGGAGGGGAGGGCAGTGCTGAATTGACTGACAGGCGCAGAAGGCTTGACTGAGAGTCGCAGACGTGGGGGGCAGGAAGCCCTCAATCCTGACCCGGATGTCCGTGCAGTGAACGAGAAAAGTGCGGCTCGTCTGGCTTAAAGCGCGAAACTGTATTGCACCGTCAACCCCAGGCCCACGACCCACAAAATCAGGGGGACAGGGCGCATCAGCAGGCCGGGAATGGCACGCAGGATAAAGCCGATCAGGCGGGTGAACAGCCAGAGCAGGGGCGGCGATTGATCTTTTTCCTTCATATAGATAATGCCTTGCGACAGCAAAAAGGACTGCGACAAGTAGGCGGCGTAAAACACCATGCCCAGGGAAAAGGCCAGCCAGTAATACAACATGCTCATAGGATGCAAAAAGAAAGAGTACGGCGCATTATATCGGTCTGCAGCAGCTATGATCGTATTTTTGGCCGGACCTTGGGCCGGCTGTGGGTGCAGGCTTTTTGTACGAGGCAGGTATGCAAAATATTTATTCTATTGATGGGCTGGTGCCAGTGGTTCACCCCACGGCCTATGTTCATCCTACCGCTGTACTGATTGGTGACGTCATTATTGGCGAGGGCGTGTATATCGGTCCTTTGGCCAGCTTGCGCGGGGACTTCGGGCGCATCATCATGAAGGCCGGCTCCAATATTCAGGACACCTGTGTTATTCACGGCACGCCTTATCAGGACACGGTGGTGCATGAGGATGGTCATGTCGGACACGGAGCAGTGCTGCACGGCTGCGTGATCGGTCGTAACGTGCTGGTGGGCATGAATGCCGTGGTGATGGATGCTGCCGACATCGGTGCAGACAGCATTATCGGCGCCATGGCCTTTGTGAAGAAAGGGATGCAAGTGCCGCCCCGCAGTCTGGTGGCCGGTTCTCCCGCGACGGTGGTCAAGGAGCTGGATCAGAAAGCCATTGATGGCAAGTTTTTCGGCACACGTATGTACCAGCGTCTGGCCCAGCGTTCACTGGCAACCATGCAGCGTGTGGAGCCTTTGACCGAAGTGGAAGCCGATCGCCCACGCCTGCGTGAAGATCAGATTTATCCAGTGGATAAATGAGGCAGCTCTGTCTTTCTCCAGGCTTGTTGCTTGCCGAGCGCAACGCAGTTTCGGAGCCGGTCTGAGAGTGCTTGGGATACGTCACCCAGCAGCCGTTTTTGCTCACGTATTTCAGGCAATAAAAAACCCCTTGAGGGCCGGATGAGAATCCAGCATCAAGGGGTTTGTCCATTCAGTGCGGACCAGCAGGCGGGTGGGGCAGGCCCACCACGCATTGCTGTTGCGCTCTGAATTTCTCCGGCTTATTTGCCAGCTGCAGCCAAAGCCTGTTTCCAGGCTTCGATGACCGTTTCGTACTCGGCAGCAGCCTTCAAAGGATCGATGTTGGCCACTTTGATCTGATCCAGGTTAGGCAACTTGGTCAGCTCGGCCACATTGATGTCGCTGCGAGTAGGACGGCGGAAGTTCTCCACCAGTTCAGCTTCCTGTACTTCTTTGGAGAGCAGAACGTCGACCAGTTTGCGAGCCGCTTCCTGGCCGTTCTTGGGGTTCTTGATCACGGCCACGCCTTCAGGAGCAATGAAGGTACCGTCTTCAGGGTAGATCAGCTCAATGCCTTTCTGACCACCGGCCACGTAGGCGTAGGCCGCGTATTCCATGGTCACGCCCAAGGGGTACTCGCCGTTAGCCACGCTTTTGTAGACCTGGCCCGAGCTCTTGGACACGATCACATTGGCCGCCAGCTTTTGCAGGCCTTCAGCACCGTACAGTTGGTAGATGCCATAGACCTGGTCGTAGGCGCTGCCCGATGATGCTGGGTCACCAATAATGACCTTGCCTTTCCACTGAGGATCGAACAGATCGGACCAGGTTTTGGGAGCGGCCTGGCCTTTCAGTTGACGCTCGTTGGCCATGATGACCATGACGTGGGCGTTGGAGCTGGTCCACAGGCTGTCCTTGCCATGAAAGGCTTCAGGAATGGCCTTGTTCTCGGGCGATTCGTAGGCTTCGAAGTTCTGCTGGAAAGCGGCCATGGTGCCGTAGCCAGTGCCCCATACCACGTCACCCAGCGGGTTCTGTGCTTCGGCTTCGATACGCTTCATCAAGGCACCAGCGCCGGAGGTCACTTGTTGAATGGACAGGTCAGACGCGGTCTTGCGAGCAATTTCCAGCGCCGTATCAATGGTTTGCACATTGTTAGGCGTGTATATCACGGCATTGGCGGCCATGGCGGCACCGGACAGGGACAGGGCGCCGACACTGAGGGAGAGTGCCAGACCAGTTTTCAGAAAACGTGTAGTCAGCATAGTGAGCCTTTTTAGATTAGCGGCTGGAAAACAGATCCAGCTTGAGAAAACGGATAGCCAGATAAATCGGCACCAGAATCACGACCATCAAGATCACCCCGTAAGCCGAAGCGCGGGCCAGGAAGCCGGCGTCGATCTGACGGAACATCTGGATGGGCATGGTCTCCATACCACCGTAATACAGCACGATAGTGGCGGAAATTTCAGCCAGCGAAGTGACCCACATCAGGATGGCCGCACCCAGAATGGCGGGCTTCATCAAGGGCAGAACCACTTTGAAGAAACTCTTGAAGGGGCTGACACCCAGGTTGATGGAGGCCTCTTCGATAGAGTCGGGAATGTTGTAGAGCGAGGCCGAGGCCGAGCGAATGGAGAAGGGCACTTTACGCACAAAGTACGCACCGGCCATGATCACCCAGGTGCCAGTCAGCACCAGCATGCCGCTGTTGTAGGTCTGGATCAGGGCAATACCCAGCACGGTGCCGGAAATGGCCAAAGGCAGCATCACCATATAGTCCAGCGCGGTGACCACGAACAGGCGCTTTTTCACGATCAGGTAACTGCAGATCGTGGCAAAGCAGGTGCCTGCAATAGTGGCGACACTGGCCAGCATCAGTGAGTTCAAGATGGGCTCGGGAGCGTAGCGCAGGGCACGCTCCATATTGTCCAGCGTGAAGGTGCCGTATTGCATGACCGGGCCGCTGGCTTTGGTGAAGGCACCAATCAGCACGATAAAGGCCGGAATCAGCGAGAAGGTCACAAACAGCACCGCACCAACGGTCAGCAAGATGCCGGCCAGCCCTTGAGCACGAACCGGACGTGGGGCGCGGCCTTGCTGCATCTGGAAGGTCTTGCGTTCCAGTACCCGTTTCTGAATGAATAGCACCGCACCGACCAGAATCACGGACACCACGGCCAGCACACCTTGCATGGTGGGGTTACCGCTCATCTCGGACAGGAAGGTGGTGTAGGTCAGCGAGGACAGCACATCGACCTGACCGCCCAGAATCATGGGGATGGAGAAGTTGTCCACGGCCAGCGTGAACACAATCATGGCATTGACCAGCAGGGCAGGCATCAGTACCGGGAAGGTGACGCTGAGCGCGCGCTTGAAATTGCTGGCACCCAGGTTCACGGCGGCTTCTTCCAGCGTGCCGTCAATGGCCTTGAGCGCAGCCAGCATGCCGATATACACATAGGTGTAATCGTTCAGGATCAGCACATAGGACATGCCAAACCAGCCGTAGAAACTGGGCAGGTCAATACCAATGCTTTCCAGGGCCAGACGCACCACTCCGTTATTGCCCAGCAGCATCAGCCAGGCCTGCGAGACGATGATGTCCGGCAGCACAATGGTGGTCAGGGGCAGGATGGCCACAATGGCCTTGCCGGGGAAGTCGTAGCGAGCCACCACATAGGCCAGCGGCGCACCCAGCAGCAGCGTCCCTATCGTGGAGATCAGCCCCAGCTTGATGGTGTTGAAGAAGGCCTCAACATAGCGAGGGTCGCTAAAGAAGGTTTCAAAGCCGTGCAGGCTGGGCATGCCCGTTGCCGGGTCGATCACGCTTTGATAGAACAGGGAGGCGAGTGGCCATACAACCCAGAACACCAGCACCACCAGACAGACCAGGGCGGGCAGGAACCAGGGAGAACGAAGGGCCAGGGGTCTTGCAGCAATAGCCATGGGTCTTACGCCTCGACCAGACGACATTCAGGGCTAAAGCTCAGGTTCACCGAAGCACCTGCAGACAGATGCGGGTCCTGGGCAGCGGCAACGTCGGCAATAATTTGCTTACCATCGCTCAGTTTCAGGCTGTAGGCCGTTTTGGTTCCCAGATATTGGCGAGCCACAATCTGGGCCGGAATGCTGCTAGCCTGGGCTTCGGTATGCAAAGTGATGTTTTCAGGGCGCACTGCCAGCAGTACCTGGCCGGCAGGCGGCGGGTTGTTCACCATGATGTGTCCACCGGCAATGCTGACGGTGGTGTGATCAGCTTCCACATGCACGCCCAGGGTGTCGATCAGGTTGGCCGCACCAATAAAGTCGGCAGCATAGGCAGTGCGTGGTGTGGAGTACATGGCTTCGGGGGTATCGAGCTGGTCGATACGGCCCTGACGCAGCAAGGCAATACGGTCCGACATGGACAGGGCTTCTTCCTGATCATGCGTCACGAAAATAGCCGTGATATTGGATTCCTGCTGCAATTCGCGGATGACCTGGCGCATTTGAATACGCAGCTTGGCATCCAGGTTGGACAAAGGTTCATCCATCAGCAGAACACGGGGTTCGATCACCAGGGCGCGGGCCAGGGCTACACGCTGGCGTTGGCCTCCGGACAGCTCAGCCGGGTAACGCTCGCCCATGCCCCCCAGTTCCACACGCTCCAGAATGTAGGCGACTTTTTTCTTGATCTCGCTGCTGCTGACTTTGCGTACCCGCAAGCCGTAAGCCACATTGTCAAACACGGTTTTATCGGGGAACAATGCATAGTCCTGGAACACCATGCCGGTCTCGCGCTTGTGCGCGGGCAGGTAGGTAATGTCTTCCTTGTCCAGAAACAGGCGGCCTTCATCGGGGATGATGAAACCGGCAATCATGCGCAGCAAGGTTGTTTTGCCGCAGCCGCTGGGCCCTAATAAAGTGAAGAACTCGCCATGCCGGATTTGCAGGCTCAGTTCATTGATGATGGTATTGCTGCCGTAGCGTTTCACTACGTGATCGATGTGGATGTCTGCCATGGGGATAGATCAGCCTGGGACTGAGTAGTGCAGGTAAACCGCGTATCAAGGGGGCGGTTGCCTAGGCTTTAAAAAGAAGTGGTTCAGCGGCCAGTAGCGACGCAAACATCACCGGGGCGTGAACACGAACATTAATTACAAGTTAGTGACAAGTTTTATAGGAAGTTGCTATCTTAGCAGCAGGCCAATGCTTGTAGTTTTAATTATCAGGCGTCTAAGTCCGTAGCAAAGGCTGATCTACTCAGTGTTACCCAGTGGGCAAGCAAAAAAAATCCCGTCGGACAGGCATCATATTGCGATAATCAGGTGGTAGTAATGTGTCTTGCTTTTTCGTCTAAAGCGGTCTAGTGCGGGTCGGGGTTTCTTGTGTCAAATAAAGGCCCTTATAGTGAGTTCAAAAAGAATGACAGTTTCCTGCAAGGGGCAGGAGTGGGAGAGGGATACTAAAGGGTAGGTTTCTATCCTGTTCAGGCCGGTCTGCACCAGGCCTGTTTTTTGCACATCCGAATTTATAGATGGTGTTCCGGTGTTGAGGGCAAACACACACCGGGCCGGAGAGGTTGTTGGGTCGTGTCCACGTGGTGACAGACTCACCCATCCGGGTACTGCACGTCGTCAGAGATCGTAGAAGTTAGTTAATTAACTGGAGATTGAAGATGCGACTGGGTGTACTAAGCCCCCGGGGGACCGGGGAAAAGAGGGTAGCGGCCACGCCCGATACCATCAAGGCTTACCGCAAGGCGGGCCATGATGTGATTATCGAGGCGGGTGCCGGACAGGGGATTGCCAGCTCGGATGCCGATTACGAGGCAGCAGGGGCAACGATAGGAGATCCCTATCAAGCCACCGTGCTGCTGGTAGTGGGCCCGGCTGATGTGGATTCGGCGCGTTTGCGTGCCGAGCATGTGGTCGTCGGTATGCTGGACCCTTACGAGAGTCAGGGTCTGGACAGGCTGGCTTCTTCGGGCTGCCAGGCGTTCGCCCTGGAGCTGATCCCGCGTACCACGCGGGCGCAAAGCATGGACGTTCTGTCCTCGCAGGCCAATATCGCGGGTTATGCCGCTGTGCTGAAAGCAGCCACCTTATATCCCCGGTTCTTTCCCATGATGATGACCGCGGCGGGTACCGTCAAAGCGGCCCGTGTCGTGGTGCTGGGCGCGGGTGTGGCCGGTTTGCAGGCGATTGCCACGGCACGTCGTCTGGGGGCGGTGGTAGAAGCCTCTGATGTGCGTCCTGCCGCGCGTGAGCAGATCGAGTCCCTGGGCGGCAAGTTTATTGATGTGCCCTACGAGACCGATGAAGAGCGCGAAGCGGCACAAGGGGTAGGCGGTTATGCCCGTCCCATGCCCGCTTCCTGGTTGCAACGGCAGGCGGCGGTGGTGGCGGCGCGTTGCGCCCAGGCCGACGTCATCATTACTACGGCCTTGATTCCGGGGCGGCCCGCCCCGCGTCTGATTGCCGAGGAAGTGGTGCAGTCCATGCGGGCAGGTTCGGTCATTGTTGACCTGGCTGCGGCCCGTGGCGGCAACTGCGCCTTGACCGAAGCCGACCAGATTGTGGAGAAATATGGCGTGACCCTGGTGGGCGAGACCAACTTCCCGGCCCGTGTGGCTGCGGATGCGTCTGCCTTGTATGCACGCAATATTCAACAGTTCCTGGGCTTGATGCTCAAGGATCAGTCTGACGAGCTGCATATCCCTGCGGACGACGACATTGTGAATGCCAGCCGTGTTGTACAGGGTGGCAAACGACTCTTTCCACAGCAGGGAGCCTGACGCCATGGATATTATTTCTCCCCTGGTCATTAACCTGATCATCTTTGTGCTGGCCATTTACGTGGGTTACCACGTGGTCTGGACAGTAACGCCCGCTTTGCATACGCCCTTGATGGCGGTGACCAACGCGATTTCGGCCATCATTATTGTGGGCGGGATGCTGGCAGCGGCCCTGACCGAAAGCCCTTGGGCGCAGGCGATGGGTATTATCGCCACCGCGCTGGCCTCGGTAAACGTGTTTGGTGGTTTCCTGGTAACCCGCCGCATGTTGGAAATGTTCAAAAAGAAGGGCGCTAAAAATACGCCCAAGGAAGGGCAGTCATGATTTCCATGAATACCGTTACCTTGTGCTATTTGCTGGCCTCGGTGTGTTTCATTCAGGCCCTGAAAGGCTTGTCGCATCCAGCCAGTTCGCGTCGTGGCAATCTGTTCGGCATGGTGGGGATGGCCTTGGCCATTGCGACCACAGCCGTGCTGATCTATAGCCTGGCTCCTGAAGGCAAAGAGCTCTCTGGCCTGTTGCGGGTTCTGATTGGTCTGCTGATTGGTGGCGTGCTGGGCACCGTCATGGCACGCCGTGTCGAGATGACCAAGATGCCGGAACTGGTGGCCTTCATGCACAGCATGATTGGTCTGGCGGCGGTGGCCATTGCGATTGCCGTGGTGCTGGAACCCGTGGCCTTCGGGATTGGTTCGGCCGAGGTGGCTCTGCCCATGGGTAACCGTGTGGAGCTGGCTTTGGGCGCGCTGGTCGGTGCCATTACCTTCTCCGGTTCGGTGATCGCGTTTGGCAAGCTGTCGGGCAAGTACAAGTTCCGACTGTTCCAGGGCGCCCCCGTCACCTTCAAAGGTCAGCACATGCTGAACCTGCTGCTGGGGCTGTTGGCCCTGGCTTGCGGCGTGGTTTTTGTGATGACGCAAGCATGGTGGGCCTTTGGCGTACTGTTGGCCTTGTCCTTCCTGTTGGGCGTGATGCTGATCATCCCGATTGGCGGCGCAGACATGCCCGTGGTGGTGTCCATGCTGAACAGCTATTCGGGTTGGGCAGCAGCAGGGATTGGTTTTTCCCTGAACAACTCCATGCTGATCATTGCCGGTTCGCTGGTGGGTTCCTCCGGTGCGATTCTGTCTTACATCATGTGCAAGGCCATGAACCGCGCCTTCTTCAACGTGATTCTGGGCGGTTTTGGTGCCAATCCGGAAGCGGCTGCGGGTGGTGCAGATCAGGGCAATCGTTCGGTGAAATCCGGCAGTGCTGAAGATGCCGCGTTCATGATGAGCAATGCCGAGTCCGTGGTGATTGTGCCTGGTTATGGTTTGGCCGTGGCCCGTGCTCAACACGCCTTGAAAGAGCTGTCGGACAAGCTGACCAGCCAGGGTGTGAATGTGCGCTACGCCATTCACCCGGTCGCCGGTCGTATGCCTGGCCATATGAACGTCTTGCTGGCCGAGGCCGAAATGCCTTACGAGCAGGTCTTTGAAATGGACGACATCAATAGCGAGTTTGCTCAAACGGACGTGGTGCTGGTGCTGGGTGCCAACGACGTGGTCAACCCGGCCGCCAAGAACGATCCGGCTTCGCCGATTGCGGGCATGCCGATTCTGGAAGCCTACAAAGCTCGCACCGTGATCGTGAACAAGCGCTCCATGGCTGCTGGTTATGCTGGTCTGGATAACGAGCTGTTCTATATGGACAAGACCATGATGGTGTTTGGCGATGCCAAAAAGACCATCGAAGATATGGTCAAAGCGCTGTAAGACGATTCGGTCTTTGCGCTGGCAGTAAAAAGCGCTCTGGTTCCTTGCGGGCCAGAGCGCTTTCTTGTTGAGTAGAGCGAATTTAGAACTTGGGGCCGGAACGCAATTGCTCGCACATCTGATTGCGCTGTTCGGCAGTGGCTTTTTGCAGATCCTGACGGCCACGGTCCAGACCTTGCTCAAAGGCTTTATCAAAGTCCTCGTCGTTCAGGCCCATGCTTTGAATAGAGGATTTCTGCTGTTTTTTCATCTCATCAAGCTGGGTCTGGCTGTAGTCACCGCAAACTTCGGCGGCAGCGTGCATGGCTCCGCCCATTTGCGCCAGCTGAATGGCAGGGCCGCTATCCTGGGCGTAGCTATTGGCGCTGGCCAGAAGGAGGGCCGCTAAAGGCAAAAGAAGTTTTGTGCGCTCAAACATGGTCAATCCTGTCGATTAAGAAGAGGTCCGCGCAGACGCTGTGGTCTAGCAAGAGCAGGCAGGCTCTGTCTGGGCGGAAGTCGCTACTTTACACCGCTTGTCCCTTTACGGTTGAGGCCGCAGGGGCGGGAAAGTGCAACAGACATTGTGCCCGGTCTGCAGTCGTGGAGTTTTGATCTGTTTGCAGGCAAGCGGCGGTATGCAGGGTAAAAGCAGCAGGCAAAGAAAAAGCCCTGATGACATCGTCATCAGGGCTGATCTTTTCAGAGTCTCATCCATTGGGTTTGACCCCACGAGTTCTAACTCTGGTCGCTGATCTCGGTAAAGAAATCAACTTGAATATGGCGCGGCTGGCAAGATTCGAACTCACGACCCCTTGGTTCGTAGCCAAGTACTCTATCCAACTGAGCTACAGCCGCTAAAGAAGTGAAACTATAGCAGACTATTTATCTGAATGACAAGCCTAAAAAGCATTTTTCTAGAAATAAATGCAAAATAGTTTGGAAAAGCACTAAAAATCAGGCTTGGAGAGGGGCCGGAGCCCCTTGTGGCACAGATTTAACCCGGCACTTTGTAATGTCTTTATCCTGCTGGCTGCAAGGGCAAATGGATGCGTACACAAAAACGCTGTTCCTGGTGTCCAAACTCCAGCCGTCCACCATGGGCGCGCAGGGCTTCATCGCAAATACTCAAGCCCAAACCATAGCCCCCGGTGGAGCGATTGCGGGAGGTCTCCAGGCGGTAGTAAGGGCGCAGGACCTTGGCTTGCTCGTCCAGAGGAATGCCGGGGCCCTCGTCGGCCACGGTAATGATGTATTCCGTCGCTGCTTTTTGTGCGGAGATGTATACGTGCTGCCCGTAGCGCAAGCCATTGGAGATCAGGTTTTCAAGGCAACGGCGAAAGCGCTGAATCTGTATGTTCAGAATGGCTGGCTCCAGTTCTGCCAGCGCGATGCTTTCTCCCAGGTCCTGACGGTTCACGCTGACCGTCGTCAGCAGGGCGGCAACATCGACTTCGGCAAAGGCTTCGTCAGAGGTCTGAAAGCTCATCAGTTCCAGCGTGGAGTTGACCAGTTCATTGAGCTGTTCCACATCCCGCTTCAGGCTCAGGCGCAAGGCCTCGTCCTGCACTTTCTGTACGCGCAGCTTCAGGCGTGTGATGGGTGTGCGCAAATCATGGGATACGGCCGAGAAGAAATAGGCACGCTCTTCAATATGCTTTTGTACACGCTCCACCATATTGTTAAAGGCCACGCCCAGCCGCTTGAACTCTTTGGAGCCGCCCAGCTGTATCTTTTCCTGATTACGGTTCACATCCATTTCCAGCACGCTTTTTTCCAGCTTTTTCAGTGGCCGAAAAATGAAGTTCAGGCACAGGGTCAGGGCGATGACCACCAGAATCAGGCGGAAGAAATAGATGCGCAGGAAATAGTCGTAGGTGAATTTCAGATTGCCGATGGAACTCCAGCCCTGGTTTTCCACCACATGCAGTCGCCAGTGCTGGCCATTGGACAGCTTGAATACGGCGGAGAAAGACACATCCACCAGATTCAGTTCGCGCGAAAAGGCGTCCAGCAAAGGAATGCCCGCCTCCTTGTCTGTAGGTCTGGCCTTGTTCACCGACAGCAGATGAAAATTCTTGCAGGCTCCGGTGCGCTCTTGAATGACTTTTTCAAAGAACAGCCCAAAGTCCTCCCCCATATTGGACTGGTAATCCAGTGGCAGATCTGCGCTGACGGGTGTGGCGGATACGCCTGACAGAAGGCTGGAGTCAATGTCCGCGCCATGGGCTAGCTGGGACTCGGCATATAGATACCAGTCTGAAAAACGCACGGCAGCAATACGGGCCGGGGTTTCTATCAAGACCTGCCGGCGCATTTGCGACCACATGGTGCCGGTCAGAATCTGGGCCACCAGCAGCCCCACGACTACGACCAGAGTGATCTTGCTGCGTAATCGTTCGGGATAGAAAAAACAGAAGGTGCGGCGCAGTTTCTCCGGCCACGTGCTTGAGGGTGAAACAGCCATGCTTTATTCAGCGTGCAGGGATTGCGGGTCTATGTACAGGATGTAGCCCTCGTTGCGGACGGTGCGCACGATCTCCGGCTTGGAACGATCCTTTTCTATGTAATGGCGGATACGGCTGATGCACACATCAATAGCCCTGTCTTCGTAGTTCAGATTGCGGCCAAAGGCGCGGCGCAGCAGCAGGGCGCGTGACAGTACTTTATTGGGGGCTTCCAGCAAGGACAACAGCACATGGAAGTCTGAATTGGGCAGGGAGATGGTGACGCCTTGGGGCGAATACAACTGGCGTGCATTCAGGTCCAGCTGCCAGCCCAGAAAGTGATAGCGCGAGGGCGGAGCATCCGCGATGGCGGTTTCTGCCTGGGCCTGTGGAGCTGCATGGCGCCGAATCACCGCCTTGCAGCGTGCCAATAGTTCTCGTGATTCAAAGGGTTTGACCACGTAATCATCCGCGCCCAGCTCCAGACCCGCCACCTTGTCGGCCAGTTCATTACGGGCTGTCACCATGATGATGGCTGGAGGATCGTCGATGCCGCGCAATTGTTTGCACAGTTCCAGGCCATCCTCGCCGGGCAGCATCAGGTCCAGCAAGACCAGAGAAATCGGGTGGCGCTTGAGCAGTTCAAACGCTTGAGCACCGCTTTCGGCGATGTACGTGGTGAATCCGCCAAAGCTCAATTCCTGGGCGGTCAGCTCGGCAAGTTCTACATCATCTTCAATGATTAATACACGGCGTTGGGGGCTGGAAAAACCTGTCATTACATACCATTACATTGCGATTGGGCGGGAACATAAGGCGAAACATCGCCTGAAACCATACACGCTAATCTTACGGCGAACAAGAATTGTTCTCATTATTAAACAGGAGTCATGTTTTGCCGTTCCCTTCATCCCGTCCACCACTCAAGCCTCTTGCGGCCTTGATTCTTCTTGCCCTGAGTGGGCAGGCAGCCTGGGCACAAGATGCGCCCGCCATGCTCAAGCCCATTACGGTCAAGGGGCACGAGCAGGCAGAGCCCGAAGACAGCTACCAAAAGATTTACAGCAAAAGCTCGACCGGGCTGCGCATGGAAGAAAAAGATACGCCGCAGGCCATCACCAACATTACGCGCCAGCAAATGGAGGATCAAAACATTCAGTCGCTGGACGATGCCTTGACCTCGGTGTCGGGTATCAGTGTCAATGAGGTGGATATTGGCTCGCGTACAACCTACAGGGCGCGTGGCTTCAACATCAATAACTACAAGATTGATGGCCTGGAGTTCAATGGCGAGTCCGGTTTTTCCGGCATAGGCGGGGCGGTGAATATGGACCTGTACGAAGACGTCAGCGTCTTGCGCGGGGCCAACGGCTTGCTGGGCGGTACGGGTGATCCGTCGGCCAGTATTTCCCTGTCCCGTAAAAAGGCGTACCGGGAATTTGGCTTGCAAGGCAATGTCGAGCTGGGTAGCTGGCGTAAACGACGCCTGATGGGGGATATCAATACTCCCCTGAGCAAAGATGGGGATTTGCGGGCGCGTCTGGTGCTTAGCGGGGATGACAGCCATACCTTCCGCGACAATGAGAACCCCAGGAGCTTTGGCCTGCTGGCTACCGTGACTTACGACTTCTCGCCCGACACCAGCGTGACGGCGGGGTACGAGTACACCTATAAAAAGCATAAGGGCACATCCTGGGGCACGAACGTGCCTATCTGGTTCTCGGACGGCACCCGTACGGATTTCGATCGCAGCTATCACCCGGTTGCGGACTGGAGCTACACCCAGCGCAAGAATCACACCTGGTTTGCAAACCTGGAGCAGAACCTGGGCGGTGGCTGGCATGCCGACGCCAACTACAGCTATAGCGACCTGGAAAGCATCAACAGCTTTGGGGTGTTGAAAGCCAATAGCGCCGGTTCCAAATGGGGCCTGTTTGATAGAGAAACGGGCCTGGCGTATTTGAACAGCCTGCATTCGGAGAGCGAGGGCACGCAGCATGCCTTTTCCTTGAATGTCACCGGGCCATTCAAACTATTGGGTCGCGAGCATGAGTTGATTCTGGGTTTTAACGGCCAGCGCTCAGAGGAGACTTCCTATCAGTTCAGTGGGGCCTTGGGGAACTGCCATATTGATGGTCATGTGCCTGCTCGTGGATGTCAGTACCGTCTGGATCTGCCGGCCAACTGGCAGACCTGGAATGGTAATGAGTACGGTGCGCCGCAAACCTTCCGTACCGATGCGCGCGGTGTGACACGGACGACCAATTACGGCCCGTACATCGCCACCCGTCTGGAGCTGGCTGACAATCTGAAAGTCATTCTGGGTTCGCGCTATAGCTACTACAAAACCTATGCCTACGATTACGACAAGGACAATGTCAAAAGCGCCCGTCGCTCCGAGCTGGACAAGAAGGTATGGACACCCTATCTAGGCCTGACCTTTGATGTCACGCCGAATCACACGCTCTACACCAGCTATACCGACGTGTTCAAACCGCAAAGCCAGCGCGATGTGGCAGGCAATATCATCAAGCCAATTACGGGGGCCAGCTACGAGGCGGGTATCAAGAGCTCCTGGCTGGATGATCGCTTGTCCAGCACCGTAGCGGTGTTCCATGCCAAGCAGACCAACGTCGCCAAGGCGGATGATGATCGTACCGTACTGGATACCGGCGATCAGGCGTATGTGGCCAATGCTACGGGTATCAAATCTACTGGCCTGGACTTGCAACTGGCGGGGGCACTGACCAATCGCTGGAATGTGTATGCTGGCTACACCTATATGAATGTGGTGGATTCCAGTCCCAATAGCAGTCCACGTCAGGACCCGCGTCACAGCTTCCGTGTCAGCACCACGTATCGTCCGAACGTGCTGGCCGACAAGCTGACGTTGGGGACCAGTATCAGCTACGACAGCTCCACGACGTCCACGCCTATGCCCGGTCGTCCCTTGGCGGGCGGCGGCTTTGATAACAGCCCGATTCGTCAGTCCGGCTACATGCTGGCCCACGTGATGGCGCGTTATGACGTGAACAAGAATCTGAGCGTGACGGCACGCGTCAATAATCTGTTCGATAAGGAATACTATCGAGAGTTCGGTTTCTATAACGGCCTGATTTATGGCGAGCCACGTAACTTTATGGTGAATGTGCAAGCCCGCTTCTAAGCGCGTCTGCTTTGGGTTGTAAAAAAAGCGGCGCTAACAGGTAGCGCCGCTTTTGCACGTCTGTTATTTGTTTGTAGGGATAGTCCATCTGGCAGGACGTGACCCCAGGTCTCCGATTCGTCGCCAGGTACCTGAGTGATTTGAGCTATAGCCGAGATCAGGAGTGAGCAGTGGCATTCAGAGTCTTGCCAATGCAAGAGTGGCTTGCTGACTGGGGAGAGGAACTATTGTTCTTCGTGGCGGCTGCGTCAACATCAAGCGTGATGATGACGCAGCCCCAAGTCAATTAGTTGCAGTTTCAAAGCCCCAGGAGTTACAGGTATGGTCCCATTTGGCTTAAGTCCGGCACAGTTTCAGCAGCGTTACAGGCGGTGTCTGGAACGAGCTTCAAAGCATCTCATTACCGAGTTACGTACCTTGTTCGCCTTGCCTGTGCCAGATAGCGTTGCGGATGCCCAGGTGCAAATTTTTTTTGGTGAAGATGGCCTGGAAACCCCGTCGGCATGGATTTACTACAGCGGTGAAAATAATAAAGTAGATAGCAGCGACCCTTCCCTCTTTCCCGGTAGAGCCCTGGAACTGTCTCTGGGTTTGGACAAGATGGACACCTTCCACGAAGACTATTTCCTGGATGAAGGCTTGGATGGACTGAGTATCGCGGCTAACACCACCAAAGCGTGGTTTGCAGAATGCTGGTGGAAAGCGGGTGGATGGAGCTATGCCGTCCCCGTGACGGTGTGGGTGCATGATGGCTTTGGGGACGGTGAGGGTATTGAGTTGTCAGAAAGGCGATAAGGTCGTGCAGGAGTTATTCCTGTCTACATAAAAAGCCACTACTGCTCATTCTATTTCTTCGTTCCAGCCTGCTCGTATTGCTATTGTGGGTGGGGTTTGGGTGGTGGCTGGCAGCGTAGTGGGTCTTTTTCCTGCCTGTTGTCCGAGAGCAGAAAGCAAAAAAGCCATTTCCGAAGAAATGGCTTTTTTACTGAATATGGCGCGGCTGGCAGGATTCGAACCCACGACCCCTTGGTTCGTAGCCAAGTACTCTATCCAACTGAGCTACAGCCGCTAAAGAAGTAGAAATATAGCACGGCTATTTTTACTTGTCACCAAAATATCAACAAATTTTACTGAAATCGTCTTTTTTTTATGTTTTTGGGGTCGGCGGGCAGGCTCTAAAGCCAGAGATGGCAAGGCGTGCAGCGGGACAACAGTGAATCTCTTTATTTTTGGTCTTGGGGGCTCGTCTTGGTGGTCCTTTAGGCGCGCCAGACAGAAACTTCGAACAGTCTGCCCCGGATGACTTGCCCCACAGGGCACAAAGTCGCATTATTACGCCATTGTTTTGGAGCCCAATGTAATGGATCTGTCGAAAATTACCTGCACTGAAGATTTCCGCCTGGCGGCCAAACGCCGCGTGCCCAAGATGTTTTATGACTACGCCGACTCCGGCTCCTGGACGCAGGGCACGTATCATGCGAACGAGCAGGATTTTCACAAGCTGAAATTCAAACAGCGCGTGGCCGTGGACATTGACCATCGCAGTCTGAAGACCAAGCTTCTGGGTCAGGATGTGGCCATGCCCGTGGCTATTGCCCCTACCGGTCTGACCGGCATGCAGCACGCCGATGGTGAAATGCTGGCGGCTTTGGCCGCACGGGATTTTGGTATTCCTTTCACCCTGTCCACCATGAGCGTGTGCTCGCTGGAGGACGTGGCCCAGGCTACCCGTGCCCCGTTCTGGTTCCAGCTGTATGTGATGCGTGATCGCAGCTTTATTGAAAACCTGATTGCGCGTGCCAAGGCGGCTAATTGTTCGGCGCTGGTCCTGACCCTGGACTTGCAGGTTTTGGGGCAGCGTCACAAAGATATTAAAAATGGCCTGACCACGCCTCCACGCCTGACTATTCCTAATTTGCTGAATCTGGCGACCAAGCCGTACTGGTGCCGCAATATGCTGCGCACGCATCGTCGCAGTTTTGGCAATATCGTCGGCCACGCCAAGGGAGTGTCGGATCTGCGCTCCTTGTCTACTTGGACGGCTGAGCAGTTCGACCCGAGCCTGAACTGGAAAGATATCGAGTGGATCAAGAATGCCTGGGGCGGCAAGCTGATTGTGAAAGGCATTATGGATGCGGACGATGCACGTTATGCCGTGGATAGCGGGGCTGATGCCTTGATCGTGTCCAATCACGGTGGCCGTCAGCTGGATGGCGCGCCATCCTCAATTTCCTGCCTGCCTGCGATTAGCAAGGCGGTAGGTGACAAGATCGAAGTGCTGGTCGATGGTGGTATTCGCAGCGGTCAGGATGTGTTGCGTGCCCGCGCCTTGGGCGCTCAAGGTGCCATGATTGGCCGTGCTTTCCTGTATGCCTTGGGTGCGGCGGGGCAGGCCGGTGTGGCCCGTTTACTGAAATTGATGGCGAATGAGCTGGACGTGTCCATGGCGTTTTGCGGTCGTACCGATATCAATCAGGTAGACCGCTCCATCTTGCTCAATCCCGATATTTTCGATCGTCCCGGTTACTGAAGACCGATATGCAAGGGCCCTGGCTGGACGGGTAAATGACCTCGTCCGTGGGGCCCGTTCAGATCCAGTACAGGGCCAGCCGGCACAATACCCGTCGGGTTCAGATGGCGGTGACTGCTGTAGTAATGGGTCTTGATGTGATCCAGGCTGACCGTGCTGGCCACGCCAGGCATTTGGTACAGCTCCAGCATGTAGTTCCACAGATTCGGATAATCAATCAGACGGCGCAGATTGCATTTGAAATGGCCAACATAGACCGGATCAAAGCGAATCAGGGTAGTGAACAAGCGCCAGTCGGCCTCGGTCAGTTGCGTGCCAGTCAGGTAGCGCTGCTGGCTCAGGCGAGCTTCCAGCCCGTCCAGACTGTCGAACAGCGCATGAACTGCCGTGTCGTAGGCGGCTTGTGAGCGGGCAAAACCTGCTTTGTAGACCCCGTTATTGACGGTGTCATACACATGGGCATTGATCTTGTCGATTTCGCCTAGCAGCTCGGCAGGTGCCATATCCAGGCTGCGCGCGCCCAAAGTATCAAAGGCGCTATTGAAAATACGCATGATCTCGGCCGACTCGTTATTGATGATTGTGCCGCGCTGCTTGTCCCACAGTACGGGCACGGTAATACGCCCCGTAAATTGCGGGTCCGCCTTGGCATAGAGCTGATGCAGGAACTGCGCATCCATGACCGGGTCCGGCACCACGCCATCCGCCGGTTCAAAGGTCCAGCCCTGATCGCCCATGATGGGGTTCACCACTGACACTGAAATCAGCTTTTGCAGCCCCTTTAATTCACGCATGATCAGGGTGCGATGCGCCCAGGGGCAGGCCAGCGAGACATACAGATGATAGCGATTGGCCTGGGCAGGCTGCGCTGCCTGGCCGTCCGGGCCGGGGCCGCCGTCGGCGGTAATCCAGTCCCGGAAGGCAGACTGGGCACGTTGAAATGTATCGGACTGGGTGCTGCTGACAGGCTCTTTGCTATGCCATTGTCCATCTATCATCATGCCCATCTGTGTACTCCGTTTTAGCCTTTCAGCTTGATTGCAATTTCAGCGATATGACGGCCCTGGTAGCGGGCGCCGTCCAGCTCGTTCTGGCTGGGCTGACGTGAACCGTCGCCACCGGCAATGGTGGATGCGCCGTAGGGGCTGCCGCCAGTGACTTCGTTCAGCAGTGTCTGGCCTGCAAAGCTGTAAGGCAGGCCCACCACAATCATGCCAAAGTGCATCAGGTTATGAATAATGGACAGTAGCGTCAGCTCCTGCCCACCGTGTTGGGTGGCGGTAGAGGTAAAGGCACCGCCTACCTTGCCATTGAGTGCGCCGCGCGCCCACAGGCCACCGGCCTGATCCAGAAAACTGGCCATTTGCGAGCTGATGCGCCCGAAACGGGTGCCGGTGCCGACAATGATGGCGTCGTAGTTTTCCAGGTCGCCAATAGTGGCTACCGGGGCGGCTTGATCCAGCTTGAAATTCGCTTTCTGGGCCACGGCTTCCGGGACCAGTTCGGGGACACGCTTGATGTCCACCGTCGCGCCAGCGCTTTGTGCACCTTCGGCAACCGCTTGGGCCATTTTTTCTACGTGGCCATAGGCGGAGTAATAGAGAACCAGGACTTTTGCCATTTGAACTTCTCCAGAAAAGCGATCAACAAGGAATCGGACGGGGCAGCGGCCACAGGGCTAAGCCGGGGCGCAGCTGCTATGACGATGATAGTCGTGCCACGCCCGCTCTGCCAAACCCCTGGACGGATTGTTTTGTGTCAGAGTCTGTCTTGCAAAGCGGGTGGCCGTCCCGAGGAGCATCAGCCTGGCAGCAGGGCGTAGGTGGTGGTGGCGTGGGCGGCCAGTCGACCTTGCTCGTCCAGCAGCTTGATGTCGCCAAAGACCATGCTTTTGCCACGCTTCAGCACTTGGGCGTGTACCAGCACATCCCCCTGGCTAACCGGGCGTACAAAGCTGGTGTTCAGTGAAACTGTAGTCATGGGGCGAAACTCCCCCAGGCTTTGACTGACGGCCAGCACCATGGCGGTATCGGCTGCCGCCATATACACCTGACCGCAGACCACACCGGCCACGTGCGTCAATTGATCTGAAAAAGGCAGGCGTAGAACCACGCCGTCTTCATTCATGTTTTCTACACGCAATTTCAGGGCTTGCACCCAAGGGGCAAATAGCGTGTCCAGTAAGTGTTGGCTTTGCTCAAGATTCATCAGGGATCAGCCGCAGTAAACAGAGGTAATTTTGTTTTGTTCGTCCACGCGGATGTTCAAACGGGTGGGATCGTAGTCCGTGGTGTACATGCGGTCCGGAGCCAGGACGCGGGCTTTTGCCGCACCGGCCTGTTTGACCAGACGTTCAACTTGGCTTTGGCTGGCGGTTTGACCGGCTGGATTCAAGGCGTCCGCATTGCACAGACCACCAGAAGAGTCGCTGAACGAAGAAGTCGAGCTTGTTTGCGCGCTATTGCCCGTGGCCGTGCAAGCAGCCAGCAAAACGGCGGGAAGGACGCTAAGTAGTACGGAGAGTCGCATGGGAAATCCTTAAAAGCAGCTGGGAAGCATTCAGCTTGAAGGATTAATAATACCTGTTCTAGGCGGGGCGTTTAAGGCCTTTGACACTGCGTTTTGTGGTGGTTTTGCCCGGCTTGACGGACACCTCGGGATGCTGGGCAATCGAGTAGCGCAAGGGGGCCTTGGCCCAGGCGCCCGCGTACTCTACGCCGATGCGCGGGCTGATCAGAATTTGCTCCGGCGGCAGGGCGGGGGCGTCCAGCCAATGCATGGCAGGGGCGCAGGCATCTGCACCGTTATAAGCTTTGTCTATACCCATCCCTTTGCACAATCGTCCGGGGCCTGACAGGGACGGGCCATCCTCAGGCGACGTCCATTGCGCCGCCCGCAGCAAGACCGCCGTACCATCGCCTTCAACACCGCTGACGATATTCATGCAGTGGTGCAGGCCGTAGATCAAATACACATAGGCGTAGCCTGCCGGGCCGAACATCAGTCGCGTGCGCTCGGTGATACCGCGTCGGCTGTGGGCGGCCTGATCCTGGGGACCCAGATAGGCTTCGGTTTCTACAATGGTGGCGCAGCGCTGCCCGCGCTCGTCATTCAAAACCAGGGTTTTGCCCAGCAATTCCAGGGCAACGTAACGCGGATCACGGGCAAAGAACGCACGTGGCAGGTACAGCGCGGATTCAGTCATTTCCGGGAGTCTGCTCCAGCTTGTTCAACCAGGCCTGCTTTTGCTCCTTGGGTAAAAAGGAGGAGCGCAAGCTATTGGCTGCCAGAGTGCGTAAATCGGCCTCCCGCAGATTCAGGGCCTGGGCGGTTTGCAGGTAGTTGTCCAGCAGATAGCCGCCAAAATAGGCTGGGTCGTCCGAGTTCACGCAGACATTCAGGCCGCGATCCAGCAAATGCTTCAGATTGTGCTGGTGCAGGCTATCAAAAACCTTGAGCTTGATGTTGGACAGCGGACAGACTGTCAAGGAAATGGCGTGGTCGGCCAAATACTGCATCAGGGCCGGGTCGTCCTGGCTGCGCACGCCATGGTCGATGCGTTCTACTTTCAGAAGCTGAAGGGCATCGCGTACATAGCTGGCCGGGCCTTCCTCACCCGCGTGGGCGACCAGTCGGAAACCCAGCTCTCGGCAACGGGCATAAACCTTCTCGAATTTGGCGGGCGGGTTGCCCTTTTCCGAGGAGTCCAGGCCAATTGCAATCCACAGGTCGGAATACTGATTGCGCAAGGGCAAGGCGGCTTCCAGGGTGTCAAACGCCTCGGCTTCGCTCAGGTGGCGCAGGAAGCTCAAGATCAGATAGCTGCTGATCCCCAACTCGGATCTGGCCTGGCGGGCGGCGCGGGCAATCCCGGCAAACACGGTTTCCATGGCGATCCCGCGTGCCGTGTGCGTCTGCGGGTCAAACATGATTTCCGTGTGGACAATGCCATCGGCCTGGGCGCGCAGAAAGTAGGCCCAGGTCATGTCAAAGAAATCCTGCTCGGTGATCAGAACCCCCGCCCCGGCGTAGTACAGGTCCAGAAAGGATTGCAAGTCGGTGAACTGATAGGCGGCGTGCAGGCTGGCCTGATCGGGATAGGGCAGCGTAATGTGATTGCGCTGGGCCAGCTTGAAGATCAAGTCCGGTTCCAGCGTGCCTTCGATATGAAGGTGCAGTTCAGCCTTGGGCAGTTGGCGGGTAAATTCGCGTAGGGAAAAGGCGGAATCAGACACGGGGCGCTCCTGGTAGGCAGAATATGCGCCCCATTATACGAAGGCAAAGGCCTGGGGTCAGGCGTCCTTGCCACGCAGGGCGGCAATGGCCAGAAAGAGCCAGGCCAGAATCATGGCTACTCCGCCAATAGGGGTAATCGCGCCCAGCCATTTCACGCCGCTAAGCACCAGAATGTACAGGCTGCCGCTGAAAATCAGTACGCCAGCCAGCATCAGAATTGCGCTGCGCGACTGCCAGGTCGCATTCAATTGCGAGCCCAACGCGGCAATCAGCAGCAAGCCCAGACCATGCAGCAATTGATACAGTACGGCCGTGTGCCAGGTTGCCAATGCCGAAGCGTCAACCATGGCGCGCAGGGCGTGGGCACCAAACGCGCCCAGGCCTACGCCCAAGGCCATAATCAGTGTGCCCAGGCACAGAATGGATCGTGATTTCATGTCGTTCCTTGCAAGTCGCTGCGGTCGCAGCGCGGAGGGAGGCCAGTGCTATTATCGAACAAAAAAATTGGCTTTGTCTGCAAGGAGACAGCATGCAAGAAATAGCTCCGGTCGCCCCTGATGCACAAGACGTTGTGGTGGCCGCGTATCGCTATCAGTCTGGCCAGCCAGCACAGGCTTTGGATATTCATCACCTGCCTGTACACGATCCCTTGAAGGACGGCTTTATCTGGATTGGTTTGAAAGACCCCAGCGAGGCGACCTTGCGCGAAGTAGGGGCGCAACTGGGTCTGCCAGACAATGCCGTTGAAGAATTGATTGCCCCTCATCGTCGTCCCAAATTGCTGGAGTTCAGCAATTGCCTGATTGTGGTGGCGGTAACCTTGGGCCTGAAAGATCTGCGCCCACTTTTTGGTACTACGCAGATTCTGATTGCCCACGGCTTGTTGCTGACGGTACGGCGTGGTTCCAACAGCAGCTATTTAGAGCTGCGTGCCCGTCTGGAAAGCACACCGGCCTTGCTGGAGCGGGGCAGTGATTTTGTCGCCTCGGAGTTGCTGGATCTGATTGTGGACCAGTATCAGACTTGCCTGGAACAAACCGAAAAGGCGGTAGAGGCCATTGAACAGCAATTTCTGATTCGGGGCTTCAAGGAAAACGATGTACGGCGTATTTATCGTTTACGGCGCGATTTGCTGCGCGTGTATAACGCGGTAACGCCATTGGCGGAGCTAAGCCGTCGTTTGTCGCGCATCGAGCTGGCGTATGTGGATGCGGAAAGTCGGGCATATTTCGGTGAAGTGGCAGACCGCATTGCCCGCACTTCCGAATTTATTAACAGCCTGCGGCAAGCCCTGGCCTTCGCCTTTGAAGGTGGCTTGATGATAGGGCAGATGCAGCAGACTGACACTACCCGCAAGCTGGCGGCCTGGGCGGCCATTTTGGCCGTGCCGACCGCGGTGGCGGGGATTTACGGCATGAACTTCAAATTCATGCCCGAGCTGGAATGGACGCTGGGCTACCCCCTGGCCTTGGGCCTGATGGGCAGCGTGTGCGGATTTTTGTACTGGAAATTCAAAAAGGCCAAATGGCTCTAGATTAAGAGACGGGGCAAGACGGCCGGAATCAAGGAGGCGAGATGGGTCTGGAACAGCAGTTACAGAATCAGGTGCCGGATTTGATGCATGACGATCTGTTTGGCGAAGATCCGGCTTTACAACATTGGCAAAGCAAGCTGGCCTCCCAGGAGGCTCGGCAAGCGCTGGCGGACTACGGCCAGAAACTGGGCTCTGCCCATTGGCGCGAACAAGGTGCCTTGGCCAATCGCCAGCCGCCGCAATGGCGAGGCTGGTCTGCTCAAGGGCAACGAGTTGATCAGATGGATTTTCATCCCGCCTGGCATCAATTGATGAGCCTGGGCATGGAGCAGGGCCTGCATATCTGGCCCCATCAGTCCGAACCTGGCCGGCACCTGCAACGAGCCATGGGCTTTTACATGCATGGTCAGATTGAGGCGGGCACCTTGTGTCCCTTGACCATGACGCGCGCCGCTGCGCCCTTACTGCAGGCTGATCCGTTTCAGGAATGGGCGGCCAAGCTGGACATCAATCAGTACGACTCTTCTGATCAGTTGATGACAGAAAAAAGCAGCGTGCTGCTGGGCATGGGCATGACGGAAATGCAGGGCGGCTCTGATCTGCGCGGCTGCACCACTGAAGCGCATCCCCAGGCTCAGGCGTTTCGTCTTTACGGGCACAAATGGTTTTTCTCCGTGCCGCAGGCGGACGGGCATCTGGTACTGGCTCGTGAGCACGAGCAGTTTTCTTGTTTCCTGATGCCGCGCTATACCGAATATGGCTTGAATCGCCGGTATATACGCAGGCTGAAAGACAAATTGGGCAACCGCTCTAACGCCAGTGCCGAAATTGATTTTGATGGTGCGCTGGCCTGGCGCGTGGGCCAAGCCGGTCGCGGTATTGCTCTGCTGGCCGGAATGGCGGCCCGTACCCGTATTGATTGCGTGCTGGGCAGTGCCGCCCTGATGCGGCAGGCTTTGGTGCAGTCCCTGCATTACTGTCAGCACCGACGCTGCTTTGGCAAACAATTGATCGAGCAGCCCTTGATGCAGGCAGTACTGCTGGATATGAGCCTGGAAAGCGAAGCGGCCACCCATCTGGCCCTGTTCCTGGTGGATTTGCAGGAGCGGGCTGATGATCCCGTGGCGCAGGCGGTGCTACGCGTGCTGGCTCCAGCTGCCAAGTTCTGGGTATGCCGTCGGGCCATCGCCCTGTGTGCCGAAGCCATGGAAACCTGGGGCGGCAACGGCTATATCGAGGATGGCCCCATGCCGCGCTTGCTGCGCGAAGCTCCTGTCAATTCTATTTGGGAAGGTTCAGGCAATGTGATGTGCCTGGATGTGCAGCGCGCCTTGAGTCAGGAAGGCGTATTGGAGGCCTTGCAGGCAGACTTGCGTGCCCGTACGGGAGATGATGCGAAACTGGGCCAAGCGGCGCAGGATTTGTTGAGCACGGTTTCCCAGGCCGGAGGCCGTGTCTGGACGCAGAAACTGGCCCTTCTGTACCAAGCCTGCCTGATGCGCCACGTGGCTCCCGATGCCGTCGCGGATCTGTTCGCGACCCATCGTCTGCAACAAGGTCCGGCTACCGTATTCGGGCTGGAAGGTGTGGAGCAGGCTTCCTGGTATTTGCATCGCATCTGGCCCCGCCTGCAGGCGTCTTGATGCAGGCCTGCCTACTAGGGACATTGCTCTGGACAGGCGGTGCGCAGTATCTATAATTTGTTAGCCTTGTTTCTGCTACCCGCCTGGAGTGTTGTCCGCATCATGACTGTGTTTTCCCTGTCCGGCTTTTCTTCTTTGACGCGGCGCACAGCCGTTTGTGCTGGCTTGACGGCTGTGATGGCTGTCTGGGCCTTGCCTGTTCAGGCTCAAGACTTCGAGCTGACAGGGCGCGTGGTGCGGGTGGCCGACGGCGATACGCTGACGATTCTGCCCAGCAATAACAGGCAGGTGCGCGTGCGTCTGGCCAGTATCGATGCTCCCGAAACCACCAAAGACAGCCGTCGTCCCGGCCAGCCCTTTGCGGTGGCCTCGCGGCGCTTCCTGTCGGATTTGGTTTCCGGTAAACATTTGACCCTGTCTTGCTATGAGCGCGACCGCCACGGTCGCGCTGTATGCGATGTGCCTTTGGCCGATGGCGAAACCGCCAACCAGAAACTGGTACGGGCTGGAATGGCCATGGCCAATCGTGAAAAACGCGGCCGCTTCCTGCGCGACCCTCGTATTGATCAGCTGGAGCGCGAAGCCAAGGAAGCCGGTGTAGGCATCTGGTCAGAGCCCAGTCCTGTCCCGCCATGGAAATGGCGTTATGACTGCTGGCAGCAAGGGCAATGCTAAGCCCTTTGCGGCGGATGGGGCTGGCCTTGTTGTGCGTCGGATTGGCAGCTTGCTCCAAACCCGTTAACAGCCCTTATCAGGAAGGCAGCGCAGCAGAAAACACGCTCTACAGCGCGTTCACGACCCGCTCCCCCAATCACCTGGACCCGGCCTTGTCCTACTCCGGTGACGAGACACCGTTTACGTATTCGATTTATGAGCCGCTGTACGGCTATCACTATCTGGACCGTCCCTACCGCCTGATTCCCAAGGCGGCGGCCGAGCTGGTAGAGCCTGTATACCTTGATGAGCAGGGTAATCGTTTGCCTGCTGATGTGCCGGGCGAACAGGTGGCAGTCAGCCGTTACGATATTCCCATCAAGCAAGGCATTCGCTTTCAGCCGCATCCGGCCTTTGCCTTGGATGAACAGGGCGAGTACCGCTATTACCCCATGCGGGCGCCGGACCTGAACGATGCTTTCAGCATTGCCGACTTCGCCCATACCGGCTCGCGCGAGCTGACGGCTCACGATTACGTTTACGCCTTCAAGCGTTTGGCCAGCCCGCGCTTGGCCTCTCCTGTGCTGGGTGTGATGGCCGAGCACATCCGGGGCTTCAAGGAGTTCAGCGAAGAACTGGCCCGTATCGACAAGCAGGAGCCGCGTCCACAATGGCTGGATTTACGGCCCTACACCTTGCCGGGTGTGCGAGCGCTGGATAAACACACCTTGCGCATCGAGGTGAATGGCAAGTACCCACAGTTCAAGTACTGGCTGGCCATGACCTTTACCGCGCCCATGGCCTGGGAGGCCGAGCGCTTTTATAGCCAGCCGCGCATGGCGCAGCACAATCTGACACTGGATAGCTGGCCCGTGGGCACAGGCCCATTCATGCTGACAGAATCCCTGACCAATCGCCGTCACGTTCTGAGCCGTAACCCCAATTATCGGGGGGAGCCATACCCTTGTGTGGGCGAGCCCGGCGACCAGGCTGCTGGTTTACTCGAAGATTGCGGCAAGCCCATGCCTTTTCTGGACAAAGTGGTGTTCTCTCTGGAAAAAGAGGGCGTCCCCTTGATGGGCAAGTTCCTGCAGGGCTATTACGACATTCCGCAGGTGGAGCGGGGCGAGTACGGTGTCGCCATGACAGTAGCCGCGCAGGACTCGGTCGACAAAGCCAATCTGTATCAGGAGCGCGGCCTGCAATTGCGCACGGCACCTGAAGCGCAATTGTTTTATATGGGCTTTAACTGGCATGACCCGGTGGTCGGCCAGGGCGATACGCCCGAGCAGTTCGAGAAAAACCGCAAGCTGCGCCTGGCCATCAGCATTGTGTTCGACTGGGAGCAGTACGTTTCCATTTTCATGAATGACCAAGGAGAAGCCGCGCATAGTCCTTTGCCGCCTGGCGTGCCAGGCTATCAGCCGCTGCCCCAGGGTGCCAACCCTTATGTCTACACCAAGGACAATGGCGTGGTGAAACGCCGCAGTCTGGACGAAGCGCGTGATTTGCTGCGACAGGCGGGCTATCCCGATGGACGGGACAGCCGTACCGGCAAGCCCCTGATTCTGTATTACGACTCCATGATGGGTATGGGCTCGGATGCCACGGTGGACTGGATGCGCCGTCAGCTGGCCCAGGTAGGCTTGCAGCTGGAAGTGCGCGCTACCGATTACAACCGCTTTCAGGACAAGATGAAGCGGGGCGCGGCACAGCTATTTCTGTGGGGCTGGGTAGCCGACTACCCGGATGCCGAAAACTTCTTCACCTTGCTGTATGGCCCCCAGGCCAAGAAAGATTTTGGTGGTGAGAACGCCGCCAATTACCAAAGCGCGGAGTTTGATCGCCTGTACGAGCAAATGCGCTTTCTGAACGACGGCCCGGACAAGCAGGCGGTGGTGCAGCAGATGATCCATCTGGTCCAGCATGATGCCCCCTGGATGTTTGGCTATGTGCCCAATGCGGGTGGTGCCTACCAAAGCTGGGTGCGCAATGCCAAGCCGTCCATGATGGTGCGCGACAGCATCCAGTATTACCGTATCGACCCCGAACAGCGTGTGGAGCGAATTGATCGCTGGAACCGCCCCGTCTGGTGGCCCGCCATTCCGCTGGGCTTGCTGGCCTTGATCCTGGTGTGGGTGGTGCGCTCGCAGGCTCAGGCGCGTCGTCGCCATGTGGCTCTGCGCAAGGAGAAAGACTGATGTTTTCCTATATGCTGCGGCGCATTCTGTATGGCGTGCTGATTCTGATAGGGGTCAATCTGCTGACCTTTGTGTTGTTCTTTGCCGTGAACACGCCTGACGATATGGCCCGTTTGTCCATTGGTGGGCAGCGCGTCAGCCAGACGGCCATTGAAAACTGGAAGGCAGAGCGCGGTTATAACAAGCCGTTGTTTTATAACGCGCAAGCGGAAGGCTCCAAAACCTTTACCGACACGATTTTCTACGAGCGCTCGGTTCCTTTGTTGCGCCTGGATTTTGGCTTGTCCGACCAGGGGCAGGATATTGCCTATCAGATCAAGCAACGCATGGGGCCCAGTTTGGCGCTGGCCTTGCCCACCTTCTTTTTAGGCTTATGGGTGTGTATCAGTTTTGCCTTGCTGATGGTGTTCTTTCGGGGAACCCGACTGGATTTTTCCGCCGTTGTGCTGTGCGTCGTGTTGATGTCCATTTCGGGCCTGTTCTACATCATTGCCGGGCAATGGCTGTTTGCACGGGTGCTGCGCTGGGTGCCGTTTTCGGGCTGGGTAGAAGGGATGGATAACTGGCGCTTTCTGGTCTTGCCGGTGCTGGTGGGGATTTTGTCGCGTATCGGGGCGGAATCGCGCTTTTATCGCAGCCTGTTTCTGGAAGAGGCCAGCCGTGATTATGTGCGTACGGCGCGCTCCAAGGGGCTGGCGGAATCTACCGTTTTGTTCCGCCATGTCTTGCCCAATGCGCTCTTGCCCATTCTGACGGGTACCGTATCGGCTTTGCCCCTGCTGTTCATGGGCAGCCTGATTTCGGAGTCTTTTTTTGGTATTCCGGGTCTGGGCAGCTTCACCATTGATGCCATCAATGCCCAGGACTTCTCCATTGTGCGTGCCATGGTGTTTTTAGGATCGATGCTTTATATCGCCGGTTTGATTCTGGCCGATATCTCCTACACCCTGGTTGACCCCCGCATTCGTTTTAGTTGAGCCCGCCATGCCACAGTTCGTCTTTCTCTGGACCGATACCTTTGTGCTGGCACTGTTTCTGGCCATGGCGCTCTACACCTGGCGCGTCGTCAAGCGGCCTGCCTTGCGCTCGGCCTGGGCCAGTGTGGCACGTACGCCCTCGGCCATGTGCGCTGCTGTTTTTCTGGTCTTTTTCCTGCTGATCGGTTTACTGGACTCCATTCACTACCGGCCTTTATTGCCGGCTGCCCCTGGGCAGGAAGCCAGCACAGCCAGCTATGCCCCCGTCGCCCGCTCTGCGCTGGATGATATTCTGAAGAAAGCCGGGCTGGCCGAGGTGGAAAAAACCTATTCTGCTCCCTTGGCCCGCTTTCAACTGACCAAAGAAAGCATGCTGATAGATGGCAAGCCCGTGCGGGACTTTCCGCGTCTGGTCAATGCCGGGGTGGGTATGGATACACCTGCCGCGCATAGACACGATATTTTGCAGCTAGGCGCCAAAGGTTTGGCCTGGGGTGTGCTGGGCAGCGTGCTACTGGCTGTTCTGCTGACGCTTTGGGGGCGCAAGCAATCCATGGAGCCGGGTTGGGGCGCGGCTTGGCGTTATTGGTGGCAAGGGCAGGGTTTGGTGAATTGGCGATTGGTCTGGTTCAGTGCCTGCGTGCTGGTGATACTGCTATGCCTGGTGCTGAGCCTTAGCGCGAATTACTACGTGCTGGGCACGGATCGCACGGGTAACGACATCATCTGGCAAGCCTTGAAAAGCGTGCGCACGGCTTTGGTGATTGGCACCTTGACCACCTTCGCCATGCTGCCACCTGCCATCATTCTGGGCTTGGCCGCTGGATACTTCCGGGGCTGGGTGGATGATGTCATTCAATACATTTACACCACGCTGACTTCCATCCCTGGCGTGCTGCTGATCGCCGCTTGCGTGTTGATGATGCAGGTCTATATCGACACCCATCCCGACAGCTTCGACACCGTGGCCGCTCGCGCAGATCTGCGCTTGTTCATGCTGTGCCTGATTCTGGGGTTAACCGGCTGGGCGGGCCTGTGCCGCCTGCTGCGGGCCGAGGTGTTGAAGCTGCGCGAGCTGGACTACGTTCAGGCAGCCCAAGCCTTTGGTGTCGGTCATCTGCGCATCATGTTCCGTCACCTGCTGCCTAACGTCATGCACATTGTGCTGATCACCCTGATTCTGGAGTTCTCCGGCCTGGTGCTGTACGAGGCTGTGCTGTCTTATCTGGGTATTGGTGTGGACCCCAGCATGCCATCCTTTGGGCGCATGATTGACGCCGCCCGTAGCGAGCTGTCCCGCGACCCGATCATCTGGTGGGGCCTGGCCGGGGCTTTTGTGATGATGCTGGGTTTGGTTCTGTCTGCGAACATTTTTGCCGATGCGGTGCAAACGGCGTTTGACCCTCGTACTCGTCGCTTCAAGGCTTTGCGAGTACGTCGTCCAGGAGGAGCCAAGGTATGAGCGAGCTTGAAAATGTCTCCGCCGTGAAGCCCGCTGCAACGCCTGCCGTGCTGAGTATCGAGGGTCTGGAACTGCGTGTGCAGTCCGATGCCGGTGTGCAAAGTGTGGTGCGTAATCTGTCTTTGGCCGTGCAGCGCGGTGAAACCTTTGCCTTGGTGGGGGAGTCCGGCTGCGGCAAAAGCATGACGGCCATGGCGATCCTGCGCCTCTTGCCCGAAGCCGCCTGGATGCAGTCCGGTCAAATTGCCTTGGACGGGTTGGAACTGCCGCCTTTGCCTGAACAGCAAATGCAGGATGTGCGCGGTAAACGCATCAGCGTGATTTTTCAGGAGCCGTCCACCAGCCTGAATCCGGTCATGTCCATTGGCCGGCAGATCAGCGAGGTGATTCGTCGTCATGGTGTGGCTCCTGCGGGGCAGGAAAGGGCAAGGGCCATCAAATGGCTGGAACGTGTCGGCATCCCCGGTGCCGCACAGCGTTACGATGACTTTCCATTCCAGTTCTCCGGCGGCCAGAAGCAACGCATCATGATTGCCATTGCCTTGGCGGCGGAACCTGATTTGCTGGTGGCTGACGAACCAACTACCGCGCTGGATGTAACGGTTCAGGCGCAGATTCTGCAGTTGTTGGCCGATATACAGAAAGAGATGGGCCTGGCTATCTTGCTGATTACGCACGATTTGCTGCTGGTCAAACAGTATGCCGATTATGTGGCCTTGATGCGGCACGGACAAATAGTGGAAGCCGGGCTGGCAAGCCAGTTCTTTTTACGCCCTAGCCATCCTTATGCTCGTGAATTGCTCAATGCCATTCCCACTTTTGAGAAACGTGGGCGTCCCTTGTCCCGTGCCCCTGCGCCCATTGAAGCAGTCCCCCCGCGCAATAGCGGCAAAGAGCTGGTGCTGGATATTCAGGGCTTGTCTGTTTCCTATAAGCAGGCTGGCTCCTGGTGGCGACGCCTGCCTGTCATTCCCGTGGTCAAAGACTTGAGCCTGCAACTGCACAAGGGCGAAACCCTGGCTTTGGTCGGCGAGTCGGGCTGCGGTAAAAGCACGGTCGCACGTACTTTGATGCGCTTGCTGGATCATCAGGCTCAGATTAGCGGGCAGGTGCAGATGCAGGGGCAGAACGTCTTGCAAGTGAAAGGCAAGGCCTTGCGGCAACTGCGCTCACGTTTGCAGATCATTTTTCAGGATCCCTATGGGTCGCTGGATCCGCGCATGATGGTGGGGGATATTCTCCTGGAAGGCCTGACCGCGCTGCGTCCCGAGCTGGACACCAAGGCGCGTCGCAAACGAATTGAAACTTTAGTGGACCAAGTCGGTCTACCCAAGAACGCCCTGGATCGTTACGCGCATGAGTTCTCTGGTGGGCAACGTCAGCGCATCGCCATTGCGCGGGCTTTGGCAGTCGAACCCGCCGTTCTGATTTGCGACGAACCGACCTCGGCCCTGGACGTGTCCGTACAAGCGCAGATTCTGGATTTGATGCGTGAGTTACAAATGGAACTGGGGCTGGCTTATTTGTTCATTACCCATAATTTCGGGGTTGTGGAGTATCTGGCCGATCGAATTGCTATCATGGCCAAGGGACGCATCGTGGAGCAGGGCAGCGCACAGCACGTTCTGTTCCATCCGCAGGAAGAGTTGACGCAGCGTCTGCTGGCCGCTGTTCCCCGTTAAGCCGCGCCACATGCCGGACTTGCCATAATTAGTCCGGCACTTCTATGTCACAATACGGCGGTCTGTCCGCCCATTGATAAACACATTATGAGTCTGAAGGTTTTTGATCTTGAATGCGAACACGGCCATGTGTTCGAGGGTTGGTTTAGCTCACGCGAAAGTTACGATGAGCAGATCAGTCGTGGGCTCTTGTGTTGCCCCGTCTGCGACAGCCACGAGGTCAAACGCAAACTTTCGGCTCCACGTATCAATGTAGGTGCGCAGGAAAGCCTTGGCGCTCCTGCCAGTGCTCCAGTTCCGCCTCCCTTGCCTTCAACCATGCCTACCGAAGCGCAAATGCGGGCGATTCAAGGTCAGCTTTTACAAGAGCTGCGTTCGGTGATACGCAAGTCAGACAATGTGGGCACCCAGTTTGCCCAGGAAGCACGCCGCATGCACGAGGGCGACATTGAGCCGCGCGCAATCCGTGGTCAGGCCACGGTGCAGGAGTATCAGGAACTGGCCGACGACGGCATTATTGCCATGCCGATTCCGGACTTTCTGGATGATGACCGCCTGCAGTAAATAACTGCGACATTTCTTTCAGCCTGCGGTGCAAGGTACTGCGATGCAGTCCCAAGGCGCGCGCCGCTTGTGAAATATTTCCCTGATGCTGTTTCAAAGCCTGCTGCACGGCAGCGTATTCCTGTTCCTTCAGGGTTTGTGGCTTTGGGGAGTCAAGGGAGCTGGTTTCCGTCATGCTCCGGACCTCCGGGATGGCAGGCTCTTGGACCAGCACCGGGTGTTCTGCATTCAAGCATGGCAAGGCAGGCAGGTCCTGGGCCAACCAGAGCCGCCCCGGAGAATCTTGCACAATGATTTGCAGCAGCACCGATCGCAACTGGCGGTAATTGCCTGGCCAGTCGTAGTCCTGCAGTATTTGCAGGGCTTCGGGGTGTAGCTGGGGCGCAGCCTGGCCTTGTGCCAGAACGGTCAGCTCTCTGGAAATGTAGTCGCCCAGATCGTTGCGTTCCCTAAGGCTGGGGACTGTGCAGATATAGTCTTGCAGCCGGAAGTACAGGTCGGCACGAAAGCGGCCATCGCGCACCAGCTTTTCCAGCGGCTGATGACTAGCGCTGATCAGTTGGAAGTCCAGCCTGTGTGTGCGTTCCGAACCCAGTGCCTGCACCTCGCGCTCTTGTAGAACCCGTAGCAGACGGCTTTGCAAGCCTACAGGCATATCGCCAATTTCATCCAGAAACAGCACACCGCCATGGGCCTGACGCAATTTGCCTGCATAGCCCTGACGGCGTGCACCTGTAAACGCACCGGCTTCATAACCAAACAGCTCGGCTTCGATCAGGGTTTCGGGCAGGGCGGCGCAGTTAATTGCTACAAAAGGACCGGACTGCGACTTGTGACGGCGATGCAGCTCACGCGCCATACGCTCTTTGCCCGAGCCGCTAGGACCGCTGAGCAAGATGGACAAGCCCATCTGCATGGCGCGCAACGCCGGTTCCAGCGCCTTTTCCTGTTGAGGGGACAGTTGTGTCGTTTCTGCTGTCTTGGTCCGAGTCTGTACCGCACGGGCCGGAGCCGGGGTTTTAGCGGCCGTGCTCAGGTGCAGCGTTACGGGCCGACTCGTGCTTTTTGCCTGTTCCAGTACCGAACTTAAATCCTGGCCGGGCAGCTCCTGCCAGTCCTGGCGCAACATGCGGGCGGCCAACTCATCGGCAGCCACAATGGTGTCGTCCTCCAGAACCAGTCGACCACTAAAAGCACTATTGAGCAGGCTGGGGTCTGTATGCAGATGCAGCAGGCGGCGCGATGGCGTGCACAGTGACTCCAGCATCTGGCGGCTGATCTGGCGGGCGTACAGCTGTGCCAAATCCAGCGCGTAGTGATGTTCCAGCTCCGAAGGCCCGGAGATATCCAGCACCCCAATAATCTGGCCGTAAGGGTCGTAAATGGGGGCGGCGTGGCAGCTAAGAATCCGGTTGTCAGGCAGATAGTGCTGGCTGCCGTGAATCTTGATGGGCTGTGCGCAGACCAGAGCCGTACCAATAGCATTGGTGCCGCGATGGTTCTCCGCCCAACTCACACCCGCACGCAAGGCAACCTGTTCGGCCCGCTGCAGAAAGTGTGGGTCCCCCGCCTGTTGCAACACCGTGCCTTGTGCGTCGCACAATAAAACCAGACTGCGATGCGGGTGCACCAGCGCCGCTAGATCCTGTACCGCTGCCGAGGAGTGATGCAACAAGTGATGCTGTTGTTCCAGCAACTGTCGCAGTGCACCTTGGCTCATGTCCCGAGGTTCCGCGCTTAACTCCGACTCCATCGTCTGACAGCGCTCCCAGGACTGACGCCACATGGTTTCGTTGGTCTGCGGGCAAAACGAGTGTAGAGAAGTCATGAGTGTGCTCCGGGAGGGGTGTCGCATCCTGCGACAGTGCTCGCTTTTTGCGACAGTAGCTGTCGCAGCCTGCGACTGGAGGTCGTTCCATTATGGAGGCGGGCGAGCTCAGGATCGAGTCGGGACAATCGCTAGCTAGTTTGGCACGTTATTTGCTTTAGTTAAATCAGGATAAAGGCACCCCTAACCTTTCCCTGCGGTGCACGTCTTGTGACACCGAACTAAATCAATAAGGAGACATCATGAATCTGTCCGATCTCAAATCCATGGGCCTGGATCTGGAATTCCCTTTCAAATCCCGTTACGACAACTACATTGGTGGACGTTGGGTGCCGCCGGTCGAAGGCGAGTATTTTGATAACGTCTCGCCCGTCACCGGGCAGGTGTTTTGCCAGGTAGCCCGCTCGGGTGCAGCGGACATTGACCTGGCTCTGGACGCCGCGCACAAGGTGCGCCACCAGTGGGCCAATACCCCGCCTGCCGAGCGCTCCGCCGTCTTGCTGCGCATTGCTGACCGTATCGAACAAAACCTGGAACGTCTGGCGGTTGCCGAAACGATCGACAACGGCAAACCCATCCGTGAAACCCGCGCGGCTGACTTGCCTTTGGCCGTCGACCATTTCCGCTACTTTGCCGGTTGCTTGCGCGCACAAGAGGGCAGCATCTCGGATGTGGACAGCACCACTGTTGCCTACCACTTCCACGAGCCTATCGGTGTGGTCGGCCAGATCATCCCCTGGAACTTCCCGCTACTGATGGCCGCCTGGAAACTGGCTCCTGCCCTGGCCGCCGGTTGCCCTATCGTCCTGAAACCCGCCGAGCAAACCCCCGCTTCCATTTTGCTGCTGATGGAAATCATCGGCGATCTGCTGCCCGCGGGCGTACTGAACGTCGTCACCGGCTACGGTAAAGAAGCAGGCCATGCCTTGGCCAACTCCAAGCGCATCGCCAAAATCGCCTTCACTGGCTCCACCCCCGTCGGCCGAGAAATCCTGCACGCGGCTGCCGACCGCCTGATCCCCGCTACGGTAGAGCTGGGCGGCAAGAGCCCCAATATCTTCTTTGAAGATGTGATGCAGGCTGATGATGCCTTCCTGGACAAAGCCCTGGAAGGTTTGAGCATGTTTGCTCTGAACCAGGGCGAGATTTGCACATGTCCATCGCGTATCCTGATTCAGGAATCCATCTACGAGCGCTTTATCGAGCGTGCCGTCGAGCGAGTCAAACGTATCCAGACCGGCAACCCCCTCAACGCCGGGACAATGGTGGGCGCGCAGGTGTCCGAGAAACAGATGGAGCGCATCCTGGGCTACATCAATATCGGTCGGGAAGAGGGCGCACAAGCCTTGACTGGCGGCGAACGCAATCGTCTGGGCCAGGGTCTGGATAATGGCTACTACATCAGTCCCACCATGCTGCTGGGCAAGAACAGCATGCGCACCTTCCAGGAAGAAATCTTCGGACCAGTGGCTGCCGTCACTACCTTCAAGGACGAAGAAGAAGCCATTGCCATCGCCAACGACACCGAGTTTGGCCTGGGCGCTGGTGTCTGGAGCCGCGACGGCTCGCGTGCCTACCGCGTAGGCCGTGGCGTTGAAGCTGGCCGAGTCTGGACCAACTGCTATCACCTGTATCCTGCTCACGCCGCTTTCGGTGGCTACAAGCAATCCGGTATCGGCCGCGAAACCCACAAGATGGCCCTCAATAACTACCAGCAAACCAAGTGTCTGCTGGTCAGCTACAGCCCGAACGCCCTGGGCTTCTTCTGATCCTTTGATCTATTCGTAGTGTTGTAAGACCTCCCCCCATGCAATATGGGGGGATTCCCTCCTTGCGCGCTCTCAGTTCGTATACCCCCGAGGTCGCAGGGATTCTCTTCGATCATTAATAAGGAATACGCACCATGACAGTCTCGGAATTCTTTATCCCCTCGCACAATATTCTTGGCCCCGGCGCACTGGACCAGGCCATGCCGATTGTCGGGAAAATGGGCTTCAAAAAAGCTCTGATCATTACTGACGCCGATCTGGCCAAGCTGGGTATGGCGAAGCTGGTGGCTGACAAGTTGATTGCGCAGGGCATCAATACAGCGATTTTTGATCAGGTGCAGCCTAACCCTACCGTTGGTAATGTGAATGCTGGCCTGGATGCCTTGAAAGCGCACGGCGCAGACCTGATCGTGTCCCTGGGTGGTGGTTCGTCGCATGACTGTGCCAAAGGCGTAGCCCTGGTCGCCAGCAACGGCGGCAAGATCGCTGACTACGAAGGCGTAGATAAGTCCGCCAAGCCGCAATTGCCGCTGCTGGCTATCAACACCACAGCAGGCACAGCGTCGGAAATGACGCGCTTCACCATCATTACCGACGAAACCCGCCACGTAAAAATGGCGATCATCGACCGCCACATCACACCGTTCCTGTCAGTGAACGACTCCGACCTGATGGAAGGCATGCCCGCATCGCTAACTGCTGCTACTGGCATGGATGCACTGACCCACGCAGTTGAAGCCTACGTTTCCACAATCGCCACCCCCATCACCGACGCCTGTGCGGTGAAAGTGGTAGAGCTGATCGCCAAATACCTACCGACTGCCGTGCGCGAGCCACATAATAAAAAAGCACGTGAACAAATGGCCTATGCGCAGTTCCTGGCAGGTATGGCATTCAATAACGCGTCGCTGGGCTATGTCCATGCCATGGCGCACCAGCTAGGCGGTTTCTACGATCTGCCCCACGGTGTCTGTAATGCACTGCTGCTCCCGCATGTGCAGGCATTCAATATGCAGGTGGCGGAGGAACGTCTGAATGAAATCGGCAAGCTGCTATCGGATAACAATGCAGATCTGAAAGGCCTGGATGTTATCGCAGCGATTAAAAAGCTGGCCGATATTGTGGGGATTCCGAAGTCGCTGGAAGAACTGGGCGTGAAGCGAGAGGATTTCCCGGTTCTGGCCGATAACGCGCTCAAGGATGTGTGCGGTGCAACTAATCCGATTCAGACGGATAAGAAGACGATTATGGGGATTTTTGAAGAGGCGTTTGGGGTGAGGTAGGTAGGTGTTGAGGGGAAGAGCTGAAAGCTCTTCCCGTCTTACCGGGAGGCCTGGATCTGCAGGGCTACACTACATCACTGATTTTGTGAGTGGGTTCAAAACTAAAGAAGCTTTCCGGAGATTGTTAGGAGAACCACCGCAATAGGACTTCTTTAGCTTTATGGGTGTGCTCATCTTTAATGTGAGCTGCTGTTGCAGCTACAGCTGCGACAAGGACACCTAGGTCGTCTGTGTATCCCACGACTGGCAGTACATCTGGTACTGCATCCACAGGTGAAATGAAATATCCAAGCGCGGCGATGATAGTAGTTTTAGCCCAAGTGGGTGTATCTGCGTCTAGGGCTGCATAATACATTTTTAGCGCAGGCTCAAGAACACCCTCACCAGCTGTTTTGGCATATGTTTTGACCTTGTCCCAAAAACTATTTTCTGAATACTCGGAGCTGAATTGATCGTCTGACATCGGGATCACCACGTTTAGATGTTGGGTTACATGTTGAAGTATTTAATTGTGCGCAATAAGAGTAGGTGGTGAAGAGTGATTTCCCAATTTAAAACCCTCACGTCGCGTCGTTCGGCATGATGGCTGATAAGGTGCTCATCTTTGCAATATAAGTTGATTTGCGGATGTTTTTAGGAAATTTGCTTAGCACTAATCGAGCCACGCATTGAGTGGCTACTGCTGGTTGGGCGTGGTTTTTTGTGGAATCTGTTTTACCGGTTAAGGTTTTAGTTTTATGAGGTGAGATAGATTGAGTCTCATCAGGTTTTGGTTCACCTCATCCCCGGCATAGCACAAGAATGCCCCCCATCCACCGGCAGACAAACCCCTGTAATAAACCCCGCCGCATCCGAAGCTAAAAACACCGCTGCATTCGCAATATCCCACGGTGTCCCCGTCCTCTTCATCGGCACCGCATTAGCCCGCTGCTCCTTGATATGTTCAATCGAATCATATTGAGCCGCAATCTGCTGATAAACCAGTGGTGTATCAATCACCCCTGGCAAAATGGCATTCGCCCGTATTCCTTTATCAGCAAACTCCAATGCCGTAGCAACAGTAGCCTGATTCAGTGCCGCCTTAGACGCGTAATAAGCGAAGTAAGAGTAGCCACTCCAACGGATTGAAGCCAGGGAAGATATATTAGTAATCACTCCCGAGCCTTGTTTCAGAAAGTGCGATAATACAGCGCGGGTGGTTCGCAGAATGGATCCGACGTTAATATCCATGGTCTTTTGGAAGAGCGCATCGTCTATATCTAATGGACCACCAGCGGGTGCAATTCCTACGTTGTTATGCAGGATGTCAATTTTTCCGAAATGCTCTAGTGCTAAAGCTACTGTCTTTTCCACTGTCTCGGTATCGCAAACATCCGCCTCCAAAGCCAGCGCTTCTCCACCTTCCCCAAGAATATGATCCGCGCTGCGTTTCGCCGCTGCCAAGTCCTTATCCACACAAACCACCTGCGCTCCAGCCCTGGCATAAGCCACCGCCGCCGCTTTCCCGTTGTTCCAATCCTCTAAAGGCGCGCCCGCCCCAAAGACCAATACTGTTTTGCCTTGCAAGCTTTGCGTGAAAACGGCGGAGTCGTGTTGCTGTGTCATAGCCATATCTCTTACAGAAAACCAATCGAAATCCAGGGGAAGGCGACTACAAAGACCAGGCCAATCAGCAGGGCCAGCATATAGCCCCAGATCGGTCGGATGCCTTCATCCGGGTTGACGCGGGCGATGGCGCAGGCGGTGTAGTAACCGACGCCGAAGGGTGGCGCGAACAGGCCCAGGCCCATGGAAAGAATCACGATCATGGCGTAGTGCACGTCATGCACTTCCATGACTCGGGCGATGGGGAAGAGTAGGGGGCCAAAGAGCACGATGGCTGGAATGCCTTCGAGCAGGCTGCCCAGGATGATGAAGGCAATTACCGACACGATCAGGAAGCCCATGCGACCACCGGGCAGGGTTTGCATGAATTGGGCCAGCTCGCGGGAGAAGCCGGATTGGGTCAAGGCCCAGGCCATGCCGGAGGCTGCGCCGATGATGATCAGGATGGCTCCCGACAGTACAGCGGTATCCACCAGCATGGGGTAGAGCTTGCGCCAGTCGAATTGGCGGTAGATGACCAGGCCCGCGATCATGGCGTAGACGATGCCGATGGTGGAGACTTCGGTTGCCGTGGCCACGCCTTTAACAACAGCAGCGCGGATGACGAAGGGCAGGGCCAGTGCAGGCAGGGCGATCAGAAAAAGCTTCAGGGCTTCTTTGGCGGGTGTGCGCTGAATGTTGGACAAGTCTTCGTGGCGATTGCGCCAGCCTACGACTACACACAGACCGATGCCCAGCACCAAGGCGGGCAACATACCGCCGGTAAACAGGGCGGCAATAGATACACTGGCAACCGAGCCAATCGTGATCAACACAATAGAAGGTGGGATGGTTTCTGTTTGCGCGCCAGTTGCGGACAGCAGGGCGACCAGTTCGCCTTCCTTGGCGCCGCGCTTGGTCATTTCCGGGAACAGCGCGGGTGCGATGGCGGCCATATCAGCAGCTTTGGAGCCGGAGATGCCGGACACCAGATACATGGCACCAATCAGCACATAAGACAGGCCACCTTTTACATGACCTAACAGGCTGGCCAGAAACTGCACCATGGCGCGTGCCATGCCGGTCATCTCCAGCAGCAGGCCCAGGAAAATAAAGGTGGGGATGGCCAGCAGCATCAGGTGCGACATGCCCTCGTCCATGCGACCAACCAGGGTCATGACGGGAACGCGGGTGGTCAGGGCCAGATAGCCCAGTGTGGCCAGGGCAAAGGTAAAGGCAATAGGTACGCTGGTCAGTACGCTGACGCCCACAATCAACACAAAGAAGATCACCAGGTTCAGGTAGCCCAGCCCTTGCAGGTAGGGCTTGATCAGCCAGACCACTAAAGCCAGAGCAAATACGCTCAAGACAGCCCAGATGGCTTTAGGCTGGCGTATTACTTCCGCCATCTTACCCAGACCAAAGATCAGCGCCAGCCCGAAACCGACCGGCAAGGCCGAGGCACGCCAGGCATTGGAGATTTCCAGGGCAGAGGTGGTGATGAAGGCCTCTTCCATCGCAAAATCAATCGCCGGGTACAGGATCAGGGCGAAGAACAGTGTGGTGGCGGTGATAGCAAAAGCGGTAAAGAAGGGCTCCCATTCGCTGCCCAGGCGCGAGACCACGGCGGTCATGCGCATATGGGAAAAGCGATACGTCGCCAGGGCGGCCCCAAAGGTGGTCAGCCACAGGAAGAGAATGCCGCCCAGCTCGTCGGACCAGGTCAGTGGTGCGTGCAATACATAGCGCGACACCACGCCCGAGAGCAAGAGAACAATGACTAAGGCCAGCAGAATCGCACTGATAAAGGCCGTCGCTTTAAACAAGCAAGTTTCAAATTTCTGCCACAGCGGTGGCTGTTCCTGTATCTGCAGGTTCTGACTGTCATTTGTCATTGTGCTGTTCCCCTGGCTTATAAACTACCGACGACGGATTCCAATTGCTCCCAACCTGCTGCCGGGAACTTCTTCTTCCATTCGGCATAGAAACCGGCATCAATCAGACGCTGCTTGAAGGCGGCGGTATCGGCCTGGACGAATTGCATGCCTTTGCCTTCCAGATCGCTTTGCAATTGCGTGGACAGGGCCAACAAGTCGGCACGTTCCTGTACGGCGCTCTGGTTCAGGTTCTTGCGCACAATTTCCTGAATGTCCTCGGGCAGGCCGTCGAAGTTGCGGCGGTTGGCCAGCAGCCAGAAACCATCCCACATATGGTTGGTCATGGCGCAGTACTGCTGCACTTCGTACAGCTTCAGGGTGGAAATCACGGCCAGCGGGTTTTCCTGGGCATCGACAATCTTGGTCTGCAAGGAGGAGTACAGCTCGTTGGCGTTGATGGTGGCCGGAGCAGCACCCAAGGAGCTGAACAGCGAGGTCCACATGGAGGAGGGCGGAACGCGAATTTTCATGCCGCTGATGTCAGCCGGAGTAGCGGCGGCGCGGCCCGAGCTGGTGATCTGGCGATAGCCGTTGTCCCAGATTTGTTCAAAGGCAAACAGGGAGCGGGTTTTGGCGATCTCGGCACGAATGAACTCGCCCAGACCGCCATCCATGGCTTTCCAGACCTGGTCGTAATCTTTGAACGCAAAGCCCAGGCCGCTGATGGCGCTGGAGGGAACCAGGGTAGAGAGCACCACACCGGACAAGCACAGGAAATCAATAGCGCCCGAGCGGATCTGGCTCATCACATCGGTCTGCGAACCCAATTGGTCCGAGGGGAAGATGCGCAGGTCAAAGCGCCCATTCGTTTGTTCCCGAATGCGGTCTGCGGCTTCAACCATGCGGATATGTAAGGGGTGATGGGTGGGCACGCTGTGCGCAATGCGATACTCGAATTCGGCAGCTTGAGCAGATTTGGAAAAGCTCAATGTCCAGGGCAGGGTGCTGCTGGCAGCAACTGTTTTCAGAAATGTGCGACGCTTCATTTTTTAATCTCCTGTGGGGTCCATTTAATGGACCTATAGATTTATGTAAGCTGACCTGCTGCATTACAAGACAGGCCTGAAATTAGGACAACCTAGTATTTTTACCTACAGGATTTACGTAAATATTTAATATACTGCCCAAAATACTTCGCTAAAGGGCGGTTCACGTATTCCAGTCTGAATCACTAAGTGGTCCAATATACGGACCTATATTATCAAGAGTGTGAAAATGGATTCCAAAGAGAGCCCAGAGTCGATTTCTTCCAGCCAAACCCTGGATAGGGCCGTGCAAGTCATGCAGGTGGTCGTAGGCCTGCGTAACCAGGGCATAGGCTTGAGTGATGTCGTGAAAAAGGTTGAGCTGACCAAGCCCACCACCCGTCGCCTGTTATTGGCTTTGATGGGCAATGGCTTGATTGAGCAGGACCCGGTATCGCGCAAATATTTTCCCGGCCCCGAGCTGTATTCCTTGGGGTTGATGGCAGCGCATCGTTTTGGCATTCAGCGCATTGCCGAACGCAGCTTGGCGCGTATTGCCAAGGTGTCGGGTGACAGCGCGCTGCTCAGCGTGCAGCGCGGCTATGAAACCGTCTGTCTGGCTCGCGAGGAAGGGCATCATCCCTTGCGCTCGCATGTGTTGCAGCCGGGGGATCGTCACCCCTTGGGTTGTGGCGCCAGTGGGATTGCATTTCTGGCGGCCATGACGGATGAGCAGATTGGCGAAGCCCTGGAGGTCAATGCCGAGCGCCTGCGCCAGTACCCCCAGTTGAGCACCGACATTCTGTGGGATCTGGTGGCCGAGACGCGTGAGCAAGGCTATGCCTTTAACCGTGGTTTTATTTTTGAAGGTTCCTGGGGGGTGGCGGTTTGCGTTTCTCATCCCACCAGTGGCATGCCGGCTTCCCTGGCCATCGCCAGTGTAGAGAGCCGCTTGCGCAACAAGCGACATGAGGAGCTGGTGGCGCTTTTGTTGGAAGAGAAGGCGTACATCGAGTCCCTGAAGATTGGGGAACAAGTTACGGGCCCTTGAGCAGCTATTTCAGCTTTTCAGGGGCGAGCGATTCATTGATCAAATTTCTACGTTCAAGGAAAACTATGTCTGGACACGCATGTATTGTGGGATGGGCACATACCCCGTTTGGAAAGCTGGATAACATCGACATTGAAGAATTGATTCAAGCCGTGGTCAGGGATTCGATTGCGCATGCCGGCATACAGGCTAGCGACATCGATTTTGCGGCCGTGGGTGTCTATAACAATGGCTTGAATCCCCAAGGGTTCGAGGCCGGATTGCTGTCCCTGCATCAGCCTGATCTGCGTTTCACACCTGCCGTGCACGTAGAAAATGCGTGCGCCACGGGTAGTGCCGCTATTCATAGCGTGATGGATGCGATTGAAAGCGGCCGTGCCCGCATTGGTATTGCTGTCGGTGCGGAAAAAATGACGGGCGTGCCTCCTAGCCGTATTCCTGAAATTCTCAGCTCCGGCTGCTATCGCAAGGAAGAGGACAATCCGCTGGGCTTTGCGGGGATTTTTGGTCAGATCACCCAGGCTTACTTTGATCGTTATGGCGACCAGAGCCACTCTTTGGCGCAGATTGCCGCCAAGAATCATGTGAATGCCCTGGCCAACCCTTACGCCCATGTGCGCCGTGATCTGGGTCTGGAGTTCTGCGATCAGGTTTCGGAAAAGAACCCTCTGGTGGCCGGCCCGCTGCGCCGCACCGACTGCTCCATGGTGTCCGACGGGGCTGCCGCGCTGATTCTGGCAGATGAAGAAACCGCCCGTGCCTTGCGCCGCGCGATTCGCTTCCGCTCCCGAGTGCAGGTCAATGATTTCATGCCTCTGTCGCGCCGCGACCCGATTGCGTTTGAAGGGGCGCATCGTGCCTGGCAGCAGGCTCTGTCGAAAGCTGGTGTCGGCATTCTGGATCTGGATCTGGTGGAAACCCACGACTGTTTTACTACCGCCGAAATGCTGGAGTACGAAGCCATGGGTCTGGCTCCGCGTGGCGAGGGCTGGAAAGTGATTCTGGAAGGTCGCACCCGTAAGGATGGTCAGTTGCCGGTGAACGTCTCCGGTGGCCTGAAAGCTCGCGGTCACCCTCTGGGCGCAACCGGTGTTTCCATGCACGTGATGGCCGCCATGCAGCTGGCTCAGGAAGCGGGTGACATGCAGTTGCCGCAGGCAGAACTGGCTGGCATCTTCAATATGGGTGGTGCGGCTGTGGCTAACTATGTGTCGATTCTGGAACGCTTGAAATGATGACAAATGCCGTAGTACAGCCCATGTCGAATCGGGCCATGAACTTGTCGCACCTGCTGACCCAGAATGCGCGTCGTCTGCCGGATCAGCCTGCGCTGATCTGGGGTGAGGAAAGCTGGGATTGGCGGGAACTGGATGCTCAGGTCTCGGCCTTGGCGGCGGGCCTGCAAGCCCGTGGCGTGCAGGCTGGCAGTGCGATTCTGGTGCACTCCAAAAACAGCAACGAGATGTTCCTCTCCATGTTTGCCGCTTTCCGTCTGGGGGCGATCTGGGTGCCGACCAACTTCCGCGTCAAGCCCGAAGAGTTGCTGCATATGGTGGAGGTGTCTGGCAGCACGGTATTCCTGTGCCAGACGGACTTTCCTGAACATGCGGAAACCGTCAGCAAGCATTTCCCGAAGATGGACTTGCTGTGGTTGCGTGGTACACCAGCACCTGCAGATTCGCGCCCCTTGGTGGCAGATCTGTTAAGGGATCATGCGGGTGCCGTTACGCCGAATGCTGATGTATTTTCCAACTCACCTTGCTGGCTGCTGTTTACCTCCGGTACGACAGGCAAGCCCAAAGCCGCCGTGTTGACGCATGGGCAAATGGCCTTTGTCCTGACCAATCATCTGGCTGATCTCTTGCCTGGTACTCGCAGCGAAGATGGTGGTCTGGTGCTGGCTCCCTTGTCGCATGGTGCAGGTGTGCATCAGTTGAATCTGGTGTTGCGTGGCGCAAAAACCGTGCTCTTGCCGGGCGACAGCCTCAGTACCGAACAAGCCTTTGCCTTGATCGAAAAGTACAAGCTCAGCACCTTGTTCACAGTACCGACGATTTTGAAGTTGCTGGCCGAGTGCCCGCATATCGATCAGTACGATCACTCCAGCCTGCGTCATGTGATCTATGCCGGTGCACCCATGTACGAGGCGGATCTGCGTCTGGCGCTGGAGAAGTTCGGTCCGGTGCTGGTGCAGTACTACGGCCTGGGCGAGGTGACGGGCAATATCACCGTGCTGCCGTCTTTTGATCATCAAGATGCCGATGGTCGTATCAGCCATCCCGCCAGTTGTGGCTACGAGCGTGCGGGCATGCAGGTGTCCATTCAGGACGAACAAGGTCGGGAAGTGGCGTATGGCGAAACTGGCGAGGTTTGCGTAATTGGCCCAGCCGTGTTTGCGGGCTATTACAACAATCCCAAGGCCAATGCCGAGTCCTTCCGCAATGGCTGGTTTCGCACGGGCGATATCGGTCATATGGACGAGCGTGGCTATGTGTACCTGACCGGGCGTGCTTCCGATATGTACATCTCGGGTGGCTCCAATATTTACCCGCGCGAGATTGAGGAATACATCCTGCTGCACGGTGCAATTACTGAAGTGGCGGTGGTGGGTGTGCCGGATCGTCAGTGGGGTGAAGTCGGAGTGGCAGTGTGTGTCTTGAAAGAAGGGGCCGCCTTGACGGAGGCTGAGCTGCGCAGTTGGCTGAGCGAGCGCATCGCTCGCTACAAAATGCCCAAGTACATCCAGTTCTGGGATTCCCTGCCCAAGTCCGGCTACGGCAAAGTGCCCAAGCGCATGGTGAAAGATGAGCTGATGAAATGTCTGCCGCAGCTGGCACAGGAGGCACCATGCTAAGAGAGGTCAAGCATCCTGGCGTTCAGCGGGCTCAGCCTTATATGCTGGCCCCTTGCCAGACGGAAAGTCATACCCAGACCTTGCGCGCCGGGCATTCCTTGCTGGATGCCTTCCGCCTGGCGGGGGAGGCACATGGTTTGTATAGCGCGGTGGGGCGTTTCAAAGGCGGGCAGTTTGCGGACCTGCATTATGTGATGCCGGCGCTGTCTTCCTCGCCCGATCATTCGGTGTACTACAGCCAGCTTTATACACACCCCGGTCCGGTTCAGATTGAGCAGGCCAGTGTGACTCTGGGGCGCAAACCAGATGGTCAGTTATGGCTGCACTGTCATGCCGCCTGGCGTGACTCTGAAGGACAGTTGCAGGCCGGGCATATTCTCCCGGACCAAACGATTTTGGGTGGTTCGCCGGAGCTGGATATTAGCTATGTCCGCGGCGCAGCCTTTGAGACTCTGCCTTGCCCGGAAACGAATTTCAGCTTGTTCACGCCTGTGGCCAGACCCGAGACCTTGTCGGCCCTGGATCAGTCTGAAAGCCCTAAAAGCTGGATTGTGACTTTGGCTCCGAATCAGAGCATCTCGGCCGTCTTGCGGGATATCTGTCAGGAGCTGGGCCTGACGCGTGCCGTCATCCGCGGTGGTGTCGGGAGTTTGGTGGGGGCAATTCTGGAACCGGAGATCGTTGTCGAGCCTTTCGTCACTGAGGTGCTGATTGAGGAAGGGCGTATTGATCTTGCTCTGCCCGCCGAGCAGCAGGTTCAGCTGGACGTGATCATTATTGATTATCAGCATGGCGTGCATCGTGGCCGTCTCAAACCGGAGGTGAACTCGGTGCTGGTGACTTTTGAAATGGTTCTGGAGGCAGCCTGATGCAACATTCCTGGATGGTAGTGACGGGGGCGGCGTCGGGTATTGGGCTGGCAACCGTCGAGCTGTTGCTGGAGCAGGGCGCGTATGTGCTGGCTCTGGATAATAATGTCGAGAAACTGGCCGCTTTGACGGAGCAGTTCAAGCACTATGGTGATCATCTGGCCGTCGAGCTGCTGGATATTACTGACGAAGCACGCATTAGCCCGTTGCTACAACGCTATCACGCCCAACGTCCTGTAGGCGGCTTGGTGAATTCTGCCGGGTTTGGACGTGATGTGACGTTTCTGGAAACGGACTCGGCCTTGCTACGGGCAACCTTCGAGGTCAATGTGCTGGCGGCTTTCAGCATCAGCCGGGAAGCGGCCTTGTTGATGCGCGAGTACAAGCAGGGCGCGATTGTACATATTTCCTCGGTGTCGGGTCTGCTTGGTAATCGTGGGCGTGCCGCCTATGGCATTACCAAGGCGGGTTTGATCAACCTGACGCAGGTCATGGCCAATGAGCTGGCCCAGGAAGGCATACGGGTGAATTGTGTGTGTCCTGGTCCGATCATGACGCCATTGGCCATGCAGGTGCACACGGAGCAGGTGCAGGAAACCTGGAAATCTGCCGTGCCCATGCATCGCTATGGCACGCCGCGTGAGGTAGCGCAGGCGATCTGCTTTTTGCTGGATACCGAAAAAACAGCCTATATGACCGGGCAGGTCATCAGCGTGGACGGTGGTTTTGTTAACACCGGCTTGCTGGCCTGAGGATGATGTGGTGATTCGAGCAGGCAGGAAAAAGGGGCTGTAAAAACAGCCCCTTTTTTTGCGCGTACCGCACTGGACGGTACGACGTCTTTCTTACATCACGCGGCTGCGGTATTCGCCAGTGCGGGTGTCGATTTCGATCTTGTCACCGATGTTGCAGAACAAAGGCACGCTGATTTCGGTGCCCGTGTTGATCTTGGCAGGCTTCAGCACTTTACCGGAGGTATCGCCTTTCACGGCAGGTTCGGTGTAGGTGATTTCGCGCACGATGATGGTGGGCAGTTCAACCGAAATAGCACGGCCTTCGTAGAAAACGGCCTCAACGGACATGTTTTCTTCCAGGTAATCCAGGGCGTCGCCCATGCTTTCAGCTTCGATTTCGTACTGGTTGTACTCTTCGTCCATGAAGACGTACATGGGGTCAGCAAAGTAGGAGTAAGTGCATTCGCGCTTTTCCAGCTGAACCACTTCAAATTTTTCGTCAGCTTTGTGCACGGCTTCGCTGTTCGAGCCGGTCAGCAGGTTCTTGAACTTCAATTTGACAACGGCGGAGTTGCGACCGGATTTGTTGTATTCCGTTTTCTGAACGACCAGAGGGTCGCCATTAACCATCGCGACGTTACCAACGCGCAGTTCTTGTGCGGTTTTCATTAAAAAAACTCCGAATGGGACAGGCTCCGCCAAACGCAGTGTCAGGGAGCTTTTAAGAGGTAATCCGTTATTTTAGCGTTTTCGGGCGACTTGGGTGTAAAAACTCAGCAAACTGCTGGCCAAATCGGCTTGTTCAGCCAGTTTTTCACTATAAGTACGGGCTTCTTGTTGCCATAGACGCAACACCTTGGGGTCCAGGCAGCGGCTCAAGGCAGTGGCGGCGCCGGCCTGATCGGCACTGCTCCAGGCCAGATGCAGGGCTTGAACCGGCTTGGGCAAATTGCCGGTATCCAGCCAGGCTTGCAGCTTGTCCAGATGGGCCTGTTCTTCCTGTACGTAAGGCTGCCACAGCATGGGCTGAGCGGCCCAGATGGCGCGTACCAGGGAGTCCTCGCCACGCACAATATTCAGCGCGCTACGCCAGAGCAGGGCATCAAAATCGGCCTGATTCACAGCGGGGATGCGCTGAACGTGCAAGTGGCCTTGCTCCAGATCCGGGATACCTTGGGCAACAGACTCGGGCACCAGCAGCAGGGTTTTCTGCTTTAGCGTGGATAGCACTTCGGGCAGGGCCAGCACGGGCGCATCGGGATAGCAGAACAGGAACATTTGCTGCATCTCGCCCTGGAGCAGGGCTTGAATGTGCTCCTGCGCCACGCCCAGACGACTCAGCATGGCCTGGTAGGCAGCATCGTCCCTTTGAAAGGCGTCGCGACGGGCCAGCAGATCGCTTTCACGCAGCAGCCCCCCTGTTTGCGGGACAAAACCGGGAAAGAAGAAATATTTGTTCGCACCACCGGCTTGTGGGGAGGGCAGGCCGTGGCAGCCCTGTACCCAGGGCTCGGCGCTCAGGTAATCCAGATTGATCCACACATGGCTATCTGCCGTCAGTTGCCGTGTCATGGCTTCGGGCGGTTCGCAGGCAAAGGCCTCGATCACGAAGGGATGTGCTGCGGGGTATTCTTGGCGCGCGTCGTGCCAATGCTCAATATCTACGCCCTGCAGTTGCTGGCTTTGCCGTTCGCTTTGAATTTCGGACTGGATACGGCTGAAGCTGTGCAGATCATCTACCCACAGGCGTAGCTGGGCGACCTCGGGTTTGGCAGCTAACTGACGGGCCAGCCGCCAGCACACGCCTATATCCCCCAGATTGTCGATAACACGGCAAAACAGGTCTATGGATACAGGTTGGGAAGCAGTAGCGGTGTTCAATTTAGTGCAGCTGTACGGGGTCCAGATCGATTTCGTCCGGCAGTTCCGGGTGCTGCATCTCGCCGTTGATGTCCGGGAAGAAGGGCGCGTTGCAATCGTCGCAGGTCTCGGTGGAGTGCAGGCCGGGCAGGCGCTGAATCTGGACCAGACCCAGGGTGCTGAGCAGGGCGGCAATCACGTCCGGAATGTCGATATGGTCGTCGCTGTGGAAAGAGGACTCGGCTTCTTCCTGGCTCAACACAGGCCAGATACAGCCATAAATCACAGTGGGCGAGGAAATGGTGCTAAAGCCCACGCGATATTCTTCGACTTGTTCTTCACCGCAAGCAACGATGACCGCACGCAAATGGTCGGGCGAGAGCTTCACGGCTGTTTGCAGCCAGGTGATACCGGCCTTCAGGGCCAGTGGGCGAATCTCGCGGTCCGACTCGCGGTTATTGACGTAATAAGCGTTGGGAGCCAGAAACTGCAGCTGGCAGCCGGTAAACAACGGCGTGACGATGGCGGAGTAACGCTCCACCCATTGCTCTACCCAGCGCAGGTGGTCGGCTTGCAGATTGTCGCTGGATTGCTGCCAGCGAAACAGGGGCTGACCGACCGGAGCCATGACGACACCAATCAGAAAGCGGGCGTCGGCCAACAGGCTGCTGGCTTCTTCGGGTTTGTTCAGTGGAGCAGGCTCCTGGCTGCGGCCCAGAGCTTGCGCAGTCAGGCTGCGCGTCCAGGCGTAAGCCTGCTGGTAGGTCTGCGGCATCTCGTCGTAATTGACCAGATTGGGCAGCAGGGCGCACATTGTGCCTTCGGCCAGAACCGTGGCGCGCAAGGCCTCTTCCAGTTCCTTGTGTTGCTGGGGTTTCAATACTCCCTGGGGCAGTTGATAGCGTGTCCAGGCGGTCAGCGGGGCCGAAAACAGCAGGGCGTCGTACAGCACACCGTCATGCTCGATTTGCTGACACTCGGCGTGGGACTCGGCCAGTTCCATCAGGATTTCGTAATGCTGGTTTTGTTGCTGGCTGCCCAGCAGTTCCAGTGTCTGTTCAACCGCTGTATTGCGGCGCCCGCTATAGAGCTTGTCCAGCAATTGAGCGGTCAGCCCTTGCCAATAGCGATCTTCGATCTGCGAGCCGGAACGTACCAGTGCGTCGGTGTAATTGATCAGACGCTGGATTTCTTTGGGTTGTTGGGCGAGCAGTTTGGAATTGAGTTGCGACATGGACATACAAAACCGAGAGAGGGACAAGCTAGTTTACCCTTTGCCACGACCGGGGTGTGTGAATGAGGGTAGCCCCTAGGGGATGGCTGGTAGAGTTCTGGTGCTTGCAAAATAGAGGCTGGCGATAATTTGTGCCTTATCAGGCATGTACGCGGGGGGCCGCCTCCATGCACCCGGTGCTTCCCCTGTGATAGCGGGGGAGGCACCGGGCCCGGTCCGATGTTGGCAGTTTGCGATCAGTACAACACGCTAGGTAGCCACAGGCCGATGCCAGGGAACAGGTACAGGATGATGATCGCCAGGATCTGGATGCCCATGAAGGGCATCATGCCCAGGAAAATCTGGTTCAGGGTGACATGGGGTGGCGAGACGCCCTTCAGGTAGAAAGCCGACATGGCAACCGGTGGTGACAGGAATGCGGTTTGCAGGTTCAGGGCGACGAGCAGGCCGAAGAACAGAGGGTCGATCTGATAGTGCGCCAGCAGTGGCAGGAAGATGGGCATGAAGATGATGATGATCTCTGTCCATTCCAGCGGCCAACCCAGCAGGAAAATAACGATCTGCGCCAGGATCATGAACTGAATGGGTGTCAGATCCATGGACAGCACCCAGCCATTGATCAGTTCCTGACCACCCAGCAGGGCAAAGGCGGCCGAGAAAATACTGGAACCGACGAACAGCCAGCAGACCATGGCACTGGTCTTGGCGCTGAGGTACACCGATTCGCGCACCATGGAGAAATTCAAGCGGCGATAGGCGAAGGCCAGCAGGATGCCGCCCAAGGCACCCAAGGCCGCCGCCTCGGTGGGAGTGCACAGGCCAACGATAATACTGCCCAGCACGGCAAGGATCAGCATGGTCAGCGGAAAGAAGGAACTGAGCAGCATCTTGAAGATTTCCAGCCGTGCGAAGTTCAGCATGGCGTAGTAGCACAACAAGGCCAGACTGCCCACGATCAGAAAGATCCAGAATGTCATTGGCGCGGCTTGGCGCTCTGCCGTAGTGGTTTCTTCGGCTGCCTCTGCTGCAGCTGCGGGAGCTTCTGCGCCCGGTTCGCTGGCACCCAGCGCCACGAGTGGCTCGCTGCCTTCAGGTTCGGATAAACCGCCAGCACCCGGAGGTTCTGCCAGCCCACCGCCACTGTAGTCACTGTCGAAGTTGTTGAAACCGCCGCCCATTTCCTGCAGCTCGTAGTGCTCGGCTACTTTGGGTGCAGTGACTGACTGATAGCTAAAGCCCATGACAGCGATGAAGATCACAGCGGGCAGCAAGGCCACGGCCAGATTCTTGACCAGCAGCTTCATGGGCACGTCGACGTTGCGAGGCCCCTTCATGGCGTTGATCAGGCCGGGTACAGCACGGTCTGTAATGGTCTCCTTGATGGTTTGTGCGAAGGCTGGCAGAGGCACGATCCGGTCTTCCGCGGAAAGCGGAGGCGCGACACTGGGCTTGAGCTTGGCCAGAATGATGACGTACACCACGTACAGGACAGCCAGCATCAGGCCGGGGAAAAAGGCCCCGGCATACAGTTTCACGACCGAGACACCCGCGACGGCGCCGTACAGGATCAGGAGTACGGAGGGGGGCAGCAAAATGCCCAGGCAGCCCCCAGCGGTAATGGAGCCAGCCGTTAGCTGCACGCTGTAACCCGCTCGCAGCATGGCGGGCATGGCCAGTAGCCCCATCAGAGTCACCACGGCCCCCACAATGCCCGTGGCCGTGGCAAAGATGGCGCAGGTGGCAATGGTGGCTACTGCCAGCGAACCTGGAATTCGTGCCATGGCCAGGTGCATGCCCTGGAACAGGCTCTGGATCAGGTTGGCGCGTTCAACCAGGTAACCCATGAAGATGAACAGAGGCACCGCAATCAGCACGTCGTTGGTCATGACGGCGTAGGTGCGCAGAACCATCAGGTCCAGGGTCTGCTGGATTGCTTGCTGCGTGCCCATGTCGCGATAGGCCAGCCAGGTAAAGATCACCCCCATCCCCATCAGGGTGAAGGCAGTGGGAAAGCCCAGCATGATGGTGACGACAATCAGGGCCAGCATGAGCAGGCCCAAATGGCCGTTGCTCATGTCTGCTGGCGCTGGCATGAAGATGGCAATGCTCAGGACAATGCCGATCAGTATGGTGAGCCCGAACCAGATTTCTTTTCTCATGTTGGACTCCCTTTCTTGCCGTCGCCTGTGACAAAGGCATCCAGTTTCTCAATGTCATCGCTTTTGACGTCCACCATATCCATGAGCTTGTCGACATCGACTTCCTCAACGTCCTTGTCGCGCGAAGGCCATTTTCCGTCTCGCAAGCAGCGTACGCAGTACACCATTTCCACGAAGCTTTGCAGCAGAAGGCAGAAACCGGCCAGCGGGATGATGGCCTTGAACGGGTAGATGGGCGGTCCGTTTGCCGTGATATTGGAGTGCTCCGTGATGGCCCAGGACTCGGCTGCGAAGTAGTAACCGGCCCAGAACATGGCGACCACACCAGGGATGAAGAACAGGATGTACAGGATCAGATCCAGGGCTGCCTGCAGACGGGGTGGAAAAAAGCCGTACAGCACATCCCCGCGCACATGGCCGTTCTTGGAGAGCGTGTAGGCACCGGCCATCATGAACAGGCCACCGTACAGCATGTTCATCATGTCAAAGGCCCAGGCGTGTGGGTTGGAGAGTACGTATCGAGAGAAGACCTCGAAGGAAACGAACAGGGTCAATGCCAGGACTAGCCAGCCGAACAACTGGCCTATCCACGTATTGAACCGGTCGATAAAGACCAGAATTTTCTGCATGGTAGGTTCACCTTGCTAGCGCGGAAAGGGTCTGATGCGTGTCGGCTGCGGCTTGGGGCGCGGCCGGCCTGGAGTGGGGAAGGAGACGTCATCCACATCCGGCTGGATGGGATGACGCAGTGCAATTGCCGTTAGGGGTCAGCTCTTGGCTTGGGGGGCCTTGCGACCGAAGTAGTGGTTGTAGGCCATACGGCGGTTATTGTTGGTATCCATGTCCCACGCCATGGCGCGTGCCGCGAACGCTCGTTGCGATGCGTCGATTTCCTTGAAAAGGGGGTTGGTCTCGGCCTTCTTGGCAACGATCTGGTCCCACACGACCAGTTGTTGCTGCAGGATGGTGTCGGGCGTTTTGTAGAATTTGACGCCGTCTTCCTTTTGCAGGCGTTGGTAGTCCTGCGAGTAACGGTCCACCGCCTTCCAGGACATGTCGGCCGATGCGGCCTCCACGGCGTTGTCGACGATGGCTTTCAGCTGTGTCGGCAAGGCGTTGTACTTGTCCTTGTTGAACATGATCTCGAAGGTTTCCGAGGCCTGGTGAAAGCTTTGCAACATGCAGACCTTGGACACGTCCGGAAAGCCCAGAGCGCGGTCCGAGGCGGCGTTGTTGAACTCCGCACCATCGAGCAGGCCGCGGTCCAGTGCCGGAACAATTTCACCGCCCGGCAAAGCATTGACGGCCGCGCCCATTTCAGTGAACAGGTCGATAGCCAGGCCATTGGTGCGGAACTTCAGACCCTTGAGATCTTCAGTCTTGGTGATAGGTTTTTTGAACCAGCCGAACGGTTGCGTGGGCATCGGGCCGGTCAGGAAGGAGACGACATTGCCACCGATGGCATCGTACAGCTTGGCCAGCAACTCCTTGCCGCCGCCGTATTTGTGCCATGCCAGCACCATATTGGCGTCCATGCCGAAGGCCGGTCCTGACGAAAACAAGGCCAGGGCGTTCTGCTTGCCGTAGTTGTAACCCAGCACGCCGTGGCCCCCGTCCAGCGTTCCCTTGGAGACGGCATCCAGCAGGCCAAAGGCCGGTACAACAGCCCCTGCGGGCAAAACTTCGATTTTCAGATCTCCACCGGTCATGTCGTTGATCTTCTTGGCGAAATCAAGAGCGAATTCGTGGAAGATGTCGACGGTGGGCCAAGTGCTTTGGAAGCGGAAGTTGATGGGACCCTGCGCGCGAGCGATGGCAGGAAAGCCCATCGTTGCTGCAGCCGCGGTGCCGGCTGCAGCACCGCTCAGGAACTTGCGCCGGGATGCGCCAGTTTGTGCTTGAGGCGCGGTGCTTTTTTTGATCCTGTTTCTCATGAGGTGTGTCTCCGAAGTGGCTGTAAGCGTTCGAGAGCAAACTGCAGCAATCTGATGTGTTTTCAGCTTTATTTCAGTCTTCTTTCAGTTTGCTTTCAGCTTTATATGCGATTCGAACACTGGCCGTACATAAGGAGTAACCACAATGATGATAGGGGTATACCCGTGGGCAGATAAGCGTGAGTGTGTGCACCTTTAGCGACGGGTGGGCTGTGCTGAACAGGCTTTCTACAGGCCTCTTGAGAGGAAAGTCATTTCAAACAGGCAAAGAAAAACGCCTTCGCCGCATGAAGCGGCGAAGGCGTTTTTTGCAAGCGCTAGGGCTTACAGACCTACGGAGTCAGCAATTTCCTTGAACTCTTCGATCTGGTCGAAGTTCATGTAGCGATAGATGTCTTCGCTATTGGCTTGCAGAACGCCCATGTCGGCCAGGTACTCTTCGCGGGTCGGGATGCGGCCCAGACGCGAGCAGATGGCAGCCAGTTCAGCCGAACCCAGGAACACGTTGGTGTTCTTGCCCAGACGGTTGGGGAAGTTACGGGTGCTGGTGGACATGACGGTGGCGCCTTCGCGAACCTGTGCCTGGTTACCCATGCACAGCGAGCAACCGGGCATTTCCATACGAGCACCAGCTACGCCCAGAACGCCGTAGTGGCCTTCTTCGCTCAGCTGTTGCTGGTCCATCTTGGTCGGAGGAGCGACCCACAGACGGGTTGGAATGTCGCGCTTGCCTTCCAGCAGCTTGGAAGCGGCACGGAAGTGACCGATGTTGGTCATGCAGCTACCGATAAACACTTCGTCGATCACGGTGCCGGACACGTCGGACAGCGTCTTCACGTCGTCTGGGTCGTTCGGGCAAGCCACGATAGGTTCGTGGATTTCAGCCAGATCGATGTCGATCACAGCGGCGTATTCAGCGTCTGCATCGGGCTCCAGCAGTTCCGGGTTGGCCAGCCAGGCTTCCATGCCCTTGATACGACGGGAGATAGTGCGCTCGTCTTCGTAGCCATTGGCAATCATCCACTTGAGCAGCGTGATGTTGCTGTTCAGGTATTCGATGATGGGCTCTTTGCTCAGGCGCACGGTACATGCAGCAGCGGAGCGCTCGGCCGAAGCGTCGGACAGCTCGAAAGCCTGTTCGATCTTCAGGTTGGGCAGACCTTCGATTTCCAGAATGCGACCGGAGAAGATGTTCTTCTTGCCGGCTTTCTCGACGGTCAGCAAGCCTTGCTTGATGGCGTACAGAGGAATGGCGTTAACCAGGTCACGCAGGGTGACGCCGGGCTGCATTTCGCCCTTGAAGCGCACCAGCACGGATTCTGGCATGTCCAGAGGCATCACACCGGTAGCAGCGGCAAAGGCCACCAGACCGGAACCAGCGGGGAAGCTGATGCCGATAGGGAAACGGGTGTGCGAGTCGCCGCCAGTGCCCACGGTATCGGGCAACAACATGCGGTTCAGCCAGGAGTGGATGATACCGTCGCCTGGACGCAGGGAAACACCACCGCGTGTGCTGATGAAAGCAGGCAGTTCGTGGTGAGTTTTAACGTCAACAGGTTTGGGGTAAGCGGCGGTGTGGCAGAAGGACTGCATTACCAGATCGGACGAAAAGCCCAGGCAAGCCAGGTCTTTCAGTTCGTCGCGAGTCATTGGGCCAGTCGTGTCCTGGCTGCCAACGGTAGTCATGCGTGGTTCGCAGTAGGTACCGGGACGCACGCCCTGGCCTTCAGGCAGACCGCAAGCACGGCCAACCATCTTCTGGGCCAGGGAGAAGCCTTTACCGGAGTCGGCAGGGCTTTGTGGCAGGCGGAACAGGGTGGTTGGGGGCAGACCCAGTGCTTCGCGAGCACGGGTGGTCAGGCCACGGCCAATGATCAGGGGAATACGGCCACCGGCGCGCACTTCGTCAAACAGGACGTCGGACTTGACCTGGAATTCGGAGATCAGTTCGCCATTCTTGAAGGCCTTGCCTTCGTAGGGACGCAGTTCCACCACGTCGCCCATTTCCATTTTGGAAACGTCCAGTTCGATAGGCAAAGCGCCGGCATCTTCCATGGTGTTGTAGAAGATGGGAGCAATCTTGCTGCCCAGACACACGCCACCAAAGCGCTTGTTGGGAACGAAAGGAATGTCTTCGCCGGTGAACCACAACACGGAGTTGGTGGCCGATTTACGCGAAGAACCGGTACCGACCACGTCGCCCACGTAGGCAACCAGGTGGCCCTTTTCTTTCAGGGATTCGATAAAGCTGACAGGACCTTTCTTGCCGGGCTCTTCAGGTTCGATACCTGGGCGCGGGTTCTTCAGCATGGCCAGAGCGTGCAGCGGAATGTCCGGGCGGCTCCAGGCGTCAGGGGCGGGGGACAGATCGTCCGTGTTGGTCTCGCCGGTGACTTTGAAAACGGTCACGGTCAGGCTTTCTGGAACTTCAGGACGGCTGGTGAACCACTCGCCGTCGGCCCAGCTTTGCAGCACTTCTTTTGCAAAGGCATTGCCCTTTTCGGCTTTTTCCTGAACATCGTGGAAAGAGTCAAACATCAACAGGGTGTTTTTCAGGCCGTTGGCGGCGATCTGGCCCAGTTCAGGCGAATCCAGCAGATCGATCAGCGGGCTGATGTTGTAGCCACCCAGCATGGTTCCCAGCAGCTCAGTGGCACGCTCGCGGCTGATCAAAGCACAGGTTTCTGTGCCCAGCGCGATGGCGGCCAGGTAGGAGGCTTTCACTTTGGCAGCATCGTCCACACCGGCGGGGACGCGGTGCGTCAGCAGGTCGACCAGAAATGCTTCCTCACCGGCAGGTGGGTTCTTGATGAGCTCGATCAGCTCGGCGGTCTGCTGAGCCGACAAAGGCAGCGGGGGAATGCCCAGAGCAGCGCGCTCGGCAACATGTTCGCGGTAAGAGTCCAGCATAGTGCGGGTGCCTATCGGTAAATGGTTGATATGAAAATGCAATAAATCGCGTGTTGCCCCAATTGTAATTTGAAGCGCGCAGCGAAGCAATGGTCTTATATCTTATATAAGACTTACGGGAACCTGAATATTGCCGGGCTCAGGCCAGCAAGTCGGCGTATTCAGGGTGGCGGCGGAAATAGACCACGGCATAGCTGCAAACGGGGCGCACTTTCCACTGTTGGTTTTTTGCCGTTTCCAATGCGAAGCGGGTCAGTTGCCCCGCAATGCCGCGGCCTTCCAGCTCGGGCGGCACACGGGTGTGGGTGATGCTCATGACAGCATCGTCCAGTTCGTATTCGATCACGCTGCGGCGGTTTTCAATGTCGCAGTAAAACAGACGCGCTTGCGGGTCGTGGTGGATCTCGGTAGTCATGGCAGACTCCTTCAAGTGGGGTTGGAGTGCAGGGCGATCAGAATCCAAACAGCCAGCATGGCGATCATGCCCAGAAAGCAGCCGCCCCACAGCCCCATCAGGGGCCATTTGATGCCCATGGGGACATCATCGGGTTGCACGTGCTTGAGTAGCCGGTTGGCATTGCCAAACAGCGAGTTTTGGCGTTTGGGGAAATTCAGACGTAAAAAATAATCCAGCAGTACGCCTGCCTTCAGCGAAAAACTGAGTTTTTCCCAGGGGTACTGATCCAGATAAGGGTGACGCAACACCTGGTTGCTGCGGCGCAGATTGAAAAGCAGTAAATAAGCGCCGGAGACCAGACTGGTCAAGGCACAGGCAATCATCAAGGTGCCGGCCAGCGGCAGGGCGTAGCGTACAAATTCAGAGAGCATTGAAGTCACCAGCAAGACGGCCCCGCGTGCGCAATGCAGCGGGGCCGTGTGGGTTAGATCACAGGCAAATAATAGCCCAGGATCTGTGACTTATGGGCGCTGATCCAGAGGCACAAAGCTCTGGTTTTCAGGGCCAATGTAGTTGGCGGTAGGACGAATAATCTTGTTGTCCACGCGCTGCTCAATGATGTGAGCCGCCCAGCCAGCCGTACGCGCGATCACGAACAAAGGCGTGAACATGGCAGTAGGCACACCCATGGTGTGGTAGGACACGGCCGAGAACCAGTCCAGGTTGGGGAACATTTTCTTCACTTCCCACATCACGCTTTCCAGACGTTCGGCAATGTCGAACATGCGGGTGTTGCCATCGGCTACGGCCAGCTCTTTGGCCACCGATTTGATCACTTCGTTGCGTGGGTCGGAGATGGTGTAGACAGGGTGACCGAAGCCAATAATGACTTCCTTGTTTTCCACGCGCTTGCGGATGTCTTCTTCAGCCTGATCGGGGTTCTCGTAGCGCTTCTGGATTTCAAAAGCCACTTCGTTGGCACCGCCGTGCTTGGGACCGCGCAGGGCGCCGATCGCACCAGCAATCGCGGAGTAGAAGTCCGAACCCGTACCGGCGATAACGCGGCTGGTAAAGGTGGAGGCGTTGAACTCGTGCTCGGCGTACAGGTTCAGCGAGACATGCATGGCTTTTTCCCACTCGGCCGATGGCTTCTCACCATGCAGCAGGTGCAGGAAGTGCGCGCCGATACTGTCGTCGTCGGTCTGTACGTCGATCATCTCGCCGTTGTGGCTGTAGTGGTACCAGTACAGCAGGGCCGAACCCAGGCAAGCCATCAGACGGTCGGCGATGTCGCGTGCGTCGGGCAGGTTGTGGTCGTCTTTTTCAGGCAGCACGCAGCCCAGAACCGACACGGCAGTACGCATCACGTCCATGGGGTGGCTGTGGGCAGGCAGGGTTTCCAGCGCGGTTTGCAGGGCCAGAGGCAGGCCACGCAGACGCTTGAGCTTTTGTTTGTACGCGCGCAGTTCGTCGCGGTTGGGCAATTTGCCGTGGATCAGCAAATGAGCCACTTCTTCAAATTCGCAAGCCTGGGCCAGGTCCAAGATATCGTAGCCGCGGTAGTGCAGATCATTGCCACTGCGACCGACCGTGCACAAGGCGGTATTGCCTGCAACAACGCCAGACAGGGCAACAGATTTCTTGGGCTTGAAGCCAGTGCTAGGGGTGTTCTCAGTACTGCTCATAAAGGTCTCCTGGTTGCTGGGCAGCCAGCACGAGGCTGGCTGCTGAATGGGGTTTTACCCGCGCGACGGCCCAGTCAAGGGGCCGGGCGGGAGCCTGTGGTGGCTCAGGACTTCTTGTTTTTCTGGAACAGCTTGTCGAGGCTTTGCTCGTAAGCATGGTAGCCGATACGATCGTACAGTTCTTCACGAGTCTGCATCAAATCGATGACATTTTTTTGATGTCCGTCACGACGGATCGCCTGGTAGACAGTTTCGGCGGCCTTGTTCATGGCGCGGAAGGCAGACAGGGGGTAGAGCACCATGGCGACATTGGCCGAAGCCAGCTCTTCCACCGTGAACAATGGGGTTTGGCCGAATTCGGTAATGTTGGCCAGCACGGGGACATCCAGCGTTTCGGTAAAGCGACGGTAGGTGTCCAGGTCGTAGCAAGCTTCAGCAAAAATGCCGTCTGCACCTGCTTCCACGCAAGCCTGGGCACGTTCCAGAGCAGCGTCCACGCCTTCGACGGCAATCGCGTCTGTACGAGCCATGATGAAGAACTCGGGATCGGTACGGGCGTCAACAGCGGCTTTCACGCGGTCGGCCATTTCACCAGTGCTGACGATTTCTTTGCCGGGGCGGTGACCGCAACGCTTGGCGCCAACCTGATCTTCAATGTGGCAAGCGGCAGCGCCGAACTTGATCAGGCTTTTGATCGTGCGGGCAATGTTGAAGGCCGAAGCGCCAAAGCCGGTATCAATGTCCACCATCAAAGGCAGATCGCACACATCGGTAATGCGACGAATGTCGGTCAGCACGTCGTCCAGCGTGTTAATGCCCAGATCAGGCAAGCCCAAAGAGCCAGCCGCGACACCGCCACCCGACAAGTAGATGGCGCGGTAGCCGGCGCGTTGGGCCAGCAAAGCGTGGTTGGCGTTGATGGCGCCGATGATTTGCAAAGGCTGTTCTTCACGCAGGGCCTGGCGGAAACGGGCGCCTGCCGATGTCAGTTGGTTTTGGCTCATTTGGGGCTCCAGATCACAAGATATAAAAATGTCGTCAGCGTAGTGCTGCGATGGGTTGGTTCTACTAAAGCAAATGCTGTGCCAAGTTCAAATATGGGGGCGATGAAAAGCCTGAACCCAGAGGAGGCGGGGATTTCTCGCGTGGAGCGATGTCGTCGCTCCCTTCCAGGAATATTGTCTTTTTCTGTTTTGTGTTTCAATATTGAAACGTAATTTGAAACAGTGTCGCATTATTGAAGCCCGGGTGAAACCATATGCCTTATCCTTCCTCCCCGCCTGCGCGTCTGCGTCTGGTAGCTTTTGGCCTGCATGGACTGCGTTCTCTATTGGAAGAGCTGGTGCCGCAGTTTCGCGCCCAGGCCGAAATACTGATTGTGGACAAAGCCTATGGCGAGGCCGTGGAGGCCGTGCAGGTTTTGCGACAAACAGGCGAAATTGACGTGCTGGTGTCTGCCGGTTCCAACGGCAGTTATTTGCGCGAACACCTGGACTTGCCAGTGGTGTTGGTCCATCCCGGTGGCTTCGACATTATGGGCAGTCTGGCCTCGGCACAGGCAGAGCGCAAAGCCGTGGTGACTTATGGCGAAATGCCGCTGGAGCTACTGGAGTTCGTGCAGCGTTTTGATCTGCCTGTGGAGCTACGTAGCTATCGCAGTGAAGCCGACGCCCGTAGCTGTGTCCAGGATTTGAAAGAACTGGGCGTGGAGTGGGTGCTGGCACCCGGTCTGGTGGTGGATCTGGCGCGCGAGAATCAGATGGAAGGCGTGTTGCTGTACTCACAAGGAGCGGTGCGACAGGCTCTGGAATCCGCTATCGAACTGGCTCGCGTGGCTCGCGCTGAGGCCGCTCGCCGGGATCGCTTGAATACGATTCTGGCGCAGTTGCGTGACGGCGTGGTGTCAGTGGACAGGGACGAGCGGATTGAAACCGTGAACCCGGCGATGGAAGCCTGGTTGGGCCAACCGGCTCAAGCCATGATTGGCCGTCGTTTGGGTTCCTTGTATCCCGAGCTGGATCTGGCTGGCACGCTGCGCAGTCTGGAAGTGCAGTTGGATACGGTGCAGCAAGTAGGTGGCCGTACCGCGATCGTGACCCGCATGCCGATTCTGGAGCAGGGGCGCTTGAGCGGGGCAGTGCTACTTTGCCAGGACCCGGCAGCGATTCAACGACTGGACCGCAGCTTGCGTTCACGCAGTCAGCAAGCCGCATCGCGTCATGCCCGTTACGAGCTATCTGATCTGGTGGGGCAAAGCTCGCCCATGCGCAAGCTGCGTGCTCAAGCCCAGGCTTGCGCTCAAAGTACAGCCACAACCTTGATTATTGGTGAAAGCGGCACAGGCAAGGAATTGCTGGCTCAAGGCATTCACAGCGCCAGCGCCAGACGCGCGCAACCCTTTGTGGCCGTGAACTGCGCGGCTTTCCCGGACAGCCTGTTGGAAAGCGAGTTGTTCGGGTATGTGGAGGGGGCATTTACCGGCTCCAGTCGAGGTGGCAAGGTGGGGCTGGTGGAAGCGGCTCACACCGGCACCCTGTTTCTGGACGAGATCGGCGAAATGCCCTTGCCGCTACAAACCCGTTTACTGCGTGTGCTGCAAGAAAAAGAAGTGCTGCGTATCGGGGCGATTGAGCCAACGCCGGTGGATGTGCGCGTGATTGCGGCTACTCACCGCGATCTGGCCGCGCAGGTTAAAGAAGGCGTGTTCCGCCAGGATCTGTTTTATCGACTGAACATCCTGGTGCTGCGTTTGCCGCCTTTGCGTCTGCGCACGCAGGACTTGCCGGAGTTGGTGGAGCATTTATTGGCCAAGGTTGCCCAACGTCTGGGTGGTGCAATCACGCTCAACTCGCAGTGGATGGCGGAGCTGCTCGAACTAGGCCGCCACTACACATGGCCGGGCAATATTCGCGAACTGGAAAACTTGATTGAACGTTTGATGGTGTTGGGCACAGTGCAAGGGGATCAGGCTGTGGTGCTGGAAGATATTGCGCCTGAGTTGCGGGCCGTGGTGAGCGAGCCCGCCTTGCCAGCCTTGCGTGATCAGCAGGAGCGCAGTGAACAAGAGCATTTGGCCAAAGTACTGGAAGAGTGTGGTGGCAACCGCGCCTTGGCGGCACAGCGGCTGGGGATTAGCCGTAGTACCTTGTGGCGGAAGTTGCGTAAAACGGAGTAGCTATCGGGTCGCTCCTGTGCTCGGAAACGATAAATTGATACGTCAGCTCATTATGAATGAGAATCATTGTTATTATGTCGGCTTTCATTCTTTTGCAGCTTGTTCCGTATGCCCCGATCATCCGCGCCCAAGAAAACGTGGCTCGCTCATTACATTGAGCTGGTTGCGGCGTGGCGTCGGAAGGCACCTCATGAAGATAGCGAAGACGCTATGCAGGATGCAGCGCTGCGCTTATTGGAAAATGCTGCGGCTACGGTTGACAATCCGCGCGCGTATCTGAAGCGCAGCACCGCCAACGGCGTTATTGACCGTTATCGCCGCCAGGCGATTTTGCCTACCACTCCTTTGCACGAACTGGACGAGCATGAGCATCCGCAGGCCCCGGAGTTGGAGTCGGAGTTGGTCTCGCGGCAAATGCTGGCAGACTTGAAAAGCGCTCTGAATGAGTTGCCTTTGGTGTGTCAGCAGGTCTATGTGCGTCATCGCATTGAAGGCTGGACGCATGCGGAGATCGCGAGTGCCATGGGCATTTCCCGCTCGGTCGTCGAAAAGCACATGAGCCGCACGCTGCGCCATTTGAATAAAAAGTTACAGAAATATGCCTCTTGAACCGACAAATTGTTCGGGTCTTGCCCCTTCTCGAACGTCTATAGGTATGAAGGGGTATATTTCCATGCGGCTGCTTTGTTGTGCAGCTTGCTCTCTTGTTGTGCTGTGATGAAACCACCGAACGCTTCTTCCTCCTCGGTAGAACCGGACGAGCTCGCCGCTCAATGGTTTGCCTATTTGCATTCTGACGATGCTTCGTCGGAGGATTGGCGTGCGTTCGAGCAATGGCGACAGGCGAATCCCGAGCATGACCGGCAGTACCGCAATGTGCAGCGTATTTGGGATGCCAGCCTGCATATTCCCAAGGAAGAATGGAGCGAGATTCTATCGCGCCGCGAGGCTCCCAAGCCCGTCCCTGCACTGACGCGTCGACGCTTTGCCTGGGGGCTGGCGGGCATGTGTACCGCGGCCGTGGTAGGAAGCGTGGCCCTGAGTGGTGGCTGGTTGGAGTCGCCGCAACAGACCATGAGCTTATTTGCCCAGCGTGGTGAGCAAAAGCAGATGAGCTTGCCGGACGGTTCCGTGCTGGAGCTGAACTCGGGTGCACGCGCAACAGCGCGCCTTTACGAAGGCAAGCGTGTGGTTCAGCTGCTTGAAGGGGAGATCTTCTTCTCAGTGCAACATGACCCATCCCGCCCTTTTGTGGTGGAGGCGGGCGAGAGCCGAATCGTGGTAACAGGTACGCGCTTTAATGTGCGTTACGACGCTCAGACCACGCAAGTCAGTGTGGAGTCGGGCTCGGTCAATGTGTTCAATGGGCCGTGGTGGAATCGTCAGTCACGAGCTCTGGAAAAAGGGCAGGGGCTGGCTGTGTCGGACGAGTTGGGCTTGGGGCCGGTGCACCTGCCTGACCTGGACAGCACGCTGGCTTGGCGACGCGGCAAGATCGTCTTTGAAAATACGCCTTTGTTCCGCGCTGTTGCTGAGATCAACCGTTATCTGGATCGTCCCGTAGTGCTGGATGCACCGACACTACGAGATCATCAGATCGCGGGTATTTTCAGTGTGGATGACCCCCAATCGTTTCTTGAGATGCTGCCGGTTTTCGCTCCGGTGCTTGTGGTGCGTGCCCCGGATGGGCGCCTGCGCATCGTCGCCAAATAATTTCCTGTAATGCGCGAGCCGTGGTGTGAGCTTTCTGTTCTCGTCTGCTGTTACACTTTGTTTCGAAAATGATTCTCATTTCCCATCCGATGTTTGCGGGGCTGGCTCGTCTATAGACATGAGGGGGGAGGATTTGCGATTTGCGCACAGTCCCCTGAAAACACCTTTGGCCAAAGGGATATCTGCGTCAGACGCGAAACTTCATTTATGGAATTTGCAGGATTGTGAAAACGGCATCATTACGTGCGGCATCGCGCACGCCCTTATCGAGCATGCAGTTCAGCATGTCGGCCTTGGCCATGTCTATTGCGCTTGCGCTGGGTACGCTGCCTCAAGCTGCAGTCGCTCAATCAGCAAGCATTCAGTTCCACATACCGGCTCAGTCATTGAGCAAGGCGCTATTGGAATTTGGTGAGCAGGCCTCTTTGCAGATTTTCTTCTCCCAGGATGTGGTGCAGGGATATAGCGCTCCGGCGCTGACAGGCAGCCTGTCTCCCGAGGAAGGGTTGCGTCGCCTTCTGGCGGGTACCGGGATCGAGTTTGTGCGATCCGGAAAAAATGTATCGCTGCGGCGTCCTGCTCAGAGCGAGGCTACACAGCTGGCGCCTATTCAGGTCAAGGCCAGCCTGGACCCGACCACGGAAGGTACGGGCTCCTACACAACGCCGCTGACCAACACCGCAACCAAGATGAACTTGTCGATCAAGGATACGCCGCAATCCATCAGCGTGATTACTCGTCAGCAAATGGAAGATCAGCAGTTGAATACGATGACGGATGTCCTGGGGCAGACGCCGGGTGTGACCATGGCGCAGGATGGTGGCCAGCGCTTCAATATTTATTCGCGTGGTAGTGCCATTGATACCTATCAGCTCGATGGTGTGACCACGACGCAAGTGAATCAGACACGCACCATGCCCAGCACCTTGCTGGATATGGCGCTGTATGACCGGGTAGAGGTGGTGCGCGGGGCAACCGGTCTGATGACGGGAGCGGGCAGCCCCAGCGGAACGGTGAACTTGATACGTAAGCGCCCAACGAAGGAGTTCCAGGCCCACGTGCAGTTGGGGGCGGGCTCCTGGGATTTTTATCGGGCAGAAGCGGATGTGTCCGGGCCCCTGACTGAAAGCGGCAACCTGCGAGGGCGACTGGTTTTTGCCAAGCAGGACAACAACAGCTTCATGGATGCCTACAAGCAGGACAAGGATCTGTTCTATGGCGCTTTGGAGGCGGACCTGACAGAGACCACCTTGCTACGCCTTAGCGTGGATCATCAGCGCTACAAGGCCAAGGGCGCGCCTGGCGTACCCTTGATCTTTACCAATGGTGAAGCAACCGATTTCTCGCGCTCGACCAGCACGGGTGCCCGGTGGATGTATGACGAGTTCAAAACGACCAACTACACGCTGAACCTGGAACAGGATTTACCCAATGATTGGCAGTTCAAGGTGGCGGCCAATTACATGGATGTGGACCGGGATAATCTGAATGGCTCCTACCAGGTCGGCTCGGGGCGTTCTTTCCTGGATAAGGAAACAGGCAGTGCAGGAATGCTGCGCTATCGCGCAGGGGCTACGCAAAGCCAGAAAGGTGTGGATGTTACCTTGCAAGGGCCTTTCGAGCTGGGCGGGCGTCAACACGATTTCATTGCCGGATTCAATTTCCAGAACTATGAAAACAAGCATACGGGCTGGGATGTGGGCGTTTCCAAAGTCAATTTCTATACCTGGAATAACGAGCTGGAACGTCCTGCGAATACGGGGCAGGTAGGAGAGATTTTTAATGTGAAGTCTCGCCAGACAGGTGCTTATGCCGCGGTGCGTTTCAATCCGCTTGAAAGGACGCATTTGATTGTGGGTGCGCGGGTTTCCAGCTATGACTACGACTACTATTACGCCAGCCCAACTGACAAGTTCTTGCAGACCTATGGCATGCGTGAGCGTGACCAAATCACGCCTTATGTTGGCCTGGTTTATGACCTGACGCCTGAGCAAACCATCTATGCCAGTTACACGGATATTTTCCAGCCTCAGTCCGCGCAGGATCGTAATGGCAAGGTCCTGGATCCAATTATTGGCAAGAATCAGGAGCTTGGCTGGAAAGGCGAGTTTCTGGATCGTCGTCTGAACGCGAATATCGCCCTTTATCAGTCCCAAAAAGATAATGTGGCCGAGGAAGACGCGGGCTTTACGGTGCCAGGTCAGAATACCCAGGCTTTTCGCTCTGTGGATGGGGCCAAGACCAAGGGGATTGACCTGGAACTGGCTGGGGAGATTACGCCGGATTGGAATGTGCATTTCGGTTTCAGCCACTCCAAGACCAAAGATGCCCAAGGCGAGCAGTTGCTGACAGTGCTGCCCGTGAACACCTTGCGCTTGTGGACGACATACCGTTTACCAGGCCAATGGAGTGCCTTGACGGTAGGCGGGGGTGTCAACTGGAACTCCAAGACCTCCTTACGCTTTAGCCGCTACAACAGCACCGTGGAGCAGGACAGTTATGCGGTGGTGAACTTGATGGCGCGCTATCAGTTCAACAAGAAATTTGCGGCGACTCTGAACGTGAATAACTTGTTCGACAAGACTTACTATCAGGGCATGGGCGGCAGCTACGGCCACTACGGTGCGCCACGCAGTGCATTCCTGAATCTGCGTTACGACTTCTGATGCAGGCAGGCTAGCCCTCAGGCAAAAAAAATCCCCGCCAATCAGGCGGGGATTTTGCAGACTAGCGGGTCAATTAACCCAGCAGGTCTTTCACACCGTCACGCTCTTCCAGCAGCTCGTTCAGGGTGTGGTCCATGCGCTCACGCGAGAAGGCGTCGATTTCCAGGCCTTCAACACGCTTGTACTCACCGTTTTCGGTGGTCACAGGCACGCCGTAGATGATGCCTTCAGGAATGCCGTAGGAGCCGTCCGAAGGAACACCCATGGTGACCCATTTGCCGTTCGAACCCAGCACCCAGTCGCGCACGTGGTCGATGGCGGCGTTGGCAGCCGAAGCAGCCGAGGACAGGCCACGGGCTTCGATGATGGCGGCGCCACGTTTGCCCACGGTGGGGATGAAGGTTTCGCGGTTCCAGGCCTGATCGTTGATGATCGCGTCGATCTTCTCGCCGTTCACGGTAGCGAAACGGGTATCTGGGTACATGGTGGGTGAGTGGTTGCCCCAAACGATCAGGTTCTCGATGTCAGCAACAGCCTTGCCGGACTTGGTCGCCAACTGCGACAGGGCGCGGTTGTGGTCCAGGCGCAGCATGGCGGTGAAGTTCTTCGCTGGCAGATCAGGAGCGGACTTCATGGCAATGTAGGCGTTGGTGTTGGCTGGGTTGCCGACCACCAGCACTTTCACGTCACGGCTGGCCACTTTGTTCAGGGCACGGCCTTGTGCTGTGAAGATCTGGGCGTTGAAGGCCAGCAGATCTTTACGCTCCATGCCTGGGCCACGAGGACGGGCACCGACCAGCAGGGCGATATCAGCATCTTTGAAGGCGGTTTCAGGATCGCTGTGGGCGGACATGCCTTGCAGCAGCGGGAAGGCGCAGTCGTCCAGTTCCATCATGACGCCCTTCAGGGCCTTTTGGGCTTTCTCGTCGGCGAGTTCCAGCAGCTGCAGGATTACAGGCTGGTCTTTGCCCAGCATTTCGCCAGAAGCGATGCGAAACAGCAGGGCGTAGCCAATCTGGCCAGCAGCGCCGGTAACGGCGACGCGCATTGCGGGTTTGGACATGAGAGTAAGACTCCGTTTTTGGGTTTGAAGACGGTGACGAAAAACACAGTTTAAATCTTTTGCAGACCGGGCGGCTGGCGTGGAAAACGGTTTTTCGCAAGAGGAAAAGCCTCTTTTTTCACTGCGCAGACTAGACCAAAACGATAGCGGCGTCAAACGTCTTATATCTTATATAAGACATAAGAGCGTTAGACATTCGGGGCCGGTCATGCGAAAATTAGTGCACTGTCTATTTTATGAACAAATGCGCGTTCCAAGCTGTATCTGTCGCGCATTTTTTATGAGCCCCATGTCTGATAACGTGCCGCCGCTACGCACCCAGGAAATCGAAAAATCCGCTCCTAGCGCGGCCTATAGCCCTCTGTATCAACAGATCAAGGCTTTGTTGCTGCAGGGGCTGGATCGTGGCGAGTGGAAGCCCGGCGAAGCCATCCCCAGTGAACTGGAGCTGGCTGCCCGCTTTCAGGTCAGCCAGGGCACGGTGCGCAAGGCCATTGATGAGCTGGCCGCCGACAACCTCCTGATCCGTCGTCAAGGCAAGGGTACCTTTGTGGCTACTCACCACGAAGCCCGTGTGCGCTTTCGTTTCCTGCGCCTGGCCCCGGATGATGGCAAGCCTGTGGCTTCCCAGAGCCGTATTCTGGATGTGCGTCGAATGAAAGCGCCTACGGATGTTGCCGTGCTGCTGGATTTGCGCACCTCCGACATGGTGGTGAACCTGCGCCGGGTTCTGTCCTTTGATCAGGTCCCGACCATTTATGACGATATCTGGCTGCCTGGCTCCGTCTTCAAGGGTTTGACCCTGGAGGCCGTTGAGCAGAACAAGGGCCCGATGTACGCCTGGTTCGAGAGCAAATTCGGCGTGAGCATGGTGCGCGCCGATGAAAAGATTGGTGCTGTCAGTGCCACCGAAGAGGCCGCCTCGGTCTTGCAGGTCGCTGCCGGTTCGCCGCTCCTGCACGTGGAACGCGTGTCCTATACCTATGGTGATCGACCGATGGAGTTGCGCCGGGGCTTGTACCTGACTGAGCGCTTCCATTACCGAAACACGCTCAGCTAGTTCGGCGGCATACGGTATTTGATACTGCACCGTAGTGTCAAATAGGTGAAAATACCAAGGTTAAAAATTTTATGACTTTTTTTTATCTACTTCGAGGCCATCATGTCTGATACCGCACCCAAGCAGCGTCCGCAGTATCGCAATATCAGCGTGCCGCAGATATTGAGCTACCGCTTGCCCCTGGCTGCAAAATCGTCGATTTTGCATCGTGTCAGTGGTGCATTGCTGTTTCTTTGCCTGCCGCTCGTTCTATTGCCACTGTTCTCTTTGAGCGTCAGCTCTCCAGAGTCCTTCGAGACCTTGCGCAGCTACGTCGACAACCCTGTCTGTAAGCTGATCCTTCTGGTCCTGATCTGGGGCTACCTGCACCACTTCTGTGCCGGCATCCGCTATCTGGCACTGGACCTGCACCTGGGTAACGATAAAGAGTCCGCCAAGAAGTCGGCCGGTATGGTGTTCGGGGTCAGCCTGGCGCTGACCGTTGTGTTTGGTTTGAAACTGTTTGGGGTGTGGTAATGGCAAATCGTGAGCGCATTGGCGCAAACCGCCTGGTAGTGGGTGCCCACTACGGTACCTTGGACTTTCTGGCACAGCGTGTCACCGCAGTCATCATGGCCATCTACACCTTGGTCATCATCGGCGGCATCCTGTTTAGCAGTGAACTGAATTTCGAGACCTGGCGCGGCCTGTTCTCGTTCACGGTCGGCTCCCTGCCTTTGGGTCAGTTGCTGGCAACCTTGTTCTTCCTGTCTTTGTCCTGGCACGCCTGGATTGGTGTGCGTGACATCTGGATGGACTACGTCAAGCCCGCTGGTCTGCGCTTGCTCCTGCAAGTGTTGACCTTGCTGTGGCTGGTCGCCAGTGTCGTCTTTTTTGCAAAAATTATCTGGAGTCTCTAAACCGTGGCTTCCATCACAAAATCTTTGCCCCGCCGTCAGTTTGACGTAGTGGTGGTCGGTGCCGGTGGCGCCGGTATGCGTTGTTCCCTGCAATTGGCTCAGGCTGGCTTGTCCGTGGCCGTGCTCAGCAAGGTGTTCCCAACCCGCTCCCACACCGTGGCGGCTCAAGGTGGCGTCAGTGCTTCCCTGGGTAACATGAGCGAGGATCACTGGTACTGGCACATGTACGACACCGTCAAGGGTTCGGACTGGCTGGGCGACCAGGACGCCATCGAATTCATGTGCCGTGAAGCTCCACACGCTGTGTACGAGCTCGAGCACTTCGGTATGCCGTTTGACCGTAACCAGGACGGTACGATTTACCAGCGTCCATTTGGTGGTCACACTGCCAACTTTGGTGAAAAGCCTGTTCAACGTGCCTGTGCCGCTGCTGACCGTACCGGCCACGCCATGTTGCACACCCTGTACCAGCGTAACGTTGCAGCCCGCACCCAGTTCTTCGTGGAATGGATGGCGCTGGACCTGCTGCGTAACGAAGCTGGCGACGTTCTGGGCGTAACCGCTCTGGAAATGGAAACCGGCGAAATCTACGTTCTGGAAGGCAAGCGCGTGGTGCTGGCTACCGGTGGTGCTGGCCGTATCTGGGCTGCTTCCACCAACGCCTTCATCAACACCGGTGACGGCCTGGGTATGGCTGCTCGTGCTGGTCTGCCTTTGCAGGACATGGAATTCTGGCAATTCCACCCCACTGGCGTAGCCGGTGCTGGCGTGCTGATTACCGAAGGCGTACGCGGTGAAGGCGGTATCTTGCTCAATAAAGACGGCGAGCGCTTCATGGAGCGTTACGCTCCCACCCTGAAAGACTTGGCCCCACGTGACTTCGTGTCCCGTTCCATGGACCAGGAAATCAAGGAAGGTCGTGGTTGTGGCGACGGCAGCTACGTGGTTCTGAAACTGGATCACCTGGGCGCTGACGTCATCAAGAAACGTCTGCCTTCGATTCGCGAAATCGCGATCAAGTTCGGTAACGTGGACCCGATCAAAGACCCAATCCCTGTAGTTCCAACCATCCACTACCAGATGGGCGGTATCCCCACGAACTACTACGGTCAGGTTGTGACCCAAACGCCAACGGGCGAGAACAAGATCGTCAACGGTCTGTACGCCATCGGTGAATGTGCCGCTACTTCCGTGCACGGTGCCAACCGTCTGGGTACGAACTCCCTGCTGGACCTGATCGTGTTCGGTCGCGCTGCCGGCAACCACATTGTGGATTCGCACCCCGAGAAAACGCACGCGCACCAGGAAATCAACGAGTCCTCCATCGAGTACTCGCTGGACCGCGTCAACCGTCTGGAATCCCGTACATCGGGCGAAAAGGCACAGGACGTGGGCAACAAGATTCGTGTGGCCATGCAGGCTCACTGCGGTGTGTTCCGTACCCTGGATCTGTTGCACAAGGGTGTCGACCAGATCGAATCCCTGGTTCCCGAAGTCAAGGATATTTACTTCAAAGACAAGTCCAAGGTGTTCAATACCGCCCGTATTGAAGCTCTGGAAGTGGCCAACATGATCGAAGTGGCTCGCGCCACCACGAAGTCGGCCGCCAATCGTACTGAAAGTCGCGGTGCTCATGCCCTGAACGACCACCCAGAACGTGACGACGAAAACTGGCTGCGTCACACCTTGTGGTTCTCGGAAGGCAGCCGTCTGGAGTACAAGCCTGTCCAGATGAAGCCTCTGACAGCCGAAACGATTCCGCCCAAGGCCCGGACTTTCTAAGCAGGATACTGACATGAGCCAAAAACGTAAGGTCAAATTTGAAATCTACCGCTACGATCCTGACAAGGACGAGCGTCCCTACATGCAGAAGATCGAAGTCGAGCTGGAGCCCACCGACAAGATGCTGCTCGATGCGATCCTGCGCATTAAAAACGACATGGACGACAGCCTGGCGCTGCGTCGCTCCTGCCGTGAAGGTGTGTGCGGTTCCGATGCCATGAACATCAATGGCAAGAACGGTCTGGCCTGCACCACCAATATGCGCGACTTGAAAGAGCCTGTGGTTCTGCGCCCACTGCCAGGTCTGCCGGTTATCCGTGACCTGATCGTGGACATGACCCACTTCTTCGATCAGTACCATTCGGTCAAGCCGTTCCTGATCAACGATGCTCCTCCTCCCGAGAAAGAGCGTTTGCAAACGCCTGAAGCCCGTGAGGAGCTCGATGGTCTGTACGAGTGCATTCTGTGCGCCTGCTGCTCGACCTCTTGCCCATCGTTCTGGTGGAACCCCGACAAGTTCGTCGGTCCTGCTGGTTTGTTGCAAGCCTATCGTTTCATTGCCGACTCGCGTGACGAAGCAACGGGCGAGCGTCTGGACAATCTGGAAGATCCATACCGCTTGTTCCGCTGCCACACGATCATGAATTGCACGGACGTCTGTCCAAAAGGACTGAACCCGTCGCATGCCATCGGCAAGATCAAAGAAATGCTGGTGCGTCGCAGTATCTAAAAAGGTGGGTATGTACCGATGAGAACATTGACGGAATTGGAGCGTGCGCGCCTGCGCTGGCGTGCGCGCCGGGGCTTGCTTGAAAACGACTTGATGATCACCCGTTTTCTGGATCAATACGAAAACGAGCTGACTGATCAGGACGTCTCGGCCCTGACCCGCTTGTTCGAAATGGACGATACAGTTTTGCTGGATGTCCTTCTGGCTCGCTCCGAGCCAGAAGGGCAGTACGCCACACCGGACATTCAGCGACTAGTAGACATTATGCGAAAGCTATAACCATTGAGGAAAAAAGTGATGGAATTGTCAGATAAAAAAGCCACGCTATCCTTCTCCGACGGTAGCCCTTCGGTTGAGTTCCCTGTACACAAGGGCACCGTAGGTCCGGACGTGATCGATATCCGTAAGCTCTACGGTCAGACAGGTATGTTTACCTATGACCCAGGCTTTATGGCAACGGCGGCTTGCGAATCCGGTATCACCTACATTGACGGCGACAAGGGCCAGTTGATGTACCGTGGTTACCCGATCGACCAGTTGGCACAAAAGTGCGATTTCATGGATGTGTGCTACCTGATCCTGAACGGCGAGTTGCCCAACGCAGATCAGAAGCAGGAATTTGACTCCCTGGTCACGAACCACACCATGGTTCAGGAACAGATGCAGCACTTCCTGCGCGGCTTCCGTCCGGACGCTCACCCCATGGCAATACTGACCGGTCTGGTCGGTGCCCTGTCGGCGTTCTACCATGATTCCACGGACATCACGAATCCTCATCACCGTCATGTGTCGGCTATTCGCTTGATCGCCAAGCTGCCTACTTTGGTTGCGATGGCGTACAAGTATTCTTTGGGACAGCCTTTCATCTATCCCAAGAATGATTTGTCCTACACCGGCAACTTCTTGCGCATGATGTTCGCTACCCCTTGCGAAGACTACAAGGTCAACGAAGTGGTTGAGCGCGCTCTGGACCGTATCTTCATCCTGCATGCAGATCACGAACAAAACGCCTCCACCTCCACCGTGCGCCTGTGCGGTTCGTCGGGTACCAATCCTTTCGCTGCGATCGCTGCGGGTGTTGCTTGCTTGTGGGGTCCTGCCCACGGTGGTGCAAACGAAGCTTGCCTGAACATGCTGGAAGAGTTGCAAGCCAACGGCGGCATCGACAAGGTTGGCGAGTTCATGGAGAAGGTCAAGGACAAGAACTCGGGCGTTCGCCTGATGGGCTTTGGTCACCGTGTCTACAAGAACTACGACCCACGCGCCAAGCTGATGCAAGAAACCTGCAAGGAAGTTCTGGAAGCCCTGGGCCTGGAGAATGATCCTCTGTTCAAGCTGGCCATGGAACTGGAGCGTATTGCTCTGGAAGATCCATACTTCGTCGAACGCAAGCTGTACCCCAACGTAGACTTCTACTCGGGTATCGTTCAGCGCGCTATCGGCATCCCAACATCCTTGTTCACCGCTATCTTCGCCCTGGCTCGTACCGTAGGCTGGATTGCTCAGTGGAACGAAATGCTGTCCGATCCAGATTACAAGATTGGCCGTCCACGTCAGCTGTACGTGGGCCCAACTCAGCGCGACGTACCTGCTCAACGTTAATGCTGTCGGGCTGCGATCCCTGGGGCGTGCCCCGGGTCTTCATGTAGCCCGTAGCGTTATGAAGCAGTAGCTGGAAGGTCAAGTGCACCATTGGGTGCACTTTTTTTTGCCTGTTATCTTTGTATTGTTATGGCTACAGCCACAGCCACAGCCACAGCCACAGCGATCACCAACACTGCCCGCATCGCCAGAGTCGCTGGCATTGCTGTTGGCATTGTCACCACCATATGCACGTCAACATGCAGCAGCCCAAATGCCTGACAGGCTAGGCTTCAAGGCTGAGACAGGTGGTTGTTGAAGCGGAAAATCCGCTGTTCACGAGCTTTGTTCTCTTCAGAAAATCGGACTTTGGCCTGGACATGATCCAGGTGGTGCCCGATCAGCTCGCGAGCCCGTTCTGCATCACCATCCAAAATAGCTTTCATGACTCCCGCGTGCTGCTCGGTCAAAATTTCCACTTCCCGTGCATTGTCGAACTCGAACATGGCGCGCCGGTTCTCTTTCACTGTAGAGAACACTAACTGGAACAAGCCGTTCATCAGTTGTACCAGCACGACATTATGAGAAGCCATGGCAATTGCCAGATGAAATTGGGCGTCTGCACGTGCCGACAGGTCTGCATCCTGGTTTTGTTGATGCCGAACCATCACTTGGAAACACTGTTCAATGCGCTTTTTGTCCGCATCTGTTGCTCGTTGTGCCGCATGCCAAGCTGTGCTGGCTTCCAAGGCCCGACGTGCCTCCAGGACATCATAGCGATACAAGGGGTCTTCATTGATCAGCTCCTCCAGAGGCGCAATGCTTTGGGCTGGCCAGTTGATCAACTCGCTGTCTTGAACATAAGTACCCCCGCCACGGCGGGTAACCAGCAAGCCTTCAGAGCTTAGCGAGCGCAAGGCCTCCCGTATCGGTACACGCGACACATCCAGCCGTTCAGCCAATTGACGCTCGGACGGGATCCGGTCACCGGGTTGCAACTGTTCATCCTGTATAAGTTGCCGGATTTTTTCAGCAACCAGGTCCGATAGGCGAGTGCTGGGATTCATAGTCATATAAGACGCTTCTTTAAATTTGGTATTACCACTTTATTGGTTTTTTAATCGTATTAAGGCCTTGAGGCGCCAAACTAGTCAGGGTTTCTGCTGGTAATGCAAAGGTGGTAATACCGCTATGATGCTCAAAAATACAAAACGGGAAGTGGTCGCGCTGCCCAGGGCCGGGCTCCTAGCCGCATTTTGTTCACCAACAAAACCTCTTCCTCCTATATGTGCAGTCACACAAAGGAGAATTCGGGATGAGTCTTTTATACACCTTGTTGGCTCTGACGCCATTATTGGTTGTTTTTCTATTGATGGTGGTGATGGGGCGATCAGCCAAACTATCGATGGGGGCCGCGTATCTGGTTACGGCGATTCTCGCTTTATTTGTATGGGGGAGCCAGGCCGAAGTTATTGCTGCAGCCACGATCAACGGCATTGTTACCGCATTGACCCTGCTGTTCATTGTATTTGGTGCCGTGCTGCTTTTGAATACGCTCAAGGTGGGCGGAGCATTAAGTGCGATTCGCCAGGGCTTTATGGATGTATCGCCGGATCGTCGCATTCAGGTCATTATTGTTGCCTGGTTGTTCGGCTCCCTGATCGAGGGCTCGTCGGGTTTCGGTACGCCTTCCGCTGTTGGGGCTCCCTTGCTGCTGGCTCTGGGCTTTCCTGCCATGGCCGCGGTGATGGCTGTGTTGGTTATCCAGTCCACGCCTGTGTCTTTCGGGGCGGTTGGTACACCCATGCTGGTTGGAGTGCGCTCGGGTATTGATAACAAGGTTGATGTTGCAGCTGCTATTTCGCCCCTGCAGCCGCTTGAGTATTTGCAGCAGATCGTCGAGAACGTCGCCTTGATTCATGCCATGACCGGCTTTGTGATTCCACTGTTGCTCTGCGGTTTGTTGACTCGCTTTTTCGGTGAACGCCGCTCCTTTGCCGAGGGACTGGGGGCATGGAAGTTTGCTTTGTTTGCCGGTTTGGCCTTTACCGTTCCGTACTACCTGATTGCCATTACCCTGGGCCCTGAGTTCCCCTCCATGCTGGGTTCGATGGTCGGACTGGTAATCGTGGTGAGCGCAGCTCGAAAGGGCTGGTTTGCACCTCGCAAAACCTTTGATTTTCCGGATCGCAGTCAATGGCCGTCCCACTGGCTGGGCACAGTAGCGATGGATAACACGGAATCGCAGCAACGCTTTTCGGTATTGCGGGCTTTCTCGCCGTATGTGCTGGTGGTTGCACTTTTGATCTTTACTCGTACTGTTCCTGCGGTAAAAGCCTGGTTGACGGGGCCTTCGGCCACAATCAAGGTGGAAGGTATTTTGGGCACTGGTATTTCTACGTCGGCTCAGTTGCTGTTCTCGCCAGGGGCCATCTTGATTCTGGTCTCACTGGCCTGCATTGCGATTTTTCGCATGAACAGTCAGCAGTATGTTGTCGGTGTGAAAGCATCGCTGCGTACCATGGGCAGCGCAGCTCCTGCTTTGTTGTTGGCCGTGCCTATGGTGCAGGTGTTTATCAACTCGGCAGCGGCTGATGGTTCCATTGCCAGCATGCCGCTGGTGTTGGCTCAAGGGGCCGCGTCGGCGGTTGGGCAGGCATGGCCTACGGTTTCACCCTGGGTGGGCAGTCTGGGGGCATTTATTGCAGGCTCCAATACTGTTAGCAACATGATGTTTTCGTACTTCCAGTTCTCTACCGCTCAGCAAATTGGCTTGAGTGTGGACCAGTCCGCTATCGTGGTTGCATTGCAGGCGGTAGGTGGAGCAGCTGGCAATATGATTTGCGTCCATAACGTGGTGGCTGCCGGTGCGGTTGTCGGCATGTTGGGACGTGAGGGCGAGATTGTTCGCAAGACCTTGATACCCATGGTGTATTACGTCATTCAGGCAGGCCTGATCGGCCAGGCCTTGATTACTGGTGCCATGGGCTGGTGGATAGCTGCCGCAGTCTTCCTGGCACTGACCATAGGGGGCTTGAGCCTGTCCCGGGGCCGTCAGATGACACCGGCCATGGCTTGAAAATTTTGCTCTGTTTATTTGCGGCTTAAAGGAGTCGTTGTACAATTTCTTCCTGGAGATGACGTTCCTCCTTTAACCGCCGTTTCGTTCTGAAGCAGCTGATGACGTCTACAGTGACCTGACCACCGTCGGGGCTGTAGGCGTCTGCGTTTACATCTTCTGTTTGTGGTCAGCCCGATTCCATTGAGCTTACAACCCATGAACAGACTCAAAACCTCACTCTTGCTAAACCTGCTGTCGTATTACGGCAAATGGTTTGTGCTCGCTTGCCTGATTGCCGTGCTGGCAGGCAGCGCTTCCGCTTTTTTCCTTTTTTCACTCGAGCAGGCTACCTCCTGGCGGATACAGCATGCCTGGCTGATCTGGCTACTGCCGCTGGCAGGCTTGGCCGTAGGCTGGGTGTATGAACGCGTAGGGCAGTCTGTTAGTGCAGGTAATAACCTGCTGATCGAGGAAATTCACGACCCCAAGAAAGTGGTGCCTTTGCGCATGGCGCCTTTGGTACTTGGCGGAACCGTGATTTCCCATTTGTTCGGTGCATCGGTAGGCCGAGAGGGCACCGCCGTACAAATGGGTGCCGCCTTGTCGGACCAGCTAACCCATGTGTTTCGCCTGGGCCGGGAGGATCGACGCATTCTGTTGATGGCAGGTATGAGTGCCGGCTTTTCATCTGTCTTTGGCACGCCTTTAGCCGGAGCCGTGTTTGGCATGGAAGTGCTGGCGATAGGCCGTATGCGCTACAACGCCTTGTTTCCTTGTCTGATCGCTGCGATTGTTGCCGACCAGGTGGGCCTGATCTGGGGCGTGCAGCATACCCATTACGTCGTTGAGTACGTCGTGCCACTAGACGGCTGGAGCATGCTGGCTGTGTTGATCGCTGGGGTTCTGTTCGGCCTGATCGGCATGTTGTTCGCCATGCTGACTCACCAGCTTTCCGCCTGGATGAAAAAGAGCATCAAGTACGCACCCATGCGACCCTTCTGGGGCGGGCTGGTGGTGGCGATAGCTGTCTGGGCGTTGGATGCCTACCAGTACATTGGCCTGGGTGTTCCGGAAATAGTGCGCTCTTTCCACGAGCCTATGCAGCCATGGGATTTTCTGGGCAAGCTGGGGTTTACTGTCCTGTCTTTAGGCTCCGGTTTTAAAGGAGGGGAGGTCACGCCCTTGTTCTACATCGGGGCGACTCTGGGTAATGCTTTGGCTCCCTTGCTGCACATGCCTTTTTCCATGATGACGGGCTTGGGCTTTGTGGCCGTCTTTGCCGGCGCAGCCAATGTACCGATTGCGTGCACACTGATGGCGATGGAGCTGTTTGGTGCAGAACTGGGGCCTTTGGCGGCGATCGCTTGTGTAGCAGCCTATGTGTTCTCGGGGCATGCAGGGATCTATCATGCGCAACGTGTGGGTCATCGCAAGTTCAAACTTCGTCGGCCTGTTTGAGCTGGGTCAGTCAGTCAGTCAGTCAGTCAGTCAGTCAGTCAGTCAGTCAGTCAGTCAGTCAGTCGGCCACTCGGTGAGCGAGTAGCTAGGGATGCCTCATGTGCCTGCTTAAAAATAGTCTCTTTTTTACGCTGGTTTCCAGGCTCCGCGTTTAGCAAACTACTATATGGCTTGATATCAAGAGACAAAGGTGAAGCGATGGCAGACTCCCAGTTCAAAGATCACTTTTCCCAAGTTGCAGCCGACTATGCCAGTTACCGCCCCAGTTATCCGCAAAAGCTGGCGGATGTGTTGGCCGAACTGAGTCCCGCACAGGATAGGGCGCTGGATTGTGCCTGCGGGACTGGGCAGCTTTCTGTGTTGCTGGCCAAGCGATTCAAGGAAGTGATTGCCACGGATGGCAGCGCCGATCAGATTGCTCAGGCGCAGCCGCAAGAGGGTGTGAGCTATCGCACGGCTTTGGCTGACAACAGCGGTCTGGCTGATAACAGCGTGGATTTGATCACCGTCGCGCAAGCGGCTCATTGGCTGGATCTGGGGCCTTTCTATGCCGAGGTTCAGCGTATCGCTCGCCCCGATGCCTTGCTGGCTTTGATCACCTATGGCGTCTTGCATGTGGAGGGTGAAGTGGATAGCGTCATGCAGCATTTCTACTATGAAACCATCGGCGCTTACTGGCCACCGGAGCGTCGTCATGTGGAAGAGGGGTATCGCAGCCTGGCCTTTCCTTTTCAGGAGCTGAGCTTGCCGCCTTTGGCCATGGAGGTGGATTGGAGTTTGCCACAGCTCCTGGGATACATCAGAACCTGGTCGGCTGTGAAAGCGGCTGAAAAAGCGCTGGGCGCCAATCCCTTGAGCGCAGTAGAAGTGGAGTTGCGCAAGCAGTGGGGTGATCCCGATCAGCATCGCCGAATCAGTTGGCCTTTGTCTGTGCGAGCAGGGCGGGTGCGGAAATAGGCCGCACTTGGAGTGCGATGTCTGCTCATCTGGTTCGGACACTTCGCGGTTGACGGAGCGAACTTGCACAAAACTCCGGGCACCCGCCAACCCTGAGAGAGGAGACGCGGCTGTGTTGTGTCCATTGTGGCTAAATGAGCTTGATCCTGAGCACCGATACTCTGTTGGGTCAGGCGACAGCTTTGTTCAGCGAAACTGGGTGCCAAAGTCATCATGAAATAAAAAACCGGATGCCGCTTTACGCTGCATCCGGTTTTTATTCAGCTAAACAGGATTAGCTGTTTTGCTGGGCTTCTTGCTGTGCATCCACAACAGCCAGGGCTGTCATGTTGATGATGCGACGCACCGTAGCGCTGGTGGTCAGGATGTGGATGGGGCGAGCCGCACCCAGCAGGATGGGGCCCATGGCCACACCGTTGCTGCCTGTCATCTTCAGCATGTTGTAGGTGATGTTGCCGGCGTCCAGGTTAGGAGTAATCAGCAGGTTGGCCGAACCGCGCAGCGTGCTGTCGGGGAAGGCTTTCAGGCGGATTTTCTCGGACAGGGCGGAGTCAGCGTGCATTTCGCCGTCCACCTCCAGGTCGGGAGCGCGTTCAGCCAGGATCTGACGAGCCTTGGCCATCTTGCGGGACGACTCGGTCTGGCGGCTGCCAAAGTTCGAGTGCGACAAGAGTGCGACACGAGGCACCACACCGAAGCGTTTGACTTCGTCAGCGGCCTGGATCGTCATGTCGGCGATCTGTTCGGCAGTGGGGTTCTCGTTGACGTGGGTGTCGCACACAAACAGAGTTTGTGTAGGCAGCATCAGCACGTTCATGGCGGCGAAAGTCTGGGCTTCTTTCTTCAGGCCAATGACTTGCTCAACATAGTGCAGCTGGCTGTCGTAGTTGCTGGCCACGCCGCAGATCATGCCGTCAGCATCACCACGTTGCAGCAGCATCACGCCGATCAGCGAGTTGTGCTTGCGTATCATGGCTTTGGCGATGTCTGGAGTCACGCCTTCACGTGCCTTGAGCTTGTAGTAGGCAGTCCAGGTCTCGGTGAAGCGATCGTCGTCTTCAGGATCAACGATTTGCACGTTCTTGCCCGCTTCCAGACGCAGGCCAGCTTTCTTGACGCGCATGTCGATCACGCTGGGGCGACCCACCAGAATAGGCTGGGCCAGCTTCTCGTCCACGACGGTTTGCACGGCACGCAATACGCGCTCGTCTTCGCCATCAGCGTAAATGATGCGCTTGGGCGCAGCCTTGGCCTGCATGTACAACGGACGCATCAGCGGGCCGGTGTGGTAGGTCATGGCGATCAGCTTCTGACGGTAGGCGTCCATGTCTTCGATAGGACGGGCGGCAACGCCGGAGTCCATCGCAGCTTGGGCCACGGCAGGAGCGATCTGAACGATCAGACGGGAGTCGAACGGTTTGGGGATGATGTACTCAGGACCAAAACGCAGATCTTCGCCGCCGTAGGCAGTGGCCATATCGTCGCTTTGCTCGACCTGGGCCAGCTCGGCAATGGCTTTCACGCAAGCCAGCTTCATTTCTTCGTTGATCACGCTGGCGCCAACGTCCAGGGCACCACGGAAGATGAAGGGGAAGCACAGCACGTTGTTGACCTGGTTCGGGTAGTCCGAACGGCCAGTCGCGATGATGCAGTCAGGGCGGGCAGCCTTGGCTACTTCAGGGCGGATTTCAGGCTCGGGGTTGGCCAGGGCCAGAATCAGGGGCTTGTCGGCCATGGTCTTGACCATGTCGGCGGACAATACGCCAGGAGCAGAACAACCCAGGAACACGTCAGCGCCAACCATGGCATCAGCCAGGGTACGGGCGTCGGTTTCTTGAGCGTAGCGAGCCTTGTTGGGCTCCATGTTCTCGTCGCGACCTTTCCAGATGATGCCGCGCGAGTCAGCCACGAAAATGTTGCTCAGCTTCACGCCCAGGGCAACCAGCAAGTCCAGGCAAGCAATGGCAGCAGCGCCAGCGCCCGAGCAAACCAGCTTGATGTCGGCGATGTTCTTGTTGACGACTTTCAGGCCGTTCAGAACAGCGGAGGACGAGATGATGGCGGTACCGTGCTGGTCATCGTGGAACACGGGAATGCTCATGCGCTCGCGCAGCTTCTTCTCGATGTAGAAGCATTCAGGGGCCTTGATGTCTTCCAGGTTCACACCACCCAGGGTGGGTTCCAGTGCGGCAATGATGTCGACCAGCTTGTCCGGATCGGTTTCGTTCAGTTCGATATCGAACACGTCGATGCCGGCGAATTTCTTGAACAGGCAGCCTTTGCCTTCCATGACGGGCTTGGCGGCCAGGGGGCCGATATTGCCCAGACCCAGCACGGCGGTACCGTTGGTAACCACGGCAACCAGGTTGGCGCGCGAGGTGTACTTGGCGGCGGCTTCTTCGCCTTCGGCGTGGATGGCCATGCAAGCAGATGCGACGCCGGGGGAGTAGGCTAGCGAGAGGTCATCTTGATTGGCTAGGGTCTTGGTAGGGACCACCGAGATTTTCCCGGGAGTGGGATACGCGTGATAGTCCAGCGCAAGTTTGGCCAGATCGGCGTTGGCATCCATTTTGGTAAAGCTCCTGATAGGATTTTCTAGTGTAAAAGTGAATCTAATTTATAAGAAATACAGTCACCAGGTAGGTGCTGATTTGTTATAGGCAGCATATGTCATGGCAACGCTTGTTGCCTGCCTCAAGGTGACCAAGGGCAGGCTGGGCTCGGTTTGGTGGAAAAGGGGCCCGCGAAGCGCGTACTTGCTGCACCCGATTAGCATATCGGAATTTTTCCTTCATGTGGGGCAGCCAAGGGGCGTCAATCATGATTTGGAGCGCTTCTTTTGTAAGAATTCGCCCTCGTGATAGATCGATGTGTTTGTTAATGCCAACGGTATGACGCAGTCGCCAAGCATTTTAGATGTCATTAATTGCGCCTTTTGTGTGCGGCGTTATACTAGATCAATACGGCTTGTATAAGGCGTCCTACGTTGCCTTCTGCTCCTGCTATCCGCTAACCGGCGAGGTCCGTGTCGCGGAAGGTTTTCCTGCATCTCAACACGAGTGAAACACTCGGATAGGTGAAGCGTAATAATGTCATCGCAAAAAGAACTGCTCAGTAACTCTTATTTGTTCGGGAGCAATGCTCCTTACGTCGAAGAACTCTACGAGTCCTACCTCGACAATCCAGGCTCTGTCGCCGACCAATGGCGCGAGTACTTCGACCAGCTGCAGCACCAGCCTGCGACTGACGGCCGCGACAGCACCCGCGATCAAGCTCACGCTCCCATCGTCGAGTCCTTCGCTCAGCGTGCCAAAGCCAATGCCTTCCTGACCAGCGCCCAAGCACCGGACCTGACAGTTGCCATGAAGCAAGTGTCGATTCAGTCCATGATTGCTGCTTACCGCTCCCTGGGTGCACGCATTGCTGATCTGGATCCCCTGAAGCGCTCCGAACGCCCCAGCATCCCTGAACTGGACCCTGCTTTCTACGGTTTGACCGAAGCAGATCTGGACCAGGTCTACTCCGCCACCAACACTTACTTCACCAAAGCCGACACCATGACGCTGCGCGACATGCTCAAGGCCTTGCGTGATACGTACTCCCGTTCGGTGGGCGCAGAATTCATGTACATCTCCGACCCGGTCGTCAAGCGCTGGATTCAGCAGCGCCTGGAGTCGGTGCATGGCACAGGTTCTTTCAACGTTGACCAAAAACGCAACATCTTGCAGCAGCTGACCGAGGCCGAAGGCCTGGAGCGCTTCCTGCACACCAAATACGTCGGTCAGAAACGCTTCTCCCTGGAAGGTGGCGAGAGCTTCATCGCTTGTATGGATGAAGTGGTCAACCACGCTGGCGAGAACGGCGTTCAGGAAATCATCGTGGGTATGGCTCACCGTGGTCGTCTGAACATGCTGGTCAACATCATGGGCAAGATGCCCGGTGACCTGTTTGCCGAGTTTGAAGGCCGTCACGCTGAAGGCTTGACCGACGGCGACGTGAAGTACCACAACGGCTTCTCCAGCGACCTGTCCACCCGCGGCGGTCCAGTCCACCTGTCTCTGGCCTTTAACCCATCCCACCTGGAAATTGTTAACCCAGTGGTCGAGGGTTCGGTCCGTGCTCGTCAGGATCGTCGTAGCGACGAAGACGGCAGCCAGGTTCTGCCTGTGCTGGTTCACGGTGACGCGGCTTTTGCCGGTCAGGGCGTGGTCATGGAAACACTGAACCTGGCCCAGACCCGAGGCTACGGTACCGGTGGCACGCTGCACATCGTGATCAACAACCAGATCGGTTTCACCACCTCTGACCCCCGCGATACACGCTCCACGCTGTATTGCACGGACGTGGTCAAGATGATTGAAGCCCCTGTCTTCCACGTCAATGGCGACGATCCTGAAGCCGTGGTGTTCGTGACTCAGCTGGCTCTGGATTTCCGCCGCGAGTTCAAGCACGACGTGGTAGTTGATATTGTTTGCTTCCGCAAACTGGGCCACAACGAGCAAGACACTCCCTCGATGACCCAGCCGCTGATGTACAAGAAGATTGGTCAGCACAACGGTACGCGCAAACTGTACGCCGACAAGCTGGTTGCTCAAGGCATTCTGTCCGAGAACGAACCCGAAGATCTGGTCAAGGCTTACCGTCAACTGATGGAAGATGGCAAGCGCACGGTTGAACCTGTTCTGACAGACTACAAGAACAAGTACGCCACCGACTGGTCTGCCTTCCTGGGCGCCAAATGGACTGACCAGGCTGACACCGCCTTGCCTATGTCTGAACTGACACGCATCGGTGAAAAACTGACCACCGTGCCAGAAGGCTTTACGGTTCACCCCCTGGTCAACCGCATGCTGAACGACCGTCGTGCCATGGCACGTGGCGAAGCTCAGGTGGACTGGGGCATGGGCGAGCACTTGGCCTTTGCAACCTTGGTGAACAATGGCTACGCCATCCGTATTACCGGCCAGGACTCGGGCCGTGGTACGTTTACCCACCGTCACGCTGTGCTGCACGATCAAAAACGTGAGCGCTGGAACGACGGCACCTACATTCCTTTGCAGAACGTCTCCGAAGGGCAGGCCAACTTCACGGTGATTGACTCGGTTCTGTCCGAAGAAGCCGTGCTGGCATTTGAATACGGTTACGCTTCGGCAGAGCCCAACATTTTGACTATCTGGGAAGCTCAGTTCGGCGACTTCGCCAACGGCGCCCAGGTTGTGATCGACCAGTTCATTACGTCGGGTGAAGCCAAGTGGGGCCGTCATTGCGGTCTGACTCTGATGCTGCCACACGGCTACGAAGGTCAGGGTCCGGAGCACTCCTCGGCCCGTATCGAGCGCTTCTTGCAACTGTGCGCTGACAACAATATCCAGGTTGTTCAGCCCACCAACGGCGCCCAGATCTTCCACGTGCTGCGTCGTCAGATGATCCGTCCTTTCCGCAAGCCTTTGGTCATCATGACGCCCAAGTCCTTGCTGCGTAATAAAGACGCTACCTCGCCACTGAGCGATCTGGCTGAGGGTCACTTCATGCCGGTGATCGGCGAGACCGATCAGGCGATTGATGCAGCCGCTGTCAAACGTGTTCTGGCTTGCTCGGGCAAGGTTTACTACGATCTGGTGAACCACCGTAAAGAGCTGGAGCGCAACGATATTGCCATTATCCGTGTGGAGCAGTTGTATCCGTTTGCCCACAAGGCCTTCCAGGCAGAGCTGGCCAAGTACAGCAACGCCAAGGAAGTTATCTGGGTTCAGGACGAACCTCAAAACCAAGGTGCATGGTTCTACGTTCAGCATCACATCTACGAGAACATGACCGAAGGTCAGAAGCTGGGTTACGCCGGCCGTGCCGCGTCCGCTTCGCCTGCCGTTGGTTACCTGGCCAAACACCAGGAACAACACAAGGCGCTGCTGGAGCAGGCTTTCGGCGCTCGCAAAGGCTTCATGCTGACCAAATAACGCACCCTAAATTTTAAATACGGAAAATATAATCATGGCAATTACCGACGTTCTGGTTCCCCAACTCTCTGAATCCATCTCCGAAGCCACTTTGCTGGAGTGGAAAAAACAACCTGGCGAAATGGTCCAGGCTGATGAAATCCTGATCGAAGTCGAAACCGACAAGGTTGTGCTGGAAGTTCCCGCTCCTGCCTCGGGCGTGCTGAGCGAAATCGTCAAGGCCAACGGCAGCACCGTTACCTCCGGCGACGTGCTGGCCCGTATTGACTCCGAAGGCAAGGCCAGCGCTGCCGCTCCTGCCGCCGCTGCACAAGAAGCCGCTCCTGCTGCTGCCCCAGCCGCTGCCGCTCCTGCTGCCAGCTCCGCCGCCTCTTCGGTTGCTTCGCCTGCAGCTGCCAAGATCCTGGCTGAAAAGGGTGTGGAAGCCAGCTCCGTGGAAGGTTCCGGCCGTGGTGGTCGCATCACCAAGGGTGACGCTCTGGAAGCCAACGCCGCTGCCGCCAGCAAGCCTGCAGCTGCTCCTGTTGCCCCTCCAACCCTGTCCCTGGACGGCCGTCCAGAGCAGCGCGTGCCCATGAGCCGTCTGCGCGCTCGCATCGCCGAGCGTCTGCTGCAGTCGCAGTCCGAAAACGCCATGCTGACCACGTTCAACGAAGTCAACATGCAAGCTGTGCTGGATCTGCGCAAGAAATACAAAGATCAGTTCGAGAAAGAGCACGGCGTGAAACTGGGCTTCATGTCCTTCTTCGTCAAGGCTGCTGTTGCCGCCCTGAAGAAATACCCCGTACTGAACGCCTCGGTTGATGGCAAAGACATCATCTACCACGGTTACTTCGACATCGGTGTGGCCGTTGGTAGCCCACGTGGTCTGGTGGTGCCTATCCTGCGTAACGCTGATCAAATGTCCATCGCTGACATCGAAAAGCAAATCGCTGACTTCGGTGCCCGTGCCCGCGACGGCAAGCTGACCCTGGAAGAAATGACAGGCGGTACCTTCTCGATCTCCAACGGTGGTGTGTTCGGCTCCATGCTGTCCACTCCCATCATCAACCCACCTCAGTCCGCCATCCTGGGCATCCACGCCACCAAGGATCGTGCTGTTGTGGAAAACGGTCAGATCGTGATTCGCCCCATGAACTACCTGGCCATGTCCTACGACCACCGTATCATCGACGGCCGCGAAGCCGTTCTGGGTCTGGTGGCCATGAAGGAAGCCTTGGAAGATCCACAGCGTCTGCTGTTGAACGTCTAAGCACGCGGTAGTTTCGGTCTAGTATGTTTACGGCCAAGTGCTTGCTTCTAAGCCTTGGCCGACTTTGTTTAAGGCTCTGGGGGTTGGCGTTCGCCACCTGATACTTTCCCGTCTGACTTCTGGACGGTCCAGCGTGCCTTTTCACATTTATGGGATTTTTTATGGCTAAGCAATTTGATGTTGTCGTGATTGGTGCAGGCCCTGGTGGCTACATCGCCGCCATCCGTGCTGCTCAACTGGGTATGAGCGTCGCTTGCGTGGACGCATGGTCCACCGCTGAAGGCAAACCCGCTCCTGGCGGTACTTGCACCAACGTTGGTTGCATTCCTTCCAAGGCCTTGCTGCAATCGTCCGAGCACTTCGAGCACGCTAATCTGCATCTGGCTGATCACGGTGTGGACGTCAAGGGCGTATCGCTGAATCTGGACAAGCTGATCGGTCGCAAAGATGTGGTCGTCAAGCAGAACAACGACGGCATCCTGTACCTGTTCAAAAAGAACAAGGTCACTTTCTTCCACGGCACCGCTTCCTTTGGCGCCAAGGTTGACGGCGGCTGGTCGGTGAACGTGGCCGGTGCCAACGCTGAAGAGCTGGTTGCCAAGAACGTCATTATCGCGACCGGTAGCTCGGCTCGTGCCTTGCCCGGTGCCGAGTTCGACGAAGAGCAAATTCTGTCCAACGACGGCGCACTGCGTCTGCCCAAGGTTCCCAAGAAGCTGGCCGTTATCGGTGCCGGTGTGATTGGTCTGGAACTGGGTAGCGTGTGGCGTCGCCTGGGTGCCGAAGTGACAATTCTGGAAGGTGCTCCCGAGTTCCTGTCCGCCGTGGATCGCGACGTTGCCAAGGAAGCCCTGAAGGCTTTCACCAAGCAAGGTCTGAAGATCAATGTGGGCGTGAAAGTTGGCGAGATCAAGAAGTCCGCCAAACAGGTCACCATCAACTACGTGGACGCCGCTGGTGCCGAGCACAAGCTGGAAGCCGACAAGCTGATCGTGTCCATCGGCCGTGTGCCTAACACTGCCGGTCTGGGTGCAGACACCATCGGTCTGAAACTGGACGAGCGCGGCTTCGTGGTTGTGGACGACGATTGTGCCACCAGCCTGCCAGGTATCTGGGCGGTGGGTGACGTGGTGCGTGGTCCTATGCTGGCTCACAAAGCTGAAGAGGAAGGTGTGGCTGTGGCCGAGCGTCTGGCTGGTCAGCAACCTCACGTCAACTTCGACACCGTGCCTTGGGTTATTTACACCTCGCCCGAAATCGCCTGGGTTGGCAAGACCGAACAGCAACTAAAGACCGAAGGCCGTGCTTACCGCGCTGGCAGCTTCCCCTTCCTGGCTAACGGCCGTGCCCGCGCACTGGGTGACACGACCGGCTTTGTGAAGGTTCTGGCGGATGCCAAGACGGACGAGGTCCTGGGCGTGCACTTTGTGGGCCCTGTGGCTTCCGAGCTGGTAGCTGAAGCTGTTGCGATCATGGAATTCCGTGGCGCGTCGGAAGATATCGCCCGTATTTGCCATGCTCACCCAACCCTGTCCGAAGCCCTGAAAGAAGCGGCCTTGGCAGTTGACAAACGCGCTCTGAACTTCTGATAGACTTTCAGGGTGTTGTTGGAAAAGGGCGGGCACGGGCTCGCCCTTTTTTTCGTCACGAAAGGCTGATCAAAGCAGTCTGTACAGGCTGTGATGCGTGAGATAATTGACCGCGCAGTATGCTCAGACCCTGCATCAAAAGCGGTGCTGCTGTGGATCGCAGTGCATGCTGGCAGACCACTACCTGTCTTGGACAGGTTCTTTTATTTTCAGTGATATGAATGTTCGCGAGTATTACCATCAGGCTTTAGCGGAAAAAGGCTACCGTGCCGACCAGGCGCAGGAGCAAGCTATAGACCGGCTGCAACGCTATTACGACGAGTGGGTGGAGTATCGCAAAATGCGCTCCAGTACCTTACGTCGCATGTTTTCCCGCCCGGAAGTGCCGCGTGGTGTGTACCTGTGGGGTGGTGTAGGGCGCGGCAAGAGCTTTCTGATGGACGCCTTCTACCTGACGGTGCCGCTCAAGCGCAAAACTCGGATTCACTTCCATGAGTTCATGCGCGGCGTGCACAAAGAGCTGAATCAGGTCAAAGGCATGAGTGATCCCTTGGATGAGGTCGCCAAGCGTATCGCCAAGCGTTATCGCCTGATCTGTTTTGACGAGTTCCATGTCTCGGATGTGGCTGATGCCATGATTCTGTACAAGCTGCTGTTGGGTCTGTTCGAGCGCGGCACGTCCTTTGTGATGACGTCCAACTACGAGCCCTCCACGCTGTATCCGGAAGGCCTGCACCGCGATCGCATTCTGCCCGCCATTGCGCTGATTCAGAAGAACATGGACATCATGAACGTGGATACGGGCGTGGATTATCGCCGTCGTGCTCTGGAGCAGGTGAAAACCTATTTGACGCCATTGGGCCCGCAGACCACCGCAGAGCTGCAATCCATGTTCACGGCCTTGTCGGACACGGCCCCTCAAGAGCCGGTGCTCAGTATTGAAAACCGGGATGTAAAAGCGGTCGCCTTGTCCGGTTCAGCCGTCTGGTTTGATTTCGAGACCCTGTGCGTCAGCCCACGTTCGCAAAACGACTATCTGGAACTGGCGAATCGCTTCCAGACCGTGATTTTGTCTGATGTGCCTCGCATGACAGCGCGTGATGCCTCTGCGGCGCGACGCTTCACCTGGCTGGTCGACGTTTTTTACGATCACAAGGTGAAGTTCATCATGTCCGCAGCGGTGCCTGAAGAAGAATTGTATGTGGATGGCCCTATGGCCAATGAGTTCCACCGTACTGTCTCGCGTTTGATGGAAATGCAATCGCGGGAGTACCTGGAGTCAGAACGGCGCCAGGCAGTTATTTTGTAGGATGCTGGGCGCGGCCACTGGCCACGCGTCTGATTCCTGAACCCTGACACGTAGTTTTATAAGCGTATTTTTTATCATGACGACACGAGTACTGACCGGCGTTACAACGACCGGTATTCCACACTTGGGTAATTATGCCGGGGCGATTCGTCCTGCTATCCGTGCTAGCCAGCAAGCCGATGTCGACGCATTTTTCTTCATGGCGGACTACCACGCCCTGATCAAATGTGACGATCCGGAGCGCGTAGCCATTTCGCGCCGTGCGATTGCTGCTACCTGGCTGGCCTGCGGCCTGGATGTGGAAAAAGTAACGTTCTACCGTCAATCCGATATTCCGGAAATTCCGGAGCTGTCCTGGATGCTGGGTTGCGTAACCGGCAAGGGCTTGATGAACCGTGCCCACGCCTACAAGGCTTCTGTCGACAAGAATGAAGCGGCGGGTGTAGAGCCTGATGATGGCGTCACCATGGGCCTGTTCAGCTACCCCGTACTGATGGCGGCCGACATCCTGATGTTCAATGCTCACAAGGTGCCCGTGGGCCGGGATCAGGTGCAGCACCTGGAAATGGCACGCGATATCGCCAAGAGCTTCAACCACCTGTATGGCCGTGGCAAGGAGCTGTTTGTATTGCCTGAAGTACAGGTGGAAGAGGACGTGGCCCTCTTGCCCGGTCTGGATGGCCGCAAGATGTCCAAGAGCTACGACAACACGATTCCTCTGTTCGAGGGTGGTGCCAAGGCACTGAAGGCGGCCATTGCCCGCATCGTGACGGACTCCAAAGGTCCCGGCGAGTCTAAAGATCCCGATGATTCGCACCTGACGGCCTTGTACAAGGCATTTGCGACACCCGAGCAGACCCAAGCCTTCCGTCAGCAGTTGATCGACGGCATGGCCTGGGGCGAGGCCAAGGATGCCTTGCATCAGTTGCTGGAAGCCATGATTGCGCCCATGCGCGATCGCTACGAAGCCTTGATGGCTCGTCCCCAGGATATTGAGGATTTGCTGCAAGTTGGCGCGCGCAAGGCTCGTGCCTACGCTACCCCCTTCATCCATGAATTGAAGGCGGCCGTGGGCCTGCGTGACCCCTTGAGCGTGGCAGTTAGCAAGACTGAAGCCAAGGCTCGTAAAGCTCGTTTTGTGAACTTCCGCGACGAAGACGGCACCTTCCGTTTCCGCCTGCAAGATGCTGCTGGACAAGAGCTGTTTCTGTCTCGCTCTTACGCAGACCCAAAACAGGCTGGTGTGGCGATCAAGGCACTGCAGACTGCGGCTTTTGCCGAAGTTGCCAAGCAGGACGGTCAGGAGTTGCAAATCCATTGTGCCGGTGAAGAAGTGGCACGAGTATCGGCAGATCTGCGTGATGCCGTTGCAGCCGCTTTGGATTCGATGCGCGACTAAGTGGTTTGTCTACTGTGGGATTGATCTGCTATTCAGGATTGATGCCGCAGTGGAGGCAGCAAGCTTCTTTGAGCAGCAGCGCTTCAGCTTGAGGATTGCTTGAAAATGAGCAGCTCCAAAAGAGAGACCTATCTCACTTTTGGGGCTGTTCTTTATGCGTTGTACTGAGCGTGTGCAGAAGATCAAGCTGGAGCTTGGCTTGACCCTGCTCGTGTAATCGGCTTTGGCCTTGAATTCATTCTTGAAATCAGGTCAGGTCAAACCAAACCAAACCAAACCAGATCTGATCCGAACGTGAACTCTGAATTCTGAGCCCGAAATCTGGATTCGGACTTAAGACCTGGACTTGAGCCTGGGCCAGTCGCTCTTAGGCTTTGGACTTCTGATCCCAGTCCTGGCTGGCCAGCTCCAATGCTGCAATATCTTCTGCGCAGATCAAATCTCGCAACGCCGTGAACTTCTCTTCCGGCCACTCATACATCTTCAGACCCAGCAATTGCTCAATCGTTGCCTCATCAAAGCGCTTTCGCACGGGTACAGCAGGATTGCCAGCCACAATCGTGTAGGGTGCCACGTTCTTGGTCACAATCGCTCCCGAGGCCACGACAGCGCCTTCACCAATCACGACACCGGGCATGATCATGGCTCGCATGCCGATCCAGGCACCATCGTGAATATGGGTGTCGCCTTTACCGACGTAAGCCTCCGTAATCTTGTCCACGAAGGGGTACAGGCTGAACCAGTCCATGCGATGTGTGTGATTGCCGCCCATCAGAATGACAGCCTCGGCACCGATGCACACGTAGTCGCCAATATGCAGCTGGTCTACCGGCCATTGCGAGGTCCAGGCCTTGCGGCTGTATTCGTCCCCGTACAGGTAACGCACTACGCTTTCTTCAAAACTGTCTGTCCAGGCATGGCTGTAATAGCTGTGTGTGCCGCGTACGTGAATATTGGGATTGGATACGGTTTCGTGCAGGAGTTCGACCTGCGACCAGTGTTTTTGCTCCATGTTTCTCCTTCTGGACCTTGCCGCGCGGGAACTGACTTTGCGCCGGTCCCGGCAAAGTGGGTGTTCATGTTTGGGCCAAGCAGCCAAGCGAGCACAAGAGGCTCGCTTGCTGATGTTGATGGCGGGACTAGTCTAATGCGCTTTGAGCTGCTTGGCATTCAAGCGGGCCAAAAGCATCAAGCCCTGCATGAATGCTCACGCAGGGCTTGGTGCGTTTGGGCCGGGATTACTGGCCTTATTCGGCTGCTTGAGCGGGAATATCCAGTTTTTCACACAGACTTAGAATTTCTTCCAGGTTCTCGCGTTTGACCACGATCAGCTGAAATTCCTCGTCATAGCTTTGGGCAAATTCCAGCAGGCAGTAGGAGGGGTGAAACTCCTGCAACTGCTCGTTCGCCCATTGGAAAAAGCCGTCCACGTCCTGAAAAGGCATGTCGTCGTAGGGAAAGGCGGGCAGATCCTGGCTTTCAAAGGCAGCCAGAATCTCTTCCCACAGTTCGTCCACGGTATCGGCCAGAGCCAGATAGTCGTCCAGCTCGTAGCTGATGGCCAGGATCAGAGCGCCATCCGGATCGTGTTCCATCAAGTTCTGGGCGTGCTTGCCATACGCCTCACCCATCGCTGTCGGGCTGGCGCTGGCTGTCAGCACGGACTGGCTGATGGCTGCAATATCCTGTTCCTTCTGATCAAATCCGGTCAGCAGATTGAGCAGACGCGTCAGTTGGGAAAGGCGCTCGGTCTCAGTCATGGCTTATCTCCGAAGTTTGCTAAAGGCGGCTGCCATAGCACCTGTCGGTGCCGGTTCAGCTTGCCGGTTGGGGCGATTGTTTCCGGAACGGCGCTGGGGTGCGTTGCTGGTGTTGCTGGAACCACGCACAGGGCCGCTGTCGTCGTTCAGGCGCATGGTCAAGCCGATACGCTTACGAGCTACATCCACTTCCTGGACTTTAACCTTAACGGTCTGCCCAACGCGAACCACATCACGCGGATCTTTGACAAAGGTCTCGGACAGGGCCGAGATATGCACCAGACCGTCCTGGTGCACACCCACGTCCACAAAGGCACCAAAGTTGGCCACATTGGTGACCACGCCTTCCAGAATCATGCCGGGCGTCAAATCGTTCAGGGAGTTGATGCCTTCCTGGAACTTGGCGGTGGTGAATTCAGGGCGAGGGTCGCGACCGGGCTTTTCAATTTCATTAAAAATATCACGCACGGTGGGCAAACCAAAGCGCTCATCCGTGAAGTCGGAAGGCGACAAGCCTTTCAATGCGCCGGATTTACCCATGACATCGCTGGCTTCGGTTTGCAGGCGCTCCAGAATGCGGGCGGCAACCGGGTAGGCTTCGGGGTGAACCGCCGAGGCGTCCAGAGGGTTGGCTGCACCGGGAATACGCAAAAAGCCCGCTGCCTGTTCAAAGGCTTTTTCACCAAAGCGCGGCACCTCACGCAACTGCTTGCGGCTTTGGAAGGCACCGTTTTCGTCACGCCAGGTAACGATGTTTTTGGCCAGCGTGTTGTTCAGGCCCGAAACGCGCGCCAGCAGGGGAGCAGAAGCGGTGTTGACATCCACACCTACGGCGTTCACACAATCCTCGACCACGGCGTCCAGGCTGCGAGCCAGTTCGCGCTGATTCACGTCGTGCTGGTATTGGCCGACACCAATGGATTTGGGGTCGATCTTGACCAGCTCGGCCAGTGGGTCTTGCAGGCGGCGGGCGATGGAAACAGCACCGCGCAGGCTGACGTCCATATCCGGGAATTCTTGTGCGGCCAGTTCAGAGGCGGAGTACACCGAAGCGCCCGCCTCCGACACGACTACGCGAGTCAAAGGCAACTGCGGGAAAGCGGATTGCAGGTCGGCAACCAGTTTCTCGGTTTCGCGTGACGCTGTGCCGTTACCAATCGCCACCAGTTCAACTTGGTAGCGAGTCGCCAGGCCGGCCAGGGTACGAATGGCGCCTTCGCGGTCACGACGGGGTTCAAAGGGATAGACGGTGGCCGTATCCAGCACCTTGCCGGTTGCATCGATCACAGCAGCTTTCACGCCGGTACGAATACCTGGGTCCAGGCCCAGAACGGCTTTATTGCCAGCGGGGGCTGCCAGCAGCAAATCGCGCAGATTGGCGGCAAACACGCGGGTAGATTCTTGCTCGGCTTCTTCGCGCAGACGGCCAATCAGCTCGGATTCGAATGCTGTCAGCAACTTGACGCGCCAGGTCCAGCGGCAAACCTCGGCCAGCCAATGGTCGCGTGGGCTGGCGTCGGCGGAAAAGTCAGCGCCAATATCGGTCAGCTCGGCGACTTTCAGTACACAAGGGTGAGGCAGAAGCGCATCCTGCTCGGGGTTCAGGCCCAGGCGCAGGTCCAGTGCACCTTGCTGACGACCGCGCAACAAAGCCAGCACGCGGTGAGAAGGCAGTTGGCGCAGCGCTTCGTTAAAGTCGAACCAGTCGCGGAACTTGTCGCCTTCCTGTTCCTTGCCTTCGGCAACCTTGGAGTACAAGTGAGCGGACTTCCACAGATAGTCGCGCATGGCTTCCAGCAGGTCGGCCTGCTCGGCAAAGCGTTCGGCCAGAATGTCGCGGGCACCGTCCAGGGCGGCTTTGGCCGTGTCGATCTTGGCTTCGGCATTCAGATAGCCTTCGGCCAGCGCCACAGGGTCTGCATCCTTCTGGGCCAGAATGGCGTCCGCCAGCGGCTCCAGGCCGGCTTCGCGGGCAATCTGGGCACGGGTACGGCGCTTGGGCTTGTAAGGGGCGTACAAGTCTTCCAGACGCTGCTTGGTGTCAGCCGCCAAAATGGCTTGCTCCAGCTCGGGCGTCAGTTTTTCCTGCTGGCGGATCGATTCCAGAATGGCATGACGACGCGATTGCATATCGCGCAAATAGATCAGGCGCACTTCCAGATCACGCAGGACATTATCGTCCAGGCCGCCAGTCGCTTCCTTGCGGTAACGGGCAATAAAAGGGACCGTGGCCCCGTTGTCCAAGAGCTCAACCGTAGAGGCGGCTTGTTGGATGCGGATGTTCAGTTCAGAGGCCAGTAGCGCCAGAATCTGTTGGTGATCCTGTTGCTGGGCGAGGGTTTCCACAGTCATTTCAGTTATGGGTCCATCGTTGTAAAAGGGTCTGCAAGCGCCGCATTTTGCCATAAAGACCGGCAGCGACCCAGAATTGGCAGGTATCATCTTGTATGTATTCCACTGTGATTGTAGACAGTTCTGTCATTCGTCACCTCTCCCTGAGCGGTTTTGCCCCATGTTGTTGCAGGATTATTCCGATATCTTTTCTCCCCAAGGCCCTCTGGCAGAGTCTGTCTCGCACTATCGCCCGCGGCAGGCTCAGCTGGAGCTGGCCCAAGCCATCAGCGAGACGGTCGCCGAGTCCGGCGTATTGATTGCCGAGGCGGGCACAGGCACGGGCAAGACCTGGGCCTATCTGGTGCCTGTGTTCATGCAAGGTGGCAAAGCCTTGGTCTCGACCGGGACGCGCACCTTGCAGGATCAATTGTTCCGTCGGGATATTCCCCACCTGCGTAAAGCGCTGGCCTTGCCGGTGGATGTGGCCTTGCTCAAGGGGCGCAGCAACTACGTTTGTCATTACCATTTGGAACGATTGGGTCAGGATGATCGAGCCCTGAAGTCCCGTGCGGAAATTGCTTATCTGCGGGCCATCCAGCTTTTTACTGAACGCAGCCGTAGCGGCGACAAGGGTGAGTTGGCCGAAGTCCCGGAGGACGCGGATATTTGGCACCGAGTCACTTCCACACGCGATAATTGCCTGGGACAGGATTGCCCCTTTGTGCGCGACTGCTTTGTGATGAAGGCGCGCCGTCATGCCCAGGATGCGGATGTAGTAGTGGTGAACCATGCTCTGTTCATGGCGGACCTGGCCTTGCGCGAAGAGGGTGTGACGGATTTGCTGCCTAGCGTGGATCTGGTGGTGTTTGACGAGGCACACCAACTGCCCGACGTGGCCACTCGTTTTCTGGGTAGTAGCGTGTCCTTGTATCAATTGACGGATTTGTGTCGGCAGATAGAAGCGGCGGGTCTGGCCCAGGCACGTGAGACCGTAGACTGGAGTCAGGTGGCCCGCAAGCTGGAGCAAGCGGCTCGGGATTTGCATTTGCGTACTGCGTCGCTGGCGGCACAGGGTGGTCGCGCCACTTTCCAGGCCTTGCCCGAGCCCGAGCTGTTTGATGAAGCGCTGGAGAATTTGCTGGAGACCTTCGACAAGGTCATCAAGATGCTGGCCATGGTGGCTGAGCGCCATCCTGATCTGACGGCGGCGCATAAAAGCGCCTTGGAGTTACGTGCGCGCTTGTTCCAATGGAGCCAGCCGGATCGTCAAGGCCGTCACGCCTATTTGCCAGAAAGCGAAAAAGACGAAGACCAGCCCGACGAGTTCGTGCGTTGGGTAGAAAGCGGTCAGCACTATCTGCGCCTGCACAGTGCCCCTTTGTCGGTCGCCAAGATTTTCTCGCGCTACCGAGGCAAGGAGCAGTCCTGGGTGCTGACTTCGGCCACCTTGTCGGTGCATGGCGATTTCAATCACTTCAAGCGTCAACTGGGTTTGTTTGATGCTCGCACCGAAGCCTGGGCTTCGCCGTTCGACTATCCGAATCAGGCGCTGTTCTACGTCCCCAGCACCTTGCCGCTTCCTAGCCATCCCAACTTCAATCAGGCCTTCGTGGATGCGCTCATTCCGCTGATCAAGGCGGGTCAGGGTGGTGTGCTGGTGCTCTGTACCACCTTGCGCTCGGTCGAGCGGATTGCAGATATGCTGCGGGACCGATTTGATCGGGAAGACATCGAACGCAATGTGCTGCGCCAGGGGGAGCGTTCACGGCAAGTTCTGCTGGACGAGTTCCGTGCCCGTGGCAATGCGGTGTTGGTGGGTAGTGCCAGCTTCTGGGAAGGGATTGACCTGCCCGGTGATGCCTTGACGCTGGTTGCTATCGACAAGCTGCCCTTTGCTCCGCCGGATGATCCGGTGCTGGAAGCGCGTATCAAGGAGTGCAAGGACAGGGGCGGTAATCCCTTCATGGAATACCAGTTGCCTGAAGCCGCCATTGCCTTGAAGCAAGGGGCAGGGCGTCTGATTCGTACCGAGCGCGACTGGGGCGTGCTGATGGTGGGCGACACCCGTATTGTCGAGAAGCCCTACGGCAAACTGCTATGGCGTGGTTTGCCACCTTTTGCCCGTACGCGTGATCCTGCTCGTGCCTTGGCGTTTCTGCGGGAGCAGAAAGCGAAGCGGCAGAGCGCTCAGGTCAGTGATGTGGAGCTGAACGACAGCTCGGAGCAGGCTTGAGCGTATTGCGTCTATTAAAACTAGGGTAAGGACTCGTCTGCGACGATGTCCTCTGCCACCAGGCCCCATAAGAACAGGCTGGGTGTGCCAGCGCCTTCCAGACTGCCCTCTATCTGCTGAAGAACGGACATGACGGCACTGCGATTGCTGACTGCCTCAAACGCTTCCCGAGTGATAGGCGTAAACCAGCCTTTTTTGAGCACCGCTACCGCCATTGCCAGCGCGACGGAAAACACATGCTGGCCCAGCATGGGGACCTGAACCGTCTCGCCTGCGCGATTGTGCACATCAAACATCTGCTCTTCATCAGGCAGTGCTGCACCCAGGCGCCAGGCCAGTGCCAGCCCGAAGGCTTCGGGAATCATCACGCAAAGCTTGGTCGCACGGACTTCAGACAGGCCGCTGGCTTGCAGTTGAGCGATGCACTCCTCAATACTTTGATCCTTTGCCAGTACAGGAATGGCTTCTAGTACCCGTGTTTCTGCTTGTTCGTGGTTCATGGAGTATGTTTTATGAAAGGGGCATTCTTGGACATTGGAAAATGTCTGTTTTCATGTTCTTGTGACGTCGGGAAGCGGAGTAGTGGGTCTTACGGGCCAACAACTTAGGACAGGTTTCAGCCATTGCTTGCCACGGTGGAGTTTTGAGCTAGGTGCTGCACAGTACCAGGCACGGGGCACGACATTGTATAAAGTCGCAGCATCATAAGCTTGGACTTCAATTTCGCGTCGTTCTCCGTTCTACATCAAGGCTTTTTGGCATCGTACGTTTGACGTGATTTCTGTATACGCGGAAGGTTCTCTCTGACCCACACATTGATGCCTTTCAGCGCATCGAGCATGTTTTTCCCCATCTCCGTCAGTTCGTATTCCACACGCGGGGGCACCTCGGGAAAATAATGGCGTTCTACCAAGCCATCTCGTTCCAGGTTTCTGAGTGTCAGCGTCAGCATGCGCTGTGTGATTCCTTCCACCTCACGCTTGATTTCGGAAAATCGCAGTCTACGATCACCCGCGATGGCAAGGCGCCAGATGACCTGCACGGTCCATTTGTCACCGAGGCGTGTGCAGACTCCATTCAATGGAATTGGCTGGAAGGATGAGTCGCTGTCGGGTTTCTCCTTGAGAGCATCCGACTCTGCTGGATCTATGGGTTTCATTTTTGTGCCTGAGGTTCAAAAAAGTGCCGTCTTCCGCAATTCAGATATCGAGGAAAGAATACGACATTCTCTTTTTTTTCGAGCTGAATCATGAATAAAGTACATCGTCCCATTCTGGTTTTCGGAGCCACAGGCCGGCAAGGTGGATCGGTGGCCAAAGCACTTCTGGAGGCTCACTGGCCTGTCTGCGCTTTTGTGCAATCTCCATCCAAACCGGCTTCAATCGCTCTGCGGGAAGCAGGCGCTGAACTCGTGCAAGGGTCATTGGACGATGCCAATCTTATCGCGTCGGCCATGAAGGATGTGTATGGCGTATTTAGCGTGATGCCTGCGAACCTATCAGCAGAAGAGGAGGTTTGTTATGGCACACGTCTTGCTGATCTGGCGGCAAAAAATGGCGTCGAGCATTTCATCTATTCCTCGGGGGCTGGCGCTGGGGACAAACTGACAGGTGTTGCGCGCTTTGATGCCAAGCCTCTTATTGAGGCACATATTCGCGAACTGCCGCTGACTGCAACCATCATCCGTCCCATGATCTTCATGGAGATGCTTGTGCGGCCGGGCTTTGGCCTGGAGGAAGGGCGGTTGGTTTCTCTGATACACCGTGATCATTCGATCCAACTCACTGCGGTGCAAGACATAGGGAAAATCGTTGCCGCCCTGTTTGCGGACAGGGCACGTTTTGCCGGGATGGCCTTGAAGATCGCCAGTGACCGTGTGACCGGCCAGGAGCTGGAGGCCGCCTTTTCTGAAGCCGCAGGTCGCTCTATCACTTATGCCCGATTCCCTGATGAAGTATTAGCTGCCAACGCCGATTTGGGGCATATGGCGTCAAGTCTGGAGGATGGCCCTCTTGCAGAACAGGTGGACCTCGGTCTGATGCGAGAAATCAATCCTGAACTTGTCTCGCTGCGTTCTTGGCTGATGGGAGAAGGGCGTGAAAAGCTGGAAGAAGCGTTGCGCAGAAAACAGCCAAAAGCGCTACCAAGAACCCTGCTTTCAGATCCTGTTACAAGGCTAATTTAATTATTTAAATATAAAGCTCTCCCGCTTGGAACGCAGGGTAATCCCCATCTCTCCACGCATTGACGCGTCAAATTCGGCTCATTACCATCACAACATACAACTATGTATGTTCTAAAACCACTTATGTTTGGTGATCCACATGACAACAGAAAAAACTTTGCCGCGAGTAATGCGTTTTGACGATTTGGTCTTTCAGCCCAGACAGGAAAAACCGGAGATGGCGCAGTTGGCGGAAATCGTGGGTGAGGAAGATGGGACGCCTTTGGGGGCGGGGTATGCGCGCTTGAACCAGGCCCGCATCGAATGGACCGTGCTGTATGACGAGGTCGTGACGGTGGTCGAGGGCAGCATGCGCATTCATACGCCGCAGGGCATTCTGGAAGCCGGTCCACGTGATTGTGTGTGGTTGCCAGCGGGCACGCCCCTGATCTATGAAGCAGAATCTGCTCTGATCCATTACTGCCTGCATCCCAGCAACTGGGCCAGCGCACGGACGACGGCATGAGCATCCGGAAAATCACGCGCTTGCCGGAGAACGACAAGACCAATGGGTGGAGTCGGCTGCTGACTCCTCGCATCCCCAAACCGTCCCTGGCTAAAGACATACAGGCGGATTGGGTGATTGTCGGCGGTGGCCTGGCCGGTTTGGCGGCTGCCCGTCGCCTGGCAGAGAACCGCCCCGGTGACAGCATCGTGGTGCTGGAGGCCGATCTGGTGGGCGAGGGCGCTCAAGGCCGAAACTCCGGCTTTGCGATTGATAGCCCTCATAACGTCGGTAGTTCCATGGGCGAACTGGACGCCGCCCGTTCGCATGTGCGCCTGGCGCGTACGGCGATTGCTTATCTAAGAACCCAGGTCGAGCGTTACGGTATCGAGTGCGACTGGAGCCCCATCGGGAAATTCCACGCTGCGGTTTCCGAGGAAGGCGTACGCACAACCTTGAAGCCTACGCTGCAGGTGCTGGAGTCCTTGAAGGAACCGCATGAGTGGCTGGACGGCAAAGCCTTGCACGACAAGCTGGGGTTCAAGCATTTCCGCACAGGAATTTACACCCCCGGTACGGTGTTGCTGAACCCGGCGGGTCTGTCGCGTGGTCTGGCCGACAATATGCCTCCCAACGTTACCGTCTACGAAAAAACGCCCGTGCTGTCCTTGCAGCAAGGCGACGGTGTCACGCTGGAAACCCCCGGTGGCAAGGTTCGTGCAGGCAAGATGATTCTGGCCGTGAATGTGTTCGCCGAGCAGTTCGGTTTTTACAGCGGCAAGCTGATGCCGATGGCGGCTCATGCCAGCTTGACCCGTTGCCTGACGGAAAGCGAACAGCGCGAATTGGGTGGTTTGCCCAGCTGGGGTTTGACGCCCGCCAACGCGTTTGTGGGCATTACCATGCGTCGCACCAATGACCAGCGCATTCTGATTCGTCAGCACATGACGTACGCCCCCAATTTGCGTAGCGATGACGAGAGCCGTCGCTGCGTGCGCATCGAGCACAAAACCCTGTTTGACGAGCGTTTCCCGAATCTGAAGAACGTGGAAATGGAGCACACCTGGACGGGCTTTATCTGTCTGTCCCGTAATGGTTCCCCAGGCTTTGGGCAGGTGGCCCCGCATGTGTATTCCGCGGTGTGTCAGAACGGGGTGGGTCTGACCAAGGGCACGATTTCCGGCATGTTGGTCGCCGATCTGGCTTGCGGTGTGGACAATCCCTTGATTGCCGATATGCAGGCTTTGGGGCAACCCGATGCCTTGCCGCCACGTCCGTTTCTGGATGTGGGTGTCCGGGCCCGTTTGGGCTGGGAGTTATGGCGGCACCGGGCGGAAGCCTGATAGCCGACGTTTGAACAATAAATTTAAAAGACATACCCAGGAGGAGTTATGAAGCTTTTGAGCAAGACTTTGCTGACGGTGATGTTCAGCCTGAGCGCGGCCACTGTGTCCGCACAAACCATGCGTATTGCAACGGACTCGGGCGCGCAAGGCTCGCCTAGCGGTGATGCAATCGAGAAATGGGCTGCGCTGATCAAGGAGGGTACGCAAGGCGCGGTGTCGCCACGCGTTTTCTATCAAAACCAGTTGGGTGGTCAGGAAGAGGTGTTCGACCAGCATGTAGCCGGTGATGTGCAGTTGATGCTGAACTGGCCCATGACTTCCTACGACAAGCGCATTGCGGTGATCTACACGCCCTACATGTTCACCACCTGGGAAGAAGCCTTGGCCGCGTACCAGCCCGGTGGCTGGTTGAATGAAACGCTGGACGGTATCTACAAAGAGAACGGCTTGAAGTTCTTCGGTGCCTGGCCTGAAGGATTCAATGGCGTCGCCACTAAAGGCAAACATGCGGTGACGGTAGAGGACGCCAGGAACATCAAGGTACGTGTCCCCCCAATCTCCATGATGCAGCAGTCCGTGCAAGCCATGGGTTATCAGACGGCAGCCATTGACTGGGGCGAAGTGTTTACGTCAATTCAGACCGGTGTGGTGGATGGCGATGCAGCCAACGTCATTTATTACGACTACGAATATTTCCGCGACACGCTGGATTACTACGTGCGCAGCAAGCAGCAGTTCATTACCGGTGTGCTGTCCATGAACCTGGAAGCCTGGGAAGCCTTGATGCCCGAGCAGCAGGAAGTGATCCAGACCTCGGCCATCACCATCATGCAAGATCAGTTTTCCAAGGCCCAGGTAGCGGACGCGGCCATTGTGGAGAAGTGGAAAGCGCTGGGTAAAACCTACCTTGAGCTCGACAAGGATCAACTGGCTGCTTTGGGCACCCATGTGCGTGCCAAGGTCTGGCCTGCGATGCACGCTGAAGTGGGCGACAGCATCATGGCCCATATCGAGAAAAACGCCTCGGCTCTCAAGTGAATACCTTGGAACAAGGGAGTATGAATGTGAGTGAGGACCCTCTGATCAAGCGAGGGCCGACCCTGATCGCTCTGGAATGGCTGGCCATTGCGTCCAGCGTTGTGGTGGCGGCAGGTTTGGCCTATGTGGTGGCCGCACGTTATTACCTGAATTGGCCGGCAGCCGGTGTGCACACCATTGTGATGGTGGCGGCGATCTGGCTGTATATGACGGGGGCCTTGATTGCCAGCCAGTCCCGTCAGCATCTGGTGGTGGATTACCTGTCGCATCGTTTGAAGACTCCACGGGCGCGTGCTATCCATCGTTTCATCGTGTCCGTACTGGTGCTGATCATTGTGGTGGCTTTTGCCTATTGGACCTTGCGCATGTTCATGTGGGGTTCCCGGTTCTCGACCACGATGGCCGAACTGGGAATTCCTGTCTGGGTGCCGCAAGCCGCTATTGGTCTGAACGCCGTCGGTAGCCTGATCTATGCCTTGCGCGATGTTTATCAGTCTTTGATGGCCTTGCGCCATGGAGGCCATTGATTATGCATGCTGGATTTTCTGTTCTCTTGCTCCTGTGCCTGCTGGGTATCGGGGTGCCAGTGGCCTGGTCCTTTGCCGGCACGCTGCTGATGTTGACGCTGGTGTATGACGTCAACTTGAACACCTTGATGCTGCAAGGTTTCCGTTCCTTGAACTCCCTGGTTCTGCTGGCTTTGCCTTTGTTCATCATGGCGGGATACTTGATGCAGGCAGGCGGGATTGCGCACCGTTTGGTGGGTTTTGCCGAAATGCTGGTCAAGAATCGTCGTGGTGGCATGGGGGCCAGCATGGTGCTGGCTTCCGGGGTGTTCGGGGCGATTTCGGGTACGGCCTCGGCGGCGGTGGCGTCCATTGGCACCATTCTGGTCGATCCCATGGAGCAGCGCGGTTATCCGCGTCAGTACTCGGCGGCCTTGCTGGGGATTTCCTCTTTGCTGGGGATTCTGATTCCGCCGTCCATCACCATGATTCTGTTCGCGGTGGTGACGCAGCAGTCGGTAGTGGCGTGTTTTGCAGCCACGATCGGGCCAGGGATTCTGTTGATGGTCGGGCTGACGCTGTTCAACTATGTGGTGGCTGGACGCTGGTTCAAGGAGTTGCCTGCACAGCCTGCTGATGAGCAATCCCGTCGTTCTTCCCTCAAGACCTTGCTTTATGCCGTGCCCGCCTTGTGTATTCCCGCCTTGATTCTGGGTGGTATTTACGGGGGCGTATTTACGCCTACAGAGGCGGCAGCGGTGGCGGTTGTGCTGGTGATTGGTATTGGCTGTTTTGTGTATCGTGAACTGACCCTACGCAAGCTGCGCGACAGCTTCGTACGTACGGCAGAGACTACGGGCACCGTTATCCTGATCTTGCTGTTCTCCTTTCTGATCGGCCGTATTTTGGTTGCGCAAGGTGTGCCACAGGACTTGACCGCCTTTGTGACGGGTCTGGTGGACAGCCCCATCGGCATTCTCTTGATGGTCAATGTGTTCCTGATTCTGGTGGGCATGATTATTGACGATGTGTCCTTGACCGTGGTGGTGGCTCCCTTGCTGCTGCCTTTGGTGGGCGTGGCCGATGTCAATCCGATACAGTTTGCCGCGATTGTGGCGTGTGCGGTGATTGTGGGCTCGAACAGCCCGCCGATGGCTCCTGTGCTGTACATGTCCTGCCGTATCAGCAAAGTGACGGTACATCGTTCCTTTGGCCCGGCCATCGCCATGATCGTGTTTGTGGCTATTCCGATTCAATTGATCACCACCTTCGTGCCCGCTGTTTCCTTGGCGTTTCCACGAATGCTGGGCCTGTTATAAGAGGAGCGCCGGTATACTTTGGCGACTAAAGCGACTCTACAAGCAGGCGATATGAGCGATAAGGAATTGATTGAACGTGTGGCCCAGGCCGGCGCGCTGACCGAGCCCAATGTGCATTTGACGCGGGCGGACTGGCTGGAGGCGGCCATTCGCCTGTTTATGCAGGAAGGCGTGGAGGCGGTGCGCATCACTCGCCTGGCGCAGGTCATGGCCGTCACGCGAGGCAGTTTTTATTGGCATTTCAAGGACAGGGACGATCTGCTGGATGGGTTGGTCGGTTTCTGGGAACAAAAGAATATGCGCTCCACCATGTTGGCGCTGGAGAATGTGGACAATCTGCAAGATGGCATGTTGTCCCTGTTCTCCACTTGGCTGGATGTGTCCCGTTTTGAGCCGGGCCTGGATATGGCCATGCGGGATTGGGCAAGGCGCTCCGAGCGAGTGCGTCAGGCCGTCGCGCGGGCGGACAAGGCCTGCATGAATGCCTTGGCCAATTTCTTTCAGCGTATGGGTCTGGAAGAGATTGAAGCCCAGACCCGAGCCCGGACGACGTACTTTTGTCAGATTGGCTATTACCTGATTGGCCTGCAGGAAGAGCTGGAAGACCGCATGGTGTATCTGGACGACACCATGAAGATTCTGGGAGGCCAGCCCCTGGACCCAGCCAAGGCCAAGGCTTTTGCAGAGCGTATGTATAGCGTGCAAAAGGACAATGCCAAGAAGGTGGGGTGATATTCAGGATGCTCTGGGGCCTGTGGGGGCGGGGTGTGTTTAGATGGCTGCAGGCTAAGGAGCTACCTGGCTTGTCGTTACTGTTTTGATGAGCAGGGCAGAGCAGGCTGGTAAGGAATATCAGCTTGAAGCCGGAGAACTAAAAAGGCCGAATCCTGTATGGGATTCGGCCTTTTTTTGACTGCGTTCTGTGAGACGTTTTATTGTCGCTTCACAAAAGCAGCCTGTGTTTTATGCTGCTTTGCCTCAAGGTTTAGAACCAGTTAATCGGGTTCCAGTAGTTAACCTTGGCATCCAGACCGTCCTTGAAGTAGGTGGAGTCCGGGAAGTTCTGATCCATCACGCGTTTGGTGGTGTCACGCAGCTCGGTTTGACCCATCTTGTCGTAGGACAGGTACATCAAGTACAGCGCGCGTTCAGCAATAGGCACGCCCTTGAAGTCCGTAATCACGGTTTGCGCACGGTTCACAGCAGCCACGTAAGCGCCACGCTTGTAGTAGTACTCGGCTACGTGTACTTCGTTCTGGGCGATGGTGCTGACCAGCCAGGTCAAACGCTTGGCGGCATCCGGTGCGTAACGGCTATTGGGGTAGCGTTGCAGCAGATCGTTAAAGGCTTCGTAGGATTCACGCAGACCTTTGGGGTCACGCTCGCTGGGGTCCTGTTGGGTAATGTTGGACAGGGCAGCGCTAGGAGGCGTAAAGGAGATCAGCCCTTTCAGGTACAGCATGTAGTCGGTACCGGGGTGGCTGGGGTACTGCTTCTGGAAGCGGTCGATAGCGGCCAGGGCTTTGGCAGGCTCTTCGTCTTTCCAGTTGATATAGGCTTGGTCGATCAGCGATTGCTGTGCGTAAGTGCCAAAGGGGTAGCGGGACTCGACGGCTTCCAGGCGGGTACGCGCGTCTTTCCAGTTGCCGGCGGACATTTCTTCACGGGCGTCTTTATACAGGCGCTCGGCGGTCCAACCCGAGGTGGGGTCAACTTCTTTTTTGGTAGTGCCGCAGCCAGCAAGCAAAGTGGCAGCCAGCATTAATGCGGCTACTTGGGCCAGCTTGGTACCACGAATACGTGGCAAGTTCAGGTTCAGGCGAGTCACAAAAGCGTCCTTGGTGTTAGCATTGCTGCTCAATTATATGATTTGTCGCCATGCCTGACACAGATACTGAAAAAGATAGTGTTGTTTCTTCCGACGCACTGCGTTTTATCCTTCCCATCACTGCGTCTCCCGATCGTCTGGACAAGACTTTAGCGCGTTTACTGCCACAGCATTCGCGCAGCCGTCTACAGTCCTGGGTCGAGAGTGGGCATGTTCTCGTCAACGGCCAGGCCGTCAAGGTCAAGCATACGGTTTACCCCGGTGATACCGTGCTGGTCTGGGAGCAACAGGCCCCAGAAGACATGGCCTTCGAACCCGATGACGTGGACTTCGAGATTGTGGCTCAAAGCGACTCCTGGCTGGTGGTTAACAAGCCAGTGGGTCTGGTCACGCATCCTGGCGCGGGTAACTGGCGTGGCACCTTGCTCAATGGTTTGCTGTTTCGCTTCCCCAATCTGCGTCAGGTACCCCGTGCCGGTGTTGTACACCGGCTGGACAAAGACACTTCCGGCTTGCTGGTCGTGGCCCGAACGGAAGTCGCACAAACTCACTTTGTCCGACAATTGCAAGAGCGTAGCATGGGACGCCAGTATCTGGCGTTGGTCCATGGCGTCTTGCCGGGCCAGGGCTCGGTCGATGAGCCGATTGGACGCGATTTGCGCGTGCCAGTGCGCATGAGTACTGGGCCGTCCGTCGCTCCCAAGCATGCTGTAACGCATTATCAAATGTTGCGTCAGGGTTATGCAGGCGAGGAAGCGGTGACCGAGGTGGCTTGCCGACTGGAGACAGGGCGTACCCACCAGATTCGTGTCCACCTGAGCTCAATCAAGCATCCTCTGCTGGCCGATACCTTATATGGTGGCCGCGTTGTCGCGGGGGCGCAGCGCCAAATGCTGCATGCCCATGTGCTGGAGTTTGATGATCCCGATACGGGCGAGCGCCGTCGCTTCTCGGCGGAGCCACCGTCTGACTATCAGTCTGTTGCAGAGGCGATTGAATGGCACACTCAAAGCTGATTCCTGGTGTTAGCGGCCCCGAACAAGCGGGGCTGCTTTATTTCTGTACGACTCGGGCTGGGGGCGTCAGCCAGGACGAGCGTGACAGCCTGAATCTGGGCCTGAATACCGGCGACGATCCGGAGCGGGTGCAGGTTAACCGCCAGCGGCTGGCGGACTTCCTGGGCTCGGAGCCAGTCTGGCTGGCACAGGTACACGGCACAGACGTGCTGGATGCGGATCAGGATGTGTTGCCTGCCGTGCCCAGAGAGTTTGATGCTGCCATCACTACACGCCGGGATCGTACCCTGGCCATTCTGACCGCTGATTGCCTGCCGGTGGTGATCTGGGACGAGCAATCTCAGGTATTGGGTGTGGCCCATGCCGGTTGGCGTGGTCTGCAAGCCGGAGTCCTGGAGCGTACCTGGCAGGCGATGGCCGCCCGTTGTCCCCAAGCGCAATCCTGGCAAGCCTGGATTGGTCCGGCAATCAGTCAGGAGCACTTCGAAGTCGGGCAGGAGGTCTTTGATGCCTATGTTCAGGATGAGCCGGAATTGGCCGCCTTTTTTATTCAGGGAAAGCGTCCTGGAAAATGGCAGGCGGATTTGCCTGGTATTGCCCGCCACCGTTTGGAAAAATTAAGCCCTGGAAAAATGACTGTGCACTTAAGTGGCTTGTGTACGTTTCAAGAGAATGAATTGTTTTATTCCTACCGCCGCTCGCCCTTGACCGGCCGACAGGCCACCATTGCTCGCTTGAACCTGCTTTAACGGTTTTTTGATCGTATTAAATACGATATGGAATCTTTAATTCCGTCTATTGGCGTGCCAGCCTAATTAATTACCCCAATTGACTGCTTTTGTTACGAACGTCATGCTCTAAGCGTATTTGCAATTCGTTTACAGGTGGCAGATGTCGAGTAACAACAGAGCTTTTCAAGGTTTTGGCAAACCGATCGATGCCACCCGCTGTGCTGAACTGCAAGCTCGCTATATGCAACAGTGGCAGGAGTTGTGGGACCAGGCCCAGCGCGGTGCCTTGCCACCTCCCCAGGATCGCCGGTTTGCGGATGCCGCCTGGCAGAGCAATCCCACCGCCTTGTTCAATGCCCATATCTGGCAGCTTAGCGTTCAGGCCATGAACGAGATGCTGGACTCGATGGAGCTGGAAGCCGCGCAGCGTGAGCGCCTGAGCTTTTCCATGATGCAGTGGGCTGAGGCCATGTCGCCCAGCAACTATTTGATGCTCAACCCCCAGGCCCTGCAAACCATGATGGATACGGGCGGCCAGTCCGTGCTGGAAGGGATGTCCAATTTTATGGACGACTGGCAAAAAGGCCGTCTGACACAAACGGATGAAAGCCAATTTCAACTGGGGCAAAACGTGGGAACCACCCCCGGTGCCGTGGTGTTCCAGAACGATATTTTTCAACTGATTCAATACGCACCTACTACCAGCATGGTCCATGCCGTGCCCTTGCTGATCGTGCCGCCTTGCATTAACAAGTTCTACATTCTGGACCTGCAGCCGGAGAATTCCTTTGTACGCCACGCTCTGGATCAGGGGCTGACGGTATATCTGATGTCCTGGCGCAATCCCCAGCCGAATGACGCGGCCCATATCCATGCACTGAGTTGGCAGGATTATCTGGAGCAGGGCGTGCTGGAGGCGATTCGTGTCAGCCAGGAGCTGTCGGGCCAGGAAAAAATCAATACGCTGGGCTTTTGTATCGGTGGCACCTTGCTGGCCAGCGCTTTGGCACTGGCACGCGATAAAGGTCAGGACCCAGCCGCTTCCATGACCTTGCTGACCACCATGTTGGATTTCACCGACGTGGGCATGCTGAATGTCTTTATTGACGAAGCACAGGTTGCGTTTCGGGAGTGGCAGTTGGGGCAGGGTGGATTGCTCAATGCCCGTGAGCTGGCCAGTACCTTTTCTTTCCTGCGCCCCGCCGAGCTGGTTTGGAACTATGTGAACAGTAACTACTTGCAGGGTAAAAAACCACCTGCCTTTGACTTGCTGTACTGGAACTCCGACGGCACCCATTTGCCCGGTCCTTTCTTTGCCTGGTATTTGCGCAACACCTATCTGGAAAATCGTCTGGTTCAAAAAGGTGGTGTCCCCGTGGGGGCGCACCGCGCCGATCTGAGCCAACTGGATTTGCCTGTGTACCTGTATGGCTCGAAAGAAGACCATATCGTGCCCTGGCAGTCGGCCTATGCGTCCTTGCAGGCACTGCCTGCGGCTGAGCATCGTTTTGTGCTGGGGGCCTCGGGCCATATCGCAGGCGTGATCAATCCGCCTGCCAAGCAGCGCCGTAATTACTGGGTGCTGCAAGATGGCGAGCCAGTCGCCACGCTGGATGCCCAGCAGTATATGGAGCGGGCTCAGTCCGTACCTGGTAGCTGGTGGTCCGATTGGATTGCGTGGCTTGCGCCCTTGTCGGGTTCGCGGCGTCGCGCAAAACGTCGTCTGGGCCATGCGCGTTATCCCGTGCTGGAGGATGCGCCCGGCAGTTATGTGAAAGTGCGCGCCAGTTAATTTTCAATTTTTCAGGTTTCGGGAGCAGGGCGGTCTGCCTGCTTCCATTATCCCGACGCCAGGCTTTTTCATTGCCCGGGCCGGCCCAGGGATCGAGCTTTGTCACCCCTTTCAGGAGAAGTATATGAGCAGCAAAGTAGCTTACGTCACTGGTGGTATGGGAGGGATAGGGACAGTCATTTGTCAGCGTCTGGCCAAAGACGGTTTTACCGTTATTGCAGGCTGCGGCCCCAACCGCGATTTTCAGAAATGGTTGGGCGAGCAGGCCGAGCTGGGCTACACATTTCATGCTTCGGTGGGCAACGTAGCAGACTGGGACTCGACCGTTGAGACGTTTAAAAAGGTCTTTGCCGAGTTTGGTCGTGTGGACGTGCTGGTCAATAATGCCGGGATTACACGCGACGGTACCTTCCGTAAAATGAGCCAGGAAGACTGGCGTGCGGTAATCGACACCAACCTGAACAGCCTGTTCAACGTGACCAAACAAGTTATTGATGGCATGGTAGAGCGCCAATGGGGCCGCATCATCAACATCAGTTCAGTAAACGGGCAGAAAGGGCAGTTTGGCCAGACCAACTACTCCACGGCTAAAGCCGGGATCCATGGCTTTACCATGGCTCTTGCCCAGGAGGTTGCCAATAAGGGGGTGACGGTCAATACTATTTCCCCCGGTTATATTGGTACGGACATGGTGCGTGCGATTCGCCCCGACGTTCTGGAGAAAATCGTGGCGACCATTCCAGTGGGCCGTTTGGGTACACCGGATGAAATTGGCTCTATGGTGGCCTGGCTGGCCTCGGGTGATTCCGGCTTTGCCACGGGTGCGGATTTCTCCTTGAACGGTGGCTTGCACATGAGCTAAGGCTTGTTGCAGTGCATAGCGCGTGTTTTTGATTTATTGATTAGGAAGTAAGCACCAGCATGGGATCCCCTCGACTCATCAAGAAATACCCCAATCGTCGCTTGTACGACACGCAGGCCAGCGCTTACATCACTATGGTCGATGTCAAGCAACTGGTCCTGTCAGGAGAGGAGTTCGCGGTCGTCGATGCCAAAAGCGGCGAGGACCTGACGCGCAGTATTCTGTTGCAGATCATTCTTGAGGAAGAAAGCGGGGGTATCCCCATGTTCTCCACTCCGGTGCTGATGCAGATCATCCGCTTTTATGGCAATGCCATGCAGGGGGTGATGGGTTCGTATCTGGAAAAGAACATTCAGGCCTTCATGGAAATCCAGGAGCGCATGACTGAACAGTCCAAAGGCGTCTACGGCGGTCAGTTCGGCCCCGAAGCCTGGGCTCAGTTCATGAGCATACAGGCGCCTGTGATGCAAACCGTCATGAACAGCTATATCGATCAAAGCAAGAATCTGTTTGTGCAAATGCAGGACCAGATGCAGGATCAGACCCGGCAAATGTTCTCGGTCTTTCCCTTTGCGCCACCAGGCAAAGACAAGAAAGACTGATTTTTAGCCTGCCAGCGTTTTAAACGGGGTATGGCTGCTTAATGCTTCCTGATAGCGGGCCACATGGCCCGCTTCTTCATGCAGGAACTCTTCAATGGCGTGGGCAAAGCGGGGGTCAGCAATCCAGTGCGCCGAGCTGGTGGGAGTGGGCAGCAAACCTCGCGAGAGCTTGTGCTCCCCTTGAGCACCGCCTTCAAAGAAACGCAGTTGCTGCGCAATGCAGAACTGAATTGCCTGGTTGTAGCAGGTCTCGAAATGCAGGCCTGGCACGTATCGAGTACAGCCCCAGTAACGTCCATAAAGTGTGTGTCCGTCCCGCAGCGACAGGGCGCAGGCTACATCTTGCCCATCTTGTTGTGCCAGAATCAGTACCAGAGAGTCGGGTAGCTGTTCGTGCAGGCGCGCAAAGAAATCCTGATTCAGATAGGGGCGTTGTCCGCGCTCCTGATAGGTATTGGCATAGCACTGGTAAAAGTAGTCCAGGTTCTGCTCGCTAATCTCCTGACCCTGTTTGTGTTCAAAGGACAGCCCCTGCTCGTAAACCTTGCGGCTGTCCTGTCGCATTTTTTTGCGCTTTTGTTGGGTCAGGGAAGCCAGGAAGTCTTCGTAGCTGGCGTAGTTCTGGTTTTGCCAGTGAAACTGCACATCGTGGCGAATCATGAAGCCCGCCTGCTCCAGAGCTTGCCTGTCCTCTGGATTCGGGAACAGGACATGCACAGAGGACAGCTGATTACTTTGCGTCAGCTGGATCAGTTGCCTGGCCAGCAGGATGCGATCCTCTTGTGTGTGCGCCAGCAGACGTGGGCCGCTAACGGGCGTAAAGGGGACGGCACTGAGCAGCTTGGGGTAATAGTCCAGCCCATGGCGTTGATAAGCCTGAGCCCAGCCCTGATCAAACACATACTCGCCGCGCGAATGGTGCTTCAGATACAGGGGCACGGCACCACACAGCGTCTGTCCACGATGCATCAAGAGGTAATGTGGCGACCAGCCTGTCTGTGGAATGGCGCAGCCAGCTTCGTCCAATGACGTCAGAAAAGCATGACTGAGCAACAGGTGATGGCCAGAGAGCGCGTCCCAGTGTGCTGCGTCGAGCTGACTCAGCTGTGTGCAAAGTGAAAATTGGATCGGTTCAGTGCTGACCATGGCAAGGAGTACGTCGGTAAGCTCAACTTGAAACAGGACTAGGGCATAGACCCTGACGGCTTTGTATACTAGCCAGCGTTTCATACAAAGGGAAGGCTTGATTGGTATTGTTGCCAGCGCTTGCCCAATAAGAGGAATTCATGAAGAAAATTACCTTGGCGCTGGGTACGTGGATGGTGCTGGCAGGTTCGGCTCAAGCGGGTCCTGCTTGTGAGTATTTGCGTAATTATGTCGCTTTACAGCCGCAATCCGGAGACGAGCTGCAGATGCAGGATCGGGAGGGGGCTTGTCTGGTTCAGAACGGACAATGGTCGGCCGGTTTTTCGTCAATGCTGCTGGCCTTTGATGAGCTGGTCTTGCGTGATGAAGGCTTGGCATCCTTGTCCGAGCGGCAAGTTATTCCAGACTCCATGGATCTACAAGTAAGCGGGATCTATGTTCTGACGGGACGTTTGCCAGGGCAGGACTACGTAATGCGCCTGCAAGCCAAGCCTATGGATTTTACTTTCAAGTACAAGTGGGACTCGGCCTTGGCGCAATTGAATTTGGAGCAGGTTCGACTGCGTAGTCAGTACCTGCGTGAGGTTCGTGCTCAGGCGCAATTCGGGATTGAGTTGGCCGCAGGACGCCCCTTGGGTGCCGATGATCTTGAGCAGGCGGAGCTTAAAAGTCTGAATCTGTACCTGGATAATCAGAATCTGATCCAGTCCATGATCATGCCAGCCCTGGTCATGAACATGAGCATGTACGAAGACCCGCGCCCCGGTATTGAGAAGGCCTTGTTGGCAGCACGCACTTCCGTGCAGTTGATGCCTGACTCGGTGGCGGATCGGGACAGCCGCGATGCCTTGCTGGCATTTATTGCTCAGCTACCCGCGCCTCAGGGGCGCTTGTCGTTGAATATGACAATGGATCCCCCTTGGCCAGCGGCACGTCTGGAGTCTGGCTTGTCTGTGGATCAGGTGCGTAAATTGATGTCTGGCATGAAGGTGCAAGCCAGATTCAATACAGGGCAAGAAGCCCCGTCTGTCTATGTGTGGCTGCGTGATCGTCTGCGTGATGGTTTGCGGTTTTTCGATCTTCGCAAGGATGACGCGGCGCGCTAATGAGCGTTTGGCCCTGGTGGCGGGAGGCCCTGTAATACCGGACCAACCCCATCTTGCTTGGGGTCTGCCATTGCCAGTGCGCAGGCTGCGCTCTCCTGCTTACGGAAAACGCAGCCATTAGCCTGGTTTCGTCAGGCGTCGGGTAGCATGTTGTAGTTTCTGATCATGCTGTTGTAGTCGTTCTCCAGCTTGGAGAGCTGGTACTCCACATTGGCTTGCTTTGCGTCCGATGCCAGGGCTCGGCGCAGATCCTTCAAGCCCACCAGGAAGGTATTGAAGTTGCTGGACAGGGCAAACCACTTGGGCGCGTTGCCCAGTTGCGTTTTGGTGTCGGGATGTGCTTTGGCAAAGGCATCAGCCTTGTCGAAGGCGGCTTGATACGCTTGCTCGATTTTCTCGATGGACTGGCCAGTGAGCTGCTCGGACTCTGCCAACGTGCTGATGGCATCAACGGCGCGGCGGGCGGCCAGAGAGACATTCAGCGTGTGCCAAGCAAAGTTCTCGGTGCCGTAAGCCTCTTCAATCGCTACCAGCTGTTTTTCCCGCAGACTGTGATTGCGCTCCGAGACTGTTTGTCTGAGCGTGTCTTCCGCATCAAAGAAGCTGATGAACAGAGGCATGATCTGCTCGTCCAGCTCGCGGCCTTTCTTCATCTGGTCGTCAATATTGTCCTTGCGACTGTAATAGAGATCCGCTTCATTCATGACGGGAATCAGCTTTTCCAGCGTGTCAGCAAACACTTGACCAGGCTTGTCCAGTCCAGCGTCTGCTGGCGGCATGGCGATGGCATTGCGCATTTGGGTGATGCATTCGCGCGAGATGGAGTTGTTCTGCTCGTACACCTTGATCTTGAAGCTGGCGGCAATGCGGGTGGAGCCGGGGGTAGCGACAAGGTTCTGATATTCCTTGATGTATTTCTGGGCATGCTGGCTCAAGGGGCTGGCGACGTCATTCAGGCAGGCAATTACTGGCTGCAGTTTCTCGGCCAGTTGCATATCCTGCTTTTGCAGGCTCACTTCACCATTGCCCAGAAGGGAACTGCCAGAGGTGCCGACCTTCATTTCCTGTGGCAGCCAGGTGTTGAATTGGCCGCTGGCGTAGGCGCCGATGGCAATGCCGATCGCGCCCAGGATCACAATACTTGTAAGTTTCTTCATTTTCGCGCTGTAGAGATAAGCTGCATTGCCCCTGGGGAAAGGGACAGAGACAGGTCTTTTCGGGGAGGGGGGGTTACTGCTCGAAGCCACTGCGCTCGGCAGAAATGGCGCTGCAGCTGCCCTGGTCTTTTTCGCCTACCATGCGGCGATCGCGGATGATGGTGCCGCTTGCCAAGTCAATCTCCCAGGCAATTGCGCCTTCATTCAGGCTGGCCTTGTTGTCGGCAAAGGTGCCTCGCTCCATTCTTTCGCTGCCCGAAGCAGGAACGTAGACCCCAAATGTTCCTGCCTCTTGATTCAGGGCGAAATTGAAAACCTGGGGCTTGCCCGACGGGTCGGCAAACTCGCAAGTCAAATAGGTGGTGGCAGCAAAGGTGCTGGTGCTGGCCATCAGCAAGGCCAGAGCGGCCCCTGCGATTGCGGGTACTCGTTTCATGTCTTGATCCTTTAGTCGGCTGTCTCCAGCCGATTCTGCTTGTGTGTGAGTGACTGCAAAAAGTACGACTCATCCTGGGATCGCGCAGGCACGTACTTGGCTCCAACGCTGGAGAAGAGGTGGCCTGGCTTTCGTAAGGGATTTCGTCTTTCTTGAAACTCAGCTTGGCTGTGAGGCGTGAGCGTGCAGCGTAGACCACGCCCATGAGGCGTCACTGTGTTCACGCACAAACAAGCTGATTGGCGGGATTTGAAGCGCGATTAGAGGGGCTGGAGCTGACTTGTTATTCTGTGTTCTGGTCATGCTCAAGCTGGCTAATCACCCGCACGGGAAGGTTTATCGCACGGTGAGACTGCGGTCGTCAAGAACATTTCGTGCTTGAAGTAGATGGGGGCGTACTGGCGGGATGGGAGTTACTGCAGGAAGGGGGGGCTTGTCTTGGGTTCGCCTTGTTTATTGTTTTGACGAAGCCGGACTATTTAAAAACAACGGGCATAAAAAAAACCGGAATAAATCCGGTTTTTTCAAATTTATCTGCAAGAGGCCGATAAATGAATTTGGTTGCGGGGGCAGGATTTGAACCTACGACCTTCGGGTTATGAGCCCGACGAGCTACCATGCTGCTCCACCCCGCGTCAGAAAAGTAACTATAACATAGTTTTTGATTATGTACATAGTGTGGCGTGTTTATTTCATTAATATTTGGCGATTGCCGCTGGAAGGGGCATAAAGGCTGGATAAAACGATCCTCAATTTTCTTGCGTCTTGCTGGTCGCAATGGTGTAATACGAACTGTGCTTACAGGTTCAGCCGGACTGGCATTTCAAAAAGTTCAAACGCGCAAGCGGCTTCCTGTATAGCGACCAGTTCTTGATGGCTGGCATCTGGCTTTGATAGCAGTCGGCTCCCCTACTAGGCGGGATGTCCCGGCAAAACGAATTTCTCTGTTTCTGGCTTTGCTTCAGGTTTAGGCAATCGATAAGCCCTGCGGTGGTCTGTTGGTGCCTTGATGTTGGCATTTGACAATGTAGACCTGTCGCCCCGATCAGTTATTGCCCCAAACGTTGTTGTGCTGTTTTCGCGTTCCGCCAATCCGGAGCGCCAATTCAAATCCAGTCCGATAGGGCTTGCGGACATACTCATCATCAGCATGTGTGCTTACACAACATTTTTAATTGCTTTTAAAGCGGCTGTTTCTGGTTTGAGCCAGGGCGGCGGGCTTGCGTGCGCGTCCGGCCCGATGCAAAAAGGCCCGACGATGGCGACGATGGTGATTCGGATGCGTGCTGCGGCTGCTGTGGTGGCCTTTGTTTGGGCTGGGGTTGTTGCCACATTGCTGATGGCTGGCCTGCGTGTTCTGGCTGTGGGCTGCGCCGCGCGCAAGATTGCAGATCAAAACAGCGGACAACAAAAAAGCCAGCACAAATTGGCTGGCTTGTTTGATTCTGCTAAGCAGTTCCGGGTGATGGTTGCGGGGGCAGGATTTGAACCTACGACCTTCGGGTTATGAGCCCGACGAGCTACCATGCTGCTCCACCCCGCGCCGGAAAAGATAAATACTAACATGGAATTTTTGCTTTATGCAAGTATCGCCAGAAAGTGAGGCTTCCCAGCAGTGACTGAAAGTGAAATAATCCGAGTCCTGGAGACGGCTTTGCTGTGTGCACAGCAGCCCATGAACAGCGCCGAGTTGCGCAAAATGTTTGTCTCCCCGCCGCTGAGCGCGGATGATCTGCGCCGTTATCTGGCTATCTTGCAATTGGATTGGAAAGAGCGTGGCCTGGAATTGGTTCAGGTTGCCTCGGGTTGGCGCTTTCAAAGTCGCCCGGCCATGCAAGTGTTTTTGTCCCGTCTTAGTCTGGAGCGCGCGCCCAAGTATTCGCGGGCCGTGCTGGAAACCTTGGCGATTATTGCTTGGCGGCAACCTGTTACCCGTGGGGATATTGAGGACATACGTGGTGTGAGCGTATCGACTCAAATTGTGCGTACCCTGGAGGATCGGGGCTGGATTGAAGTGCTGGGCTATCGTGATGCGCCCGGACGCCCGGCATTGCTGGGAACGACCCGTCAGTTTCTGAATGATCTGGGTCTGCGCTCTTTGGATGAGTTGCCTTCGGTTGAAACTCTGGACTCCCTGGATGCCTTGGCTTCCTTGCCAAACGGGCAAGCAGCTGCGTCGGCTGATCAGGAGCAGAACAAAGAATTGGATCAAGAACGGGATCAGCAACAGGATCAACAGCAAGATCAACAGCAGGGCGGGGATCATCAGGATCAGAGCCAGGAGCAAGCGGCAGAGCAGGGTGTAGAGCAAGAGTCTGCATCTGTGGCAGGGCAGCAAACTGGTTCCGAAGCAGGGCAAGAAATAGAACTAGAAGCAGAGCAAGACGCTGCTTTGGAAGTGAGCATGGAGCCGCTACAGGCCTCTGTTGCTCAGCTTGAGCTGGAGTCCGAACCGGATTCCGAGCCAGGCAGTCAGGACGATTTGCTTGAGGCAGTTTCAGAAGCGGAGCTGCCACAAACCGAACAAGCTGAAGTGAATACGACACCGGACCCCGTGGATGAGGCCCAGGCTGCGGCTGGCCTATCGGATATACAGGTACCGGACGAAATAAAAAACTCTGGAGTAAATGATTAAAAATGACTGATTCGCACGAGACGAACACAGCCTCCATGTCGGACGCCTCTGGCGCGGCCGACCCCAAGAATCCCCGCGCGAAGGGCCAGGGGCGCAAGCTGCGCACGCCGTTTCGCCGCCGTCGTGGCGATGCCACGCAAGAGTCGGCTCCCCGCCAGAATGAAGAGGTCCAGGCGGCCGCTCCTGGTGAGGCCAAGGCCCGCCCAGCTCGCCCACAAAACAATCGACGCAAACCTGCGGCTGCTGGTCGTCGTCCAGATACACGCGGTGGCGCCAACAAGCGACCAGGCAACACCCAGGCCGCTCGTTACTCCAACCCTGCTGACGACGCTCCGGTTGTGATTCTGGATGGTGATGATGACATCGCATTCAGCCATCTGGACAAGCAAAGTCGTTTGTCGCAGCGCCTGGGTAAGTACATGGGCAGCGACTTGGTGCAGCCTAAATTGCACAAGGTGCTGGCTGAAGCCGGTATCGGTTCGCGCCGCGATATGGAAGAACTGATCGTTGCAGGTCGTGTCTCCGTGAATGGCGAACCTGCCCATATCGGTCAACGTGTCAGTGCCGATGACAAGGTGCGTATTAATGGTCAACTGATCAATCGTGCCAACACCAAGCGCCCTCCGCGCGTGATTCTGTATCACAAGCCGGCTGGCGAAATTGTCACGCACGACGATCCCGAAGGCCGTGCCACCGTGTTTGGTCGCCTGCCTTCCCTGAAAGTGGGCAAGTGGTTGTCGGTCGGTCGACTGGATTTGAATACCGAGGGTTTGCTGATCTTCACGACATCGGGTGATATTGCCAACCGCATGATGCATCCGCGCTACGGTGCCGAGCGTGAATACGCTGTACGTGTTCTGGGTGAGCTGAGCGAAGAGCAAATGCAATCCATGCGCGATGGCGTGCAGTTGGAAGACGGTGTGGCCAAGTTCGGCATGATCGAATTTTTGGGTGGCGAAGGCAGCAACCGTTGGTATCGCGTCACTATTCATGAAGGCCGTAACCGTGAAGTGCGCCGTATGTTTGAAGCGATGGGTGTGACGGTCAGCCGTCTGATTCGCACTCGTTTTGGGGATGTGGGTCTGCCTAAAAATCTGCGCCGTGGCCGTTGGGAAGAATTGGATGCTGATGTGGTGATGGCATTCATGCTGCGCCTGGGGCTGGTGAAAGAGTCGGATGACGAAGGCACCCACCAGCGTCGCGAACGTCAACCTCTGTCCCACGACAGCGCTTTGCCTCCCGGTTTCGGTACGCTGGAGCACAACGGTCTGAGTGGCGCTCGCATGGGGCGTGGTGGTCGTGTGGCAGGTCGCGGTCGCTCCTCAAATAATGTGCGTGTAAACGAATCCGTCAGCGGTGCCTTGTTCATTAGCGGTGGTCTGGCCAATGGCCATCCTGATGGTGGTCGTCGTGAACACGGTGGTCAAGGGCGTGGTGCTCCACGTAGCGGTCAGGGTGTACGTGGTGGCCAGCAACGCGGTCGTTCGGCGGAAGGGCGTTCTTCGGAAGGACGCGCGCATGAAGGTCGCAGTCGCGAGGGGCGTTCGCAGGAAGGTGCGCGTGTGCACAATGGCCGCCGTCCAGTGCGTGGCGATCAGGCGCGCGGTGAGCAGGGGCGTGGTGATCAGGCCCGTGGTGGTCACGCTCGCGGTGCTCAGGAAGGACGTGCGCCTTCGGCCCGTCGCGGCGCTTCCGATCGTGCCGGAGCCGGGCAAACGCCCAAGGCTCATGTGAAGAAAACAACGGTGGTGCGCCGTGTCAGCCGTCGTGATGATGACTGGCAGCCAGCCAGCTCGGCGGCCCATGAATCCCACCTGGGACGCGGGCGCCGGTAAAGCCAGGACGCACGGACTTTGAGTTTGTGGCCCGAACCCTGCGGTTTGGGCCTGTAAGGCCGTGTGAATGCACGTATTTTCCGGTTTTCTGGTAGAATATAGAACTTGGCTCAGAGACGTTTGTGTCGGCTGGGTCTTTTTTGATGCTGCGCGCCAGCGAATAGGGCGGTCTTTCAAGGCAGAGACCGCGTGGATCATCCGGTTCGGTTGCGCCTGCAACTATCCCGATTTGACGTTGGCAATGCGCAAGACCAGGGCCCGCTTGATTCTCAAGCGTGCATGGTGACCATGGGCTGGCGTACAGCCCATTTTTTTTGGATTTTATGGCAGACATTCTAGCTTTGGCACAAGAGACCCTGGCGGGTACCGAGTACGAACTGGTGGACGTGGAGCGTGCGCCGCTAGGCTTGTTACGCATCGTCATCGATCACCCGGAAGGGGTGCGTATCGAACACTGTGAATGGGTGTCTAAACAATTATCACGCGTTTTCGAAGTGGAAAACGTGGATTACAAGCGCATGGAAGTGGCCTCGCCGGGGATAGATCGCCCCTTGTTGCGTATTGGCGATTACGTGCGCTTTGCGGGCAGTCGGGTGCAGGTGCGCCTGCACGAGGCGCTCGACAATCGGAAAGTGTTTGTGGGTACGCTCCACGCTCCTGAAGGGGCGCTACCGGCTAGTGTTCCGCTGGATACCGTTTTTAGGCTGGAACTGGACGAAGCATCGGGCAAGCTGACGCAGGTCGAATTCACCTATGACCAGGTGGATCGTGCCAAATTGGATCCCGTTCTTGATTTCAAGGGTAAGAAGCGATGAGTCGCGAAATTCTATTGCTGGTCGATGCGCTGGCGCGTGAAAAATCCGTAGCGCGTGATGTCGTGTTCACCGCGCTCGAGAGCGCCTTGGCCTCGGCCATGAAAAAGCGCTTCAAGGAAGATGTCGATATCCGTGTGGAAATCGACAGGGAAACCGGCGCCCACGAAGGCTTCCGGCGCTGGCTGGTCGTGCCCGACGAGGCCGGTCTGCAAGAGCCCGACAAGCAGGAGATGCTGTCGGACGCCCAGGAGATCGATCCCGAGCTGCAAGTGGACGATTACATCGAAGAGCCACTCGAGCCTATCGAGTTTGGCCGTATCGGTGCCCAGGCTGCCAAGCAGGCCATCCTGCAAAAAATCCGTGATGCCGAGCGCGAGCAAGTGCTCAACGACTTTCTGGAGCGTGGTGAGACCATCGTTTCCGGTACGGTCAAGCGCATGGACAAGGGCGATGCCATTATCGAAATGGGCAAGATCGAAGCACGTTTGCCTCGTTCGGAAATGATCCCCAAGGAAAATATCCGCGTGGGCGACCGTGTCCGCGCCTGGGTACAGAAGGTGGACTACGCAGCACGTGGCCAGCAGGTCATCTTGTCGCGTACAGCACCTGAATTCATTAAAGAACTGTTCGAGAACGAAGTACCCGAGATCGAACAGGGCCTGCTGGAAATCAAGGCCGCTGCCCGTGATGCGGGTGTGCGCGCCAAGATCGCTGTTATTGCTTACGACAAGCGTATCGATCCTATCGGTACTTGTGTGGGCATGCGAGGTTCGCGCGTGACTGCGGTGCGTAACGAACTGGGCGGCGAGCAGGTCGATATCGTGTTGTGGGCCGATGATCCGGCCGAATTCGTGATCGGTGCTCTGGCACCGGCGCACGTCGAATCCATTCTGGTGGACGAAGACAAGCACGCCATGGATGTGGTGGTAGACGAAGAAAACCTGCCCAAGGCGATTGGTTCGCGTGGTCAGAACGTGCGTCTGGCATCGGAATTGACGGGCTGGCAGATCAACATCATGACACCGGAAGAAAGCCGCAACCGTCAGGACGAAGAGCGCGAAGAATTGCGCGCTACCTTCATGTCCCGTCTGGATGTGGACGAAGCCGTGGCCGATATTCTGATCGACGAAGGGTTTACCGGTCTGGAAGAAATCGCTTATGTGCCTCTGCAGGAATTGCAGGACATCGAAGCCTTTGACGAAGAAACCGTCAACGAGCTGCGTGCCCGCGCCCGCAATGCGCTGCTGAGCGAGGCCATCGCCAAGGAAGAATTGGTACAGACCGCGGTCAAGGAACTGGCAGGAGTCGAGGGCATGACGCCTGAGCTGATCGCCGTACTGGCCGAAAACGAGATTACAACGCTGGATGAACTGGCGGAACTGGCAACGGACGAACTGTCCGAGATGACCGGCCTGGCGCAAGATGCGGCCAGCGAACTGATCATGCGTGCCCGTGCCCACTGGTTTGACGACGAGGCCTGATATGTCTAGCTAGGTCCCGCGCGTTGTATTCATTAAGAATAGTTGTAGTAAAGCAAGAGAGAGTCGAATGTCGAGTAACACTGTCGCCCAGTTCGCTCAAGAACTGAAAATGCCTGCGAATGTTCTGCTGGAGCAGTTGCGTAGCGCAGGTATTGAGCTCAAATCAGTTGATGACGCCATCACTGATTCGGATAAGGCGAAGCTGCTTGAATCGTTGCGCCGCTCGCACGGCAGTCAGGAAGGCAACAAGATCACCCTGACTCGCCGTCAAACATCGGAGATCCGTCAGGATGACGGATCGGGTCGCTCCCGCACGATTCAGGTGGAAACACGCAAAAAACGCGTGTTTGTAAAGCGTGATCCCTCCGAGCTGGTGGCAGAAGCCAATGCGGCATTGGCACAGGAAAATGCAAAGGAGCAAGCTGCTCAGGCCCAAGCGGCCAGTCAGGAAAAGCAAGCTGTTGAACAGGCGCCTGCCGCGCCTGTCAGCAAGCCCGTAGATCCTGTGGCAGCAACTCCTGAAGCTCCTGTGAAAGAGCAAGCCCCTGTCGAGCCCAAGCCTGAGCCCAAGCCAGAGCCTGAGCCCGAAGTGGTCGCTGCTCCCGAGCCGACTCCTGTTGCCGAGCCTGCGCCCGAACCTGCTGCTCCTGCACAGCCCGTTGAGGCTGCTCAGGAAGATACAAAGAAACCCGAGCCTCAGCCTCAGGAACAAGCACCTGCTGCAACGGAGCCATCCGAAGCCGCGGCAGCGCCTGTTCAGGAAAAGGCCGAATCGGCTCCCTCTCCTACGGCCCAAGAAAAGCCCGTGGAACCTACTAAATCTGTAAACGACGCCCGTCAAGCTAACTCTGTGAATAAAAATCAGCACCCTCAAGGGACTAAAACGCCCACTTCGACTGGAAAACCTCGGGATATGGCTGCTACTGGTCAGCGCCGTGCAGTGCGTGGCCCGGTGATTCCTCCTGTTGCCGCCGATGTGGAGCAAGACCAGGATCGTGATCGCGCCCGTAAGGCCGCAGAGGCCGAAGCCGCTGCGTTGCGCGATATGTTGAACCGTCCTCGTAAGGTCTTGCGTGCTCCCGAGCCAGAGGCTGATAGCAAGGCAGGTGCCAAGGGCGCTCAGAAGAAAGACGCCAAAGGCTCCAAGACCGAGAAGGCCCCGGGCAAACCCGTCAAGACTGACAGCACCCCTGGCTGGACCAGCGATGCCAGCCGCAAGAAGCAGCCTTCCAAGGCTGATGTGGCTTCCGCCGGTGCCGGTGGTGGTCGTGAAGGCTGGAAAGCCAATGCCAAGGCAGGTCGTGGCAAGGGTGGTCGTGGTGGCCGCAACGCTCAGGCCGAGCGCCGTGAACCACAAGTGGCAGAATTCATTGCCCGTGAAGTGCACGTGCCGGAAACCATTTCGGTCAGCGATCTGGCTCACCGGATGGCCGTCAAGGCTGCCGAGGTGATCAAGCACCTGATGAAGCTGGGTCAGATGGTTACCATCAACCAGGTTCTGGATCAGGAAACAGCCATGATTCTGGTCGAAGAACTGGGTCACAAGGCGATTGCTGCCAAGCTGGACGATCCTGAAGCCTTCCTGGTCGATACCGATGCTCAGAACGACGCCGAACTGAAGCCCCGTGCTCCAGTGGTAACTGTCATGGGTCACGTTGACCACGGTAAGACTTCGCTGCTGGACTACATCCGTCGTGCCAAGATCGCCTCGGGCGAGGCCGGTGGTATTACACAGCACATCGGTGCGTACAACGTCAAGACAGAACGTGGCACGGCTACGTTCCTGGATACCCCCGGTCACGAAGCCTTTACGGCCATGCGTGCTCGCGGTACCAAAGCCACTGACGTGGTGATTCTGGTGGTGGCCTCCGATGACGGTGTGATGCCCCAGACCCGTGAAGCCATTCACCATGCTCGCGCCGCTGGCGTGCCGCTGGTGGTGGCGATCAACAAGATTGATAAACCTGAAGCCAACCCGGAACGCGTCAAGCAGGAACTGGTAGCCGAAGAAGTGGTGCCTGAAGAATACGGTGGCGATGTGCCCTTTATTCCTGTGTCGGCCAAAACCGGCCAGGGCATCGACGAATTGCTGGAAAACGTGCTGCTGCAGGCCGAAATGCTGGAGTTGAAGGCTCCGGTTGACGCACCTGCCAAGGGTACGGTTATTGAAGCCCGTCTGGACAAGGGCCGCGGTCCTGTGGCCACCATCCTGGTTCAAAGCGGTACCTTGAACCGTGGTGACAGCGTGCTGGTCGGCGCCTCCTTCGGTCGCGTTCGCGCCATGCTGAACGAAACCGGCAAGTCGCTGAGTTCGGCTGGTCCGTCGATTCCTGTAGAAATCCAGGGTCTGACTGAAGTGCCCGCTGCGGGTGATGAACTGGTTGTGATGGCTGACGAGCGTAAAGCTCGTGAGATCGCGCTGTTCCGTCAAGGCAAGTTCCGTGATGTGAAACTGTCGCGTCAACAGGCCGCCAAGCTGGAGTCCATGTTCGACAATCTGGGCGAAGGCATGCAAACCCTGTCGCTCATCATCAAGACCGACGTTCAGGGCTCGCAAGAAGCGCTGGTACAGTCGCTGGTCAAGCTGTCTACCGACGAAGTGCGTGTGGTGGTTGTACACGCCGCCGTGGGTGGTATTTCCGAGAGCGACGTCAACCTGGCGATTGCCTCCAACGCGGTAGTGATCGGCTTTAACGTCCGTGCCGAGCAAAGCGCCAAGAAACTGGCTGAAGCCAACGGCATTGATCTGCGTTACTACAACATCATTTACGATGCGGTTGACGAGGTCAAAGCAGCCCTGTCCGGCATGCTGGCTCCCGAGCAGCGCGAAGAAGTCATCGGTATGGTTGAAATCCGCGAAGTCTACAACGTGTCGCGTATTGGTAATATCGCCGGTTGTATGGTTACCGAAGGCGTGGTCCGTCGCGATTCGCAAGTTCGCTTGCTGCGCAACAACGTCGTGCACTGGAGTGGCTACCTGGATTCCCTGCGCCGCTTCAAGGACGACGTCAAGGAAGTGCGTTCCGGCTTCGATTGCGGTATCACGCTGCGTGGCAACAACGACATCCAAGTGGGCGACCAGCTTGAGATCTTCGAGATCAAAGAGATCGCCCGGACACTGTAATTTATGGCACGACACAAGTCCAAACCAAACCCAGGGCGCAACCTGCGCCTGGCCGACCAGATCCAGAAGGATCTGGCGGTTCTGATCCAGCGCGAGATCGACATGACCCGCGCTGGTCTGATTACCTTGACCGGCGTGGAGCTGTCTCCAGACTACGCACACGCCAAAGTGTATTACTCGGTGCTGGGCGCCGAGCCCGAAGTCGCTCAGGCGGCTTTGACCGAGAAGGCCGGTTGGTTGCATTCGCTGCTGTTCAAGCTGCTGCACATCCACACGGTTCCTACTCTGCATTTTCATCACGACCGGCAGTTGGAACGCGGCATGGAGCTCTCCAAGCTCATCGACAGCGCCAACCAGGCCGATAGCGAATTGACTGGCTCTGCTTCCAAATCGGACGAGCCAGACGAACAGCCCTGACGCGGCTGTTGTTTCTTCACGGATTGACACACGATGGCTACGCGAAAACGCGGGCAGTTGATTGATGGTGTGCTGCTACTGGACAAGTCCGACGGAATGTCCAGCAACCACGCTTTGCAGCGTGCCCGCCGCACTCTGGATGCCCGCAAAGCTGGCCATACTGGAACCCTGGACCCGTTTGCAACGGGCCTGCTGGTTTGCTGTTTTGGCCGGGCTACCAAGATTTCCGCCACGATGCTGGAAGCAGACAAAGCCTATGAAGCTACCTTGCAGTTTGGACAGGAAACCGATTCAGGTGACTTGACCGGCAATGTGGTGTCCCAGGCTCCGGCAGATTTTGCCGGTGTCACCCTCGAGGCGCTGGAGGCAGTTCTACCTGCTTTCCGAGGACCCATTACCCAGGTGCCGCCCATGTATTCCGCGCTCAAGCGCGATGGCAAGCCCCTGTATGAATATGCCCGTCAGGGTATAGAGCTGGAACGTGAGGCACGACATCTCGTGATTCACGATTTGCAGGTGCAAGACTTTACGCCGCAATCGGCGCGTTTGTTTGTACGTTGCAGCAAGGGAACCTATATCCGGACCCTGGCGCAAGACATTGGACGTGCTCTGGGGTGTTTTGCCCATCTGACGGCCTTGCGCCGGACAGAATTAGGACCTTTTCATATCGACGACGCCTACACCCTGGACGGGTTGCAGGCGATGGAAGACCCGATGTCGGCCTTGCTGGCCATCGAGAGCTTGCCTACCGAGATTTTGCCCAAAAAACTTCAATCAGAAGGATGAGTTATGAGACGCGCATTGCGCAATGTGGCCATTATTGCCCACGTTGACCACGGGAAGACCACCCTGGTCGATCAATTGTTGAGACAGGCAGGTACGTTCCGTGACAACGAACATATCTCCGAACGTGTCATGGACTCGGGCGATATCGAGAAAGAACGCGGTATTACCATTCTGGCGAAGAACTGTGCCGTTGAATACGAAGGCACCCACATCAACATTATCGACACCCCCGGTCACGCTGACTTTGGTGGTGAGGTCGAACGCGTGCTGTCCATGGTTGACGGCGTGTTGTTGCTGGTGGATGCGGTTGAAGGCCCCATGCCTCAAACCCGCTTTGTGACTCGCAAAGCTCTGGAACTGGGTCTGCGTCCGATTGTGGTGGTCAACAAGGTTGACCGTCCCGGCGCCCGTCCTGACTTCGCGATCAACGCCACGTTCGACTTGTTCGACAAACTGGGCGCGACCGACGAACAGCTGGATTTCCCCATCATTTACGCATCGGGTCTGTCGGGCTACGCCGGTTTGACCGAAGACGTGCGTGAAGGCGATATGCGTCCTTTGTTCGACGCTATCCTGGAGCATGTGCCCCAGCGTGAGGACGACGTCAACGCACCGTTGCAGTTGCAGATCTGTTCGCTGGACTACAGCTCCTACGTGGGCAAGATCGGTGTAGGCCGTGTGAACCGTGGCCGCGTGCGCGCTGCCCAGGATGTGGTCGTGAAATTTGGTCCTGATGGCGAAGTCATCAAAGGCCGTATCAATCAGGTTCTGAAGTTCAAGGGCCTGGAGCGTGTATCGGTGGACGAAGCCGAAGCCGGCGACATCGTGCTGATCAACGGTATTGAAGAGCTGGGCATTGGTTGCACGGTGACCGATCCTGCTCACCAGGAAGCTCTGCCTTTGCTGCGCATTGACGAGCCTACACTGACCATGAACTTCATGGTGAACACCTCGCCTCTGGCAGGCCGTGAAGGCAAGTTCGTGACCAGCCGTCAGCTGCGTGATCGCCTGGACCGTGAATTGAAGTCCAACGTGGCTTTGCGTGTTAACGAAACCGACGACGACACCGTATTTGAAGTGTGCGGTCGCGGTGAGTTGCACTTGACCATTCTGATCGAAAACATGCGTCGTGAAGGCTATGAAATGGCCGTGTCGCGTCCACGCGTGCTGATTCGTGAAGAGAACGGCGTCAAGATGGAGCCTTACGAGCAGTTGACCGTGGACGTCGAAGACGGCCACCAAGGCGGCGTGATGGAAGAACTGGGTCGTCGTCGTGGTGACTTGCAGGATATGGTTGCTGATGGCCGTGGTCGTACACGTCTGGAGTACCGTATTCCCGCCCGTGGCCTGATCGGTTTCCAGGGCGAGTTCATGACGCTGACACGCGGTACCGGCTTGATGAGCCACACCTTTGACGAGTTCCGCCCCATGCGCGAAGGCACGGTTGGCGAGCGTCGTAACGGCGTGCTGATCAGCCAGGACGACGGTGATGCCGTGGCCTACGCCTTGTGGAAGCTGCAGGATCGTGGTCGCATGTTTGTGTCCCCGGGTGATGCTCTGTACGAAGGCATGATCATCGGTATTCACAGCCGCGACAACGACCTGGTGGTTAACCCCATCAAGGAAAAGAAACTGACCAACGTGCGTGCTTCCGGCAAGGACGAGCACATTGATCTGGTTCCACCTATTCGTCTGACTCTTGAATATGCCGTGGACTTCCTGGATGACGACGAGCTGGTTGAAGTGACTCCCAAGTCCATTCGCTTGCGCAAGCGTTACCTGAAAGAACACGAGCGCCGTCGCAGCCAACGCGAAAGTTAATTTTTCGGGTTTAGCGATACGAGAAAACGCCTGCTTGATGCAGGCGTTTTTTTTGTCTTACTATGGTTGGCGTCAGCCGGATTTAGAACGCGGTATTAAAAAGCTGGGGTGTATGCATAAGCACCCCAGCTTGATTTTTAAATTCAAGAAAGGGTGTGGGATAAATAAAATTGATTAAGTGGCTTATTGAGTCTGATGGGTTGCTTTAATTTCTGCTTAATACCTGCTTGATACAAACTGGCTGGACACATTACCAAGCTCGCTTTGCAAAGTCTCAGTTGTAGCTGGGCATCTTCTTGTTTTTGAAAAGATTTTTTCATTGCAAGAGCCGGTGCGCAGTTTCCCCCATTAAGGAGAATACTGATGGTGCAGCATATTGTGATTGTAGGTGGTGGTATTGGCGGTACGATGACCGCCAATCATTTAGTGACCAAGCTATACCCGGAAATTCGTTCTGGTAAAGTCCGCATTACCATGCTGTCCAACTCTCCCTGGCATTATTACAAGCCCGCTTTTATGTACGTGGCTTTTGATGCTTTTTTCAGGGACGAGTTGCGACGTCCGCAAATTTCACTTTTGCGCCCCGAAATTGATTTTCAGCTAGAGGAAGTCAGTGGTTTTGACTTCAAGGCCAGCCGTCTGCACTGCGCCAGTGGTAAGAAGATCGACTATGACTACCTGGTTCTGTCTACCGGCTGCGTCCCCTCACCGGAAAAAATCGAAGGCCTGAAAGAGGGCGGTGATCATTTCTATCAGCATGCGCCTGCGCGCCAATTGGCGGACCGCCTGAGCAAGCTGGAAAAGGGCCGTGTGCTGGTAACGGTCACCTTCCCCAAAACTCATAACGTTCCTCACCAGTGCGGTATTGCACCGGTAGAAACAACCTTGATGCTGGACGAGTACCTGCGTCGTCGTGGTGTACGCGACAAGGTAGAGATTGCTTATACCTATCCCACGACCTCCCAGCTTTTGCGTAATTGTCTGTTCATGCAGAACGAGGTTTGTCAGGTCTTGCCGCCCATTTTTGAGGATCGTGACATCAAGCATCAACGCGGTTTTACCCTGAGCCGTGTAGACCCTGAACGCAAGATTGCCTATTCCGAAGAGGGCGCAGAAGAGCCGTTCGACCTCCTGATGGCGACTCCTCCCATTACGGCGGTGCCTGCTGTGCGTGACTCGGGGATTTCTCAAGCCGCCGACAACGAAGGCTGGGTCCCCACCGATCACCAAACCATGAAGGTGCTGGGGCTGGACAATGTATACGTGCTGGGTGACACGGTGGACCTGCCTATCAGTAAAGCGGGCGGCTCCTGCCATAACCAATCGCCCGTAGTGGTCAACAACCTGGCCTCAGAGTTGCGATTTGGGCGCACCAGCGACGAATACGATGGCCGTGTGGTGGCGGTAGCCCAAATGGGTCTGGAGGGCGGTATGCCGCTTTGGTACGACTACAAGGAGGATGTGCATCCCACGCCGCCCACCAAACTGGGTGGACTGCTGCGCAAGGGTTTTAACCGGGGTATTTACTGGGCCGTGGCCCGTGGCTTGGTCTAATTCAGGAGAGACAGATGAATTCGGTATCGGATAAATCCTTGAATCCCGGTGATGCGGGCGCTGCTCAGAAGTCTCCTTCTGCTCTGGAAAGCCTGCTTGGAGAGGATCCAGGCATCAAGGGCCTGGATGAACTGATCGGCAAGATCGAACCTTTGCTGGCCGGTGGTCGCCTTAATCGGGTGGTGGATGCGGTGTCCCTGCTGGCCGATCTGGTGGATATGACGGACGACTATATGCTCGAAAAGCTTATGAAGGGCTTTGAGGAGGGCATAGGGGCCGCCTGGTCGGTTGGAAATGCGGCACGTATGGCTTCGGATCAGGTGCGGGCCACGGAGACCACACCGACCCTGATGGGCCTGATACGACTGGCCAAGGAGCCGGAAGTGCGTCGCGGCCTGACTTTCTTTTTGATGATGGCCGGTGTGATGGGGCGCCAGATGCGTTATCAGAATCTGGATCACACGGGGGACTGACACGGCCGCTGTATCGCTAAAGAAAAAAGGGCGGCTTGTGAAAGCGGCCCTTTTTTCTTGTTCGGCATCTCAGCACCTCAGCGTTCAGTGATTCAAAAATGCCATTTGGCGCTTTTCCACGATACGGAAAATGCCCACCAGAATGAAGGACACGCACAGGTAAATCAGTGCAGCAATCCCGTAGGAGGTGAAGGTTTGGTAGGTGGCCGCATTGGCATCGCGTGCGATCTTGAGCAGGTCAGGAACGGTAGCGGTAAAAGCCAGCGAGGTGGCATGCAGCATCAGCACCACTTCATTGCTGTAAGCAGGCAGCACACGACGCAGGGCTTGCGGCAGAATCACGCGGCGGTACAAGGTCCAGCCGGACATGCCATACGCACGGGCCGACTCCACTTCACCGGGAGGCATGGAGCGGATGGCTCCGGCAAAAATCTCGGTGGTGTAGCCAACAGTGTTCAAGGTCAGTGCCAGAATCATGCAATTGAAGCCGCTCATGAAGAAGGCTTCCAGTGCAGGTACGGATTTGACGATGGCCAGCTTGTACATGGCGGTGTAGATCAGCAGGATCTGCACGTACAAGGGGGTGCCACGGAAAAAGTAAGTGAAGGCACCGATAGGGCGCGATAGCCAGGCCTTGCCCGAGACACGGCCAATGGCCATGAAAATCGACAGGAAAAAGCCGATGGCAACCGAGATCACCAGCAGCCAAAGTGTCATGGCCAGACCCGAGAGCTGACCATTGCTTTGGTACAGATAGGCGCGCCAGAATTCGTTCAGAACATCCATTAGAACTGTGCTCCTTTCACGCCAATGTTGTAGCGTCGTTCCAGGTAGCCCAGGCCAATATTGCTGACGGCGGTCAGGCCCAGATAGATCAGGGCAGTGATGCCCACAAAGAGGAAGGAGTTGAAGGTCGCGTTACCGGCATTTTGCGCAATCTTGACCACATCGCTCAGGCCGATCAGGGACACCAGCGCGGTGGATTTGAGCAGGATTTGCCAGTTATTGCCCAGTCCGGGCAGGGCGTAGCGCATCATTTGAGGAATCTGGATGCGATGCAGAACTTGCCAGGCGCTCCAGCCACAGGCTTTGCCCGCTTCCATTTGGCCCTTGGGGATAGCCATCAGGGCGCCACGGAAGGTTTCGGCAAAGTAAGCACCATAAATAAAGCCCAGCGTGACCACACCGGCTCCGAAGGGATCGATCTCGATCATGTCCCATTCCAGCCAGTCAGTCAGTTCGTTCAGCCAGATTTGCAAGCTGAAAAAGAACAACATCAAAAGCACCAGATCCGGGACGCCCCGGATCAAGGTGGTATACAAACCGCCCACCCATCGCAGCAGCGAGGTGCGGGATAGTTTCATCAGGGCAGCGACCAGACCCAGCACCAGGGAAACCAGCAGCGAGAGCACTGCCAGTTTGATGGTTTCCCAGGTGCCGACCAGCAACTGCGGCCCATAACCGTAAAGCAACATGGTTCAGGTATCCAGGTCAGGGCGCGATGCGAATGTTTTCTTTTTGGAAGTATTTGTCGGCAAAGGTCTGCATGGTGCCATCGGCCTTCATTTCACGCAGAACTTCATCAACAGTTTTCTTGAGTTTCTTGTTGCCCTTGCGAATACCCATGGCGATAGGCTCGTTCAGGATGGGGCTGTCGTCCACGGTGCTGCCGGTCAGCTCAAAGTCGGCACCGGCAGGCTTGGTCAAAAAGCCTTCAACGGCATTCTGGGCTTCCTGGAAGGTGGCGTCCACGCGGCCACCGGCCAGGTCATTGAAGGCGTCGGTGTAGCTGGGGTAAGCCACGATGGTGACACCGTTGTTGGCCCAGTTCTGGCGCGCATAGGTTTCCATGGTGGTGCCTTGCTGCACACCGACACGCTTGCCTTTCAGGGATTCGGCGGTGGGCTCCAGACCGCTGCCTTTGCGGGCGGCCAGGCGAACCGGCACGATATACATGGGCTCGCTAAAGTCGATCACCTTGGCGCGTGCCTCGGTGGCGGTCATGGTGGAGTTGGCCAGATCGAATTTGCGGGCTTGCAGGCCGGGGATCAAGCTGTCAAAGGACTGATCGATCCACACGCACTTGGCTTGCAGGCGCTTACAGATTTCGTTGCCGATGTCGATGTCAAAGCCTTGCAGCTCGCCACTGGGGTCCAGAAACTCGAAGGGGGGATAACCCGCCTCAGTGGCAAAACGGATTTCGGACGGCCCGGCTGCATGGGCAGCAGCGGGCACCAAGGCACTGCAAAAAGCCACCATCAGGAGGCGGGCAAGCATTTTGTTCATGTGGAGGACTCCGGCAAATATCGACTAGCTTGTGGCATTCAATACAAATTCGGCCCTGCTGATGGAGGGCCGAAGAAAGACTGCAAATTTAACCCGTACGCCTTACTGGGGCAATGCGGGTTCCGCCCTAGGCAGTACGCAGCACTGGTTGATGTAGCCCATGACCTCGTCCAGATCGTCGGTCAGGACCAGCAAATTCAGGTCTTTCGGACCAATCAGGCCCATCTCCATCAATTGGTCACCAATCCATTCGATCAGGCCGGACCAAAAGGAAGTGCCGATCAGTACAATGGGTGCGGGTGGGACTTTGCCTGTTTGAACCAGGGTCATGACTTCAAACAGCTCGTCCAGGGTACCGAAACCGCCAGGCAGGGCAATGTAGGCCCAGCTGTGCATGAAAAAGGTGGCCTTGCGCGAGTAGAAGTACTCGAACTGCAGACTTTGTGTCTGGTAAGGGTTGTTGGTGGTTTCGTGAGGCAAGCGTATATTCAGGCCAATACTTTGCCCGCCTGCTTCGTACGCGCCTTTATTGGCGGCTTCCATCAGGCCAGGGCCACCGCCAGCAATCAGGGTGACGCCCGCTTCGGCCAGACGACGGCCCAGTTCCTGGGCCAGTTCGTAGTAAGGATGACCGGGTTTGATGCGTGCGCTGCCGAAAACACTAACGCCAGCACCCATTTCTTTTAATGTATCGACCGCAGTTTGCAGCTCCTTCATGATGGTAGGAATCTGCTCAGAGGCCGGTAAACGGACGATTTTATTGTTAGACATGAAAAAAACCTTGTTGCTCGTTGATGGTTCCAGCTATCTGTACCGAGCGTACCATGCGATGCCCGATCTGCGAAACGCGCAAGGCCAGCCCACAGGCGCCTTGTACGGGGTCATCAATATGCTGCGCCGTCTGCTACAGGATTATCAAGCGGACTATATGGTATGCGTATTTGATGCCAAAGGCCGCACATTCCGGGACGATCTGTACGATCAATACAAGGCTAACCGGCCCTCCATGCCCGAAGATATGGCGGTGCAAATAGAGCCTATTCATAAAGCGGTACGCGCCATGGGCTGGCATCTGATTTGTCAGCCTGGCGTAGAGGCCGACGATATCATCGGCACGCTTTCCCGTCTGGCGGCAGAAAATGGCATCGAGACCGTGGTGTCTACCGGGGACAAGGACCTGGCCCAGCTGGTCAATGAGCATGTGCAGCTGGTCAACACCATGAGTAACGAAAAGCTGGATGTAGAAGGCGTTACCAGCAAGTATGGGGTACGCCCAGATCAGATTATCGATTATTTGATGTTGATTGGCGACACCTCGGACAATATTCCCGGCGTTCCCAAGGTGGGGCCCAAGACGGCTGTCAAGTGGTTGGGCGAATATGGCAGTCTGGATGAACTGTTGCAGCATGCCGACAAAATCAAGGGGGTGGCCGGCCAGAATCTGCGCGACTTCAGCTCCAACTTTGAAATGACGCGCAAACTGGTCACCGTCAAACTTGATTGCGAAGTGCCTGGGTTTACGGGGGATTTCGAGGCGCTGGAGCCAGAGCCCCGTGATAACGCCGTGTTGCAGGATATCTACGAGACCTTCGGTTTCCGCACCTGGTTGCGTGAATTGACAGATGATCCCAAGCGCGTTCCCGCCCAGGATGCCCGTGTCGAGGCTGAAACACCTGCTGCGCCTGCCGAGCTGGATTACCAGACCGTCACGACGAAAGAACAATTACAGACCCTGCTAGGCCTGCTGGAAAAGGCCGAGCTGGTGGCCTTGGATACCGAAACCACCTCCCTGGACCCCTTGATGGCGCGTCTGGTGGGCTTGTCGGTGTCGGTCAAGGCGGGGCAGGCTTTTTATGTGCCGGTGGCTCATCGTGGCTCGCTGGATGTAGAACAGTTGGATAAAGACTATGTCTTGGAAACGCTGCGCCCCTGGTTGGAAAGCGCAGAGGCGGCCAAGGTCCTGCATAACGCCAAATACGATACCCATGTCCTGCTGAATGAAAAAGTCAGCCTGCGCGGTATTCGCGAGGACACCATGTTGCAGGCTTATGTTCTGCAATCGCACAAGCGTGTCGGCATGGAAGAGCTGGCCTTGCAATGGTTGGGTCTGAAAGGCGCGTCTTACGAGGATATTTGCGGCAAGGGGGCCAAGCAGATCGGCTTTGACGAGGTGGATATTCCCGTGGCCTCGCAATACGCTTGTGAAGACGCGGATTACACCTTGCGTCTGCATCAGTGCCTGCGCCCTCAAGTAGCCAAGGAAGAGGGGCTGGAGCGTATCTATTTGCTGGAAGTGCAGGCGTCGGACGTGCTGACCATTGTGGAGCGCAATGGCGTCAAGATTGATGTGCCTACTCTGGCGCGCCAAAGCCACGAGCTGGGCCAGAAAATGCTGGAACTGGAAAACAAGGCTTACGAGCTGGCCGACCAACCTTTTAATATGAACTCCCCCAAGCAAGTGGGCGAGATTCTGTTCGGCAAGCTGGGTATTCCGGTGGTTCGTAAAACCGCCAGCGGTGCCCCCTCTACCGATGAGGATGTGCTGACCCGTTTGGCTCAGGATTACCCCTTGCCCCAGGTACTGCTGGAATATCGTGGCCTGGCCAAGCTCAAGTCCACCTATACGGACAAACTGCCCAAAATGGTGAACCCGGACAGTGGCCGTGTGCATACTCGTTACGCACAGGCTGCTGTCATTACCGGACGTCTGGCTTCCTCCGATCCCAACTTGCAGAACATTCCAGTGCGTACCGCAGAAGGCCGCCGTGTTCGCGCCGCTTTCGTGTCTGAACTGGGCAAAGTGGTGTCGGCTGACTATTCCCAGATCGAATTGCGTGTCATGGCCCATGTATCGGGCGACGAGAATCTGCAGCAGGTGTTTGAGCAGGGTGGGGACGTGCACACGGCAACCGCTGCCGAGATCTTCGGTGTGGATGCCAAGGACGTCAGCTCGGACCAGCGTCGTGCGGCCAAGGCGATCAACTTTGGTCTGATCTACGGCATGGGCGAATTTGGTCTGGCCAGCAATCTGGGCATTACTCGTGATGCAGCCCGTGCCTATATTGATCGCTACTTCGCCCGCTATCCTGGCGTGGCCAGCTACATGACGCGCATCAAGGCGCAGGCGCATGAGCAGGGTTATGTGGAAACCGTGTTTGGTCGCCGTCTGTGGCTACCTGAACTGAAGGGCGCGAAAGGGCCACGCATGGCCGGTGCAGAGCGTGCCGCCATTAACGCGCCGATGCAGGGCACGTCGGCCGACCTGATCAAGATGGCCATGGTGGCTGTGCAGCGCTGGCTGGAAGAAAAAGGGCTGCGCACGCAGATGGTGATGCAGGTACATGACGAGCTGGTATTCGATGTACCCGAAGACGAGCTGGATGTCCTGCGTGAAAACCTGCCGGGCCTGATGTGCAATGTAGCCAAGCTGGATGTGCCGCTGGTGGCTGAAGTCGGCGTGGGTGATAACTGGGAACAGGCTCACTAAGGCTTCCTGGCAAGCTAAAGGAAAAGGCGACCTGATGGTCGCCTTTTTTTTAAGTAGCAGAGCGGCTTGTTTTCACCGCCTGGCTGCAGTCTGTTTATTCCTCGTTGGAGCGTACTCGGTTGGGCAGCAACTCGTCGTGCTTGGCCAGAATTGGATAGGCGGCGGCGCTGACCAGATAGGAGTTGATGGTACGCACGTCGCGCAAAATCTCCAGGTACAAGGAGCCCTGCTCGGCGGAGTCCAGCTGACCGGCCTTGATCTTGCGAATATGACGATCTCCCGCCGCTACTTCCAGTTCGCGGAAGAAGTCTTTTTCAAAGGCCAGGAAGCGGGCGGTTTTTACATCTTCGGCCACAAACAGGGCTGCTGCCTGACGCTGGTTGCGAATCAGCCTGTCCATGACTTTGCCGATTTCGGCCTGTTCTTCCGATTGCAGTATCCAGCCTTGTTTACGCAGCTTGGCCGTGTGGCTGAGCAAGCCATTGACGCTGATCGTGGCGGCGTGCGAGATATTGGTGGAGAACGTCAGAATATCGTTCAGACGACGGGTATCTTTCTTGCTGAGGTTTTCCTGGTCCATACTGGCCAGATAGGTGGTGATCAGCGGCTCCAGACGGTTGACGGCATTACTGATATAGCGCGCATGGTTAATGCTTTGGGCGCTATTGTTCAGCATGTTCTGACGGGCCGTATCCAGGATTTCCTGCAGCATATCGGACAGACGCAGCGCTTCACGCGCTGCATTGCCCAAGGCCACGGCAGGCACTTCCTGAGCGGACTGGTCCAGATACAAGGGCAGGCCGGGATCATCCGGGTCGGTGCGGCGGGGCAGATAACGGCTCAGCAGACGCGAATAGGGTTTGAGTAAAGGCAGGAACAAGGCTGCCACGGCCAGGTTGAAGAAGGTATGGAAGTTGGCCACAGCACGAGCTGGGTCATTGGTGAACCAGCTCATCAAATCCGGAATCCAGGGCAGCAAAATCATGCCGACCAGACAACCAAACACACGTGTGCCCAAGTTGCCGATGGGCAGACGTTTGTTGGCTGGGTCCTTGGAGCCGCCAGCCCCTTCCAGAATCGGGTTGATAGCGGTACCCACATTGGCACCCAGCACCAATGCGTAGGTCAGTTGCGGGTCCATATGCTGGTGACTGGCCAGCGAGATGATCAGCACCACAATGGCCACACTGGAGTGTGCGGCCCAGGTCAGCAAAGCGGCCAGCAACATGCCCGTCATGGGACTGCCTGCCAGCGCTTCCAGAATGGTTTGCAGCAGGGGGGCGTCCTGAATTGGGGAGAACAAGCCCACCAGTTCATGCAGGGATAGCAGCAAGAGGCCCAGACCAATAAAGACGCGACCCAGGTCACGACGGCGTCCAGGCTCCTGCGAGCGGAACAGCCAGACTCCCAGAAGAATCAGGGCCGGGGCCAGTGCGGTCATTTTGAAGGACAGCAGTTGCACGATCAGCGTCGTACCCACATTGGCGCCCAGCATGGCGGCCAGGGCCGGAACCAGGGCGACCATGCCGGTGGCGGCAAAGCTGGTAATCATCAGCCCGGTGGCGGTACTGCTTTGGATGGCGGCCGTAATGGCCGCTCCGGCAACAAAAGCACGGCGGGGACGCCCCAGGGCATGACCCATCCAGATGCCCAGTTCGGCACCGAAGGCACGTTGCACACCGCTTTGCACCATGTGGATACCCCACAGGAGCAAGGCGATATAACCCCCGAAATCGAGAAGTGCGAAGATTTCTTTCATTGCTAAATAATAGCCCAGCGCCTCTTACAAGCGTGAGCCTCAGGTATCAGTTAGACACATCTAGGTGTTGGAGGATTGCCGTGCTTGTCGGGCAGCCTGATCCAGCCCGTGTGCAAACTGCGTTTGTTCCTGATCGGAAAAGGCCGACAGAAACAGTTCCTGCACAGCGCTTTGGTAGATCTGCCACATCTGTTTGCGCAAGGCCCGGCCTTCATCCGTGATGCTGGCAAAGGCGGCCCGGCCATCTTCCGAGGAACGACTGCGCTGGACCAGCCCCTGGGCTTCCAGCCGGTCGATCAGTCGCGTCAGGTTATAGCGTTCTATGACCAGTCGATCGGCCAGTTCATGCATGCGTCGGGTTCCCTCCGGCCCGCTTTCCAGTCCCCACAACACGTCGTACCAGGCATAGGGTGGCAACTTTTCGGCAGCCAGTCTGCGTTCGATTTCTTTCAGGATGCTGCGGTGCGCGCGCACAAAGGAAAACCACAGATCAGTGTCGGAGCGACTCATCGTTCTTTCCCCCAGGAATTTATTTTTTAGTTGCAAATGCAATTATACGCGGATAAGATGCGCTCATAAAGTAGTTGCAATTGCAATCGTATGGGTGAGGGTCTGTCCTGCCCTGCGTCTTGTTCAGGCCGTGAGGACGTCGCGTGGCGGATCCGGCCTATCCACCTGGAGATTGTTATGAATCACGCTTTGCAGATCGCGGATGTGGACCCGCAAGAGACGACCGAGTGGCTGGATGCCCTGGAATCGGTCACGGCGGCAGTAGGACGCCCCCGTGCCCACTATCTGATTGATCAATTGCTGGATTTCGATGCGCGTCATCACGGTGACCTGTACACACGCGTGACCACCTCGTATGTGAATACCATTCCGGTGCATCAGCAAACCCCGTATCCCGGTGACAAGGAACTGGAGCGCAAGCTCAATGCCTATGTGCGCTGGAACGCCATGGTCATGGTGCTGCGTGCCGGTCGGCACTCCAATGTGGGCGGACACATTGCTACTTATCAGTCCGCGGCCGTTCTGTACGACGTGGGCTTTGACCATTTTTTCCGGGGCCGCACAGAAAGCTTTGATGGTGACCTGGTCTATATACAGGGTCACTCCGCCCCCGGTATTTATGGCCGTGCTTATGTGGAAGGGCGTCTGGATGATGAACAGATGGACAACTTCCGTCGTGAGGCGGGGCGTCGTGGCTTGTCGTCTTACCCGCATCCACGCCTGATGCCCGAGTTCTGGCAATTTCCCACGGTGTCCATGGGCCTGGGGCCTTTGATGGCTGCCTATCAGGCACGCTATATGCGCTATCTGGATTTCCGTGGTTTGAAGCCTATGGATGGTCGCAAGGTCTGGGCGTTCCTGGGGGATGGGGAAATGGATCAGGCCGAGTCCCTGTCCGCCATTGCCGTGGGTGGGCGTGAGAAGCTGGATAACCTGATCTTCGTGGTCAACTGCAATTTGCAACGTCTGGACGGCCCTGTGCGTGGCAATAGTAAAGTCATTCAGGAACTGGAAGCGAACTTCCGTGCGGCAGGCTGGAATGTCATCAAGGTAATTTGGGGCGCGGGCTGGGATGAGCTGCTTGCCAAGGATAAAACCGGTCTGTTGCGCAAGCGCATGATGGAATGCGTGGACGGGGATTATCAGACCTTCAAATCCCAAAGTGGCGCTTATGTACGTGAGCATTTCTTTGGCAAATATCCCGAGCTGCTGGAACTGGTAGCGGATTTGTCGGACGACGACATCTGGGCCCTGGCCCGTGGTGGTCACGATCCCGACAAGGTCTACGCCGCTTATGCCCAAGCCGCACGTAACAGCCATGGCGGGCCGACCGCAATTCTGGTGAAAACCGTGAAGGGTTTTGGTATGGGCGAGGCTGGTGAAGGCCAGAACATCAATCACCAGCTCAAGAAAATGAGCGCAGATGCAGTGCGTGCCTTCCGGGATCGTTTCCAGCTACCCGTTACGGATGAACAACTGGAAGAGCTGCCTTATCTGCGCCCCGAGCCAGGCAGCCCGGAAGCGGTGTACTTGCAGCAGCGTCGTGCTGCCTTGGGTGGCTTTGTGCCATCGCGAAGAACCTCTGTTCCGGCCTTGACGGTGCCCACGCTGGACAGCTTTGCGGCCCAGTTGAAAGGCACAGGGGAGCGTGGTTTGTCCACGACCATGGCCTTTGTGCGTATTTTGAGCACCTTGTTGAAAGACCCGGTACTGGGCAAATTGATTGTGCCCATCGTGCCGGATGAGTCGCGCACCTTTGGTATGGAAGGTCTGTTCCGCCAGATTGGTATTCACTCGTACTTGGGGCAGCTGTACACGCCACAGGATGCTGGCCAGTTGAGCTATTACAAAGAAGCCAAGGACGGGCAGATCTTGCAGGAAGGCCTGAATGAGTCCGGGGCAATCTCCTCCTGGATTGCAGCAGGCACGGCCTACAGCAATCATGGTGTGCCCACGATTCCGCTCTTTATCTTCTACTCCATGTTCGGTTTTCAGCGAGTAGGGGACTTTATCTGGGCTGCGGCGGATGCACGGACACGAGGCTTCTTGTTTGGTGCAACGTCGGGTCGCACCACCTTGATGGGCGAAGGTTTGCAGCACGATGATGGTCATAGCCATGTGCTCTCCAGCGTGGTGCCTAGCTGCTGCTCTTACGACCCCACCTTCTCCTATGAGCTGGCCGTGATCATGCAGGATGGTATTCGTCGCATGTATCAGGATCAGGAGGACGTGTTCTATTACATTACCGTGCTCAATGAAAACTACCCGCATCCCGAGATGCCGGAAGGGGTGGAGCAGGGCATTATCAAAGGGCTGTATCTCTTGCAGGCGGGACCGCAGCAAAAAGCCAAGGCCCCGCGTGTGCAGTTGATGGGCAGTGGCTCTATCTTGATGGAGGTGCTGGCTGCCGCACAATTGCTGCAAGAGGACTTTGGTGTGGCCAGCGATGTGTGGAGTGCGCCCAGCCTGAACCAACTGCGTCGTGATGGCCTGGATACGGAGCGCTGGAACACCTTGCACCCGGAAAGCGAGCCGCGTATCCCTTATGTGCAGTCTTGCCTGGAAGGGCATGCAGGCCCGATTGTGGTTGCCACGGATTATATGAAGATTGTGGGCGAGCAGATCCGGCCCTTTTTGCCGGAGCGTCGTTTGCTGGTTCTAGGGACGGACGGCTTTGGGCGTTCCGACACACGGGCCTCGCTGCGCGAGTTCTTTGAAGTGGACCGGCACTTTATCGTGGTCTCGGCCTTGAAGGCCTTGGCCGACGAAGGTTCGGTGCCTCGCTCGCTGGTCAGCGATGCTTTGCAGCGCTATCAAATCAATCCAGAAAAGACCAATCCCATGAAGCCTTGAGTCTTGCCAGTCCGGTCGTCTTTTTGGGCAAATGGCGACCGGCGGCGGAACACCAGCCAGCAAAGGGTGTGATGGCTTGATGTCTCCCCCGGTCAGGTCAGCTCTTTGCTTGCTGGTCCCTTTTCATGGCGGCGAGTCCGCCATTTTTCTCCATCAAATCTTCATCATTCTGTGCCACAGTGCGGCATGGATTATTCAATTTCTCTGGCCCGCCTGGCGGGCCTTGCTATCTCTGGGGTCTTGGGCAGCCAGGCTCATGCTCAAACGCAGCTACATGAATTGGCGCGTGCAGATGGCAGCACCATTCATTATTACGTCCAGCCTGCCATCGCCCCTCAAGAAGGTGTGCATGAGCTGCTTCTGATTGTGCAAGGCTCGGATTGCAATAGCGTGGCGCACAAGAAAGTTGTTTGGGAAACCCTGGCCAAGGCTCGTCCACAAGCCCAGGTGCTGGCGGTGGAAAAATATGCGCTGACGGCCGCGCTGCCTGATAGCGACGATCCCGAGCGTAGCGACTGCCCGACAGACTATATTCAGCGCGACCAGCCCCAACAGCGTGTGGCTGATCTGGATGCGGTTTTAAAACAGCTGCAAAGTCAGACCCGCTATGACAAGCTTTTTGCCTTGGGTGGCAGCGAGGGAGCGGTGATTGTTCATTTGCTGGCGGCCCAGACTTCGCATCTGGATGCGGCCATCAGTTTTAATGGCGGCGGGCGCTGGTTCCAGGATGATGTGCTCTATAGCGCCTCAATCCAAGAGATGCCGGCTGCCGACAAGCAAACCATGCTTGATGGCTTGGGCGAATTTTTGAGGCAGGCCAGGGCCGGCCTGGATACTCGGATGAGCGGACATGGACGCGATTGGTGGCAGCAGATGCTGAATCTGGATCAGGCCGAGGTGCTGCGACGGGTTGCTATCCCCACTCTGGTGATTCAGTCCGGGCGCGATACCTCGGTCTCGCCGCAAGCCGCTGCCCAGATGGTGGCACAGGTGGATAACCCGCATGTGGTGTGGCGCAGCTATCCCGATCTGGATCACGTCATGACGCAGGCCGATGGCAGCTCGGCCATGCCCCAGGTCGTGGGCGACATTGCCCAGTGGTTGAGTCAACTCAACACTGACACCCCTTAAGTCTTTTGTATGGTCGATGACGTGATGATTTGCCGTCATTGCCCTTTTTATATTGGAGTAGTGAATGAGCAAGATAGTCTTGCGCGCTGCAGTGCCTGATGACGCCCGCGAATGCCTGCGTATCCGGGGACTGACTCGTGAAAATGCTTTTTCTGAAGAGGATCTGGCCGCCTTGGGAGTTACCGCAGAAAGCTGGGCCGCAGGTATTGAGGATGGTAGTTGCCCCGGCTATGTGGCCCTGGTCGATGAGCAGATGGCTGGCTATTGCTTCGGTGATAGCGAGAGCGGCGAGATCATGGTGCTGGCGCTGTTGCCCGACTATGAAAGCCTGGGTCTGGGCCGTCGTTTGCTGACACAGATGATGCAGGACTTGCAGGGGCGTGGTTTTACGCGCCTGTTCCTGGCTTGTAATAGTGATCCTCAGGTGCGCTCCTATGGTTTCTATCGTCATTTAGGCTGGACCGAAAGCGGCCAGCGTGATGAGTTCGGTGACGATATTTTGGAATATCACTTTGCTGATTAGGTTTGGAGTTAGGTGAGACCTTTTTATGGCTTACGAAAACATGATCGATTTAAGCCAGGATATCCCAGCCCTGAAGATGTTGTATGCGCCTTTGCAGCACCATTTTCGGGTGCTGGATGTGCCCACTTTGCCGTTTGCCATTCTGGATGGCAAAGGTGCTCCCGAGCCTGTTGCGGTGGGGGCGGCTATCAAGACCTTGCAGCTTGCTATTGAGCCTATCCGTCGAGAGGCACGCCAACGCATGGGGCGTGACTTTATGGAAGCGCCGGTCGAAGTTCTGTACTGGGCTGCGGATCCGAAAGATGTGGAAGCAGGGCGGCGGGAAAACTGGCAGTGGCGTGTACAAGTGACCTTGCCTGTATGGACCGATAAGGCGGGTCTGGAAGGCGCGGTGGCCCAGATGCGTGCTCAGTTGGGGAACGCTCCAGCTCCCAGGTGGGAAGCCGTGACGGAGGGCAAGTGCGTGCAGGTGATGCATGTGGGCTCCCCAGCCGATCTGTCAGCTTTGTTGTCGCAGCTCTATACGAAGTTCCTGCCGCAGGAAGGGCTGGAGCCTTTGGGCGTGTATCACGAGATCTATCTGAGTGATTGGAGCAAAGCGTCGTCGAGTCGGCACAAGATGATTGTCCGGCAGCCCATACGCTAACTTTGCGCCAAGGCATAAAAAATGCCCCAAAAGCACACAGGCTTTTGGGGCATTTTATTTGGCTGTGCCGTTCAGGCCGCCTGGGATCTTAGACTGATTGAGCGCTTTGCAAAGCCTGAATACGTGCAGCGATAGGAGGGTGGGAGGCGAAGATCGCACTGATCGAACGACCACCCGAAATACCGGAGGCTTCAAAGTTCTTGGGCAGTTCGCCAGGAGCCATGCCGCCCAGACGGGCCAGCGCGTGAATCATGGGCTGACGCGAACCCAGCAACTGAGCGGAACCGGCATCAGCACGGTATTCACGCTGACGCGAGAACCAGGCCACGATGATGGAGGCCAGCACGCCAAAAATCAGCTCAAACACAAAGACCGAGGCGTAGTAACCCATGCCCACATCGCGATCATTGCGCAGTAGCACGCGGTCAACAAAGTAGCCGGCCAGACGGGCCAGAAAGATCACAAAGGTGTTCACCACGCCTTGGATCAAGGTCAGGGTGACCATGTCGCCATTGGCAATGTGGGCAACTTCGTGGCCGAGCACCGCCATGACTTCTTCTTCGGTCATGCCGCGCAGCAAGCCGGTGGACACGGCGACCAGAGCATCATTCTTGAAAGCGCCGGTGGCAAAGGCATTGGGCTCGCCTTCGTAAATGGCCACTTCGGGGCGGCCAATACCGGCACGGTCGGCCAGTTGGTGCACGGTATCGACCAGCCAGGCCTCTTCGGCATTGGCGGGGGCATTCGGGTCAATGACACGGGCGTTCACGCTTTGCTTGGCCATCCATTTGCTCATCAGCAAGGAGATAATGGCGCCGGTAAAACCGACCAAAGCCGAGAAGATCAGCAATTGAGTCAGGTCCAGACCTTGCGCGTTCAGGTAACGTCCCACACCCAAAATATTCATGGAGGCGCTGAGCACCAGCATGACGGCCAGGTTGGTGATTAAGAAAAGGACAATTCGTTTCATGAATGCGGATTCCGGTGTAACAGAAAAAATCGTGATCGTGAGAACACGATCTGCGCGAATTTTAGCCTTGATTCCAGGCGTGAAAATAAAATATTCAGCTTTTAGTCAGCTTCCGGGCAAGATAGTTTCTTGCGCCGAGGTTCTTGCTGTTGCGTAAGTGGTCTGGATATGGGGTTACCGGTCCACTTTTACAAGGTGGGGAGTATAGTAATGGCTTTCCCTTATTACTGAATCTGGTTTGATCACATGCAGTCATTATGGATGCTGGTAGCCTGCGCCATGTTTGCCATTATGGGGGCCTGTGTCAAAGTGTCCGCCGATGCCGGGGCGTCGATGGCGCAAATTGTTTTGTTCCGGGGTGTGCCCTCGGTTCTTCTTCTGGTGTTCTGGGCTAAAAGCCGTGGTTTGAGGCTGGCTCCTCAAAGTTGGAAACTGCATGTCCGGCGTAATGTCTCCGGGGTCAGTTCCATGTGGCTGGGCTTTCTGGCTCTGGCTAATCTGCCCTTGTCCACCGCGGTCAGCCTGAACTACACCGCTCCCTTGTTTATTGCTTTCTGGATGCTTGCCTGGGGTGGCACCCAGCGTGACCCTGTGCGTCTGATTGCCGTGTTGCTGGGCTTTATGGGCGTGATCGGTGTCCTGCGCCCCAGCATTACGCCAGACCAATGGTGGGCCGCCATGCTGGGCCTGTGTGCCGGCGCCTTGAGCGCGGTGGCCATGATGCAGGTACGTGCCCTGGGGCGCTCTGGCGAGCCGGAATGGCGCACCGTGCTGCTGTTCTCCTGTTTTGTCGTCTGTTCCAGCCTGGTTGGACTTTTGTGGGAAGGCTGGCGCGAGCTGAGCTGGCGCGCGTGGCTGGCCTTGCTGGGCGTGGGCCTGTCCGGCTTGTTCGGGCAATTGACCATGACGCGTGCTTTTGGCTTGGGCTCGGCCTTGTTGACCGCAGCCTTGCAATACACCACCATTATTTTCGCCGCCCTGATTGGCATTGCTTTCTGGGGGGATGTGCCTGACTGGTTAGCCTGGGCAGGTATGGCATTGATTATTGGGTCTGGTCTGTTGTCGGCCTGGCGTACCTACAGCGAGGATCGTATCTTGCGAGGTCAGGCCGCGACAGCGGAGCAGGCTCCCGTCAAGGAGGCAGAACGTGTTTGAATTTCTGATTAGCGCAGAGCAGGTCCAGGCCAATCTGAATAATTCGGAGTGGCTGATTCTGGATGTACGCCATGATTTGGCCGACCATCAGGCAGGACGACGCGCTTACGAACAGGGGCATATTCCGGGTGCCGTGTTTCTGGATCATGAGCTGGATCTGGCTGCACCCAAGACGGGTCTGAATGGCCGTCATCCTTTGCCCAGCCGTCAGGAGCTGGCGCAGCTTTTGCAGAAAAACGGCTTGCGTGATGGTATGCAGGTCGTGGTCTACGACGCCCAAGGTTCTTTATTCGCCAGCCATATGTGGTGGATGTTGCGCTGGTTGGGGCATCCTCAAGTCGCCATTCTGGATGGGGGCTGGCAGGCCTGGCAGCAGTTGGGCGGAGCCGAAGAAAGCGGCCCGGCCAAGCCTGTACCAGCAACTGCTAAATTGAGTGTGCCTGAGCAGGCTGCCATGCCTACTGTGCAGACCGAGCAGGTACTGAAAAACCTGTCCAAACCTATCTTTACCGTATTGGACGCACGTGCTGCCGAGCGATATCGCGGTGACGTGGAACCGATGGACCCGGTCGCAGGTCATATCCCCGATGCGCTTAATCGGTCGCACCTGAATAATCTGGGTGAACAGGGGCGTTTCAAACCGGCCGATCAGCTGCGCCAGGAGTTTCAGGACTTGCTGGGAGCGATTTCGGCAGAGATGGTTGTGCACCAGTGTGGTTCCGGTATTACAGCTTGTCACAATCTTTTTGCCATGGAGTTGGCCGGTTTGTCTGGCTCCAGCATTTATCCCGGCTCCTGGAGTGAATGGGTGAGTGACGCCAGCCGACCTGTTGCGCGCAGCTAGTTCAATGCCCTGAGTTTCTGGTGCTGAGAAAGCCGCTCCGGAGCGGCTTTTTTGCTGTGGAGCGGTCCCAAAGTAGAAAGTACTCCTTGGGAAGGGCAGCAAGCCGCCGCCTCCCGTACAATGCCACTTCCAATTGGGTCTCAGCCAGTCCTGACGGCCCTCATTGATCAGGAATAGTTATGGTTAAATCTCGCGATGATAATCAAAGCGCCCAGGCGCCAGCCCAGCAGGATTTCGAGTCCGCTCTGGCACAACTGGAAGCGCTGGTCGCTCGCATGGAAAGCGGGGCATTGCCGCTGGAGCAGGCTTTGCAGGCTTACGAGCAGGGCGTGGAGTTAGCCCAATTGTGTCAGCGCAAGCTGGACCTTGCACAAGAACAAGTCAGCGTATTGCAAGGCAATCTGCTGCGCCCCTTGTCCGGGGATGAAGCTGTTGGAGATAGTTAAGATGAGTTCTACCAGTTTTTCTGATTGGCTGCAGGCGCGGGTTGAGCAGACTGAGACCGTACTGGAACAATTGCTGCCCCCTGTCAGCCAGGAACCTGCTCGTTTGCACGAAGCCATGCGCTACTCGGTGCTGGGTGGCGGCAAGCGCGTGCGCGCCGCTTTGGTCTACGCCGCCGGTGAGGCCGCCTTGCAAGGCAAGCCCATGGCGGCTGCCCAACTGAAAGCCCTGGAGCTGGCAGCGGCAGCGGTGGAATTGATCCACGCCTACTCGCTGGTTCACGACGACTTGCCGTGCATGGATGACGACAAATTGCGGCGTGGTCGCCCAACCACCCATGTTCAGTTTGATGAAGCGTGCGCCATGCTGGCTGGCGATGCCTTGCAGCCCTTGGCCTTTGAGTTGTTGGCACAAATGCCGATTGCCCCTGCGCTGATTGTGCAAGCCATTACCCAGTTGGCGCAGGCCGCCGGCAGTGCCGGTATGGCCGGTGGTCAGGCTATTGATTGCGCCAGCGTGGGCATTGCCCTGGACCGTGATCAGTTGCAAGAGATGCACAGCATGAAAACTGGCGCCATGTTGCAAGCCAGCGTTTTGCTGGGTGGTATTGTGGCGGGTGCTTCCTCTACCGTGCGTAATGGTTTGGAAGAGTACGCCCAGGCTGTGGGTCTGGCCTTCCAGGTCGTGGACGATATTCTGGATGTGACGGCTGACACCGCCACGCTGGGCAAGACGGCTGGCAAAGATGCCGCCGATAACAAGCCCACCTATGTCTCCATCCTGGGTATGGACGGATCGCGCGAGTTGCTCGGTGCTCTGAATGAGCAGGCCCAGTTGGCCTTGCGTCCTTTGGGACCTGCTGCGGCACGTCTGACGCAACTGGCTGATTACATCGTGGGTCGCAATCATTAAGCGACGCGGGCCTGTGCTACTTTGGCACAGGCCGCGAAGCGTTTTACAATAGCCGATTGGCGATTGTTTTTAGACAGTCGTTTCACTTATTTGCCCGGATAGACGTCTTTAGTATGACAACCGTTTCCCTAGAGCAGATCCAGTCTCCCGCCGACTTGCGCCAGCTTGATCAACGTGATCTTCCCGAGCTGGCACGACAACTGCGCGAGTTTGTTCTGCAATCCGTATCCAAAACCGGTGGGCATTTGTCGTCCAATCTGGGCACGGTTGAATTGACCACTGCCTTGCACTATGTGTTCGAGACTCCCCACGATCGTATTGTGTGGGATGTGGGTCACCAGTCCTATCCACACAAAATTCTGACTGGCCGCCGCGATCAGATGGGTAGCTTGCGTCAGCAAGATGGCATCTCCGGTTTTCCCAAGCGTTCCGAGTCCGAGTATGACGACTTTGGTACGGCACATTCCTCAACCTCGATTTCCGCAGTGCTGGGTATGGCCGTGGCCTCGCGCAATGCCGGGATCGAGCGTCAGCACATTGCCGTGATCGGTGATGGCGCGATGACGGCCGGTATGGCGTTTGAGGCCCTGAACAATGCCGGTGTGACGCCCGATGTAAATGTGCTGGTGGTGTTGAACGACAACGACATGTCGATCTCGCCGCCTGTAGGGGCCCTGAATCATTATCTGGCTCGCCTGATGTCGGGCCGATTCTATGCCGCTGCCAAGAATGTAGGCCGTACTGTCTTGCAGCATGTCCCGCCTGTGCTGGAACTGGCGCGCAAGTTTGAAGGCCACGCCAAGGGGATTCTGTCTCCGGCCACGCTTTTTGAAGAGCTGGGTTTTAACTACGTAGGCCCGATTGATGGCCACGATCTGGATGCGCTGGTCTCTACCTTGAGCAATCTGCGTGATCTGGGTGGTTTGCAGTTCCTGCATGTGGTGACCCGTAAAGGGCAGGGCTACAAGCTGGCTGAAGCCGATCCGGTGCTCTACCACGGTCCAGGCAAATTCGATCCTTCTGTGGGTTTGGTGACGCCTACGACCAAGCCGCGCCCTACCTTTACACAGATCTTCGGTCAGTGGCTGTGCGATATGGCCAGGCAGGATCAGCGTCTGTACGGTATTACCCCCGCCATGCGTGAAGGCAGTGGCATGGTGGAGTTCGAGCAACAATTCCCTCGTCGTTATTTCGATGTGGGTATCGCCGAACAGCACGCCGTGACCTTTGCCGGTGGTTTGGCCTGTGAGGGGCAAAAGCCAGTGGTGGCGATTTACTCCACCTTCCTGCAGCGCGGCTACGATCAACTGATTCATGATGTAGCCCTGCAGAATCTGGATGTCACTTTTGCGCTGGATCGCGCCGGTATTGTGGGCGCAGACGGGGCAACGCATGCCGGTAATTACGACATCGCCTTTCTGCGCTGCATTCCGAACATGGTGGTGGCCACGCCGTCGGACGAAAACGAAACCCGCTTGCTGCTGACCTGTTGTTATCAGCACCCAGGGCCCAGCTCGGTGCGCTATCCGCGCGGAGCGGGTATCGGTGCTGAAGTGGATCAGGAGCTCCATACCGTGCCGCTGGGCAAGGCCAATCTGCGCCGTCAGGGCAAGAGCTTGGCCATTCTGGCTTTTGGTCCCGTGTTGCACGAGGCGCTGAAAGCAGCCGAGGTTCTGGACGCTACCGTGGTAGACATGCGTTTTGTAAAACCTATGGACGAAGCCTTGCTGCAAGAGCTGGCACAAGGCCATCAGGCTTTTGTGACTGTGGAAGAGGGCTGTTTGATGGGGGGCGCAGGCAGCGCGGTGCTGGAGTTTGTCAGTCGTGAAGCGCTGGTAATGCCGGTATTGCAACTGGGCTACCCCGACGAGTTCATCGACCACGGCGATCAGAAAAAAATTGCTCAGGATCTGGGCCTGGATGCCGCAGGCATCGAGCGCTCCATTCGTGAACGTTTCTCAAGTTTGCTTGAGGCGTGAGGCAATTTCTGCACAGTTTAGGGTTTAAATACCCCAATATGCGCGTTCTTATTAAGGTTATCGAACCTCGCTTGCGATAAGCGTAAGATAATAATTCATTATTGTTTTTATTTACGGTTGCGGCTCTGTCGTAGCTGAACCTGATGGATATGAATACAGTGTCGGAATCGCCTTTGGCCATGCCAGATGTGCAAAGCAGCACGGATACACGCCGTGTTGCGATTCAGCGCGTGGGTGTGCGCGGGGTGCGGCATCCGATGATGCTGGACCTGCAAGGGCAGGCCGTGCCCACCGTGGCGCAATGGGAGTTGACGGTGGCCTTGCCGCCCGAAGAAAAAGGCACCCATATGTCGCGCTTTGTGGCTTTGCTGGAAGAGTACCGCCGTCAAGCCATGACGCCCGCCGGTTTTGTGCAGATGGCCCAGGCCATGTTGCCTTTGCTCAATGCCGGGCGTGGCGACATGACAGCCACCTTCCCCGTTTTCCTGGAAAAAGTGGCGCCCGTATCCGGTGTGGCCAGCCTGATGGATTACACCGTCAGCTGGACAGCACGTGTCGGTGTGGATGCCCAGCCCGAATTTGAGTTGTCCGTGCTGGTTCCGGTGACCAGCCTGTGCCCGTGCTCCAAGGCAATTTCAGAGTACGGTGCGCATAATCAGCGCTCGCACGTTACCGTGCAGGCCGTGTTTGCGGATCCGGCTGCGCTGGACTTGCCTACGCTGATCAAATCGGTTGAAGAGCAGGCGTCCTGCCAGCTGTGGGGCTTGCTCAAGCGCACTGACGAAAAGTACGTTACCGAATACGCGTACGACAATCCCAAATTCGTCGAAGACCTGGTGCGTGATGTAGCCGTCAGCGTGCGCAGCTTGCCCGGAGTGTTGCGTTATAGCATCGAAGCCGAGAATTTTGAGTCGATTCATAATCACTCTGCCTACGCAAGCGTGCAGGGCTAAGGCTTTTGGCTTGTCAGCCAGCCTTTCTTGGTGCTAGTATCTATGGTTTCTTGCTCGACCCGGATTGAATGGGCGGGCTGTCGCGCTTGGTGCCTGACTGGTTTTACAGCGGGTAGTAGGCGATATCCACAAGGAGTTGTTCCATGCGTCACTACGAAGTAGTGTTCATTGTGCATCCCGATCAAAGCGAGCAAGTGCCCGCCATGATCGAGCGCTATTCGGCGATTGTTACTTCCGAAGGCGGTGCTATTCATCGTCTGGAAGACTGGGGCCGCCGTCAACTGGCTTACCCAATCCAGAAACTGGTCAAGGCTCACTACGTGTGCCTGAACATCGAATGCGGTCAGTCCACCCTGGACGAGCTGGAGCATTCCTTCCGCTACAACGACGCTATCTTGCGTTACCTCGTCGCTGGCACGAAGAAAGCCCCTGAAGGCGCTTCGGTCATGATGAAGTCCGTCGAACGCGAAGAAGCACGTAAAGCAAGTACTGAAGCCAGCGCTCCTGCAGCTGCTGAAGCCGAAGCTCAAGCTGAAGAGTAATAGCTCCGACTACGTGAACCAGTTCTCTCTTGCCGGTCAGCTTGTCGACATCAAGCCCTTGCGTTATACGCCGGCTGGTGTCCCAGCTCTGGAATTGGTCCTGGAACACGAATCTTCCGTAATGGAAGCCGGTCACTCCCGGCAAATCGCTTTGACGATGCAGGTAGTGGCATTGGGGAATAATGCACTGGGTCTGGCAGACACTCCTTTGGGAGCCCGTTTGCAGCTACAAGGTTTTATTGCCCCAGCCCGTAAAGGTTCGACGCGTCTGGTGCTGCATGTACAGCAATATCAGCGTCACTTTCCGGGACAAGGCTCTGTTACGGTTTGACTGGTCTGGCTCGATCGTCGCGAAGTGTTCAACACCTCGCTTCACACTGAATTCTTCCGGGTATAGCCCGGTTACTAACGAGGCACAAAATGGCTTTCCGTAGAGGCAAAGACAAAAAACGCAAATTTGCACAACAGAACCCACTGTTCAAGCGCCGCAAATTCTGCCGCTTCACCGTCGCTGGCGTTGAAGAAATTGATTACAAAGATCTGGACACCCTGCGTGATTTCATCCAGGAAAATGGCAAGATCATCCCTGCACGTTTGACGGGCACCAAAGCTCACTACCAGCGTCAGCTGGACACCGCTGTCAAGCGCGCTCGTTTCCTGGCTCTGTTGCCGTACACCGACAACCACAAATAATCCAGAGGAACCTTAGTCATGCAAGTTATTTTGCTCGAAAAAGTCGCCAACCTGGGTAATCTGGGTGACGTTGTGCGCGTACGTGATGGTTACGCCCGTAATTTCCTGCTGCCACGCAAAGTTGCTCGCCGTGCTACGGCTGCCGCTCTGCAAGAGTTCGAAGCACGCCGTGCCGAACTGGAAAAGCTGCAAGCTGAAAAGCTGGCCGCTGCTCAGGCTCAGAACGAAAAGTTGAACGGCCAAGCTTTCACCCTGGTTCAAAAAGCCGGCGTGGACGGTCGTTTGTTTGGTTCCGTGACCACCATGGACATCGCCAATGCATTGCAAAATGCCGGCTTTGCCGACCTGGTCAAGACTCAGGTTCGTCTGCCAGACGGTCACCTGAAAGCCATTGGCGAGTACCCCGTTCAGGTTGTTCTGCACCCTGACGTGATCGCTGAAATCAACGTTGTGGTTCAAGGCGACGTAGCCTAAGCCTAGCGCGTTGACGCATGGTACATTCTTTCATGGAGTGTATCTGCCAAGCTCAAAAAAGCCGGTGCAAGCCGGCTTTTTTGTTTTCTCTTCATTCTGTTTGAAGAGAGCCAGCACGCCTGCGGCGTGACTGTATTGCCGCATTCGGTCCTGTCGGCCCAGCACGCTGTTGAGCCTGACTGTTCTGACCCCAGATACACATACTGTTCAAGCCCGCACAACACATTCTGTTGGCTGCGGCGTCGATTTTTTTCCTTGATTTGAAGGTATATGCATGGAAAGCAAGTCAGCCAAATCCGATTCAACGCTGGATTACCTCAGGGTCCCGCCTCATTCCATTGAGGCGGAGCAGTCGGTGCTCGGTGGCTTGTTGCTCGATAATGCCGCGTTTGACCGGGTGGCCGATATTGTCACCGACGAGGATTTTTATCGTTTTGATCACAAGCTGATCTGGCAACACATTACCCGTTTGATTGGTCTGGCCCGTCCTGCTGACGTCGTCACGGTCTTTGAGTCCTTGTCGGTTGCAGGCAAGCAGGAAGAGGTGGGTGGGCTGGCCTATTTGAATGCGCTGGCTCACAACACGCCATCGGCGGCTAATATTCGTCGCTACGCCGAGATCGTTCGCGAACGTTCCACGCTGCGCAAGCTGGTCACCGTTGCTGATGATATTTCCTCGGCCGCTTTCAATCCGCAGGGCAAGGAGGCCCGGCAGATTCTGGACGAGGCGGAAACCCGTGTGTTTCAGATTGCCCAGGAAGGGGCGCGTGGTTCGCAGGGCTTTCTGGAAATCCAGCCCCTGCTAAGCCAGGTGGTGGAACGTATTGACGAGCTGTATCACCGCGAAGGCGATTCGGAAGTAACCGGGGTCCCAACTGGCTTTATTGACCTGGACAAGATGACGTCAGGCTTGCAGCCAGGCGACCTGGTGATTGTGGCGGGTCGTCCTTCCATGGGTAAAACTTCGTTCTCCATGAATATTGGCGAGCACGTTGCGATTGCCCAGGGTTTGCCCGTTGCCGTGTTCTCCATGGAAATGGGCGCGGTACAGTTGGCCATGCGTATGGTCGGTTCGGTCGGTTTGCTGGACCAGCACCGTATGCGTACCGGCAAGCTGACAGCCGACGATTGGCCACGTCTGACACATGCCGTGCAGCAGGTGCAGGAAGCCCAGATTTACATTGATGAAACGCCCGGCCTGTCGTCCATGGAAGTGCGTGCACGGGCTCGACGTCTGGCACGACAGTGTGGCCAACTGGGCTTGATCATCATCGACTATTTGCAGCTGATGTCCTCAAGCGGTGGCGAGAACCGGGCAACGGAAATTTCTGAAATCAGTCGTTCCTTGAAAGGTCTGGCCAAAGAATTGAACTGTCCCTTGATTGCTTTGTCGCAGTTGAACCGAAGCCTGGAGCAACGGCCCAACAAGCGCCCAGTGATGAGTGACTTGCGCGAATCCGGCGCTATTGAGCAGGATGCTGACTTGATCTTGTTTATTTACCGTGACGAGGTCTACAACCCGGACTCGCCCGATAAAGGCACGGCTGAAATTATTATTGGTAAACAGCGTAACGGTCCTATTGGTTCGGTTCGCTTGACCTTCGCCGGAGCCAGCACGCGCTTTCTGGATTACATGCCCAATTAAGAAGCACAGTGGCTGCTTCAGTGCGCGGGCTTTCGAGGCCGTTTGCCACATGTCAGGACAAAAAAGAGGCATACCTTGGTATGCCTCTTTTTTATTCATCGTTCAGCGTGTATGGGTAGTCAGGCGAAGAGGTTCGTCGTTCTCTTAGTTTTCACTCCGAGCCGCCAGCCGTTTCGCCAGCCATGCACACACCAGTAGCTGCCACTGGTGAAACAACATGATCGGCAAGATGATAGGCCCGACCATGGCACTGGGGAAAATGACATTGGCAATCGGGATGCCGCTGCTCAGGCTTTTATTGGAACCACACATCAGCAGGCTGACACGGTCCTCAAAGGAAAAGCCCAGCCAGCGCCCCAGGTTCCAGGCCAGCACTTGCGCCAAGGTCAGCAGAACGGCGTTGGACAGCACAATCAGTCCCAAGGCACTCAATGGGGTGGAGGACCACAGGCCGCCCACCACCGCGCCCGAAAAGGCCGTATACACCACCAGCAGAATCGATCCCTGATCCACGACTTTCAGCAGTTGCTGGTGCTTCATGACCCAGGCTCCGATCAGGGGACGCAGCATATGCCCGAAGACAAAGGGGAAAAATAGCTGCAGCATGATCTTTCCCACCGCCTCCAGCGACACGGTGGCCTGGGCGCTGGTGGCACCTGCCAGCATGATGCCGACCAGAAGGGGAGTGATGAACACCCCCAGCAAGGTGGAGGCCGAGGCGCTGCAAATCGACACCGGCACATTCCCTCTAGCCATTGCGGTCAGCGCCACCGCAGATTGCACGGTGCTGGGCAGGCAAGCCAGAAACAGAATTCCCAGGTACAGATTGTCGGTTAGCCAGGGACGCAGCACGGCAGCCACGCCACTGCCGAGAATCGGGAAGAGCACAAAGGTGACGGACAGAATCAACAGGTGCAAACGCCAGTGGGACAAGCCGCCCCAGATAGCCTCACGAGACAGGCGGGCACCATGCAGAAAGAACAGCAGGGCAATCGCGATCTGCGTGATGTGTTGGAACAGAGGCACGCCCCAACCTTGGGCGGGCAGCAGACTGGCAAGAGCAACAGTGGCAAACAGCTTCAGCAAAAACGGGTCAATTGGTAAGCGCTTGATCATGCTTGATGCGCGCTCATGGAAAGAGCCATACGGTAGGCGTAGCCCAGGGAGGAGGCGTCGGCCTTACCCTGTCCGGCAATGTCGTACGCGGTGCCGTGGTCGACACTGGTGCGGATAAAGGGCAGGCCCACTGTCACGTTCACGCCTTCGTCCAGACCCAGCAGCTTGATGGGAATCAGCCCTTGGTCATGGTACTGGGCCACCACAATATCGAACTCTCCCTGACGAGCTCGCATGAAAATCGTATCGCCAGGCCAGGGGCCGCTGGCCTGGATGCCTTCGGCGCAGGCTTGTTCAATGGCTGGTGTGATTTGCTCAATATCTTCAGAGCCGAATTTGCCACCCTCACCGGCATGTGGGTTCAAGCCTGCCACAGCCACACGGGGCTTGGCGATCCCGGCCTGGGTGCAGGCCAATTGTGCCAGCCGAATGGTTTGCAAGACTCGTTCTTTAGTAATCAGGGAGGGGACATGGGCCAGCGGTTCGTGAATGGTGACCAGAATGGAGCGCAAGTGTTCGTTAGCCAGCATCATGGCGTAGTGCTCGGTGTGGCTGCGCTCGGCCAGAATCTCGGTGTGGCCAGGGGCATCGATACCGCCTTTTTGCATGGCCAGCTTGTTCAGTGGGGCGGTGACGATGGCACGGATCAGACCGGCTTGGGCATCATCAATAGCGTGGCACAGGTATTCGTAGGCGCCGCGTCCGGCCTGAGCGTTAACTTCGCCATAGGGAAGATCGTCGGGCAGGGCTTGCCAGCGATTCAGGACGGCAATGAGCCCCTTGGGTGTGCAAACAGGCTGCTCCACCTCCTCGACGTGCCAGTCCTGGTCGGCGCCAATCAGCGTCAGGGCACGGCGCAGCGCACCCGCATCGCCATAGACTACGGCGGGGTGGGGCAGGCCTTCAACAATCAGGCGGGCAATAATTTCCGGGCCTATGCCAGCGGCATCGCCCATGGTAAGCCCGATGGGCTGTGCGGTACGTTTCATAACAGTCATTAAAAATCCCCCACGCTGCGTCTTTGCTGTGCTTGTTGGCCTTGATGCAGCCTGGCGGTAAAAAAAAACCGGGTCCAGGACCCGGTTTGAGTGAGTAGAGATTCGGTTTAGAGTGCGTCGCTGGCGTAATCGGCCAGACGGGAGCGCTCACCACGTTGCAAGGTAATGTGGCCTGCATGCGGCCAGCCTTTGAATCGATCTACTACGTAGGTCAGCCCCGAACTGCCCTCGGTCAGGTAGGGCGTGTCGATCTGGGCAATATTGCCCAAGCAGACGATTTTAGTTCCTGGACCGGCGCGCGTCACCAGTGTTTTCATCTGCTTGGGCGTCAGGTTCTGCGCCTCGTCGATGATCAGGAACTTGTTCATGAAGGTACGACCGCGCATGAAGCTCAGGGATTTGACCTTGATCTTGGAGCGCACCAGTTCCATGGTGGAGTTGCGCGGAGCCTCGGTGCCTTGTGGGTTGTTCAGGTTGCTGGAGGACTTGCCGGTGCCCAGGTGCAGGACTTCCAGGTTGTCTTCCAGCGCACCCATCCAGGGCTGCATTTTCTCTTCCTCGGTACCGGGCAGGAAGCCGATGTCATCTCCGACAGGCACGGTGGCACGGGTGATGATGATCTCGTTGTAGCGCTTGGTCTCCAGGGTTTGGGTCAGCGCACTGGCCAGGGCCAGCAGCGTTTTACCCGTACCGGCATGGCCTAGCAGGGACACGAAATCAAAATCCGGGTTCATCAACAGGTTCAGGGCAAAGTTCTGTTCGCGGTTGCGAGCCGTAATGCCCCAGACGTTGTTCTTGCCGTGACTGTAGTCGCGCAAGGTGGCCAGTACTGCGGTATTGCCAGCGGTTTCGCGTACCTGGGCATACAAGGGATCGTCGCCTTCGGTAAATACGAACTGGTTGACCATGAACTGGCTGCACAGCGGTCCGCTGATACGGTAGAAGGTGGTGCCGCCCTGTTGCCAGGACTCCATGTTCTTGCCGTGCTTGGTCCAGAAATTGTCCGGCAAGGGCATGACGCCGTCATACAGCAGGTCGGAGTCATCCAGAACGTGATCGTGGCGGTAGTCTTCGGCCAGCAGGCCCAGTGCCTTGGCCTTCAGGCGCATATTGATGTCTTTGGACACCAGCACCACTTCGCGTTTGGGCATGCTCTGGGTCAGGGCATTGACCACGGCCAAAATGGCGTTGTCCGCCTTGCCCAGCGGCAGCTGGATAGGCAGGGTGGTATCCAGAGCGCTGGTCTGGAAGGTGACGGCGCCACGCGCTTCGGTATTGCCGATGCCATCCAGATTGATGGGTTTGTCCAGACCATGATCGCCCACCAGACCTTCCAGGGAGCGGCTGACCTGACGCGCATTGCGGGCCACTTCGGACAGGCCCTTTTTCTGGTGATCCAGCTCTTCGAGCACCATCATGGGCAGGAAGATGTCGTGCTCTTCAAATTTGAACAGCGAATTGGAGTCGTGCAGCAAGACGTTGGTATCCAGCACAAACAATTTGCGCTGGGTGGGGGCCAGACGGGTGCGTTTGCTGGCTGCGCCGGCGACAGGCTTGGGAGCCTGGGCAGGGCTGGCGGCAGCGCTTTTGCTGGGAGCTGCTTTGGCCACACTGGCGGGCGCAGGCGCTGCTGCGGGGGCCGCGGGCGCCGTTTTGACGGGCGCAGGCTTTTTGGAGCGTGGCGTAGCAGCCGCTTTACTGGGGGCGGCTTTGGGGCTGGCGGGGGGAGTGTCGGGTTCGTCTAGTGGTACGGGTGGATCGGCAAGGATGACACTGTCATCTTTTTCGCTAAGCAGGGTTCCCAGCTTGGTGGGCAACGTTGGTAGCGGCATATAACACGTACTCCTGGTTGTGTGCCGACCTGCAAGTCGGCACGGTAAGGTTTCAGGCGGCTTGCTGAACAGCCTGTAATACAGCCTGGACGTGGCCGGGCACTTTGATGCCACGCCATTCTTGAATCAACACACCTTGGGCGTCGATCAAAAAGGTGCTGCGCTCGATGCCACGTACCTGTTTACCGTACATGTTTTTCATTTTCATGACCCCAAACAGTTCGCACAAGCGCTCTTCGGTGTCGGCAAGCAAAGGGAAAGTCAGGGCTTGCTTGTCGATAAAACGTTCGTGCGAACTGAGCGAGTCGCGCGAAACGCCAATGATTTGTGCGCCTGCAGCCTGAAATTCGGGCAGGGCATCGCGGAAATTCTGGGACTCGGTGGTGCAGCCCGGCGTGTTGTCTTTGGGGTAAAAGTACAACACTGTCATTTTTCCTTTCAGGTCAGCGGCGCTGAACTCGCCCTGGGTGGAGGGCACGGAAAAGTCGGGGATGGGGGCACCAATTTGTAGGGCTGTCATGCTTTTTCCTGTATGAGTAAGGCGGCGACAACTTTGCGGCCTTCGGACATGAGGATATTGTAGGTTCTGGCGGCGGCCTGGGTATCCATGATTTCCACACCTATGCCCCACTGCAGCATTTCCTGCGTGACAGCCGGGTGCAAGAAGTGTTGGCGCTGGCCAGTCCCAATCAAAATCAATTCGGGGGCGTTGTCAGGGCGCGCCGGTGGGGCGTCGTCCAGAAAGGCCATGGGGTCTTGCTTGACCGATTCCAGTCCGGCAATCCGGCGCAGCAACGGGGCTGTCAGCTCGGTTGCGCTTTGAATGGCCAGGTCCTGCACAGGACCTTCAGGGCTAAAGAAGATGGAATGATCGTGGTTTTGAAAGTTGATTGCCACATAGTCCTCACCGTAAGCGGTGATGGCATTCATGGCTGGATTGTGTTCGCGTTGCAGTTGCACGATGAGTCTCTCCCGTTACAGGGTCGATGATAGCGCAAAGAGTCAGGGACGATGCGGCACCTGATCTGTTTGCAGTGATTCTCAGTAAGTCAATCATGGATTAAACTCTTTGATTTACTTCGCACCTTTTGGTTTGGGTCTTCGCTGTTTTCTTCTCAAGGAATGTCATGATTCGCTTTCCGCGCATCGAGCGTTTGCCGCCTTACGTGTTCAACATTACAGGCGAGCTGAAAATGGCCGCCCGCCGTCGTGGCGAGGACATTATCGACATGTCCATGGGGAACCCGGACGGCGCGACACCGGCGCACATCGTGGAAAAGCTGGTCGAGGCGGCCACCCGCCCGGACACTCATGGTTATTCTGTCTCCAAAGGCATTCCGCGTCTGCGCCGAGCCGTGACCAATTGGTACGAGCGCCGCTACAATGTGCACTTGGATCCTGATAGTGAAGCGATCGTTACCATCGGTTCCAAAGAAGGTCTGGCCCACTTGATGCTGGCAACCCTGGACAAGGGCGACACCGTTCTGGTGCCCAACCCCAGCTACCCGATTCATATATATGGTGCCGTCATTGCCGGCGCGAATATCCGTTCGGTGCCCATGGTCCCCGGCGTGGACTTTTTCGAGGAAATCGAAAAAGCCGTGCGGGAGTCCATTCCCAAGCCCAAAATGATGATTCTGGGTTTTCCCAGCAATCCGACGGCCCAGTGTGTGGAACTGTCCTTTTTTGAGCGTATTGTGGCGCTGGCACGCGAGCACAATATTCTGGTGGTGCACGATCTGGCCTATGCCGACATTACCTTTGACGGCTACGTGGCCCCCTCCATCATGCAGGTGGATGGTGCGCGCGATGTCGCGGTCGAGTTTTTTACCATGAGCAAAAGCTACAATATGGCCGGCTGGCGTATTGGCTTCATGGTGGGGAACGAGTCCTTGGTCAATGCCCTGGCACGTATCAAGAGCTATCACGACTACGGTACCTTCACACCGATTCAGGTGGCCGCCATTGCGGCGCTGGAAGGACCACAAGATTGTGTCAGCGAGGTGGTGGAGCAGTACCGCCGCCGTCGCGACGTATTGGCCAAGGGCCTGCATGAAGCAGGCTGGATGGTCGATGTCCCCAAGGCATCAATGTATATCTGGGCCAAGATTCCCGAGTTCTACAAGGACATCGGTTCGCTGGAGTTTGCCAAGCGCTTACTGAGCGATGCCAAAGTAGCCGTATCCCCCGGCATCGGCTTTGGTGAGTATGGCGACAACTATGTGCGCTTTGCGCTGATCGAAAACGAGCAACGTACCCGTCAGGCGGTACGCGGCATCAAAGAAATGTTCCGTAAGGACGGATTTGTTCAATGAGTCCTATCAAAGTAGGTTTGCTGGGTTTGGGTGTGGTTGGCAGCGGCACCTGGAACGTATTGAAACGCAATGCAGATGAAATTGCTCGCCGCGCCGGTCGCCGTATTGAGGTGGTCGCTATTGCTGTGCGTGACCTGGAAAAGGCACGTGCGCTGGTTGGGGACGACGTCACCCTGACCACAGACGGCATGGATGTGGTGCGCAACCCCGAGATCGATATTGTGGTCGAGCTGGTGGGTGGCGACACCCTGGCACGCGAGTGGGTCATGGAAGCCATTGCCCAGGGCAAGCACGTGGTCACCGCCAACAAGGCGCTGCTGGCCAAGCATGGCAACAAGATTTTTGCCGCTGCTCACGAGCGTAGCGTCATGGTGGCCTTCGAAGCCGCTGTGGCCGGTGGTATTCCTATCATCAAGGCAATTCGCGAAGGCCTGACGGCCAACCGTATTCAGTGGCTGGCCGGCATTATCAACGGCACCACCAACTACATCCTGTCCGAAATGCGCAACCGTGGTGTCAGCTTTGCTGAAGCCCTGGCCGATGCCCAGCGTCTGGGTTACGCCGAAGCCGATCCTACTTTCGACATTGAAGGTGTGGACGCTGCGCACAAGCTGAGCCTGCTAGCCTCCCTGGCCTTTGGTATCCCCGTGCAATTTAGCAAGGCTCACGTGGAAGGCATTACCAGCCTGGCACTGGAAGACCTGCAACACGCACAACGCCTGGGCTACAACATCAAGCTGCTGGGTATTACCCGCGCCCGTGAAGAAGGTATCGAACTGCGCGTTCACCCCACACTGGTTCCACTGCAAAGCATGCTGGCCAATGTCCAAGGTGCCATGAACGCGGTGCTGGTGCATGGCGATGCCGTGGGCCAAACCGTTTACTACGGTGCCGGTGCCGGCGCCTTGCCAACCGCCTCGGCGGTGGTGGCGGACCTGGTGGATGTGACCCGTCTGCAAACGGCAGAACCGGAACATCGCGTGCCTTACCTGGCCTTCCAGCACAACGCCATGTCCGATACGCCCATCCTGCCTATGGATGAAGTGGTGTCCTCGTACTACCTGCGCTTGCGTGTGGATGACCGTCCTGGCGTGCTGGCTGACGTGGCTCGCATTCTGGCGCAAGCCTCGATCTCGATCGGTTCCATGTTCCAGGAGCCAGCCGGTGAACAGGCTGACATCATCTTCCTGACGCATGAAGCGCGTGAAGGTGCCATCAATGGCGCGATCAGCCAGATTCAGAATCTGCCTTTTGTTCAGTCTGCCGTGACCCGTCTGCGCGTGGAGAACCTGTAATGAATTACATCTCTACTCGTGGCGGCATGAAGGCCCAGCCATTTTCGGACATCTTGCTGGAAGGCTTGGCTCCGGATGGCGGTTTGGCCATGCCAGAGAGCTACCCTCAAGTCAGTGCAGAAACGCTGGAGTCCTGGCGCGCCCTGAGCTACCCCGAACTGGCCGCCAAAGTGCTGGGCCTGTTCGTCACCGATATTCCGGCTGATGAACTGTCCGCCTTGACGGCACGTGCTTATGCCCCCGGCGTGTTCGACAGCGAGCAGGTGGTACCGGTCAAGGAACTGGAACCCGGTTTCTCCTTGCTGGGCTTGTCCCAAGGCCCAACCCTGGCTTTTAAAGACATGGCCATGCAGTTCCTGGGCCAGGTTTTCGAATACGTGCTGACACAGCGCAACAGCACCTTGAACATTGTGGGTGCCACGTCTGGCGACACGGGTTCGGCGGCTGAATACGCCTTGCGCGGCAAGCGTGGCGTCAGCGTGTTCATGCTCTCGCCTTACGGTCGCATGAGTGCTTTCCAACGCGCTCAGATGTACTCCTTGCAAGACGAAAACATCCACAACCTGTCGGTGAAAGGTGTGTTCGATGATTGCCAGGACATCGTCAAGGCCTTGGCGGGTGATCTGGAGTTCAAGTCCAAATGGCATTTGGGCGCCGTGAACTCCATTAACTGGGCCCGCATTTCGGCTCAGGTGGTGTACTACTTCTGGGGCTGGCTGCGAAGCACCAGCCAGGCGGGTCAGAAAGTCTCTTTTGCCGTTCCTTCGGGTAACTTCGGCAATATTCTGTCGGGCCACATTGCTCGTCAGATGGGGCTGCCTATCGCCAAGCTGGTTCTGGCCACCAACGAAAACAACGTGCTGGAAGAGTTCTTCCGCACCGGTATTTATCGTCCCCGTGGTTCCGAGCAAACTTACGCCACGTCCAGCCCATCCATGGACATTTCCCGTGCCTCCAACTTCGAGCGCTTTGTGTTTGATTTGCTGGGCCGTGATGGTAGCAAGGTCAAGGCATTGTGGGAGCAGCTGGCCAAAGAAGGCCAATTCGACCTGAGCGAGCATCTGCCACGCTTCCAGGAAGAGTTCGGCTTTGTGGCTGGTGCCAGCTCGCACCAGGATCGTCTGAACACCATTGCTCAGGTGAACAAGCAGTACCAGACTCTGATCGACCCGCACACGGCAGACGCCGTCAAGGTGGCTCAGAACTTCCGCGAAGAAGGCATCCCCATGCTGGTGCTGGAAACCGCGCTGCCTGCCAAGTTCTCCGAGACAATCGAAGAAGCGATTGGTCAGCCCGCTCCGGTGCCTGCGCACCTGACCGGTCTGGCAGACTTGCCACAGAAGGTGGTGGTGATGGATTCGGATGTAGCTCAAGTACGTCGCTACATCGAGGAACACGCCCCAACCTGATGCCCGCTACCTGCGCTAGCTCCGGGCTGGCGCAGCCATAGCGGCTAGGTAGTAGTTTCAAACCCCGATTTTGATATTCCTGCTGGCCTGACTGATGTTCAGTTTGCTATGCAGGAAAGCAGAAATCGGGGTTTTTGCGTTTTTGGCCGGTTTTGCCGCAAGACTGGTCGGGCTGCGGTTTTGCAGCCAACTGAACTTTTTCTATCAGGCCTTCATCAAAAACACACGATATGCGGGCATGATGTCTATGGCCTTTGGTATAGGCAGATAGGCGGCTCGTCTATCGAACATAGAGAAAGGATAGAAAAATCATGAGTAAAACGACTCACGTTAAATTACGCCCGCTGGAGCGCGAAGATTTGCGCTTTGTGCATTTGCTGGACAATAACGCCAGCGTGATGCGCTACTGGTTCGAGGAACCTTACGAAACCTATGGCGAGCTGGCGGCTCTGTACGATGAGCATATTCACGATCAGCGTGAACGTCGTTTCGTTGTGGAGTGGGAAGGGCAGCCGTCCGGCGTGGTGGAACTGGTGGAAATTGATTATGTACACCGCCGGGCAGAGTTCCAGATCATTATTGCGCCGGAGTTCCAGGGCAAGGGCATTGCCTCGCGGGCGACCAAGCTGGCTATCGAGTACGGCTTTGGAGTGCTGAACCTGTACAAGATCGTGCTGATTGTAGACAAGGAAAACCACAAGGCCATTCACATTTATCAGAAGTTTGGTTTTCAGGTGGAAGGCGAGCTCAAGCACGAATTCTTCATTAACGGCCAATATCGGGATGTGGTGCGCATGTGCCTGTTTCAATCGGAGTTTCTGGCCGCTCATAAGCCTGCGCAAACTTTGCTGACACCGTCGGCACAATAGTGTTTTGCCTCAATAGCGCTTGTGTTACGGGTGTCTTAAACGAGGCCTTCGCTGATGGCCGGGTTTCTGGGCATGACTCTGTTTGATTGCCTTGATGCGTAGTGAGTGTTTGCTGGTTTGTGCAGGACCGCTTTGCAAAGGTCGGATGTCGTAATAGTCAGAGTAGTTGCCAAAGCCGAGCCCACGGTTCAAGCCAGGCTACACCAAGCAGAGCTCGGTCGGCGGTAGAGCAAGAGCTGGATAAACGGGTGGCAGGGAAGACGGTTACTCGGCAGATTCTTTCCAGCTGTGATGCGCTCAGAGCTGGTGCTTATAGATGTGCCGCTTTCAGACCGCTGCGCACAGCGCCTTCCAGCACACCGGGGTAGCCGGTATCGGTCCAGTCGCCTGCCAGGCGAATAGCTGGCCAAGGTGTCGCTACCGAAGGGCGACGCAGACCGGGCACAGCCGCAAACGTGGCCCGTTTTTCGATAATCAGCTCGCTGGCCCGTATGGCAGGCATGGCTTTCAGGTGCCGGGTCTGGCTGCGTACCTGCTCGATGATCGCGGCAATGGCTTGCTCGCGGTCCAGCGCTTGCAGGCGCACAGCATCGCTGATGACGATCCCCACCAGCGTTTCACCGCTGCCCGGTTTCAGGGCGCTGTGATCAAACAGCCATTGGCCACCACTGCCGCTTTTATCGTCCAGCATCAACATGGAATGGGGCAGATTCCAGGCCTGTTCCAAGTCCAGATACAGGGTGGCAATAGGGATGTAGCTGAAGGCTTCCAGATCGGCCAGCAGTTGTTCGCTGGCCGGGCTGCTGGGTAGGCTATGCAGCAGGCGCGCAGCCTGGACGGGCGGGCAGGCCACAATGGCTGCATCAAACTGCAGGCCGTCAATTTGTACACCTGACTCTGTCAGTTCCAGTCTTTGTACTCTGTGGCCCAGCTGTAGCTGAATGTCACGCAGGGCGGGCTCGCACCAGAGCTGGCTTAAATCCATCAAGGGAATCAAGGTTTGGCTGGCTTGCCGGGGACCGCCCAGGCTGTCGCGCAAGACATGGGCAAAGAGTTGGGCGCAGGCTTGCTCAATGGGCGTGTTCATGGCCGCCACGCAGAGCGGCTGCCAGAACAAACGGATGACATGGCTGTCTTGCTGATGCTGCTCCAGGAGCTGCAAAACCGTCAGACCATCCGGGGTGCGCCATTGCTGTTTCATCAGCCAGCGGCAAAAACGTGCCAGCTTGATTTTCTGCGACCAGCTCAGGCCCTGGGCGCCCAGCAGGCCAGTCAATAAATGGAAGGGGGCAGGCAAGGGGCGATTGCGCAGGCGAAAGCGCCCATCGGCCGAGATCACGTCCAGATCCTTGCGTTCCAGACGGGATGCTTCGTCCAGTCCGATTTCCCCCATCAAACCCAGAATGACGGAGTAGGCGCCCAGCATGATGTGCTGGCCATTATCGGTATCACGCCCCAGATTGGGGCTGTGGATGCGGCGGGCACGCCCGCCTATATGGCGCGAGGCTTCAAAGACACTGACCTGATGGCCTTGCGTCTTCAGCCGCCAGGCGGCAGCACAGCCCGCCCAGCCCGCCCCGATAACCGCGACTTTCATCGGCCCAGTTTGCGTTGCAAGCTGCGGCCGCCCGATACCCAGGTTTTCCAGGCCAACCAGAATTTACGAATGGGTGTCAGCGAAATGCGCTGTTCCAGCACATGCCAACGATCATTGGCAATTTCCACCAGCAGGGCATGGTAGATGGCGGCCATCAACAGGCCTGGGCGTTGTGCCCGGCGATCCACAGCGGGCAGGGCACGCATGGCCTGGCGGTACAAGTCCTGGGCGCGTTCGGTTTGAAAGGCCATCAGGGCCTCGAAGCGCTCCGAATGCTGTTGATCCAGGATCTCGTGAGGTGACACACCAAACTTGTCCAGATCTTCCTGGGGTAGGTAGATGCGGCCACGACGAGCGTCATCGCCCACATCACGGATGATATTGGTCAACTGAAAAGCCAGGCCCAGTTTTTGGGCATAATCGCTGGTCTGTTCCTGGGTTTGGCCAAAAATACGCGCCGACAGCAGTCCCACCACGCTGGCGGCGTGCCAACAGTAGCGTTCCAGCTCGCTCCAGCTTTGGTAGCGCACCTGGTCCAGATCCATTTCCATGCCGTCAATCACGGCCAGCAGTTCGTCCTGAGGCAGGTCGAACGCTTTGATATGGGGCGCCAGAGCCTGCATGACCGGGTGATGGGCACGGCCTTCGTACAGATCGGCCACTTGCGTGCGCCACCAGACCAGCTTCATGCGGGCAACCGATTCCTCGTGAACCTCGTCCACCACGTCGTCCACCTCGCGGCAAAACGCGTACAGCGCCGTGATGGCACGGCGGCGTTCAGGCGGCAGAAACAAAAAGGCGTAGTAAAAACTGGAGCCGCTCTGGGCTGCCTTGTTCTGACAATACTCGTCTGGGCTCATGGACGTTCAGGGTCGGTAAGGGGTACGGCTCAAGCCGCGGGTAATCAGGCGTAGCCAGTCCAGGCGGGACAGGGTGGGACGATGGCTGAAGACATCAAACTTTACCGCTTCCAGGCGTTCCAGAATACGCAGGCCGCCCAATACCATCATTTTCAGTTCCAGGCTGATGCGCCCGGACAGATGGCTGGACAGCAGCAGCCCGGCTTGCAGGCGTTGACGGGCATCGGTAACCAGCAACTGCATCATTTCCTGCCAGCGGGCATCGGCCTCGGGCTGACGCAGCAGCTGGGTACGGGCCTGGATGTAATCATCATCCAGATCATATTGGGCCAGCAGGTCTTGCGGGATATAGACACGGTTCTTGTGCCAGTCCAGTGCCACGTCCTGCCAGAAATTAACCAGTTGCAGCCCGGTACAGGTGGAGTCGGCCATCTCGACCAGCTCCGGGCTGTGGGCTTGATACAGATGCAGCATCAAACGGCCGACCGGATTGGCCGAGCGGGTACAGTAATCCAGCACCTGGGCCATATCGCTATAGCGATGAGTGGTGACATCCTGGCGAAACGCAGACAGCAGGTCCAGAAAAGGCTTGAGAGGCAACTGGAAGTTGCTGATGCTGCTGGCCAGAGGGACAAAAATTTCACTGTGCTGGGTATCGGCCAGGACGGGCTGGTGATATTGCAGTTGTTCTATTCCGGCTTCGAACTGCGCCAGCAGTTCCAGGCGCTCGGCAGCGCTTAAATCGCCTTCATCAGCAATGTCGTCGGCGCTGCGGGCAAAACGATAAATATCGGTGACCGGTCGGCGTAGCCGACGAGGTAGCAGCACAGAGGCGACAGGGAAGTTTTCATAGTGCTCGATAGACATAGTCCGCCAGTATACGGCTTTCGTTTCCACTAGGGCTGGTTTAGACTTTCGTATTGCTTCGGGGAGAACCATGCCACGTCCTATCTCGGCCACCATTCATATTGCGTCACTGCGTCACAATCTCGATATGGTTATTCAGAGCCTGAATAACGCCACGGCTCCATCCGGCGTAAAACGGCCCCATATCTGGGCCGTCATGAAGGCCAATGCTTACGGTCATGACATCGAAAATGCAGTGCGGGCATTCAGTGCCGCCGAAGGCATGGCGATGCTGGACCTGAAAGAAGCCATACGTTGTCGGGCTGCCGGTTGGACCGGCCCCATCATGTTGCTGGAAGGTTTTTTCCAGCCTGAAGATCTGGATGTGCTGGCCGAGTTCGGCCTGACCACTGTCATTCATTGCCACGAGCAGCTCAAGATGCTGGAGCAGTGGAAGGGCGGGGTGGCCTTGAATGCCATGGTCAAGCTCAATAGCGGCATGAACCGTCTGGGTTTCAGCGTGGACGATTACCCCGCCGCCTTCGAGCGCGCTCAGCGTCTGCAAAAGGCAGGTAAGCTGGGAACCGTGGGGCGCATGACGCACTTTGCGCGCGCTGACGACAATATCGACGCCACGCTGGAGCAGATTCGCTGCTTTAACCGGATCACCGACGGCTTGCCGGGCCCGGTCAGTGTGTGTAATTCAGCGGCAACACTAAGCCCTGACCTGGGTGCATACATGCCCTCCGGTCCGGATCACTGGGTACGCCCCGGTATCTGTCTGTACGGCAGCTCTCCTTTTGCGGACATCAGCGCCGAGGACTTCGGCCTGCAGCCTGGTATGACTCTGGCCGCAGAGCTGATCAGCGTGCGCGGCGTCAAGCAGGGCGAGGGCATTGGCTACGGCCATACGTACATTGCCGAGCAGGCCATGCGTATTGGCGTGGTGGCTTGTGGCTATGCCGACGGTTACCCGCGTCACGCGGGAACTGGCACCCCGATTACCGTGAATGGGGTGCGCACTCGTTTGCTCGGTCGTGTGTCCATGGACATGCTGGCAGTCGACCTGACCCCGGTGCCCGCCGCCGGTGTAGGCAGTCAGGCGGTGTTGTTCGGTCAAGGCGGGCCCAGTGTGGATGAGGTTGCTGCGGCAGCCGGAACCCTGGGCTACGAATTGATTTGCGCGGTCGCCCCACGCGTGCCGCGCGTCATCCAGGATTAACAACAACAAGGCATAGCCATGAAAAATAAATGTGTACTCGTTACCGGTGCTACCAAAGGAATCGGCTGGGCAATCAGCCAAAGGCTGGCCGATGCCGGGGCCCACGTTGTGGGTCTGGCCCGCCACACCGAAAGCATTGATTTCCCCGGATATCTGTACTCCTGCGATTTGAGCAATGCAGGCGAAACCGAGGAAATGCTGCGCGTTATCCGCGAAAAATATCCCGTTGATGCGGTAGTGAACAACGTAGGTATGGTCGCGCCCGAACCGATTGGTCAGGTGGACCTGGGCAATCTTTATCAGGTGTTTGACCTGAATGTACGTGTGGCGGTGCAAGTGGCCCAGGCTTTCATCCCTTCGATGAAAGCGCGCAAGGAAGGCCGCATCGTCAATATTTGCAGTCGTGTTGTGCACGGCGGTTCCGATCGCACCAGCTATGCCGCGGCCAAAAGTGCCTTGCTGGGTTGTACCCGCACCTGGGCACTGGAATTGGCTCCTTACGGCATTACCGTCAATGCGGTCTCTCCTGGTCCGATCGAAACCGAATTGTTCCGTGCCAATCATCCCGTCGGCAGCGAAGCCGAACAGCGCAGCCTGTCCTCCATTCCTTTGGGACGTTTTGGGCAGGCGGCCGAAGTGGCTGCTGCGGTTACCTTCTTGCTAAGCGATGAAGCCGCTTATATCACCGGCCAGAACCTGGGCGTGGATGGCGGTGGCAGCTTGGCCGGACGTTAAGGAATTTCTATGGCCACCAGTACTCGTGCGGCCCGCAAGGCCAAAGTTGTATTTGTTTGCACGGAGTGCGGGGCAGATACACCCAAGTGGGCGGGCAAATGCCCGGCCTGCGGGGCTTGGAACAGTTTGCAGGAAACGGTAGAGACACCGGCTGCGGCCAGTGCGCATCGTTTTGCTTCCCTGGCTGGCTCCAGCCCGGTCCAAAGTCTTTCCGATGTGCAGGCACGGGAACTGCCGCGTGTGCCCACAGGCATAGGCGAGTTCGATCGTGTCCTGGGCGGTGGCCTGGTGGAAGGCGGCGTGATCCTGATCGGGGGCGATCCCGGTGTCGGTAAATCCACGCTGCTGCTGCAGGCCATGGCAGCCTTGGCCCAGCAAACCAAAGTTCTGTATGTGACGGGCGAGGAGTCCGCCGAGCAGGTCGCCTTGCGTGCTCGCCGTTTGGGCGTGCCTACCGAAGGTGTGGATCTGCTGGCTGAAATTCGTCTGGAATCCATCAGCCAGGCCTTGCAGTCGCACCAGCCTAGCGTGGTGGTAATCGATTCGATTCAAACCCTGTATTCCGATCAGCTCAGTGCGGCCCCAGGCTCGGTATCGCAGGTGCGTGAATGTGCGGCCCAGCTCACCCGTCTGGCCAAGCAGAGCGGTACTTCCATGATTTTTATCGGTCACGTCACCAAAGACGGGACCTTGGCCGGTCCGCGTGTGCTGGAGCACATTGTGGATACGGTGCTGTATTTCGAGGGGGATACCCATTCCTCCTTCCGCATGGTGCGCGCGTTCAAGAACCGCTTTGGTGCGGTAAATGAATTGGGCGTGTTTGCCATGACGGAAAAAGGCTTGAAAGGAGTCAGCAATCCTTCGGCCCTGTTCTTGTCCCAGCATTCCCAGTCAGTAGCCGGTTCCTGCGTCATGGCTACTCAGGAAGGCACACGGCCTTTGCTGGTGGAAATTCAGGCTTTGGTGGACTCGGCCCATGTACCCAATCCGCGTCGCCTGTCTGTGGGGCTGGAAAGCTCCCGTCTGGCCATGCTGCTGGCGGTGATGCATCGTCATGCTGGCGTGGTCACTTACGATCAGGACGTGTTCGTGAACGCTGTAGGGGGCGTCAAGATTACCGAGCCAGCCGCTGACTTGGCGGTGTTGCTGGCTATTTTGTCCTCCCTGAATAACCGCCCCTTGCCACGTGGCCTGGTCGTGTTTGGGGAAATCGGCCTGGCCGGTGAAATTCGTCCGGCCCCGCGTGGGCAGGAGCGTTTGCGCGAAGCGGCCAAATTAGGCTTCAGCATTGCCTTGATTCCCAAGAGCAACGCCCCGCGTCAGGCGATCGAAGGCCTGGAAATCTGGGCGGTAGACCGGGTGGAAGACGCTGTCGACCGTCTGCGTAATCTGTAACCGCCATGATAAGTATTGAGTTGATCCTGGCCTGCTTGCTGGGAGGCGCGCTTATTGGCTATACCGGCGGGGTCCTGGGGATCGGTGGCGGCTTGCTGGCTATTCCATTGCTGGGCCTGATTCTGGGTATGGATCAGCAAACCGCTCAAGGTACGGCTTTGATCATGGTGGTGCCTGCGGTGCTGCTGACCGTGCGTCAGTACCATCGTCGCAACCATATTGATTTTCGTCGGGCAGCATTGGGGGCGATCTCCTCCATCATCTTTACCTGGCTGGGCGCACGTCTGGCTCTGGGCATGGATGCGATCTTGCTGCGTCGCATTTACTCTGTATTTGTGATGGCCATTGCCCTGTATTATTTCGACCAGAGTTTGGGTTTTTCCCGGCGGCGTCGTCGCAGTGACAAGCCGCGTCCGGACCCGGAGTCGTTTGGCCAGCTGTGGTATATCGCGGTAGGCATGATGGCGGGCTTGGCCGGAGGCGTGTTTGGTGTGGGCGGTGCGGTGCTGGTGGTGCCGTTCCTGACCAGCCGTATGGGTTATAGCCAGACCGGTGCGCAAGGCTTGGCACTGTCCATGATTATTCCCGGCACATTGGTCGCCTTGGCGACGTACGCGTTTCATGGTCAGGCTACCTGGCAGGTCGGCATACCGATGGCGATAGGCAGCCTGCTGCTGGTGCCGTTTGGCGTGCGCTTGGCCTATCGTTTGCCCGAGAATCGTCTGAAGTTTATTTTTGCCTGCATGCTGGTATTGATCATGGCCCTGTTGCTGGTTCGTGCCTGAGGAGCTGCTGTGAGCACCCAATCCGAAACTGTCTATTCTTTGCCCGGTGGCGGTGCCTTGTTGGCTCCGGAGCTGGCCAATCAGCTGGATCTGGAACCCGAGGCCTTGCAGCGCTGGTTCGAGGCCGCCTCGTATGGCGACCAGGCCAGCAAGGTGGGACAGGGCGGTCGTCAGGCAGCCTGGTTTGTGAACGGGCCCTTTGGTCAGGCGGTGCTGCGTCACTACCGCCGTGGTGGCCTGGTGGCTCGCTTCAATGAGTCTTCCTACTTGTGGCAAGGGGCATCGCGGACTCGCAGCTGGCGAGAATTTCAGGTGATGTCTTATTTGCACAACAAGGGCTTGGCCGTCCCCAAAGTGCTGGCGGGCGCATGGTGGCAACAGGGTTTTTGGTACCATGCGGCCCTGATAAGCCAGCGTGTGCCCGATGTGCAGCCTTTGACTTTGTGCCTGGACCGTGCCTCCCCCGAAGCGGTGGCACACGAGATTGTCCGCATGCACCAATTCGAGGTTTGGCACGCTGACCTTAACGCCTACAATATTTTGCTGGATGCGAATGACAAAGTCTGGCTGATCGATTTTGACCGTGCACGACAGGGGCCCGTCAGCCCCGCCCAGGCGCTGGGTAATGTGCAACGCCTGAGACGATCTTTGCTCAAAGTGTGTGGGCCGCGTGGCGATCAGTGGTGGCAGCAGATGTTTTCTGCTTACCGTCACCAAACGCAGCGTTAATTACGACTACGGGCTTTAAAAAAGCTTTATCATCTCGCCTTTTGGGTTTTTCGCTTTCGATAGGAAGGGGACTCGTGATGTCTTTTGGGATGAACACACCACAGGTACTCGCCGGCCTGCTGGCCGCTGCTGCCATCATGCCTGTTGCACAGGCACAAAATCAGGTTGTTAACGTCTATAACTGGGCTGAATATACGGCCCCCGATACCTTGTCCGGCTTTCAGAAAGCCACGGGCATTACCGTGCGTTATGACGTTTACGATAATAACGACACCTTGCAAGCCAAGTTGTTGACGGGCAAGTCGGGGTACGACGTGGTGGTTCCCTCCACGCATTACGCAGCGCGTCAGATCGAAGGCGGTTTGTTCCAGAAGCTGGATAAAAGTCAGATTCCCAACTGGTCCCATCTGGACCCGGACATCATGGCGCTGCTCTCCGATGTGGACCCCGGCAATGAATACCTGATTCCCTGGGGCTACGGCACCAATGGCCTGGGCTACAACGTGACCAAGGTCAAGGAAATCATGGGCGAGCAGGTGGACCTGGGCAACTGGGACATGCTGTTCAAGCCTGAAAACGCCGAGAAGCTGAAAGGCTGTGGCATTTCCATTCTGGACGAAGCCGCCCAGGTGTTCCCGGCCGTGCTGCACTACATTGGCAAAGACCCCAACAGCAGCAATGAAGCCGATTATCGCGAAGCCCTGGACTTGCTCAAGCAAATCCGTCCTTACGTGCGTCAGTTCAGCTCCTCGGGCTATATCGACGAGCTGGCTGCGGGTGATCTGTGCATGGTCTACGGTTTCTCCGGCGACGTGATGATTTCGGCTGACCGTGCGCGCCAGGCTAAAAAGCCGTACGCCATCGACTACTACATTCCGCAAGGCGGGGCGCCGGTCTGGTTTGACACCATGGCCATTCCCAAGAGCGCGAACAATGTGAAAGAGGCTCACGCCTTCATCAACTACATTGAAACGCCGGAAGTCCATGCCGCCATTACCAACACCATGTTCTACCCGAACGCCAATAAAGATGCGCGCGAGTTCGTGGTCAAGGAAGTAGCTGACAACCCCATGATTTACCCTTCGCCCGAAGTCTCCAAGACTTTGTTCGTCATCAAACCACAGCCACTGAAGGTGCAGCGTCTGCAAACGCGCCTGTGGGCTGAACTCAAGTCTGGACGTTAAGGCATCATGCAAGATATCCGTACCGGAACCTCGCCCTGGATGGATGGCGAGGATGCTTTCGTGCGTGTGGACGAAGTCGTCAAGATTTTTGGCGATACGGTGGCCGTCCAGTCTGTAAGTCTGGACGTCGCCCGTCACGAAATTTTTGCGCTGCTGGGTAGTTCAGGCAGTGGCAAATCCACCTTGCTGCGTATGCTGGCAGGTTTCGAGGAGCCGACTTCCGGTCGGATTTATCTGGACAACGAGGATATTACCGACCTGCCGCCTTACCGGCGGCCGGTCAATATGATGTTCCAGTCCTACGCGCTGTTTCCGCACATGTCGGTTGAGGCCAATGTGGCTTTTGGCTTGAAGCAGGAAGGCGTGCCCCGCAACGAAATCCACGAACGCGTATTTGAAGCCCTGGATCTGGTGCAGATGGCGGGTTTTTCACGCCGCAAACCCAATCAGTTGTCAGGCGGGCAGCAACAGCGTGTCGCTTTGGCGCGTAGCCTGGTCAAGCGTCCCAAGCTGCTCTTGCTGGACGAACCCATGTCCGCATTGGACAAGCAGATTCGTCAGAAAACCCAGATTGAGCTGGTCAAGATTCTGGAGCGTGTGGGAGTGACCTGCATTATGGTGACTCACGACCAGGAAGAGGCCATGACCATGGCCAGCCGACTGGCGGTAATGTCCGATGGGCAGATCATCCAGTCCGGTACGCCTTACGATGTGTACTCCTTCCCGAACTCGCGCTTTGTAGCGGGCTTTATCGGTTCCACCAATTTGTTCACCGGCGTAGTGACGGTGGACGAACCGGACCACGTTCATATCGAGTGCGAGGAGTTAAACCGCCCCTTGTATGTCAGCCACGGGATCAGCGAACCGCTGGGCATGGACGTGTATGTGTCCATTCGTCCCGAGCAGATCAAGGTGAGTCGTGAGTTGCCTTCCGAGGACACCAACTGGGGCCACGGCATTGTGACCCACGTGTCCTGGATGGGGAGCTACACCCGCTACCAGATTCGTCTGGACGCCGGCATGCTGATCGAAGCGCAAATGCCCAGTGGCACCTTGGCCCAGCCAGATGCTCCCGGCGTGGACGAAGAGGTCTACGTGTCCTGGTCCGACGATAGCGCAACGGTACTGAGCACATGAAGAACCTGTCCTGGCGCAAACTGCTGCCTACCAGTCGCACGCTGGTGGTCGCACCCACATTCCTGTGGATGATCCTGTTTCTGCTGGTGCCATTTTTGCTCGTGCTCAAGATCAGTTTTGCCGATCTTGATTTCGGGGTGCCGCCGTATACGCCCTTGGCTCAGTTTGCCGAGGAAAGCATTTCCTTTGTACTGAACCTGCGCGGCTATATCCTGCTGTTCAGCGACAATCTGTATTTGGCCACCTACGTCAGCTCCTTGAAGATGGCTGCCGTCACCACGATCTTTTGTATCTTGATCGGCTACCCGGTGGCTTACTACATTGCGCGCTCTTCACCCGCCGTGCGTAGTCTGTTGTTGCTGGCGGTGATTCTGCCTTTCTGGACCTCCATGCTGCTGCGTGTCTACGCCTGGGTAGGCATTTTGCGTGGCGATGGCCTGCTCAATCAGGTCTTGCTGTGGATAGGTATTATTGATGCGCCGCTGGAAATCTACCGCACCGATCTGGCCGTCTATATCGGTTTGATCTATGCCTATCTGCCATTTTTCATCCTGCCTTTGTATGCGAATCTGGTAAAGCTGGATATGCGCTTGCTGGAAGCGGCTTACGATCTGGGCGCGCGTCCCTGGTCGGCGTTCTGGAATGTCACCTTGCCCATGTCCATGTCCGGCGTGATTGCCGGTGCCATGCTGGTGTTTATTCCGGCCGTAGGTGAGTACGTGATTCCGGAAATGCTGGGTGGGGCTGACACCTTGATGATGGGCCGTGTCATGTGGACCGAGTTCTTCAATAATGCGGACTGGCCGATGGCTGCTGCCGTTACTTGCGTGATGGTCCTGCTCTTGATCATTCCCTTGATTTTCTTCCAGTACAGCCAGATGCGACAGATGGAAGCGCAACGGGGAGGCCGCTCATGACCAAGCCTAATCCCTGGCTGCGTGCCATCGTCCTGACGCTGGGCTTTGGTTTTCTGTACATTCCTATCCTGTTCCTGATCGTCTTTTCATTTAATGAATCGGCCATCATGACGTCCTGGTCGGGTTTTTCCTTCCGCTGGTACGAGTCCCTGTTTCAGGATAAAGCGCTGCTCAGTGCTGCCAAGCTGTCTTTCCTGATAGCCGTGCTGACCGCGACCATGGCCACCATTCTGGGCACCTGGGCCGCCTATGTACTGGCCCGTATGGGACGCTTCAAGGGCTTCGCTCTGTATATCGGTCTGGTCAGTGCACCGCTGGTCATCCCGGAAGTGGTGCTGGGTATTTCCCTGCTGCTGATGTTTGTGGAGCTGAACTCCCTGTTTGGCTGGCCGGAACAGAACGGTATCTTCACTATCTGGATTGGTCACGTGGTGCTGTGCACCGCGTACGCGACCGTGATTCTGCAATCGCGTATGCGTGAGCTGGATCGCTCTCAGGAAGAAGCGGCGCTTGATTTGGGTGCCACCCCCTTGAGGGCGTTTTTCCAGGTGGTCCTGCCTTCGATCGTGCCTGCCTTGATGGCGGCCTGGTTGCTGGCCTTTACCTTGTCGCTGGACGATGTGGTGATCGCCTCCTTCCTGTCCGGTCCGGGCTTTACCACCTTGCCGGTGGAAGTGTTTTCGCGCGTACGCTTGGGTCTCAAGCCCGAGATCAACGCGTTGGCGACCCTGCTGATTTTGGTGATTGGTATTTTTGTTGTGGTCGCCAGCCGCTTGCAGGTACGCCGCGAGCGTCGCGCCTGATTGATAAGGAGTATTGCCGTGTTCACGATGTATGGTTTGAAAAATTGCAGCACCTGCCAAAAGGCGATTGCCTGGTTTGAGCAAAACGGTCTGCCTTTGAACTTTGTGGATTACCGCGAACATCCCTTGGAAGCGGCCCGCCTGCAACAATGGGCGCAGGAGCTGGGTGGCTGGCCCAAGCTGGTCAACCGTGCCTCCATGACCTGGCGTAATCTGCCTGCAGAACGTAAAGAGCCGCAGGACGATGCCCAATGGCTGGCCTTGATTGCTGAATTTCCGGCGCTGGTGCGCCGCCCCTTGCTGATTACGCCCGAGGGCGAGGTCAGCGTGGGTTTCAACGAAGGCAAATTTGCCGCTCGTTTTCTTAAGTAAACCAAGGGGGGCCAAGCCCCCCCATTTTTATATCTGCCATGTACACACAGACCGAACTCAAACAACAGGTGGCTCAGGCTGCGGTTGATTACGTCCTTCCTTTCCTGACCCCGGATTCCATTCTGGGTGTGGGTACGGGTTCCACGGTTGATTTGTTTATTGATGCTCTGGCGGCGCACAAACATGCCTTCAAGGCTGCTGCTTCCAGCTCGGAGCGCTCGACCGCTCGCCTGCAAAGTCTGGGTATTGCAGTGCAAGACTTGAACACCATCGAACGCATGGACTGGTATGTGGACGGTGCCGACGAAATCGATGCGGCGTTGAACATGACCAAGGGCGGTGGTGGCGCTTTGACCCGCGAGAAAATCGTGGCTTCGGTCTCGGACAAGTTCCTGTGCATTGTGGACGATTCCAAACTGGTGGATCGCCTGGGTGCGTTCCCCTTGCCGGTGGAAGTCATCCCCATGGCCAAGAATGCCGTGGCTCGCCAATTGCGCGCCTTGGGCGGTAATCCCGTCGAGCGTACGGGCTTTGTCACCGATAACGGTGGCCTGATTCTGGACGTGTCCGGTTTGTCGATTGCAGACCCGGCTGCTCTGGAAGCCCAGATCAACAATATGCCCGGTGTGGTGTGCTGTGGCCTGTTCGCGATTACCCCAGCCAGCGTGGCCTTGATTGCCGGTCAACAGGGTGTGCGTACCCTGCCTGGCGACGGTTTCTGAATTTTAATGTCTCTGTCATAATCGGTGCTTAATCTATGCACGGATTAAGCGCTGGCGCGAGCCATTTTGCTGTTACAGAAGGCCACTATGAACGAACATACCAATAAGCAGTTTCACTCCGATCTGGAGGCCACCCGTTCGCTGTTCTTGCAGATGGGCGGTATTGTTGAATCTATGGTTCGCAGTGCGACCGAAGCCCTGCAAACCGGGGATATGTCGCTGGTTGACCAGGTTCGCGAGCGTGAAAAAGAAATCAACCGCCTGGAAGTGGAAATTGACGAGCGTATCACCAACCTGATCGCCCGTAATCAACCCACTGCCATTGACTTGCGCATGCTGCTGTCCATCTCCAAAATGCTGACCGATATGGAACGCTGCGGGGACGAGGCCGAGCGCATCGCCAAGATGGCTCGCCGTCTGCACGAAGGTACCGCTGGCTACGAGCCCGTGGTGGAACTGCGCCACATGAGCTCCTCAGTCGCTGGCATGATCAACGATGTGCTGGACGCCTTTGCGCGCCAGGATGCCGTACACGCAGCACAGATTGTGCGTAGCGACAAGGAAGTGGATCGTGAGTGGAAGGGTTCGCTGCGTCACATCATCACTTACATGATTGAAGATCCACGCACGATTTCGCACTCCATTGATCTGATCTTTATCGCCCGTGCGCTGGAGCGTATTGGCGACCACGCCAAGAACATGGCTGAACGCGTGATCTACATGGTGCGTGGTGACGACGTGCGTCACACCGGTGTGAAGAACACCGAGCGTACTGCACGTGGTGAACCCTTGCCAGAACCGGAATCCGAAGACAAAGCCTGATTCCGACCCGGGCCTTCTTGCTGCAAGCCTTGCATGACACCATGCAAGGCTTGTTTGCTTTTCAAAAACTAAAGCCGTAGCCTTGGGGGGCTCGGTCAGGATAGAACTGGGTACGTAGCAGTACCGCATCCTGCACCGTAATCAATACTGCTGAGTTCCACCAGGGCGGGGTCAGCGTTGGCAAGGCCAGCAGATAGCCCTGCACGCCGTGCGCACCGGACTGGCGCACAAACTCCAGATCAGCCTCGTCCTCGACACCTTCGATTACCACGTAGGGGCTGTAATCGGCGCAGACATTGACCAGATTGCGCAGCAAATGGGCTGGCTGACCGGGGCTGCGTGCCCGCAGCAAGATCGAGCGGTCAATTTTGATAATGTCGGCATGGGTCTGCACCAGAAAGGCCAGGGTACTATTACCCGATCCCGTGTCGTCCAGAGCAATCCGTACCCCCAGGTTTTGCAGTTGGGCAATCAGGCGCAGCGCCGTGGGCTTGTGGGCGATGGTGCCGGTTTCCGTCACCTCCAGAATCAGGCGCTGGGCCACATCCGGGCGACTGTCCAGATAGCTGAACAGATCCTGCCACCACAAATCGTCCTGCAGGGAGCCTGCGGAGATATTCACTCCCAGACAAAGACCGGGTTTTGTACTGAGCAGCTCCACCACACTGCCCAAGACACTGCGATCCAGCCGGGACACCAGACCTAGCCGCTCCAGAGCGGCGATGGCCTCGGGTAAAGAGTAATCCGCCGTGCCGCAGTGACGAATCAAGGCTTCTTCATAAAAGTTCTTGTTCTTGTGTTTTTCGCCCAGGTGATAGATGGGCTGAAAGGCCAGGGCCAGCAGCCCATTCTGTAAATCATCCAGCATGCGAACTGCCAGACTCATATCGTCCCGGTACGTCTTGGCCCAGACCTTGTGCCAGGCGGCCAGCGTGGCTGGGTGATTATGAGAGCAGGGGTTGGGAGCGGGAGGGTGGAGCTGATTCGTGTCGTACTGACGGCTATCGTAGTGGTAAGCCATCTGGGTGTGCAGGTAGATGCGGTGCTCATCCTGGGTGATGGGGTCACACTCCAGTGCCGCACCCAGCAATTGGGCCAGGGCATTGGGATGGGTACGCTGAAAGCGGTGTTGCTTGCCCAACTGCTTCAAGGCAATCAGGACAAAATCTCCCCGGATAAAGATTTCATTGGCAGTCAGCCCACAGTCCAGCAGCCTTTGCTGCACGGTATCCAGCACAAAAGCATGAAACTGCGGCCCATACAAAGCCTCCAAATAGCTCAGGTTGACCAGCCACAGGCGCAAGTGAGTGGAGTACTGGTCAATCTCGGGTAGGTCTAGGCGGCACATGAACTTCTTTTCCTGTGGGTAAAGCAGTAAGCGGCGGTGCTGTGCAGGGCTCGGCGCAAGGCTGCTCAGACATGGACACGTGATGGGCCGGTGTGGCTTGGGCACTGTATGCGCATCAAGGCCAGCCGTGATTTTGTGCCTTAGGGCTTCAGGTAACTGTAGAAAAATCCCATTTCTTTTGATTTTTGACCAGTCTGAAACTAACTTGTCGCGCAGCGTTTCATTTAATTACGTTTTGGCTGCGTGCTGAAGGTGGGGCTATTTGATAAGAATGCGGGGAAAGGCGGGGGCAAAAATAAAGAAACCCCGGAGCACGATGGTAATGCTCCGGGGTTTGCGTGCGTGTCCTGAATCGGGACTTAAGCGGAAGGGGCGGTAAAACCGTCGGCTTCCACGTCCTTGTCTTCAAACAGATACTGCTCCATCTGTTCTTTCAAATACGTGCGGGCACGGGCATCGGCCAGGTTCAGGCGGTTCTCGTTCACCAGACGGGTTTGCACGTCCATCCAGTTGGCCCAGGCCTGTTTGGAAATCGAGTGCCAGATCTTGGTGCCCAGCTCGCCGGGGTAGGGGGGAAACTCCAGGCCCTCGGCTTCCTGTTTCAGCTTCACACAGTGAATCATGCGTGCCATATGTGTTCCTTTTCAATCAAATGCTTGGATGGGCGTATTGTACTTAGGGGCGCAGGAGGGTCAAACCGGCTTACAGCTTTTTAATAAAGACCATGCTGTTGCGCGAACGGTTGTAATGGGACTGCTTGCCCTTGGGCAGATCGGACACGCCACCTTGTACAAAGCCACGCTTGATAAACCAGTGAGACGTGCGGGTGGTCAGCACAAAAAGACGCTTGAAGCCGGCCGCACGGGCCTTGGCTTCGGTATGGCGCAAGAGAATTTCACCTTCGCCCGAGCCTTGCCATTCCGGGTGCACGATGAGACAGGCCATTTCGGCCATGCTTTCTTCTTCGTACGGAATTAATGCCACACAGCCGTAAATAATGCCGTCGTGCTCCAGAACCGTGAACTGCTCCACCTCGCGCTCGATGACCGAACGGCCGCGGGGGACCAGGGTGCCGTCAATTTCAAGGGGTTCGATCAGTTGCACGATTGCACCCACATCGTCCAGATTGGCCGGGCGCAAATCGTCCAGTGTGTCTTCCACCACCATGGTGCCCACCCCATCGTGGGTGAAGATCTCCAGCAAAATGCTGCCGTCCTGCTTGTAGGGCACCAGGTGCGCACGGGCAATACCGCGTTTGACGGCTTGCGAGGCGTAGCGCAGGAAGGTGGAGCAGTCCTCGTCCAGCTTGCCCGAGGCCAGCAGGGAGTCGGCATCGGCACGAGCCAGCTCCGAATCGATATCCAGATTATTGGAGTGCCCGATATGCTCCGGGGTCAGGAAAATCAGCTTTTCAGCGCGCAGGGCGATGGCCGTGCTGGTGGCCAGATCTTCCATGTCCAGGGTAAAGGCCTCGCCAGTTGGAGAAAAACCCAATGGGGAGAGTAGAATAAGCGCTCCTTGGCTCATGATCAGCCGCATGGCGTCCACGTCCAGCTTGCGTACCGCGCCAGAATGCTTGAAGTCCAGGCCATCAATCACGCCCACCGGACGCGCGGTCACAAAGTTGCCCGAAATGATGCGAATCTGGGCATGTGACATGGGGGTGTTGGGCAAACCCTGGCTGAATGCGGCTTCAATGTCCAGGCGAATTTCACCAGCGGCTTCTTTGGCGCATTCCAGAGCGACCGCACTGGTTGGCTCGGTACCGCGACCAAATTGCGTGGTTTCGCCTTTCAGGCGCAGTTGCTCATTGACCTGGGGGCGGGAGCCATGCACCAGCACCAGCTTGATGCCCAGTGCTGACAGCAGCGACAAATCCGGGATCAGGGTGTAGAGCAGTCCATCGTTGATGAGCTCGCCCCCAAAGGCCACCACGAACGTCTTGCCACGAAAATCGTGTACATAAGGCGCCACTTCCCTGAACCATCGCACAAATTGTGCCTGGGATTCATCAGGTGGTTCGATGGCGTTGTACGAGTCGGGGATGTCTGTGTTCATTGCGGGGGATCTTTGCGTCCAAATGGTTTCAAGCCAAAATTATAATGATGTCTGTACCAGAAACTACCTTTCATGCACGAGTCCGACGAATTGACTGAAAACCCACACTCTTTACCAACAATTTCGTACCCTGATGACCTGCCAGTCAGCGCCCGACGGGCCGAAATTGCGCAGGCGATCAAAGACCATCAGGTGGTCATTGTGTGTGGTGAAACCGGCTCGGGCAAAACCACCCAATTACCCAAAATCTGTCTGGAGCTGGGCCGTGGCCTGCAGGGCAAGATTATTGGTCATACTCAGCCGCGCCGTCTGGCCGCCACGTCGGTCGCCAAGCGTATTGCCCAGGAGCTGCAATCGGAGATTGGTGACTGGGTAGGGTACCAAATCCGCTTTAACGACAAGACCGGACCGCGCTCAGCCATCAAATTGATGACAGACGGGATCTTGCTGGCCGAGTCCCAGCGCGATCCCCTGTTAAGCCGCTATGACACCATCATTATTGACGAGGCCCATGAACGCAGTCTGAACATCGACTTTCTGCTGGGCTTTTTAAAGCAACTGTTGCCACGTCGTCCGGACCTGAAGCTGATTATTACCTCGGCCACAATTGATGCCGAGCGTTTCGCGCAGCACTTTGCCCACAAGAGCAGGAAGGCGCCTGTCATTGAAGTGTCGGGCCGTCTGTATCCCGTCGATATTGTGTACCGCCCGATTCTGGACCCGTCTTTGGTCGATGCCGAAGAACGCCGTTCCGCCTCCGAGGAGGAGCGGGATCTGATGCAAGGCATTGTGGATGCGGTGCAGGAATGTGCCCGGCATGGTACGGGCGACATTCTGGTCTTCCTGCCTGGTGAGCGTGAAATCCGCGAAGCCACCGAGGCGCTGGAAAAAGAAAAGCCCATCAATACCGTGATCCTGCCCTTGTTTGCGCGTCTGTCGCAGGCGGATCAGGAACGTATTTTCCGACCCAAAGGCAATGCGCGCCGTGTGGTGCTGGCGACCAATGTGGCAGAAACCTCGCTGACCGTGCCCGGCATTCGCTTTGTGGTCGATAGTGGTCTGGCGCGTATCAAGCGCTATTCCTGGCGCAACAAGGTCGAGCAACTGCGTATTGAAGCGATCAGTCAGGCCTCGGCCAGCCAGCGGGCAGGGCGTTGCGGTCGTATTGGGCCCGGTATCTGTATTCGTCTGTATGACGAGCAGGATTTCAAGAGCCGCCCCCCCTTTACGGATCCCGAGATTCTGCGTTCCTCGCTGGCCTCGGTGATTCTGCGCATGAAGGCCTTGCATCTGGACGATGTGGAAACCTTCCCCTTTGTGGAGCCGCCCACTGGCCGGGCGATTGCCGATGGCTATCAAATTTTGCAAGAGCTGGGTGCGCTGGATGAACAGCAGCGCCTGACCAAGGTGGGCCGTTCCCTGGCCAAGCTGCCCGTGGACCCGCGTGTGGCCCGCATGATTCTGGCCGGTCATGAACATCATTGTTTGACGGAAATGCTGATCGTGGCCTCGGCCATGTCCGTGCAAGATCCGCGTGATCGTCCTGTCCATGAGCGTGAAGCAGCCAATCAGGCCCATGCCCGTTTCAATGACGACAAGTCCGAGTTCCTGTCCTATGTGAAGCTATGGAACTGGTTGGAAGAGCTGTCGCAGGAACAAAGCTCGCAGCGCAAGTTTGCCAATAGCGTCAAACAGGCTTTGCTGTCCCCTTTGCGTATTCGTGAATGGCGAGATGTTCATACCCAATTACGCAGTCTGGTACAGGAGCAGCGCTGGGTCGCCAACCCCTCGGCAGCCACGTATGAGCAGGTGCATCTGGCCTTGTTGACGGGCTTGATCGGCAATATTGGCTACAAGAGTGAAGAAACGGGTGTCTACCAAGGCACGCGTGAATTGCGCTTTGTGATTCACCCCGGCTCCAAGCTGGTCAAGAAAGCAGGCCGTTGGATACTTGCGGGCGAGCTGATGGAAACTACGCGGCTCTTTGCCCGCTGTGTGGCGCGTATCGAGCCGCAGTGGATTGAAAAAGTCGGTGCCCATTTGCTGCGCAAAACCTGGGGCGATCCGCGCTGGGAGAAGAAAGCCGGGCAGGTAGTGGCCAATGAGCGCGCTACCTTATATGGCTTGCTGATTTACAGTGGCCGTCGCATTCACTTTGGCCGCATTGATCCGGTGCAGGCCCGCGAGTTGTTCTTGCGCCAGGCTCTGGTGCCAGGCGAGATCGACTCCAACCTGCCTTTCCTGCGTCATAACCGTCAGCAGATACAGGCGGTAGAGCGTTTGGAACACCAATCTCGCCGTCCTGACATTCTGGTGGATGAGGAACTGATCTACGCCTTTTACGATCAGCGCATCCCCAAGGACGTGTACCAGACCGCCACATTGGAAAAGTGGTTCAAGGGCTTGTCCAAAGAGGAGGCCAAGGGCCTGGAGCTGAACCGCGACGAGCTGATGCAGCACGACGCAGCGGGTATCACCACCGAGGTCTTTCCGCGCTCCGTTGAATGGCAGGGCGTGAAGATGGCGCTGGATTATCACTTCGAGCCGGGCTCGGTGCGCGATGGGGTGACCTTGAGTGTTCCCTTGTTCGCCTTGAATCAGATCGACGCTGCGCGTTGCGAGTGGCTGGTGCCCGGCATGCTGAAAGAAAAAGTGCTGGCTTTGCTGAAATCCTTGCCACAACGCATCCGCCGCCATTGTGTGCCGCTGCCCGATTATGCTGCCGCCTTTCACCAACGCTGGTTTGAAAAAGCAGCCGATCCGGGCATGAGCCTGCTGGACGCCATTTCGCAGGATATGTGGACTCAGCTCAAGCAAAGGCCGCAGCGCAGTGACTTCAAACCCGAGACGCTGGCGACGCACTTGTTCATGAACTTCCGGGTCATTGACGAGCATGGCCGCATGTTGTCGGGCGGGCGCAATCTGGATCAGCTCAAGGCCGAGCATGGCCGTCAGGCCCAGGCCTCCTTCCAGCAAATGGCCGCCAGCGACGAACAGGTAGCGCAAGTGCTGGATCACGAGCAACTGACCAGCTGGAGCTTTGGTGAACTGCCCGAGCTGATGGAAATCAAACGCAAGGGGCGCAGCTTTATTGGCTACCCGGCCTTGATCGACAAGAAAACCCATTGCGATCTGGATGTGTTCGATGACCCGGCTAAGGCCCAGCGTCAGCACCGTCAGGGTTTGCGCCGCTTGTTCCGTTTGGCCCTGCGCGAGCAGGTGCGCTTTCTGGAAAAGAACATTACGGACCTGACTCGTATCAGCATGCTGTACATCAATCTGGGGACGCAGGAACAATTGCGTGATCAGATCATTGATGTGGCTCTGGAGCAGTCCTGCATGATGGAGCCCTGGCCCAAGAACCAGGCCGAGTTCGAGGCTCGCGTGCAGGAGGGCCGCAGCCGTCTGGGTCTGGTGGCCCAGGAAGTGGCGCGTCTGGCCGGGCAGATTCTGACTGAATGGAGTGCCGCCCAGAAGAAACTGGCGCAAATCAAGGCCCACCCCGAGGCTTTGAAAGACATACAGCAGCAATTGAACGCCTTGATGCCGACCTTGTTTCTGGAAAGCAATGAATACGCGCAGTTGGCGCATATGCCGCGTTACTTGAAAGCGGTACAAACACGGGTGGACAAGCTGCGTGCCGATCCGGCTCGCGATCAACGCCTGATGCAGGATATGTCGGTTCTGCTGACCAAGTACCAGCGTGCCGTTGCCGCGCTGAAAGGTGCGACCGATAGCGGTTTGCGGGATTTTCGCTGGATGCTGGAGGAACTGCGCGTGTCCTTGTTTGCGCAAGAGTTACGCACCCCCATGCCGGTTTCGGTCAAGCGTCTGGAAAAAGCCTGGGCGGCGCTGCAACGCTAAGACGGTAGCCGTTTGAGATCTGCAGGGCGATATTGGGCATTGGGATGCGCCCTTGCAGATCATGTGCTTTGGGTTTGAATGCCTTGCAATACGTTTCAAGGTATTCACCCGTAGCGCCATTTCAGCCTCAACAATGTCCATAGGCTTCAGTACAATTCCATCATGAGCGAAACCACCCCTTCCTTTGTCCATTTGCGATCCCACTCGGAGTTCTCCGTGGTGGACGGCATCGCCCGTATTCCCGAAATGATCAAGAAAGCGCAGGCTTATGGGCAGCCTGCACTGGCTTTGACGGACTTGTGCAACTTGTTTGGACAGATCAAGTTCTATACCTCGGCGCGTAAAGCCGGGCTGAAAGCCATCATGGGCTGTGATATCTGGCTGCAAAACGAGGAAGACCGCGAAAAACCGTCGCGCTTGCTATTGCTGGTGCAAAACGAGGCCGGTTACTTGAGCCTGTGTGACATTCTGACCCGCGCCTGGTTGGGGAACCAATACAAGGGGCGGGCAGAGGTACAGCGCGCCTGGCTGAAAGAATGTAGTGGCTTGATTGCCTTGTCCGGTGCTCGTATGGGTGATGTAGGCCAGGCTCTGGCCGATGGCAATCTGGATTTGGCCCGTGATTGCGCCCGTCATTGGGCAGACCTGTTTCCCGGCACCTTCTATATTGAACTGCAGCGCAGCGGTGCGGACGGCGATGAGCTGTATGTACAAGCTGCCATGCGTTTGGCAGCAGAGATGGACCTGCCTGTCGTTGCTACGCACCCGATTCAGTTTATTGCCCCGGACGATTTCCGCGCGCATGAGGTGCGGGTGTGTATTGCCGAAGGCGAACAGCTGGCCAACCCCAAGCGTGTGAAGCGTTTTACGCAAGAGCAATATTTTCTAAGCTCGGACGAAATGCAGCAGCGCTTTGCGGACGTTCCTGCTGCGCTGGAAAACACGTTGGAAATTGCCAAGCGTTGCAACCTGGAGCTGGAACTGGGCAAACCCTATCTGCCCGATTTTCCCACGCCCGATGGCATGTCGCTGGGCGACTTCCTGATTCAACAGGCCAAAGACGGTCTGGAAATCCGCTTGAAGCAGCTGTATGCCGACCCCGAGGAGCGCGAGAAGCAACGCCCCACTTACGAAGAGCGTTTGATGTGGGAGTGCAACACCATTATTTCCATGGGCTTTCCCGGCTACTTCCTGATCGTGGCGGACTTCATTAACTGGGGCAAGCACAATGGCGTGCCCGTAGGGCCGGGCCGGGGTTCGGGGGCGGGTTCCCTGGTGGCTTACAGCATGGGGATTACTGATCTGGATCCCTTGCGCTATGACTTGCTGTTCGAACGTTTCCTGAACCCCGAGCGGGTATCCATGCCTGACTTTGACGTGGACTTTTGTCAGGACAACCGCGAACGCGTTATTGATTACGTTAAACAGAAATATGGCCGTCAGGCCGTCAGCCAGATCGCCACGTTCGGTACTCTGGGCGCAAAAGCCGTGGTGCGCGACGTAGGCCGTGTGCTGGAATTGCCTTACAGCCTGTGCGATGGCTTGTCCAAACTGATTCCTTTCAACCCCGCCGATCCCTGGACGCTGGAACGTGCGCTGGCCGATGAGCCGGCCTTTCGCGAGCGTTACGAGAACGACGAGGAAGTCAAAGCCCTGATCGATCTGGCCCGTCCCTTGGAAGGCCTGACCCGTAGTGTGGGCATGCACGCCGGGGGGGTCTTGATTGCGCCCGGCAAATTGATCGATTTTTGCCCGCTGTATGCCCAGTCTGGCCCGGACGCCAACGCCGTGTCGCAATACGACAAGGACGACGTGGAGGCTGCCGGCCTGGTCAAGTTCGACTTTCTGGGGCTGCGTAACCTGACGATTCTGGACTGGGCCGTGCGCTATGTACGCCAGTTCAATGCGGACAAGCGCGAGTTCGACATCATGGCCTTGCCATTGGATGACGACGCCTCCTACAAGCTGTTGTGCGAAGGTAATACGACAGCGGTGTTCCAGCTGGAATCGCGTGGGATGAAGGAGCTGCTGCGCAGTCTGCGGCCTTCCACTTTTGAAGACATTATCGCCATGCTGGCCCTGTATCGTCCGGGGCCGCTGGAGTCGGGCATGGTGGTGGACTTCGTGAACCGTAAACACGGTCGAGCCGAGGTCGATTACTTCCACCCGGATCTGGAAAGCACCTTGAGCAGCACCTACGGAGTCATCGTCTACCAGGAACAGGTGATGCTGATCTCGCAGATTATCGGTGGCTACTCGCTGGGTGGTGCCGACTTGCTGCGCCGTGCCATGGGCAAGAAAAAGCCCGAGGAGATGGCCAAGCACCGGGTTCTGTTTGAGGAAGGGGCGGTCAAGAAAGGCCACGACCCTGAATTGGCGGTCAAGCTGTTTGACCTGATGGAAAAGTTTGCGGGCTATGGCTTTAACAAGAGTCACTCCGCTGCTTATGCTCTCATTGCCTATCAGACGGCCTGGCTCAAAGCCCACCATCCGGCCGAGTTCCTGGCCGCGACTTTGTTGTCCGATATGGACGATACCGACAAGGTCCAGATTTTCTGGAAAGACGCGCTGGCCAACGGCGTGGAAGTCTTGCCGCCAGATATCAATGCGTCCAACTATCGCTTTGAGCCTGTGCAGGACAGCTATACGGAAAAAGGCTTGCCGCCACGCACCATGCGCTACGGTCTGGGCGCCGTGAAGGGGACCGGTCAGGCTGCGGTTGAAGCAATTGTGGATGCTCGCAAGCAAGGCGGTCCTTTCACCAGCCTGTTTGATTTCTGCCGTCGTGTAGACCGCCATCAGGTGAACAAGCGCACCATTGAAGCCTTGGTGCGTGCCGGCGCTTTTGACACGATTGATGAAAACCGCGCCGCTTTGCTGGCCAGTATCGGTGCCGCTACCGAAGCTGCCGAACAGGCCGAACGTAGCGCCAACCAGTCTTCGCTGTTTGATGACGACTCCAACGATATTGTGGAAGGCGAGGTTGCGAAAGTGGCTCCCTGGAGCCTGCAAGATCGCTTGCGTCAGGAAAAGACGGCACTGGGCTTTTACTTCAGCGGCCATTTGTTTGACGCCTGGCGTGATGAGGTCCGCCGTTTTGCACCGACACCGTTGGCACGTTTGGAAGCGTCGCGCAGTCCGCAGTGGTTTGCCGGTGTGCTGTCAGCGGTGCGTGTACGCATGACACGTCGCGGCAAGATGCTTTACGCCATGCTGGATGACGGCTCGGCGCAGCTGGAAGTGGCCATCTTCAATGAGCTGTTTGAAGAGCATCGCCAGCGTCTGAAAGAAGACCAGTTGATCATCATCCAGGGCAAGGTCAGCAACGACGATTACACCGGCGGCTTGCGTATCAATGCTGATGCTATTTTTGACTTGCAGCTCGCCCGTGAAGCCCGTGCCAGTTGCCTGAGCATCGGCCTGAACAATAATGCCGACGCACAGCGTCTGCAAACCTTGTTGGCACCACACCGTGCCCAGGAGCAGGGCGGGGTGCCGGTCGAGGTACAACTGCTGCGTCCCGATTATGAGTGCGTGGTGCAGTTGGGCCCGCAGTGGCGTGTTCGTCTGGCGGATTCCTTGCTGGAGCAGCTGGAAGGCTGGGACGCCACGCGCGAGGTGGAGATCAGCTACCGATGAGGCCCTTGCGCATTCTGCACTCGGAAGCTGCCACCAGCTTTGGTGGTCAGGAAAACTACATCCTGCGAGCCATGCGCATCTTGCGCGAAAGGGGGCATCAGGTGGAGGCCGCCTGCCAACCCCACGCCCAGTTGACCGAGCGCCTGCGCGACGAGGGTTTTGTGGTTCATACCCTGTTGATGGATGGCCCGGCCAATTACATGCGCGGTGTGCGCCAGTTGCGTCGGGTATTGCGCCAAGGTCAGTTTGATGTGCTGAACAGCCATAGCCGCCGTGACACCATGCTGGCCGGTGTGGCCGGGCGCCTGGCGGGAACCCCCTTGATTGTGCGTACGCGCCATCTGGCCAAGAAAGTGGGCTCCTTGATGTCTTACACCATCGTGCCCAAACGGGTGATTACGCCCAGCGATTATGTGCGCGATCACCTGATCGAGCGGGGCGTGAAACCTGGGCATGTTCGGGTGGTCTATCCCTGTGTCGATCCCAGCGTGATTGATTCAGCGCCCCTCCTGGATTTGCGTGCCCAGTTGGGTTTGGCGTCTGATACCTTGCTGGTAGGTTGCGTTGCCGTATTGCGGCGCGAAAAAGGCCATCATGAACTGATCGCCGCCATGCAGCCTTTATTTGATCGCTACCCTCAATTGCACTTGGTGCTGGTGGGGGGCGGCTCTCCGGGTTATGAACAGTTGCAGGCCTTGATCGCGGAGCTGGGACTGCAAGGGCGGATTCATATGCTGGGCGCTCGTGCAGATGTGCCCTCGATTCTGCCCAATCTGGATATTTTTGCCTTGGCGACCCATATGGAAGCGTCGGGCACTGTTTTTGTAGAGGCTGGAAGCGCCGGCATTCCTGTGCTGGGCAGCCGCGTTGGCGGGGTCCCGGAGATGATGCAAGAAGGCCGCAGCGGTTTGCTGGCGGATTTGCACGACCCGGAGCAGTGGCGTGCCGCCTTGGAAAAAATGATCCGGAGCACGGAGTTGCGTCAGGAAATGGGAGCCGCAGGGCGCCTGTTTTGTCGTAGCGACGAGCGCTTTACCCCGGTTGCCATGGGCGACCGGCTGGAAGGCGCTTATTATGCTTGGTTAAAGGAGCTTCAGGGATGAAAGTGGCAAGCACTGTGCCCGTCATGATGTACCACCATGTCACCCCGGAAGGGGGCATGATCAATGCCAGTCCCGAGCATTTCGAGCAGCATTTGCAATGGTTGAAGAAAAACGGCTGGACCAGCCTGACAACTGAGCAATTTGTAGGCCATTTGCAAGGGCAGGGCGTACCGCCCAAATCGGTGCTGATTACCTTTGATGACGGCTACCTGGATAACTGGGTCTACGCTTATCCCTTGTTGAAAAAATATGGCTTCAATGCCGTGATTTTCCTGGTGACAAGCTGGATCAATGAGGGGCTTGTGCGCCCTTATCTGGGCCAGGGCCAGGACGTGCCCGAATGCCCGGATCATCGTGAATGTGAAGCGCGTATCGAGCAAGGTCGCAGCGACGAGGTGATTTTGCGCTGGAGTGAAATCCACGCCATGCAGGCTGATGGTGTGTTCGAGTTCCACAGTCATACTCATACCCATACTCGCTGGGACCTGAGCGAACAGCGCGATCAAAAGAACGACAAGATGCGTTGGGAACTGGAGCAATCCCGTCAGACCTTGAAGGCCAATATGGGTATGGTCTCTGACCAGCTGTGTTGGCCGCAAGGCTATTTTGATCCTGATTATGTGCAGGTCGCCCAGCAAGCCGGTTTCCGCTATCTGTATACAACGCGCGCCTTCGGCTCCAACCAGCCTGGTAGCGATCCTTTGCACATTTATCGTTTCGCCGTGCGTGACACGACGGGCGTATCGGTAGGACGCAGGCTGAATGTTGCGGTACATCCCGTGATCGGTCCGATTTTCAACTGGTGGAAAGCATGGCGTCGTCGTCAACGACAGAAATAGGGCAAAGCGCCGCGTCGAGTTCTGGCAAGCGCCTGTCCGTTATCCTGATTACGAAAAACGAGCAGGCGCATATTCGTGCCTGCCTGGAATCCGTTGCCTTTGCGGACGAGATTATTGTGGTGGACTCGGGCAGTACGGATGAGACGGTGGAAATCGCCCGTTCCATGGGAGCGAACGTGACGGTCACCCCGGATTGGCCCGGTTTTGGGCCGCAGAAGAATCGGGCACTGGATCAGGCCACGGGCGAGTGGGTGCTGTCCATTGACGCGGACGAGCGCGTTACGCCCGAGCTTGCACAACTGATTCAGCAGGAAATGATCCAGCCGCGTGGTGCGGCTTACCGGATTGCCCGCCTGTCAGAGTTCGCTGGCCGCTGGATGCGCCATAGCGGTTGGTGGCCAGACCGGGTATTACGACTGTTCAAGCGTGGTACAGCCCGCTTTAACGACGCCAAAGTCCATGAAAGCGTGCAGACCGAGCATCCAGTCCTGATCTTGGATGGGCATTTTCTGCATTACCCCTACGCCAGCCTTGAAGTCTTTATCGACAAGATCAACCGTTATTCCTCGGATGCGGCCCGTCAAATGCAGGCCAAGGGCAAGACCACCAGCCTGCCGGGCATTGCTGGCCATGCCAGCTGGACCTTCGTGCGTCACTATATTGTTCGACGGGGATTTCTGGATGGCCCGCAAGGCTTCATTCTGGCGTGTATGGCCGCTTCTGGCAGCCTGTTTCGATATAGTAAGCTGTGGTATTACACCCGTCAGAAGTCTGATTAGCCCCTTATAATGCCGCCTATGATTCCGATTCTTATGTACCACCAGGTCGGGGTGCCTGCTCCCAAGGGCTCGCCTTACCGTGGTTTGACCGTGCATCCTACTGATTTTCGGCGCCAGATGACTTGGCTCAAGCGCTTGGGTTACCGTGGTTTATCCATGGCGCAACTGATGCCGTACCTGCGGGGTGAAAAGCAGGGCAAGGTTGTGGGAATCAGCTTTGATGATGGCTACCGTAACGTCTTTCAGAACGCCATGCCGGTGCTGGATGAATTGGGCTTTACGGCGACCAATTACATTGTGGCGCGGCATCTGGACGGTTCGAACTTCTGGGACCAACCCAAAGGAGTGCCGCATTCCGGTCTGATGTCCTTGCCAGAACTGCGCGCCTGGGTGAACGCCGGTCATGAAGCCGGTTCGCATACGCTGGACCATGTGCATCTGACCGATGTGTCCTCGGAAATCGCCCATTACCAGATCGTGCAATCCAAGGCAGAGCTGCAAGACGTGCTGCAAGTGGAAGTCAGCGCGTTTTGCTATCCCTATGGCGATCAGAATCAGGCTATTCGTGAGCAGGTGCGTCAGGCTGGTTATCTGAATGCCACCACGACCAATCGCGGTCTGGCCCGTTCAGACGATGATTTATTTGACTTGCCCCGTGTGACGGTCTCGCGTTCCACCAATATTTTGCGCTTCGTGCAAAAGTGCGTGACACGCCTGGAAGACAAGCGTCGTACGGTTTCCCGCTCATGAGCTCAGATCAAACCCGCGACACTTCCGCTGCGATTCCCGAGCGCCTGCGCATCGCTTTTGTGGTCGACCGTTTCGGTAACCGCTTTGGCGGCGCTGAAGCGTATGGGGTGGAACTGATGCGCGAGCTGGCCGAAAAACACGAAATCACCGTGTTTGCGCGCGAATATGACAGTCGCTGTGATTTGAAGCTGGCCTATGTGCCTATTCGACATTGGTCGCATTGGCCGGGCTGGATACGCGGCATCCTGTTTGCCCGTCAGGCCGCCAAGGCCACGGCGCAAGGTTTTGATATTGTGCACTCGCACATGAACGGCTGGTGCGGGGACGTGGAAGTAGTGCATGTCACCCCCGTGCGGTTTAACTGGCGCGTGCGGCCTTTGCCTTTATTGAAAAAACTGGGCTCCTACTTCAGCCCCAGGGTCTGGGGGTATCTGGGCCTGGAAAAACGTCGTTTGCGCCCTGGTCCTCATGCCGTAGTCGCCGTTTCGGGCCTGATTGCCGAACAATTGCAGCAAGCCTATGGCAGCGTGCACGACTATCCCGTCATTGCTCCCGGTGTGGCCTTGCCGCAAGCCGATGCCCAAGGCCAGGAGCGCACCCAGGTTCGCGAGTCTTTGGGTTTTGCGAACGATCAGGTTGTCTGCCTGTTGGTGGCTCGTAATCCGCTGCGTAAAGGCTTGAATACGGTGCTGGAAGCCTTGGCGAAACTGCCTTCTCATTATCGATTGCTGGTGGTGGGCGGAAAACCGGGTTTGCGTGACCAGATACGCCAGCAGCTTCAGACTCTGAATATGCAGGATCGCGTTATCCTGCAGGGTGAAACCTCTAACGTCGAACCTTTTTATCGCGCTGCCGATATTTACGTGCATCCCACCCTGAATGACAGCTTTGGCATGGCACCGCTGGAAGCCATGTCCTATGGCTTGCCGGTTGTCCTGAGCCCGGCTCCGTGGTGCGGCTTTGCCCAATATGTGCAGGGCGGCTATCACGCACTGCTGCTCAGCCATCCGGAGGATGCTCAGGAACTGGCTCAGGCGATTGAGAAAATCAGCAAGGACCCGGCCATGGCCAGGAACCTGATCGAGAACTCGCGTGAGTTATTGGTGCAATTCAGCTGGCCTGCCGTCGCGACTCGCTATCAGGACCTGTATCAAAAAGTGTTGCTTCGCCGCCAAGATTAAAGGCAGGTGCAGCCAGGTTTTCTCTTTTACCGAGATTAAATCGTCAAAACTGCTGTTCAGTCATTGTTCAGCTTACGCAATAGCGGATACACTTTGTGGCCTGTAGATGCTCGATCTGAGTATTTGTCTGTCATTCACAGCCGCTGACGGAGCGAGTTTTGAAGGTCCTGATCACTGATATTCACCATGGTAATGGCGGTGGCCATGTCACCTATATTCTGGGTTTGTTGCGCGGTTTGGCCCATCAGTGTGAATTCACTCTGGCGGCACCGGCAACGGGCCGACTGTATCGGGAAGCGTCGCAGATACCCGGTGTAAGAGTGTTGCCAGGCCTGTATACCGCCCGTATCGGGACGGCCTTGTCGGAAATCTGGAACCTGCGCCGTTTTTTGCAGCGCGAAGCCTTCGATATCGTGCATTGCAATGGCAGTACCGATCATCGTCATGTCATGATCGCCTGCAAAACCTTGTCGAATCCTCCCGTTATTATCTGGACCAAACACAATACCAAGCGTCTACACAGCATGGGTAACCGTTTGCGGGCGCGCTTTGGGACTGATCTTTGCATTGCTGTCAGCGATTATGTTGCCCGCCAACTCGCCAATTCTGATTATCGGCGTTGCAACGTTGAGCGGATTTATCACGGTCTGGACTTGGCGCATTATTCCCCGGTTTCCGCGCAGGAAAAGCAGGCTGCACGCCAAGCACTTTTCGGCGCTGATTTGGCAGAGAACAGTTTGGTGCTGGGCTCAGTGGGTGGCACGGATCTGGAAAAAGGTTGGTTGCTGCTGGTTGAAGCAGTGTCCCGTCTGGAGCCGGAACTCAAGCAGCGCGTTCGGGTTGTGGTAGCAGGTGATCCACCTGCGCAGGCTGTTCGGGAGCAAGTGCAGGCTTTGAGCTGTGCCGAACAATTGGTTTTCCCCGGCTTGGTTAAGGATGTGCGGTCGATCCTGGCTGCCTGTGATGTGGGGTTTGTGCTTTCATACAAAGAGTCGGCCTCGTACGCGTGCTACGAATCCTTGGCTTTGGGGCTGCCCGTCTTGATCTCCAATGCGGGTGGTCTACCGGAAAGCATCGAGCATCTGCATGAGGGTTGGGTGGTGCCTTGTGGAGACGTGGCAGCCATTGAGGCGCATGTTCGAGACATGTTATGTCAGAAGTACTGCTTGCATACCGTGGGCAAGCGTGCCAGGCAGCGCGCAGAAAATCGTTTTGATGCGCAGCGTTTTTCGGTGGATACTTATCAGGCCTATTTGAAGGCGCGGGCGCTATAAAGTCAGATGCAGAGGCCAAGCCTGTAGTAAAAAGCGTTCTGAGTGTATTTCAGAACGCTTTTTTTATGCTTAGTTGTTGAGGGACGGAGCAGTGAGTGTTTCCAGCTCCGTCAGCCAGATCAAGGCATCTTCCCGCTTTTCTCCACACATTTCCGGCGAGGCTTGTAAGCCCGAGCAACAGGCAGGGCGTTCGGGTTGGCCAAAAATCCGACAACGTAGCTGTTCGTCCAGCTGAATACAGGGCACACCCGCAGGCTTGCCGTGGGGCATGCCGGGGATAGGACTGGAGATAGAGGGGGCGATACAGCAGGCCCCACATTCAGAACGGCAAATCATGCCCAGCCTCGGGACCAGTACACCAGAATCCCGACATATTCCTTGATGATGGAGCGGCTGGATTGCAAGGCCATCAGATTGGGTTTCCACATGGAAAACTCGGGGCTGTTCGGAACCGTTAGCTGTGGGGCGGCACCAGCCGCAATGACATCGACCCCTTGCTTGCGGAAAATTGCCATGGCGCGTGGCATGTGCAGGGCAGAGGTTACCAACAAGACTTTCTTGGCCTGCTTTTCTTGCAGTAGCTGGGCGGTGTATGCACCATTTTGCTGGGTGGTCAGGCTTTCGTTTTCCATCAGTGTGGCCGAGGCGGGCACATCCAGATTAGTCAGGGTGTTGGCCATGACCTTGGCTTCACTGATGCCGCCGTCCAGCGCGGCTCCCGACAAGACAATGTAAGGTGCACGGCCCGCTTTATACAGATCGGCCGCTCGTTCTACCCGCGCCGATGTTTTCTGTGCTGTTTGGGGCAAGAACCAATTGCTGCGGTTTTGAGCGGTGTGGCCGCCCAGAACCACAATGGCATCGGCTTGCGTTACCTGCTCAGCCGGCTGATAGGGATACATTTTTTCCAGATAACCGCCCGCATACAGACTGGTGGCAGGCAGGGACCAGGCGCCGGTCCAGAGCAGTCCGGCCAAGGCCAGAGCGGCGGCGGTTTTGCGCAGGCGCAAGATAAAGAGCAGCACCGCCACAAGTAGTAGGGCGGCAAACAAATTCAGCGGAATGACCAGGCTGGTCAGGATGCTCGATACATTCATGGGTGCTCCCGCTCTGACTCCAGCACTTGCACCACCTCGTCCAGCGTTGGCCATTGGCCATCGCGCCCCAGGCAAATCGCCCGTGGCGACCAGGGACCGGTGTCTTCAGGGTTGGTGACGCCACATAAGGTCAGCTGCTGGGCCTTGATGGCTGCCGCGACATGGGAGACGCCAGAGTCATTGCAAATAACCCACTGCGCCTGTTGGCAAAGCCGCGCAAACGCTCCTAAAGGCAGGGGCGGCAGGCAACGTGCGCTGGGCGCATTTTGCAGGGCAGCCTCATGCTCGTTGGGCGGGGGGCACATAATGACGGTTTTGCCTTGGGCTTGCAGATGGCGGGTCAGTTGGTCGAAATACGGCCAGACTTTGACGCGGCCTTTGTGCAGTCCCGTTGCGGTAGGGGCGATCAGAATATAGTCACCGGGGCGCAGGGCGGCTTGGCGCAGACTGTTGTCGCCTTCTTGCCGTTGCAGGGGGCTGAGCGTCAAATCCAGGGTGGCTGGGGCTTGTTCAGGCGCCGGGTTCAATTTCCACAGCGCCAAAGCCTGCTGAACAATATAGAACCAGGATTGCACCGCATGCAACTGCTTTTGCGGCTTATTTAACGGCCATCGTAATAAAAGGCTACGGCCGTCGTCCCGGTAACCGCAGGCTGGCAGACCTGCCAGTTTGAAGCTGAGGGCACTACTCAGCGAATCGGGCAGCAGCAGGCCATACGCTTGGCGATGGCCGTGTTGGCGACGATAACGGCGTATGGCCTTGGCATCCTGGTGCCAGTGGCTGCTCATGGGGATGAAGCCATGCAAGGGGTAAGCCGACAGCAGTTCGCGGGCCCAGGGACGGGCGCAAACCACGACGGGCAAACCGGTATCCAGCAGAGCCTGTAAACACGGCAGGCTCATGCATACATCGCCTAGCCAATTAGGCAATCGTAAATAAAGGGCAGAGGGATCAGACATGAACAGGACAACTAGGCAGAACCAACAAGTGCGGAGGCGCTCGACTCAGGCAATGAGCGTTAGAATAAACACAATTAGATAGTATATAGGGTGTCCTCGTTGTCCAACGCCATAGAAACCAAAATCAAGCCTGCTGGGCACGATCCTGTCAAATCCGATCTCTGGAAGCGCATTTATAGCCGTTTGCTGCCTTATTGGAAGGTGGCGGTGCTGGCGCTGATCCTGGTCAGTATCTCCTCGGCTACCCAGCCAGTGCTGGCGGTGATCATGAAGCCTTTGCTGGATGATGGCTTTACGGGTGCCAATCCGGACTATATGTGGTCCATCCCGCTGGCGGTGATCGGGCTGATGTTTGTGCGCGGCGTGACCAGTTACGGCAGTTCTTATTTGTTTGCCTGGATCGCCAACAAAATGTTGCTGACTTTACGTGGTGACATGTTCTCCCGCTTGCTGGGATTGTCCGATTCGGAGTTCAAGCAGGGGGATACTGGCCGTTTGCTGAACCGCTTCACGATTGATGCCGGCACCATGACTGGTGTGGCCACCGAGGTGGTCACCGTCGTAGTGCGTGAAACCTTGACCGTGATCGCCTTGTTGGGTGTTTTGCTTTACATGTCCTGGCAATTGACCGTGATCGTGTTTCTGGTCATGCCCGCCTCGGTCTTTGTGGCCAAACTGGTGTCGCGTCGCCTGCGCCGCATCAACCGCGATACCGTGAACATGAATGCCGAGCTGACTCGTGTGGTCAGTGAAGCTATCGATGCCCAACGTGTCATCAAGCTGTTTGATGGCTACGAGCGTGAAAACACCCGTTTCATGTATGTGAATGCGCGCCTGCGCCGCTTCGCCATGCGTGCAGCTTCTGCGGATGCCGCTTTGTCGCCCATCACACAGTTGTTTGTGTCGATTGCCGTGGCCGGAGTGATTTTTGTCGCTCTTTACCAGGCCAATACCGGCACGCTGACTATCGGTAGCTTTGCTGCTTTCATGGCTGCCCTGGGACAGATTTTTGACCCTATCAAGCGTTTGACCAATATCACCGGCACGATGCAGCGCATGCTGGTGGCGGCAGAAAGTGTCTTCAAGCTGGTTGACCAGGACCCTGAGCCCGATACCGGGACTCGAGAGTTCACGCAGCCTGTGCATGGGCATATCGAGTTCGACTCGGTGTCACATCGTTTCCCCAACGCGCATCGCGATACCTTGTCCGAGGTCAGTTTTGCGGTGCAGCCCGGCCAGACCATTGCCCTGGTTGGCCGTTCCGGTAGTGGCAAGACCACACTGGCCAATATGTTGCCGCGTTTCTTGATTCCTAGCAGTGGGCAAGTGCGGGTAGATGGCATTCCCTCCGAAGAGCTGACCTTGCGTAGCTTGCGTAGCCAGATTTCTTTGGTCAGCCAGGACGTGGTGCTGTTTGAGGCGACGATTGGCCAAAACGTGGCCTATGGTGCAGGAGCCGATGTTACGCCGGAGCGTATCTGGGAAGCGCTGGAGGCAGCCAATCTGCGCGAGTTCGTGGAAGGCTTGCCACAAGGTCTGGATACGATGGTGGGCGAGAATGCCAATTCCCTGTCTGGCGGCCAGCGTCAGCGTCTGGCCATTGCCCGTGCCTTGATTAAAAATGCTCCCATTCTGATTCTGGATGAAGCCACCTCGGCTCTGGATAATGAGTCCGAGCGTCAGGTTCAGATGTCGCTGGAGACCCTGATGAAGGGCCGCAGTACCTTGGTGATTGCGCATCGTCTGTCTACCGTACAAAATGCGGATCAAATCCTGGTGCTGGACGAAGGGCGGATTATTGAGCAGGGCCGTCACGACGAATTGCTGGCCCGCAACGGTGTGTACGCCGGTTTCTACCAAATGCAGTTTCAGTTCAACGAATAAGCAGCCTGGGGCTGCACGATAAGGAACATCATGAAGAAAATCATTCTTGCGCTGGCCGGGCTGGCTGTGTTGGCAGGGTGTGCCAAGCAGGGTGCGGAACTGCGAGAACAGGATTTGCGTCGTCCCAGTTACTTCAAGACGGAGCGCCGCATCAATACGGACTTTGTGGGTATTCAGCGTGCCTTGTTCAAGCATCAGGCCGAGTGTGGCAAAGCAGCGGTTTTCAAAATGGATGAGCGTCAGGCCAGCTACGGCACTTTGCGCTACGAACTGGAACCGGGGGCGGGCTGGGATAAAAGTATCCTGATCGATCTGACCATGATGCAAAAGGGTTGGGTAGACGCAAAGGTTTACGCTTACCGCGCTGATGTGAAGCGAGAGATTCAGGAGATCTTCACTTCAATTCGTGCTCCAGGTGTGTGCAATCCGGACGATGCACCAAAAGAAGTGCTGCCCGAGGATGATTTTGTACCGGTTGCGCCGCTGTAAGTGTTCAAGCTTTGTGCTGGGCAACTCGCTCAGCACATGAGGCGCCCTGATCGCAGGACAAATCTGTCCTGCTCGTGACCCGCTTTTTCAGGCGGGTTTATTGTTTTCAGTCCCTCTCAATGAACAGAGATGATTATGGATCTTGCCTCTGCACCCCCAGTCAGACAGACAGCCTCGACAGCAGCGATGCTTTATCTGATTTGCGGCAAGATTGCGGCGGGTAAATCCACCCTTGCTAAAAAGCTGTCCGAGCAGCCCAAGACCGTACTAATCAGCGAAGACGTTTGGCTGGCTAACGTATACCCCGGTCAAATTGCGTCTTTGGAAGATTACGCGCGCTGTTCAGCGCAGTTGCGGGCGGCCATGGCACCGCATATTACTGCTTTGTTGCAGGCTGGGATGTCTGTAGTGCTGGATTTTCCGTCCAATACCTTGGCAACACGCGCTTGGGCGCGGGAGCTGATTGAAAAATCGGCTGTGGCTCATGAACTGCATTATCTGGATGTGGCAGATGAACTGTGCAAAGCACGTTTGCATGCCCGTAATGCCAGTGGTGAGCATCCCTTTGAGACGACCGAAGCGCAGTTTGATTTGTTCAGCTCTTACTTTGTGGCACCTCAGGAGTCAGAGGGCTTTCATATCATTCGCCATCAGATTAGCGAATAAGCCGGGGCGTGTTTTTCTGCTGGTAGTTGCCGCGTGCCAGAAGATGTTTGCTGGTTTGCTTGTATCTGTGCCTGAGCTTTGCGAGTGTAGGAGCGTGTCCGAGCAGGCCGTAGACTTGCCGTACAAGAGCTAATGCAGGGGATTGGCTACTCAGCCAACCCCAACGCTGACCAATTACAGCAAAATAATATCGTACTGTTCCTGGGAGTAGTGTGGATCTACTTCCAGGGAAATGGGCTTGCCAATAAAGTCGCCCGCCACGGCCAGGTGCTGGCTTTCTTCTTCCAGAAACAGGTCCACGACCTCTTGAGCCGCCAAAATACGAAATTCTTTGGGATTGAATTGTTTGGCTTCGCGCAGGACCTCGCGCAAGATTTCATAGCAGACTGTGCGGGCCGTGCGGACGGAACCTCGCGATTGGCAGGTGGGGCAGGGCTCGCATAGTTGGTGCGCCAAAGAGTCACGCGTACGTTTGCGCGTCATTTCCACCAGACCTAATTGACTAAAGCCATTGATCGTCACGCGAGTGCGGTCTTTGGCCAGCGCTTTTTGCAGCTCCTGCAAGACAGACTCCCGGTGAGCAGGGTCGTCCATATCAATAAAGTCCAGGATGATGATGCCACCCAGATTGCGCAGACGCAGCTGGCGGGCCAGGGCAATCGCTGCTTCCAGGTTTGTTTTGAAGATCGTGTCGTCAAAGTTGCGACCACCGACGAAACCGCCGGTATTCACATCCACCGTAGTGAGTGCTTCGGTCTGATCGATAATCAAATAGCCGCCGGACTTCAAATCCACCCGACGCGACAGGGCGCGATTGATTTCTTCATCCACATGGGCTGTATCAAACAGAGCGCGACTGCCTTTGTGGTGACTGATGCGCTCAAGCACCGAGGGCGTGTAAATCTGTGCCCACTCCTTCATCTCCTGCACGACGGTGCGTGAGTCCACGATGATGGATTGGGTGTTGGGCGTCACCATATCGCGTAAAACACGTTGCGCCAGGCTCAAGTCCGTATAAAGAACAGAGGGGGCGCCTTGCTCGCGGATACGTTCCTGAATACGTGTCCACAAAGTACGCAGATACTGCTGGTCTGCACTGATCTCTTCATCCGTCGCGCATTCGGCCTGAGTCCGTACGATGAAACCGCCTTTCTCATCCTTGGGCATAAGACGACTGACACGCTCGCGCAGCTCGATCCTGTCTGCATCCGAACCAATCCGTTGCGATACGCCAATATGAGGATCAAAAGGCAGATACACCAACATGCGGCCCGCAATACTGATTTGTGTTGATACACGAGCACCCTTGGTACCCAATGGATCCTTGATGACTTGTACTAATAGAGACTGACCTTCGTACAAGAGCTTTTCAATCGGCGTGGTGGGACTACCCTGATTACGCTCGGTGCGATTCTGGCGTAAGTCCGCGACATGGATAAACGCCGCGCGTTCCAGGCCAATATCAATAAAGGCACTTTGCATGCCGGGCAAAACCCGCGCCACTTTTCCCAGATAGACGTTCCCCACATAACCGCGTTGGATGCTGCGTTCGATATGAATTTCCTGGACAGCACCTTGCTCGACCAGGGCAACACGGGTTTCAAACGGAGTGACGTTAATCAGGATGTCTTCATGCATAGTAATTTCGCTCAGGAATATCTGTTCCGGGCTAGTGTAGGGCCAAGTCGGTGAGGCTGCTATGCCTTTATGACTATATAGAGAGTTTAGGGAGGATGAATGCTTCGCTTGTCTTTGTTTCGGAGACTGCTTGGGGATGTTTATGATGCTAGCCGCTCTATGTAGGTCGCCACTCGAGGCCCCGGGACCGGGTGTTGGGGCGGACTACTTGCCGGCGCAATGCGCCGGTCCCCTTGTCGGAGTCACAATCGGGGCGCAGTCTGAACTCGCCCAGTGATTGGTCCCCCGGACCAATCACAAACTTTGGACTCAAACAGCAGACTGCTTGCATCCCCGATTGTGACTCCGACTGCGGCAAGTACTCTGACTCGCCCCAACACCCGGTCCCGGGGCCCCGAGTGGCTAGCAGCCCTGCATAATGCTCGATCTTGGAGGCCATTCAACTCGTTATCTATATATAGACACTGTTGGTTGAAGGCACAGGGCCGATGCAGTGTTCGTGTGGCCGTTCTTTTGTCCGCCATCCATCCATCCATCCATCCAGCAACCAACCAACCAACCAACCAACCAACCAACCAACCAACCAACCAACCAACCAACCAACCAACCAACCAACCAACCAACCAACCAACCCATCGACTGGCGACTATTTTTGGGAGGGGGGGCTCCCCTATCAATATAGAAGGAGGATAGAGGGAGGAATGGTCAGAGGACGGGCGAGATGATTTAACGAATTTCCGTGAGGAAAATAGCTTTCTGTTCATATTTTGCTCTGAAGAAGCTTGAAGCCTCCTGCCTGAAGGCAAAAAGTCGAAATAAGCTAAAAATTATTTTTATAGTTATTCTTCATAGTTATCAATCAGCTACATCGTTTTACGGAGTTTTCTCTCCTGAAATACCTAGAAAAACCCCATGAAACGCTTGCAAAGCGGAAAATCGTCGTGCTATAGTTCTTTTCTCGCTGCAGCACACAGGGTTTTCCCCGAAGCGCCGCAGAGAGCAGTTAGACAAGTTTCACCGCCTTGGCCAAGAGGCCCGCACCGAAGCTTGAATGACTGGTCAGGAAACTGACAGGGTGTAAAACCCGGAGCTTGACAAATCAGAAAATTCTGTGTTAAAGTTCTAGGTTCTGCTCCAGAGAACGCAGCGTTAAGTTTTTAAGCGGTTTCGAAGGTTGAAACGAATTTGAAAATTTACCCTTGTTTGTGAAGTTGGATGGTTAGCCTCACGGTTGATTGTTCAGTAGGTAGGACAGAACGAAAGTTCTGGTTTAAGCGGGATAGGTTAGACGGTTTTAAAACTTTCTAGCTTCTTCAAAAAAACGCTTGACACACTGCCTGATCTGCTTCATAATCTCGTTTCTCTGCTGCTAACACAGCAAGGCACGAAGCGCTAAGCGCGACAAGCCAGCCGGGTTAGTCAGTAGAACGACAGGCAACTGTCACTGCTCTTTAACAATTAACAGCCGATAAGTGTGGGCGCTTGGAATGAGCGAGTCGAACCCTTCGGGGATCGCCACAAGTTTGTATCAAGTGCTCACAAACGAAAGATGAAGAATTACCTTGTGTAACTCTGAATTTTTCTTTGAGACACAATCGGTCTCGTCGCAAGACGGGACAACCACAGAGATTAAA